>CAJTZJ010000086.1 GCA_910583925.1 uncultured Eubacterium sp. | reverse complement strand
AAAAGTTGTTTTGTGGGAGTGAAAGGATTAGAAAAGGTGTGTGTTTTGAATGAAAGATTTAACTAAATCTTAACAGTTGATAAGCATTTTTATAACTTGCGGTGACCGCAGAAATGACATGAAATTTCCGCAGAGATGGCTGAGTGCCAGAAAAATTCAGTAATTTTGTAATGGGATTTTAATTCATTGCATACTATATGATAGACAAAGAGACATTCGATAGGCTAATGATGCGTTATAGCCATCTCGGAACAAGAAAAGTGGAAGCCACAGGAGCTTTATTAATAGGGCATGCGCCTCATGTTGCACCAGAGGCATGGCTAAATTCGACATATCCTTGTCTTTCTGAATCTGAAACCGTAGAACTTGAGGTATTACTTGGGACTACCATTCCTATTGAATATCGTCATTTCTTACAGAATATCTCCAACGGAACAAATATCCTTGTGGACGAATTATGCTTGTTTGGTAAGAGAAGGAACTATATACGGAATTCAATAGATGCGACCAGACAACCCTTCAATCTTAAAGATGCAATAGATGAAAAGCCTCGTAATGCCACTTCCAATATGTTTTTCATTGGAGGATATTCATGGGATGGTTCCAAACTCTATATTGATAACAAAAGTAATAGAGTTTATTACTGCCAACGATATGACTGTACACCTCTTAAATCTTGGAACTCTTTGTCTGAAATGATAATATCTGAAACAGAACGTTTGTACAGCCTATTTGATATAAACGGAAAGCAGATAAAGGAAGATGAGCCTACTATTCCCATAGTTTAGGTAAAATTGGTGAGTTTCAAGAAATGTGGAAAGAACTTCTGAATACTTGTCAAGGAATTATTTTTACCACTAAAATACAGGCTCTTGAACGCTCTGAGAAGCAAATGAGGTACAAAAATGGGGAAAATGAGCTTTGAAATGCTGATTTTGTCTGTCATCGAGAGACTTTTATAGGATTTTTACTACCTTTGTAATTGGATTGAGGCAACTCTATCCAAGACATATGAAATAAAAAGAAGCGTTATGCTCATCTTGTAAGT
>CAJTZJ010000085.1 GCA_910583925.1 uncultured Eubacterium sp. | reverse complement strand
TCACCAAATAATTGGATGGCAATTAGAGAGTATCTGTTCATGCGTTTATTCTGAAAAATATCCTCATCCTCCTTGTATTCCACTTCATACTTTGATATAATAACCATGTTTTTAATAATGGTTTCAGGATTCAGTTCTCTTCAAAAGATTAGTGTCCTGAAACCTTTTCCTTTCTCTATTCTCATGTCATTATATCGATTAATTCTATGACAGGCAATCAGAACAATTTTAAGTCAAAAAAAATGGGCAGCAACAATACCTGTATATCCAATGTGCTGCTCGATACAGACGACCTTTTCACAAATGTATTTCCGCTTTGAGTAAGCTGACTTTCTACAGACTCTCTTGTAATGCTGTTTATTGCATCAGAGGGTACGACTTTACCATAGTCCCATGTAGGATCAACTCCCTTAATTGCTGATTTAAACGTCTGCACATATGCCGAACGGTACTGCCTCAATGTATAACCTGCGGACAGTCTGTCGTCTGACTTCATCTGCCTATACATATCCGTGAAAATTTCTGTATCTCCTTTTCTGTCCCCCATACCATTACGATGCAAAAAACTATCTCTTACAGCTTCAAACATTTTATCCTTGCTACTTTCGGGAATATCAATAATCTTTTTATAGTTGTCGCCTGTTTCATCCGTTATAATAAGACCGGTCAATCCATCTGAATCGACAAATTCTCCCCTTGAATTGTAATTTTTCATTAAATTCTTAATTGATTGCACATTTGTAAACATATTGCCCGTGCAGCCGGTCTTTTTCATCTGCTCAATAACCGCTTTATACCGCTTACTGCCCGTATCAATCCCAGCCGCTTTCAACTGTGACTGTATGGAACTGCTGTTTAACTGTGAAAACTGAAACACACCCGGCAAGGTTGATTCCGTTCCCCATGAAGTTCTTTTTCCTCCGAACATGCTTTGAATAAGAGGACTATAATTTGTAATGTTTGGCATATTCATTCCTCCCATATACGCCGATAGTTTATTATTTACTTACATTACTTGAGAGTAAAAAGTTTTTTGTAAAAAAATAACCCTTCAAGATGAATTTATG
>CAJTZJ010000084.1 GCA_910583925.1 uncultured Eubacterium sp. | reverse complement strand
CAAAACCTTGACAGGGAAAAATGGTGTAATTCATTGGATTTGGAGTTGTTCGAGGGTTTTATTGGGTTTTATGATGAACATATACATTAACCAAATTCCAGTTTATTAAGCCAACCGTAAATATAATACTGTAGCGAGCATCGGATTTTGATATACAAATCCATATAAAAACCACGAACAAAAATGTTCGTGGTTTACTTCGTTGTGACACCTCAACTTAATGGAATGTCTTTTTGGCTTTTATAATTTACATGCAAATTCTGCTTCTCTGTTTTTGATATCTTTTCTGAACAGTAATTTGAATAAGGTTCTGACCAACGGCTGAAAAAAAACAGCTGTGCAAAGAACGCAAATGGGAAATTGAAGCAAACAAGCTTAAGCCAATTTGCAAGAAGTGTAATTATATTATAACCTTCGTAGAACGGATAATAGAAGATTGCTGCAAGAAAGCTCATTGCAGGGCACATAAGACCGACTGTTGCGCAGATAATTGCAGATTCAAAAATCATATGATGTGTTGATTTCATATCAAAAATTTTTGATGCAAGCTTGAAAGATAAGGGGCTTCCCATAATGACCTCAAGTACATATGCGCAGGCAAATTCAACAAGAATGATTGCCCATATCGGAATCATTTTTCCAAACATATAAATGCCGCCCTGATTGTTTATTGCTTCAATTACTCCCGAAGCATTGTTGATTTCCGTTAATGTACTGCCGTTTACAACATAAAGGCTGTAAAACACATAAGCGTGAACAGTAATTACAACAGTTAAAAATGCAAAAACCATTCTTTGAAATTGATTTTTTGGCATAATAATGCCCTCCGTTGTTTTTTGCATAAAAAAACACAAGCAGTCTGCATAAACCCGAAATAAAGCATTTTACCGTAATCAGATTTATGTGCAAAGCACTACTTGTGTCGTTATGTGAAATATTAAATTTGCTTTTGAATTATATCACTGGAAATAGAAAAAAGTCAAGAAAAAATATTTTTTCAGACAGCTTACTTTCGAAAGTCAAGACCTCCGGCTAAGCCGGAGGCTTGAGTAAGCCCTAGAAGGGCTTTTT
>CAJTZJ010000083.1 GCA_910583925.1 uncultured Eubacterium sp. | reverse complement strand
GGAGTTTTGCAGAAGCCACCGTAAGCGTGTATTCCTTGTAACCGGTTACTTTTTTGTCTTCTTCATCATCATTGCACGATGTTACTCCTATCATTGTAAAGATTGCCATAAACAGCATTACGAGAAAGTTTCTATTCTTCATTTTTGTCCATTTTAATTGTTTTCTGTACCGTATTAACTGATAAAATGTAAAAACAGGAGGTTGTGAGGAAATTGCGAATGTAAGGGATATTGCCTAATAAAAAATATAGCTTACGTGGCTTTAACCCAAATTTCACTTCATAATGTGGATTTATCAAATAAAACTGACGGTTGACTATCTTATATTTATTCTTGCAGAGCATCCGCTGAAATGCTTCAATAGAACATCGGGTGCGCTTAATATTTAGTAACTCTTTGATCGTTTCTTGTTTTTCGTTACACAATCGAAGAAAACCTACATAGAGCAATTTCGGCAGTAAATGAATAAAAGGTGAATGTGAAGCTAACCAACTTCTACAAATCTGCTGATGCCCACCAAACGGTGTTTGCCAAGCAGGGAAGGAGAAGAATATAATACCGTCTTTAGATAGAAATCTTTTCAATCCAGCCAAAAACTGCTCCTTGTCAGAAATATGTTCCAACACATCGTGACAGATGATGATGTCAAAACTGTTCTCCGAATGATTGAACTTTATTATATCACAAGTCACGAATATACCTTTTGCACCGGCTTCCCGAAAGAAGCGCGTGGCATCGTTGATACGGATTTCGGCTATATCCACTCCGACGGTACAGCAGCCCATTTCGGCAAAAGGCAGCAAGTTACCTCCGTCACCACAACCTACTTCCAGAATATTCATACCTGCTTTTATGGCTTTATGCGCTTGGATATAAGGCAGGTAATACTTTCTGCTTGTTGTGGCAAGCTCTTGGAAATAGAGCCGCCTATTGTTTTGTCGTTCTTGCATAACATTTAATTTTTCAGCAAAAGTATGGGCATAAAACGAAACAACTCTCAAACCAGTTTGAGAGTTGCAGCCAGATGATTGTTTTTCGCATGTCTTATTTCTTGCCAAAAGTGATTTCCTTGCGAATACGGCTAAGGTATGTCGGTGTGATTTGC
>CAJTZJ010000082.1 GCA_910583925.1 uncultured Eubacterium sp. | reverse complement strand
ACCGCCGCACGGTGCGTGTTATAGTCCGTCACCAAATACTGGCGAGGAAACATAGCAGACAAAATAAGTTCCAACTGATCCAAAGGAGCGCAGACAAACAGCCAGCCGTTGCCTTCGATTTCTTTCTCGTCCGTCAAAGCATTCAATTTCCGGGCGGAACCGGTGGCAAAGGCTTCTTTCACTACCCGGGCGGAATCACGACGGGCAGTATATTCTTCCTTAGTATAGGCGCATTGCTCGAAGCGTTTCCTGTGGTCCGTCGAGGTATAGGAGAATACCTTGAAACAAAAGTATCTTTCTTCTGCTTCACCTGATGGCTTACGAAGTTTTACGGACTTCCTGCCACTAAAAACGCCGATATAGCGCTTCAATTCTTTGTTAGGCAGATACAGATAGTACCAATTGAGTTCAGGATGTTCCTTCCCTATTCCCGCCAATGGCGTGATTCCCTTATTTGACCCCTGGTCTGAGACGGAAGCGATTGAACTGCAGAGCAGTAACTTAGGCGCTTCGCTCGCTATGTTTTGATTATTATAAGAGAATGCTTCGGTTGCAAGCTCCATAGGACTTTTTATTTCCATCAAAACATCATAATTAAATTATTCTTCTAAAAAATGAGGCTCGAATAAGCCATCAATTTTCTTTTTTTGTTGGGGTTCTCTTAGTAAGAGAACCCCAAGTTTACTTAAATGCCTGATAGAGTGTCATATAGATATCTTCTTTCATAGTATTTTTGCAAACGATTGTCATTTATAAGCATACTTTGGGATACTTTTTTAATGCGGAAATTTCTGTATTAAGGAATTATAGCTATCTTTGCAGCAAAATGGGGTTCTCTTACTAAGAGAACTCCATTTTTTATTGAAGGCTTAAAAAGTGAAAAGTCTTATTTTCAATACATTACATTATTTATACAATCAGAATCGATTTTCCTCTCACAATAATTATGGTGGACTAAAATACTCAAAAAGAAAGAGGCTTCCGTTTCCGGTCGCCTCTCTTTTCTTTTCGGATAAACGCTTTTATCCGTAAGTGTACTGACTTTCACAAGCAAATACTAACTATTAATCTTAAATCTATTACTATGAAAAACACATTATATTAACA
>CAJTZJ010000081.1 GCA_910583925.1 uncultured Eubacterium sp. | reverse complement strand
CTGCACAACCATCAAAACTATCTCCACATTGTAACATTTCTTCTTTATATGACATGACTTGTTTTGCATATAGTTTAGATGGCCTAACCAACATCAATTCACGCATCACATTCATCCTCACAAATTTGAATTTATCTATACAAGGAAATACAATACCTCTCTTATATCTTTCCCACTGATATTATCATCCCGAAATACTTCTGAATAAATAAATCCGTTTTTTTCATAAAATTTTCTTGCTCTATGATTATCCTCCAAAACCCATAAAAGCACTTTACTAAATCCGCATTGTTTTAATTCTTTAATACACTTGTTAAGCAATAACCTACCGTATCCTTTTCCAATGTAATCAGGCAAAAAATATATGGAAACGATTTCTCCATATTCGCTGTATTTTTCCCATCTTGATTTACAGAAACTTGCAGTACCTATAAGACGCCCATGTTCTATCAGAACAAGGTTATTCATACCAATTTTATTGATACTATTAGCCCATTGCCCCGTTGGAATACTATTAAGATAGTTTTGAGGAATAATGTTTTTATATGCGTATTTCCAACTACTTTCATATATTTTGCTTATTTCAAGAGGATTATCATCTTTGGTGATGTATCTAATCTCCATTTCAACAACTCCTTAAATACCGATTTGTTCAAATCTATAAACTGGAATCTATCTATTTTCCATAATCAATTCTTTGCACTTCCATTCCTCACCCAGAATACAATATCTTTCTGTTGTATCAAGAACTACGTCGCTAAAACCGACTGCCTTATAACAGTAATAAGCTGGAAGATTATTCTCAAAAACACCCAATGATACTTTTTTTGCTCCATATATTTCAAATGCAAATTTTAGACCTAACTGGAGCATAGCTTTTCCATAGCCTTTTCCTCTCTTGTGAGGATTTATAATAACAAATCCAAAGCGTAATTCATCCAAAGATTCATCAGGATTCCTTAGTGTAAAAAAACCAACAATTCCAGTTTCATCAAATGCAGTAAACGGCATTAGAGATTCAACAAAGCAAAATTCATTTTGTGTTATTGGGTAATTACCAAGTACACCTGCTGTCCATTGATAAAATGCTTTTTCATCTTGACACCACGATAATATCGTATCTACATCCGAAGCTTTATATGGTCTTATTCTAATCATA
>CAJTZJ010000080.1 GCA_910583925.1 uncultured Eubacterium sp. | reverse complement strand
TTCGTAAAATACAAGAGGAATCGGCCTCTTGTGATTAGGCTGACCGGAGAAAAGCTATATTTGATGGATAGGAGGATGAGAATCCGCACTATACAGATGCAGCCTGTCGGGTCAACCGATGACCTTCCGCAGATTCCCGAACCGGATGGTTCTTATGTTTGAAATTGTAATTGCGATACCTATATATAAAAAAAGCGCGGGAATCTGTACTTGTTACTTATCCCGTGTGCTAGGCCTTCGCATTGCCCTTCAACCGAAGATAAGCAACGCAGAAGCCCACGCCAATATGTAATATATCTATTGCTCTTAACAGGAAAGAGCAATAAAGGATATAAACATACCACGCAGACATCTACTGTTGCTTTGTCTTTCGGTTGAAGTGATAAATTTGCGAAGTTTAGCACAACTAAGACAAAACGTCAAGTAAACGTCTTTTCTATATATATGTATTTCCACCTCCTCAACACCTCCTTGCAGAAGCATGGGTATGGAAAACATTGCAAAGATACGAATTTATTTATAGAAGGGAAAAGGTATCCTCTATTTTTTTAGATCTGAGACACGGCTTTTTCATTTAAGAACATGCTTTTTTGGTTTGGCGATTTGGATAAATACAAAATCCGGTAAAAATTGGCTTACAAGTCTATAAATTTCTTTTAAACAGTAGGTTTGTATGGGTATGTTTGTCATGACCTATATAATAGGGAAATAAACGAAAGAACCGTCTTGCCTTTGAAAGAAATATATGCCGAAATAGGAAAAGACAAAACGATATTTCATACTTTCACAAGTGGCGTGTGGATGTAATTTTCATCATTCAACCCATAACATAACGTTCGTTCTTATAAAGCAGCTGCATGGCTTGTGCATAGAGTTGGTGGGAAATGTATGTTCATTATTGCTTATTCACCTTGGTGGCTAATGGATATTGAACTTTCAATCATCAAAGAAGAACAGTATGACACAAACTACGGTGGCCGCTATTTATGCGCTTGTGTGGGGAAGGAAAGCTGAAAAACAAGGGATTTCACAAAAAAAGGGTTTATAAGCCTATGAACGCACATTACATTGAATATGAACAACTTAAGCAAAAATACAGGAAATAAGGAGTGAGGACATAAGTGGTTGCGACTTATTATTGTATTTAAGAATAAACCGAATAACCTTGTGAACTATAAGTTTTCTATTTCATTTTTTGTAAGACCGGTCATATCTTCAATCATTTC
>CAJTZJ010000079.1 GCA_910583925.1 uncultured Eubacterium sp. | reverse complement strand
TTTTCGATATCAAAAAAATAAATCATGCGCGGGTTCTTATTCTTCTTTTCTTTTTTACGTCTGTCCAGATATTTATGGACTGCCAGATGCCCTGCCTTACACTGGTACATCCCTGCATCTTTATTAAATTCAAATTCATCCTCTTTTGTCCGGTTTCCCTGCGTGATGATGCCGTTTAGTCTGGAAATCAGTTCATAACCGCCTTCCTGCGCCTCTTCGATATTTTTCTGCTCGGAATAGGCTTTATCTCCGATTACCATTTTCACTTCCATTCCGGCTTCCCTGCTTTTGCGCACCAGTTCCGGCAGTTCTTTTCCATCTGTCTTTTCGCCGCTGGTAACGGTGGCTGCTGTAATAATACGTTCCTCACTCATTGCTATATGCGTTTTGTATCCAAAGAAAGAGGTATCCGCTGTCTTATGGCCGGTCTTTGCGTCTGCATCTTGTGATGTTTCAAGATGTTCCAGGTCATCTTTTACGGATTCTTCTAATAAATTCAGCTTTTCCCGTATTTTAGGATAACTGCACAGTTCTTCTTTTTCTTTGATGACCGAAATCAGGGCATGACAGTATTCCAGTTCTTTTTCCAAGGAATCTTCCGAGTTTTTATCCGGGAAACGCTCTTTCATTGTCTCATCTGTTTCATAAACAGAACGCCGCAGTTTCTTTGACTGTTCTAAAAGCGCCTGTCTTGCCGTTTTTTGATTGTACCTTGATTTTGTATGGGTTGCATCCACGATAATGGATTTTGATTTGATAATTCCTTTTTCCAATGCAATCTGGACTGTTTTCGCGACCAGCATGTCTAACAGGTTCATATCTTTCAGGCGCAGTTTGCGGAATTTTGTCAGGGAGCTCGGATTGATTACGCTTTCTTCCGGCGCCATATCAAGAAAGTATTTGAAGGACATGTCATATTTAGAGCGTTCCACAATGTCAATATCAGACAGGTCATAAATAGATTTCAGAAGCAGGTATTTGAACATCCTGACAGGCGGGACTGCATTGCGTCCATTATCAAGACAATATTTACCAATAAGCTCTTCATAAATAAACCCAAAATCTACCAGTTCTTTTATCTGTCGGAGCAGGTTGTCTTTTGGAACGACTAATTCATATATTTCCATGTAGGGACTTAATACTAACTTCTGTTGTTGCTCAACCATAATTTCACCGCCTGTATTGAATAATTACATTATACCAAATATAGGCGGTGATATCTACTTTTTCAGCGGCCTC
>CAJTZJ010000078.1 GCA_910583925.1 uncultured Eubacterium sp. | reverse complement strand
ATATTCAGTTCCATCAGTTTCTTGTATTGGGAACAATTTATATTCAATGCTTTCTTGCATTCTAATCTGTTATTGAAAATTCGGTTGTTTGGCGTGTATAATACCATATTCGAGAAATTGGATTTATGGAAGGACAAAATTCATTTACCTATTAAATATAAAAACAGGAATTGTCCTTGCGGTTTGAATAAAAAACAAGTGATCTGGGAAACTTGGAAGTATATCTGAAATGGATTTTATTTTTATCTTATTGATATATACAAAGATACAAACAAATAGCCATCTAAAAAAGTAAACTGCCAAGAACTTGAAAAAGAGAGAAGAACGATACTTCTTGTTTGATTTTTCCAATTGAACACGTATCTTTGTGGAAACAATGCAGATAAAGAATTGTATATGGAACGAACTTATATTAATGAATTTCACAAGCAATGGATAGAAACAACCCTGCAATCAATCGAATCTTGGAAGAGGCAGCCGATCTCGTTGGAAGATGTAAAGAGACAGCAGGAAATGTTGAACCAACAGAGGGCTATAAGGGAAGGCAGATTGAAAGATTAAAACAATTTGCCACTATTCATAATTTATGGATAAATCTACACGCATTATCATTTACATTTCTTAGTAAAGGTGGTGAGAATGAGGTGTTTTATGATGGCTTGTTATCTGTCGTCAAACTAAATAACTTTGATTATGCTGGTGACGACCTCACTAATTTTTTTATGAGGATTGAAGCCCATAATCTCTTTTTTAGCAATATCCCATACGAAATGATAGGATTTGCCTATAACAGCCAAAACGAATTTTGTGCGGTGCTTGTCCAACCGTATGTTAGAGCAAAAAGGGAAGCTACTGAAAGTGAGATTCAACACTATATGGAATCTTTAGGGTTTATAATGGACTATCCAGATGAATATCATAACGAACAATACGAAATATTCGATGCCGTTCCCAATAATGTATTATATGGGATTGATGGACAACTTTATTTTATAGACACACAAATCAGATTGAGATAATCTCCTATACATTATTATATATATATATTCCTTTTACTTGGGTAACGCCAAAGAGTAAGCCTAACCAAGTAAGAAGTATATCCTATGCCTTCATAAGTTCACTACCTTTTATGTCCCCACCCAGTAAGGAGAAGAAAAAGGAATATCCTACGCAAAAGCCTACAGGATCAGCCGATCACGATTTCATGTTCAGACGGGTACACTACCATTCAATCCAGAATAGAATATATTTAGCTGATTGA
>CAJTZJ010000077.1 GCA_910583925.1 uncultured Eubacterium sp. | reverse complement strand
GTCCTCAATAAATGAAACGCTATATGAAACATTGACCACGGATTGCAAAACGTCATTCAATGAAATTGGCATTGATTATGGAGGTTTGACCGGGAAATCCGCTGAAGATTTTGGCTATGGAAAGCCTTTTATCTCATATCTGAACGTATATCAGAATCAAGTGATAACCGATTACAATTTTGATAATGTGGAGATTAGAGACGGAGAGAATCAGAATAAGGTACGCACGGGCGATTTACTGTTTACCCTGTCGTCGGAAACGCCCGAAGAAATTGGCTATTCCGCTGTATATATGGGGAATGCTAAAGAACTATACTTGAATAGTTTTTGTTTTGGCATACATATTCAAGAGTCTGAAATGGTGTATCCCCCTTATATGGGATACTTTACTTCAACGACTTATTTCCGTAGGAAGATAATCCCCTATGCACAAGGCAGCACTCGCTTCAATTTACATAAGCCATCGTTGATGAATATAAAATTCTCACTTCCCGCAAAAGAATATCAAATAAAGATCTTCAATACTCTCCAGTTGTTAACCGACAAAATATCGACAGAAATAGAATTGCATAACAGATATATTCAACAGAGAATCTATCTGCTATCGAAGATGTTTATATGAGCATCTTTGATAGAAGGTAGCCTTTCTGACTTTCATATCTTTGTAATATTGTTCTCTCGCATTCTATCTTTATCAAAACGGCTCTAATAGTGGCTGCTATATCTCTTTGCTCATCAAGCGATGGCAAAGGTATTAGCATATTAAAGAAATCTTTTATCGAGACATTCAGCAGTCCGTGATTTCTTGCTCCTTCAACAACAATTTCTGCAATATCTTTGTGCCATTTCTTTGACTCAAAGTAAAACAAAAGATAATCTGAGTCAATGAGTTTTTCTTTTGGCTGGAAGCAGATATAGAGGGGAGACAATACACCTGATTCATATTTGTCCAACCTTTTTACTGCGCCCCAAATATAATCACCTGAATAACTTTTATTGTATGCGAAATCGCCCTTTTTAAGAATATAATAATTGCTTAGATTCTCACTTGCAACTACTTTGTTGAAGAATGAACATTGATCAATCAGTCCATATTGAGCTGCGATTGTAAGAATACGGTTTGATTCAATAGTGGTATTTCTCCTTGTTATGCGTGTGCAAATATCACCAAGTTGACATACTGACCAGTTATCAACATATTTCTTATTGATTCTCTGACGAGGGACATTTTCTCTTGGTGAGCAGTATACTTCTTCAACAATTGAGGAC
>CAJTZJ010000076.1 GCA_910583925.1 uncultured Eubacterium sp. | reverse complement strand
TAAAAAATGTTAAACATGAGCACCGTTTTCACGATGCTTTTGTTTTGCAAGGAAACCAAGGAAATCATCATTTCTCCAGGGATGATCAAGAGGAGGAATATATTTTTTCTTTGGTTTCTTTTCTTTTGGAACATCATCAAATTCCTTTGAATATTTTTCATGTTCAGGAATTTCTTTCATGATATAGATATTATCCAATACATTGACATATAAATGTCCATCAAATGCTTCAATGACCATACAATCAGATTTGTTTTTAAAATAATAAGGAATATCCCTGTCAGATGTAGGAATATAAGTTTTGTTTTTATATCTAATACTATGTCCAGAATCGATTTTCCTAGGAGAAAGAACTGCAAGTGTACAATTGATTTTTTCTAATGATGGTTGCGTTTCAAATACTGATTTGGTACTATTGAGATGTAGAGCGAACTGATCATTGAATTTTTTTAGGTAGGATTTTAAAAATTCATTTGCAGACTCTATATCTGTTATATGAGCACGTCTGAGTTCAATAGGTAATCGGGACTGAAAAGTTTGGTTCATTCTTTCGATTCTGCCTTTGGCTTGGGCGATGCTCGTTGTTTTTATTTCAATGCCAAGATTATGACAAGCATAAGAGAACTGAGTAAAAGTATCTTCATCATCAAAGGCATTGATTTTTCTTTTGTATTCAAAAACAGTACGTCTATCAGTGTAAAAAAGTGCAGGAATGCCATAGTTTATAAGGATTTGATATAAAACATTGTAATATCCATATAATGTTTCCTGAACATCAAAATAAGCACCAACGACAGTATTAGTCGCATCATCAACAGCAAGATGAAGGTGCCATATATGATGAGGGATCCATTCAAAAGAAGAAGCATCCATTTGAATCATTTCACCAAAGTATTTACATCTGGGTCTTCTAGGATGGGCATTTTCATCATCGATAGAGGCAATAGCCAATTTCAACTCATTTTGAACATTTTTAGAAGAAGTATTATCAAGCTGTTGCTTGAGTTTCTTCTTCAAGGCTTTTTTAGTTTTCTTTCTAGCTTTAGGAGAAATCACATTTTCACTTCTAAGCCAGATATTAAGAGTGGTATCACTAATAGAAATACCAAAATCTTCTTTGACAATTTCACAAAAATGAGTGAAATTGGTATCAGAATAATCATTGATATAAGTAGAAATAATTAAATTTCTTATATCAAGAGGGAAAGTGGTAGAAGGGATTTGACCACGATTACCATGAACAAAGCCAGCTTTACCCAATTTTTTATATTT
>CAJTZJ010000075.1 GCA_910583925.1 uncultured Eubacterium sp. | reverse complement strand
TTATCAAATTCTCTAAATGCTTATTCTATTGAAACTGTGAAAGCAGCTATTGCCCAAGGTACTTTTACAACAGAACAAGTAAAAGCCATATTGACAGCAAAAGGACTAGCAGAAGCAGAAATACAAGAGATAATCGCTACAAATGCTTTAACTGCTTCTCAGACAGGAGCAACAGCATCTACTCTTGGACTTGGAACAGCTTTTAAAGGTCTTGGAGCCTCAATAAAATCCCTTGGAACTTCAATGAAAGCCTTTGCTTTATCCAATCCTATTTTAACTGCAATTGCTGCAATAGGTGTTACTGTTTATGGTGCTGTAAAAATATATGATGCATTAACTGTATCTATTGAGGAAGCCAACGAAGCAATGAACGAAGCTGTTGGCGAATACGATTCCGCAAAATCCAGCCTTGAAAGCGTAAACTCAGAATTAGAAGAACAAAACAAGAAAATGAATGAGCTTCTATCCAAGGATAAACTCACCTATGCTGAAAAAGGACAGCTTGAAGAATTACAAGGAATTACAAGAGAATTATTACTTCAACAAGATATAGAACAAAAACATGCTGAGAAAGCGTCAAAAGATGCAGCGTCAAAAGCGGTTGACGCTTATAATAAACAGTATGGCAAGTACAATATATCAAGAGAAGAATTAAACGAAAAATCAGAAAATGCAAGAATTTCTGGAATCTTCCCAATTGTTGATAGCACAAATGATATAACAGGTAACATTGTAGCTTATATTCGTGCTACTGAAATGTTAACTGAAGCACAGCAAAATTATGAGGAATCTCTAAAAAGTGGTATTGATACAAAATACCTTGATGATGATATCCAAAATACAATTGATGCAGTAAACGAATATTCAGAAATACTCAATGAAAATATTTCTGATTTACAGCAAAAGCGACTTGCATTAGAAAATGAATACAACAGGGCTATTGAAAAGCGTGAGAATGGTATAAATTTAACTTCATATGAACAAGACACAATCAGCACATATGAATCTATCTATGATGCAATTAAGCTAATATATGAATATACCAACAAGAATGACTGGAACAACATGGAGATATCCAACATCTTTAGTACAGAAGGAATTGAGAAAACGAAAGAAGAACTTATTTCCATGTATAAATATGGTGAATTATCATCAGCAAAAATGTTAGAACAATTTCCAAAACTGAATCAAGCTATCAAAGAAAGTGAAATTATAGTGGGTGAAAACTCTGACAGATTCAAAGAATTTTTCAATGAAATTGCAGCGCTGGCAGAAGAAACAGAAAATACAATTAG
>CAJTZJ010000074.1 GCA_910583925.1 uncultured Eubacterium sp. | reverse complement strand
TTAAAGAGATCAGGCGTGAATACCTCTTTAATCTGTGAGGCTTTAGGGCACAGTTCAGAGAGAGTAACACAAATCTATTTGGACAGCTTCGGTAATGACCAGATGGAAGACGCAATGAAAAACCTACTCTAAACCAAAGAATCCTGTTTCCAGAAATGGGGACAGGATTCTTTTTTCTTTATTTTTGTGTATAAACTAATAAAGACAAGAGAATGGCATACATCAATTTCCCTATTAAATTATTAAAGAAGATAGAGCCTCTGTTAGAGGAGTATTTCAGTTATGAGCGTTCCATGTTTCACTTGGAGTTTGAAGAAATTCATAATATTTACATCCAAAATGGAAAATACTCAAAAGAACAGGAAGAAACTTATCTCGCTGTTCCATCCTTTAAGCAGAGCTATATTGAGACCTCTTTAAATACAGAGAAGATGTATGAAACAATGATGCAAGTTGGAAAAGCTATCATGTTGGATTTTGGAGACTATGATTTCAACAAGATTCTCCAGATGTATTTTGATTTCGTGGATGAGGAATCTGTAACAGAAACAGATTGGAATATCGCTTATTCATTAGTCATGGTGGCTGCCATATACCATAAATATGTAAATTCTGATGGATTCTTTGATTTTCGTGATTTTCTGGTCAATGACTTGCAATCTGTTTATAACACTTTTGTTCGTCCAGATTTGTTGAAACTCTATGAAATGTTCCATGACAAGAAACAGATAAAAAGCAATACAATCCGTATTGAATACAATAATGAGGTTATCACTCTGGACAACTTTGATAATTGGTTTATGAACATGATTACTCCCTATCTGGACAAATATTTGGGCGTTTCCAGTCTGGAAGAGGCTCAAAAGGAACTGGAAGAAGATTATCCAACTAAAGGAAGAAAAGGAAGAAAGAAGAACAGCATAGTCGCAGACTGGATTTTATGGCAGACCTCCCAACTTTTGCAGCTCAGCTCTTTTGCAGAAGCCAATGTTCAAATCAATAAAAGTCAAGCTGCATTTTTATTGGATTACATGAAGTATTTAGGACTGATAGAAGAGGACAGCCAGAAAGATGATATGTTAAATCTTCGTGCCACTCTCAACAACTTGAAGAAAAACAATCCCAAATTCAGTTGGTGGAATATCCCCAAACAGAAAGAATCTCCCAATAATCCATTTAATGCTGATATTCATAGAGCTTGGTGATGTCATTTTTTTGAATCTTCAAATTTAATCTAAACCGCTGTATAACTGCATTATAAACAATACGCCAAAACTTCGCTTTATTTCTTTATAGGAATCGGGACTGTCATACCCCCATCTTTGCAGTGT
>CAJTZJ010000073.1 GCA_910583925.1 uncultured Eubacterium sp. | reverse complement strand
TGGTTCTATGTCAAGAAAAAGTACAAGTTAAACGTGAACTCTGCCTTAAAATCTTTTATTATGCCACATTCATTTCAAGTCTCCTCAATTTCTTCCAGTAATTTTTCTCATGTTCATTCGGCGATGTATAATTACAATGACTATGAATCCTTACTGTGTTATAAAATGTCTCTATATATTCAAATACTAGTTTATACGCATGCTTATAATCCATAATCTTAAATCTGTTAATCCATTCTCTTTTTAATAATGAATGAAACGATTCTATACATGCGTTATCCCATGGATATGCTTTTTTTGAATAACTGCGTCTCATTCCATCTGTAGCATCAATATAATCCATTGATGTATATTGGCATCCCCGATCCGAATGCAGTATTAATGGTTTGGTTACATGACGAGTTCTCTTTGCTTTTTCAACTGCTTTGATTAGCCATTTAGCCTCAAGGGTATCGCTTAGCACCCATGCTATGATTTTTCTTGAATATAAATCCATTATGCTGGTCAGATAGACAAAACCATCTAGCGTCCATATATATGTAATATCTGAGCACCATACTGCATCCGGAGTATCCGGATTAAACTGCTCATTTAATATATTCTTGTATTTTTCACTGAAATCCGAACCAACGGTTGTTATGATGTAAGGCTTAATCCATTGTGCCTTTAATCCCATTTCTCTCATATAATTTCCAACTGTTTTTTCACTGATAATTTCTCCATTTTTATTCAGTATTGCTGTAATCTTTGGGGCTCCATAATTCTGATGGGACTCATCATAAATATCACATATTTTATTTTTTATATTATTTTTTCGCTGCTCCCTGTTGCTTGGAACCCTGTTCTTCCAACTGTTATATCCACTTCTCGAAACGCCTAAGTATCTCAGCACACCACTAACATTAAGCCGGCGCCCACCTTTATTTCTCATTTTATTATCTTTCTTTGATGTTTCAAGGTATATAGCCTCTGTTAGTTTCCCAGTATGCCGATAGCTTTTTTTAATATTTCAAGTGCATCCTGTGCATCTCTTAATTCTCTACGAAGTCTGGCATTTTCCTTTGCTTCATCGCTTTCATAATTACCCCGTCCTCTGGTTGGAATATTTCCCTCATTCATTTGATATTTCTTTCGCCATGTGGAAAGAGCACTTTTTGATATGCCAAGATTCTTGGCACAGGCATTTACACCTAATTCCTGATGTTCTTCCCAATATCTGACTGCATCTTTCTTAAATTCTTCTGAGTACTGTGTTGCCATGTTTTAATCCTCCATTCGTTGTTTTTATATTACATCTATATTAAGGATTTTTCCACATCTAACTTGTACTATTTATATGCTAACACTA
>CAJTZJ010000072.1 GCA_910583925.1 uncultured Eubacterium sp. | reverse complement strand
CCGTCCACGAGCTGTTACCATAATTATACACGATTGTCTGCGTTGGTGCAACACCGTTTAAGCAAAAAGAGGGTGAACTGAATCACCCTCTCCTTTTTACTTTAACACGAGGAATCGTCCCCTGTGTTCTTCGTTAGTTGCTGACACAATCAACAATTTCGTTTGTCAAGAGGTCACGCTTAATAACCTCAAAAACAATTTCATTTTCAAGTTCAAAGCATATAAGATTTGCATCTTTTGTAATATAAGCCGGAATATAAAATCCACTTCCAATATCAACATGAGGCTGACCTATTTGCTTTGTTATTGCATTAAAATTCATGTTTAAAAATTGATTCATATCTCCATTTTCTATCAAATCAAATCCTTGAATTTGAAGACATTTTCTTTCAAGAGAAAATTCAACCAACTTTTGAATAATAGTGCCATCATCTATAGTAACCAAATAGTTTTCACTAAATTTATATACCGATAAAGTATTAATAGTGATATATGGTGTATATTGATTGTTAATTCTGCTCATTGATTCCCCTACCTCAAATTTATAACTGTTTGAACATGCAGAAAAAAGGATTGTTACAAAAAGCAGTAAAGCAATAATCTTCTTCATAACTCACCTCAATTCGGACCAACTTCATAATATCCTAAAAATCCGTCATAAATTCCTCGATTGCAAGTTGCTGGATCAGTAATTGTATTTCCTGAATCATCCCAATGTATTATAGGAGTAGAGCCTGGTTTGTGCGACCAAGTTCCATCGTCATTTCTTCGATACCAATGATAATCGGAACCATCCGTTGCGTAAACTAATGCAACAACCCAATTCCCTGGTTTGGCAATATGATTAGCACTGCTAACTTCTGTATAGCTCAAATTTAATACTTTGGCATCAGCTGATACTTTTTTGTTAATATTGCCCTTAACTGTTTTAGAATTACCACGTAAGTCACGAGCTGTTAAACTATTACCAGAAAACTCTCCAGGTTGAGGTTTACTTCGGAAAGGTTTATTATTTCTTGGATCATTTTCAAGTTTCATTGCATATGCGTAGCAATTCGCTTGATTTGAATACGGTGCAGGCTTAGATTCTGGTTTATTAGCAGAACAACCAGACATACCAACAACACACGCAGCAACAATGGCTGTAACTATTAATGCAGCAACCCAAAATTGACCTGTTGAGTCTAATCTATTAACAGGACTGTTACCACAATAAGCAAACATATTGTAACCTGTTACATCCTGACCTGTGGATACATAACCATCAGCATTAATAAACCTACCAACCTGCGGGTTGTAATATCTGGACTGGAGGTAATACATACCGATTTCGGAATCGTAGTAATAGCCACGATAGCGGA
>CAJTZJ010000071.1 GCA_910583925.1 uncultured Eubacterium sp. | reverse complement strand
AAATTTGTAACGGCTACCTACCGTTGTCTGAAAGAAATGCTGGATGCGTTGGATTCTTACCGTAAGGAGCGCACAACTGAAAAAGCGGAAACCGAACCTGCATCGTTGTCCCGGAGGATAAGCGGTTTGTTACATCCGAAACTTTTTGTTTTTTTGGCAGGGCTGGTTGTCTGTTTCGTTTCTTTGTTCCTGAATGTCCGTTTGGCTGGACGAATGCAGCAGTTGCAGGACAACGATATGAAATACCGCTACATTCTGATGAAAGGGGAAGCGGACGGGGGCTGCCTTGATTTGCTGGAAACGAATTTTAGTAGGGAACGGGATAACGCTTTCATCCAAAACCTGACTGATTCGGTGACGGATTTTGAATTCCGCAGCAGGAAGCAGGCGGAAGCGTTGGAACGTGCAAGGCTGCTCAATGAACAAGCCGAGCGGTTGAAAAAGGAAGCCAACCGACTGGGTAAGCCATAAACCGGGAAAACAAAGGATACAAACTGTAAATGTTAAAGCCCGCACAATATGTGGAGAAAAGTGCAGTGCATCTTCGTGGTGTACTGCACTTTTTCTATATTTGTGGATAGTCTAATTTGAAAAGCAAAAATCCCCAATCCGCTGGATTGTTTGGATGATGATTAGGCAATGATTTAATAGTGAATAGGAACTGCACCTGAGGGGGAGGCGTTTGCTAAAGTAAATATGCTTGACAGATACTATTATAAAGACATTAGCAACAATCAAATCATTATCGTTATTATGGACATCTAAAGTAAAAAAGATATTCCTATAATGATTAAAGCAATAGATGCAAATATGTATCTATATCTTTTTGTAGAAAACATTGCTCCTATACAAGAGATAGATACAGCAAATTGCATACATTTTAAACTTAACTCTGTAGTCTTAAATATACACATAGACAAAAAAGATAATGCCAAAACAAATAGTATAGCATTCAATATATACTTCAGTTTCATATTACTTTGATTTACATTGACCTTATTAGCAGTAGCATATAAATTGTCATCCTATCCCAATAACCAATCCTATGTAAGAGAACAAGGTGAATCTCTTTTCCTTGTATTTCAGCCCATAGACCAGCTCGATAATAGCACATAAAGGAATATTAGATGAATCTGCATTTTCCCCTTTGTTTACAAGGTATTTATATGTTCTTTCATCCTTTCTTTGTTCAATTTGCGAATCTCACGGTTCTCTTTGTTCTGTTATAGCATACATTTATGCAACTTAATGTTCCATGATTCAGTTTAATCTATTTTCTCTAATTCAATCGTAGCTACTTTCTCTTTATCTGGACTAATTTCATTCTGTATAATGGTTATATGTTTTTGGGTATAGCTTTTGATAA
>CAJTZJ010000070.1 GCA_910583925.1 uncultured Eubacterium sp. | reverse complement strand
TGGGAAGTAGGCTACAAAGGGGACTATGACAGGATAGATGATGAGTCCTCGATAAAACGATAGGTAATTCCGTGACTTTTATCCGATGGCCTTTTTACCGCCATTTTAATTAGAAACGTCATTTGGAGTCTGTTAATGTAATCTTTCTTGGGGTTATGTCAGGAATATGTATTAATTTTGAGCAGTGAAAGAAGTTTTCTACATATCGGCTTTGATAATTGCAATCATTGGGGCTATTATTATAGTCCGATGGTTTGCTCGTTTCATATCAAGACGGTTAAATCCCTGGCTTTCTACATTACTAACTCTTATTGTTACCGGTTTGCTAATTATATTTTTGATAATGTGCATTTTCACTGTCAGCATGAGCTTGGGGCCAACAAATCCAAATATCTTATAGCCGAGTTTTGTTGATATTAAACCGTAGCAGTAGAATATACATAGGTCGCTTATGTAGCAAAATACATAACCTAAACTCCTAATTTGCCGCGAGTATATGACTGCCACAAAAGCATTATATCGCTGACTTCTGCATAATTATTATGTTGAATTAATTTACATATGTGAGTAGCTGAGGAAATTATAGGTGAATACCATTCTTTGTTATCATCGTCATTTAGCGTAATGAGAGTAGTTAAGAATGGGATAGCTTGAGCATATTCATTTAGGACAAGATACGAATAGGCAAATAATTCAGTCCGTGCAACCGAACTACCATAAAAACGGATTTGACAATTCAATACGGCATTGACAACATCAATTATTGAATTTAGATGAGATAGCTTATCATTATACACCCGGCAAATTTCATCTAAAGAAGTATCTATCTCGGTATATTCCCATTCTCCAATCACATCACCCAAAGAAAGATCTATATAATCAAATTTTATGTATAATGGTTGAATGAAATATCTAATAGAAAATGTATTAGATTGGAAACGATTTGGTTCTACACAAAACCCCGCTACCATCAAAAAATTATTATGATTGAGGAATTTATAAGCAATTTGTTTATGATGATGTAAAGATAGCTTATTTGCTATCTTTAATGCCACATTTGAAATCCGAGAATTACGCATATTACTTGGTCTTGAGTGCAAATATAGTAATAATTCTGGTATATATCTTCTTCCATATCAAGCAATTTTCAGTGGTTACCCTTAATAGAAAGAGGAAAGGCATCCTATGCAATCACTATTTCCTGAGAATGGGGTATGAACTCCTTGCCGACTATGCTACTATAATGTGCTTACGGCTTGCGCTTCTCGTTTGAGCTATTATCAAGAAAACATCAGTCGTCTTATAAAACTAATGGCTTTTCCGTGACTTCTATCCGGTGACACCGTGTGCGTGATAGCCACTATATTACACG
>CAJTZJ010000069.1 GCA_910583925.1 uncultured Eubacterium sp. | reverse complement strand
AAGAAATTACAAACGCAAATCATATCGGTCTGATGAACCCAATCAGATACAGAGGCTATTACTACGATTCCGAAATCGGTATGTATTATCTCCAGTCAAGATATTACAATCCGCAGGTTGGTAGATTTTTGAATGCAGATGGTTATGTATCCACAGGGCAGGATGTAACTGGTTACAATATGTTTGCTTATTGTGGGAATAATCCTGTTAATCGTATGGACTCCTATGGAGAGTTTTGGACTAGTATTAAAACATTATTTAATAATGTCATAAATGCATTTAAGAAGACAGTTCAAAGCATAATGAATTCTAATACTAATAGCCAAATACTTCCATGTGCCGAACATCATAAAAAAGGTACAACAAATGAACATAACCGCAATAAACATGAAAGAGGACAGGCACGAAAGAATCGTGACAATCACGGTGAAAAGGGAGATGCACGAAGAAAGCCAAATCCTAATAAAAGGCGGTCACAAAACATTGAGCCTAGTGTTAGTTTTGGCGAAAAAATAGTATGTAGTGTCATTGTAATTGTAGTTGTTGTCGGAATTGTATATCTTGTTGTTAATGATGCTTCAATTATAGGAGTTCTTGATGATTCATTAATCGGTGTTTTAGTGCCTATCGCATGGGAAAATGCATCAAAAGTTGTAACATAAGGAGAATGCTATGTTTAAAATATTTAGTAAATTATATCAATCAAGAGAATTAGCATGTTTTTATAATGATTATGAAAGCACTGAAACATTTTATGTTGGTTACATTGTTGCTTTTAATAAAACAGAAATTGCTATTCAATTAATTTCTGTTGACGGTGCAGATGACGGAATAATTGTTATAAATATAGATAATATTTTTAGAGTTGAAACAGAAGGAAAATATATTGAAAAAATAAAAAAGCTTATTCCATTTTCACAAATTAATGATTTTTCCAATGCCCTTGATGAAAATGAAATTTATAAATCTTTATTAAAATTTGCTTATGATAAAAAGGGAATTGTTTCAATTGAGTTAAACAACAGTGGTTTCAGTGATGTTGTTGGGTTTGTTGAAGATATCAACAAAGATATTTGCAGTATAAATCAGATTGATGAATATGGATTTGATGATGGACATTCATATGTTAAAATTGATGATATTACAGAAATTTCATATTCAAGAATTGAAGAAAAAAGATTGATTAGGCTTTGGAATTTCAATAAAAACACAAGGGACGGTTCCTTGTGTTAAAGCAAAAAGGAGAGGGTGATTCAGTTCACCCTCTTTTTTCGTTAATATGGGGAATGATTCTTGTGTTGGTAACATAATCGGCAAAAAAGTTTATCCGTATACGGCGGGAAGCTTAAATGGTGTTGCACCAACGCAGACAATCGTGTATAATTATGGTAACAGCTCGTGGACGG
>CAJTZJ010000068.1 GCA_910583925.1 uncultured Eubacterium sp. | reverse complement strand
AAAAAACGACTTATTGTGTAAGTCGTTGGAAAATCAATAGGAAAAAGGGAAAGGAAAATTATAAAATTTTGTTATTTGTCTTGTTGTACAAATTATTGCTTCACTCGGACAAGTACTCATTTCGCTATGCTGTCATTCGCATTGTCCTCATTACTTCGTGCTGGGTCACTTTGTGACACGGCGCACTACGCAAAATTTGTCTACGCATTGAATGTTTTGAATGTATTTTCAACGTTCTTAGATACAACTTTCTTAACTGCTTCCATCTCGGTAGATATTGCGTTTTCTTCTGTATCTAATTGTTTCAATCTCAATTCTAAGTCTTTATCCTGACCGTGAAGTACTTCTATTTTTGCATTTATTGAATTGATTTCTTGGTCATATACTGCCTTATCATAATTGTATTGATTCATTGCATCGTTATATGCTGCATCATCACTTTGTGTGGTTGCTGTCAATGTGTATTCTATTCCTGAATCTGCTATAGGTTCTCCATCTGCATCTTTATCATAGATAATTACTGACATATATCTGCCGGATGTATCTTGAGTTACTCTGGCTGATGCATTTTGAATCTCTCTTGATTCTGTTGTTTGTCCGTATGTATAAGACTTAATTCCTGACAATGATGCACTTGTCTTTTCACTGTAATCTGCTTTTCTTACTTCTTCTGCGTCATAAAATACAGGTTCATAATTGCCGTTTGTTGAATTCTTTTGGTATCTTACAAACCAATCTTTATTTTCGCCGTATTTGTTTTGTAACATTGTCAGATATTCGTTTTCCATTGTTAATATCTTTTCTAATTGAGATGGTTCTTCGATTGTTTTTAAATACGGATCGCTTGATTTTAATGATTCCAAATAGTTTTCATATTTAGTTTTACCATTTTCATCGGTAGTTTTTTTCCAGTCTTCTAATGTTTCGTTATCTACTATTGTTCTTAACGGAGATGCTCCGATTTGATAACCTGAATATTTAATCTTTCCATCTTCTTTTATTACATTGCCGTTTTCATCTAAGGCAGGGATTCCTGATACGATTACGTTTCCGTTTGACATTACACTTTCTGTTTCATATGTTTGAGTGTAATTCAAAATATACCAGCCGCCTTGTTTTGCAATCAATGAATTTATTGTATTGCTTTCTGAACCGTCTTTAAATGTATATATTGTTTTTGAATAATCTTCTGAACTTGGAGGAGTTGGAACTACCATATTACACAATTGGCTATAGTAGTTTGAAGATTCGTTTGATAATGTTGTTCTTTGTTGGTTTATTTGTTGACCTTCAAATTCAACATTTGTCTTTCTTGCTGTCAAGCTTAAAAATCTTGCTTGTGATGCTGCCATACCCATTGCGGTATTCCCTTTCGTTTTGCCTTTCCTTATATCTCTTCTTACGGATATTCCT
>CAJTZJ010000067.1 GCA_910583925.1 uncultured Eubacterium sp. | reverse complement strand
TAATTTTGCAGTCGAATTGGCATCGGTCAGTTCACGACATTCTGGAAAATAAGAAGCGTTATGCTATCTTGTAAAATGAAAACGTAGGAAATTTTCAACCTGATACAAGAGATGGCATAGTGGTTCTCACGCATATAGCGTGGGCTGCTATTGTTACATCTGTATCAAAGGTTTCCTACGACCCTCATTTTAGACGTGGCATAGTTGGCTCACGTTTTCTTGTAATCTATAATGGCTCTTGAGTCAACGAGCTAATGAAAATTTAGCCTTAGTTTAATGTGGACGAACTCGACGCCTTAGATACATACAACGGGTACACCGAACATGATATGTGGGTGGATTTCGATAACTTCGAGAACACCGGCTCGCCCAATGTTTTATGAACCCGACCTTGAAATTTTTTTGTATAACCTTAATGACTGGGACTAATGTATATTTTTTTGTTCCCCTCATTTCTATTATAATTTTTCTGCCTTTATGCTCGGAGCATTAGTTTCATTCTTACTTATTTACGCGATCTATGTTTTTATAGATTGGCTACGTAATTCAAAAAAAACTTTTAAGCCTCATGTCGCTTCTCACAAGAGGATTGCTCGAACTATTTGGATATACTGCGTTTTTTTGATTGCGGTTGCTATTACAATGGTTAGTTTTACTGATTTCAACCGCCAAAGATTTTACCGACCAATGTATGGTCAGTATAAGGGTTGGTATTTCCCATATGGCCATTACTCTAATTTACGCATAGGTGATATTCGAGATAAGACTGAAGTTTATGATAGATGGAAAACAATTCATACGCCATTGCTATTGGGGCGCAATTGGGAGGAACTTCCAAATGAAGAACCGCACACTCCATACTCACGTATTTTAAGTTCCATTCATACTTATAATTCTGATAGCAATTCTGAATTGTATGGTAGGGGAATCATTCTTCGCGTTTATGATTTGGACTCTGAAATTATTGATTCACAGGAAAATGGAAAATCGATTTATCAGTATTATATTGACGCTTTAGTATCTGATTCATCTTTTTATAAACATTCTGAGAATTTTTCTCCTAATTTAGCAATTGAAACACCTGTCTATATGACGGTTTCTGTGGGTGACGATTATCCTCCTATATTTAAGAAGCATATAACTATCTTTGCTAATAATCGTGCATATGAACTAAACTTTTATGTTGATGAGAAAGTAGAACGGCCTGCAAAATCCAATACTTTTGACTTTTTAGATGCTGAATTTCTCAATATCGCAAAGGAATTAGACCTACATTCTTATAAAGAATGGCAGGAACAGGAATCTCAATATAATAGAAATCTAAAAATAAAATGTGCTATTTTCATCGCACTATATTTACTTTGTATAGTAGGGGCAATTTGTTTTGCGCTCCGTTATTATCGCAATATAGGCAATGTAAATATCAAAGCAGTAAAGATTACTAAGAGTATGTTTGAATTTAAACCAAATTAAACATTAATGGGCATAACAAACC
>CAJTZJ010000066.1 GCA_910583925.1 uncultured Eubacterium sp. | reverse complement strand
TAGCAGGATTTAATGTGTATAACGCTCAGAAATCGGATGTAATGTCTGATTTGGCATTGGCTAATGTGGAAGCGTTGGCTCAGTCTGAAGGATCTGGAAATGGCGGTTGTCGTTATCGAATAACATATCGTTGTGGGATAGTTGACTATAGCAATCCTTGGAGACCAGTGATGACCACTTATGAAGATCATTATTTTTAGTATGAAAAATATCAGTTACGAAGGTAATTCGTAACTGATAAATCAAAAAGGAATAAGAAAGAATGAGAAATTATATATATTATCTGTTATTGCTTGTATTAAGCCTATCTTGTACGTCCAATAAAAGAAAGATAGATAAAAATACACAATTAGGCAAATTGGCATATACTAATGTAAATGGAACAAATCTGAAAAACGACTCTACAATATGGGGGATGAAAGTTGATTTGGTAACAGACAACCGTTTGATCATTCAAGAGTTATCTAATGAATTATTGTACGGGGTTTACCGTGTAGAAGGTGAAAAGCTAATAAAAGAAGGCGGCTTTTTAACTAAAGGAGTAGGACCTTTTGAAATGATTCATCCTGATTTGTGGGGAAATGAAGGCGATTCAGTATTTTATATTTCAAACTACTCAGGAATGGTAAAAGAAATATATACAGTGAAAAAAACTGATATTTATAATAAAGAGAAATGGAAGATTATTAAGTTCCCTGATCCGCAAGAATGTCTGTTTTATCCCTCTATTGCAATATTGGATGACAGTATTTATATTGTGTCGGGTTCAAAACTGAATAGCATTAATATCTTGTCTCGTGTTAATTTACAAACAGGAAGTATCTCTGATCTTGATTTTCCTTTTCCCGGATTTAATCTTCCTTCAGGTTTTAAAATTGTGGAACACATGATTTATTGTGATGCGCAACTTTTAAAACATCCCAGACAAAACAAGTTGTTATACGTCTGCCGATTGGGAAAATATGCGAAAATTCTGGAAATGGAAAATGGACAGATAGGCAAGCAAATTCCTTTATATTCTATTCTCCCTCAATATGAAGCAGTAAATAATGAGCGAAAAATAAAAGATGATTGTTTAGGTGGCATCATTGCAAAAGTTACCGCTGATAAAATCTATTGCCTCGTCTTGCCATATACAAGGAAAGAAGAAAATGAAAATCCTTTTTATAAAGGTATGCCAAATTATTTTGCTGATGAGATGGTAATTTTTGATTGGGACGGTAATCTGATCAATGCTTACAGGCTGGACCAACCTATCTGTAATTTTGGCGTAGATGGAACAAAAAACATTTTATATGGTACCACATTAGATGGAGAAGAATTTGTCGTAAGACGATTTGTTTTGAAATGAGTAATCGAGATATTCGCTTTTGGGGGTTTTGGCTTTGCCTTATGGCTGTTCCGGTCCAAAGTGGGAAGTGTGATATAAAAAAATAAAGAGGGAAAAATGAAAAGACATATTATTTATTTGTTTGGGGTTGTTCTGTTACTCCTTCCGGCTTGTACAACCCATGTGGACTCTTTGGAATGGGCCTTG
>CAJTZJ010000065.1 GCA_910583925.1 uncultured Eubacterium sp. | reverse complement strand
TGAATTTCAATTATTTCAAAGAACTTTTATGATTTTTTAGTGGACACTAATGAGTGATTATTATAAAACTTAAATTATGGCACGATACACACACGAACAACTTATGTGCATGTCTCGTCCGGCAAGTGATACGGAAGAGACAAAAATGGAAAATGCAAGAAACGCTATTATGAATGCGTTGAGTCAGTCTGAAATACTCAAATCAAATGCTTATGAGGTATTTGGACAGGGTTCATATGCGAATAATACAAATATTAGGAATAATAGCGATATTGATATAAATGTATGTTATACAGATGCCTACTATTTTGATCTTCCAGAAAACGTAACTCGTCAAGAATTGGGATTAAATAATTCGGTAGAGTATAGCTATCAATCATACAAGAACGATATTGAGAAGATGCTCATACAATACTTCGGAGCAGCTAATGTCGTAAGAAAGAATAAATGCATTCATATTAATGGTAATTCGTATCGAGCGGAAATTGATGTTGTACCGACTTGGAAATACCGTAGGTTTTCGGATAAAAGGGGAACTTATAAAGAAGGAGTACTTTTATACTCGGATGACTACCAACGTGTCATCAATTACCCCAAACAACATCTTAACAATGGAATCTGTAAGAATAATGACACACTACGCAGATACAAAAGACTTGTGAGGATTATTAAGAATCTAAAAATAAAGATGGAGGATGCAAACTATTATAAAAATGATAGTGTCACTTCATTCCTTATTGAGGGATTGGTATATAACTATCCTAATGCAAAATACTTATTATCGTATTCATCCTTTGATTGGAACACAATAATACGCGATTTCATATATTATTTCTGGAATGGTTGCTCAGCCGAAAATGAGGCTTGGAAAGGTTGGGTAGAACCATCAGAATGCCTTTATCTTATGTATGGACACAAGTGGAAACATAGTGATGTCAAGGAGTTTATGTATAACTTGTGGAATTTTTTACAATACAACTAATATGGTGCAAGTTAATTATCGAAGTATTGTATGGAGTGCAGTCATAGTCGTGATTGCCTTATTTATCTTTTTCTTATTTCCATGGAATTATACATCTATCACTATTGCTGACGTTTGGAAAGCTCTAGGGAAGACGGTAACGCTATCATTACTTATATTCACTGTATTTATTAAGCATTTGTGGCGATACAGGCTCTTCAGGTACTTTATTCCCATTCCGTATTTGGGAGGAGAGTGGAGTGGGATCTTAAGATATAATTGGAATGGTCTGGATGGAGAAAAACCTATAAAATTAACTATCCGGCAGTCTCTTTTTCACATACAGTTCATAATAACAACGGATGAGAGTATCAGTCGAAGTTGTTCTGCGTCATTTAATATTGATGAATTAAGAGGCGAAAATGAAGTTATATACTCTTACTCTAATCAGCCTTCTATCATACATCGAGATCATAGCCAAATACACTATGGTGCAGCTCGTTTAAATATTGTTGATAACAATACGAAATTGGAAGGATATTATTGGACTGATAGAAAAACAGTAGGCGAACTGGTATTCTACAAGAACAAATAAATCGCAATTTA
>CAJTZJ010000064.1 GCA_910583925.1 uncultured Eubacterium sp. | reverse complement strand
AAGGATGCCTATCATCCTAAATTAGCTGTATAATTATTCATCAAAAGATGATATAATTATAGTTATTAGATAGAGGATGTCGTTTGCTCCTTGGGGAGAAGAAAACTACCCCGTACTTGAAAGACTGACACCTCTGTCTGATAAACAGATTACGAATAAGTTGGATGTTGACGGCAAACAGCCGTACTTCGTATATGGAACAAGGCGGTAACGTTTATCAGATAAGAGGAGCTATCTAAAATTTTTTCTATCAGGTGAAAATATGCTGTACTTAGGAATTGATATCGGTAAACGAAATCATGTTGCATCTCTAATTGATGAAAAAGCTAAGGTCTTGTTTAAAGCGTTTTCCTTTTCAAATACAATCGCTGGAGCAAATAGCTTGCTTGGAAAACTGGCTGTGCATACCGATGAAACAAATGTTGAAATCGGTATGGAAGCAACAGGTCACTATTGGCTCTCAATCTATTCTTTCTTTATTGAAAAAGGCTTTACAGTACATGTGGTAAATCCGATTCAAACAGACGGTTGGCGCAAAGGAACGGAGATAAGAAAACGCAAAACAGACATTATTGATTCCGTGCTGATAGCCGACCTGATTCGTTATGGTGATTTCGATGAAACCTCATTGTCGGATGAGGAAATGCTGTCTCTTCGCAATCTGTCAAGATTTCGTAATTATCTTATTTCTTCTATCGGAGATTTAAAGCGCAAGGTTATTTGTGTGCTTGACCAAGTATTTCCCGAATATCAGTCTGTTTTTTCCGATATATTCGGCGAGACGTCAAAAGAACTTCTTTCACACTTTCAAACTACTGATGATTTTGAAAATATATCATCCGAACAGCTTGCGGATGTTCTTGAAAAAGTTGCTTTCAAAGGCTTTGCCAAAAACAAGATTACTCAGATTTCTGAGCTTGCCGCAAATTCCTTTGGTTTAAAATTCTGCCGTGACAGCTTTTCCTTGCAGTTAAAGCTACTTATTGAGCAAATCCGTTTTATTGAAGCTCAGGTATCAGATGTGGAAATGGAAATCAAAACCATACTTCATAAAATTGATTCTCCCATCACAACCGTTCCGGGTATTGGCGATATTAACGGTGCTGTTATTCTCGGTGAAATCGGAGATATCTCACGGTTTTCAAACGCTTCTAAGCTTGCTGCCTACGCAGGTATTGATTCTTCTATCAGCCAGTCGGGTGATTTTCAGTCATCCAACAACAAAATGAGCAAACGCGGTTCTCCTTATCTGAGAAAAGCACTTTTTCAGGCTGCTTTGGTTGCCGCTTTTCATGACCCTGTTTTCTCTGCTTTTTATCAGAAAAAGCGAAGCGAGGGTAAGCATCATTTAACCGCCATTGGTGCTGTTGCAAGAAAGCTTTGCAATACCATTTTTGCTGTCCTTAAAAATAACACGTCCTACATACCTCAAATCAAATAGTCTTTTTTCTGCTTTTTATTTCAGACTTGGGATTTTCTCAGGTCTTTTTGTCCTGCATATTTTTTCATAACTTATTCAAAATTCCTCTTATACTTTTTTCTCTTTACCTATTGACTTTTTATAGTTGGTCTTT
>CAJTZJ010000063.1 GCA_910583925.1 uncultured Eubacterium sp. | reverse complement strand
AAAATTTTTAAACGTATTAAAAAAATGCCCGCTGTTTGCAGGATTATCCGATGACGAGATTTTAACCTCGCTAAAGTGTATCGGAGCAAAAGTCAGAAAAAACGCCAAAAATCAATACATCCTTCAGGCAGGAGATTGTACGGACTGTATCAGCCTGCTTGCGTCTGGGACTGCTTTAGTCATTCAGGAAGATTTATGGGGAAACCGGAACGTTATGACAAATCTTATGCCGGGCGACTACTTTGCCGAACCCTTTGCCGCCATTCCTGATGCAGTTCTCAGCGTCAGTGTTGTTGCGACAGAAAATTGTGAAATTGTGGAAATAAATATGAACCGCCTGATTACCATGTGTTCCGCTGCCTGCAGCCATCATAACCGCCTGATTAAAAACCTGATTACAGCTTTTGCCCAAAAGACACTGTTGTTTAACGAGAAGATAACGCACATGAGCAAGCGAAAAACACGTGATAAGCTGCTTTCCTATTTATCTGCTGAAGCAGCCAGACAAGGATCACTTTCTTTTGACATTCCCTTTGACCGCCAGCAGCTTGCCGACTTCCTCTGTGTAGAACGTGCAGCAATGTCTGTAGAATTATCAAAGCTGCAAAAAGAAGGGCTTCTGAAAACCTTTCATTCTCATTTTGAATTAAGTCCAAATGCCACAAATTAAAACAGGTCAATCTATACATAGCAGATTGACCTGTTTACAAAATACATATTTGTTATCAAATCAGCGGTTGCCTTCTGCAATCCCATAAACGGATTGCAGAAGCATTTTTCCTGATGATGTCTTAAAAACACAATCTATAACATTTCTGATATTGGCTTCCTGATATCCGGATTCGTCAGCATTAACCAAATAATCAGCTTCCAGCAAAATCTGGTAATCAATCCCGTCAACCTCCTGAAAAGTATGATGATGTGCGACCAAAAAGATGATACGGTTCACCATCTCGTTCGACAGCCCTGTACCCTTCAGGAATTCTTCAGCTAATACAGCGCCTTCTTTTTCCTGAAGTTTTCCATTTGTATTTCCGTATTTTTCCCGGCACAAAGGACACGCAATATCATGTATAATAGCCGCAATTTCTATTATTCTCTGTTCATCATCCGCTACTTTCTCACACTCTGCAATCGTTTTTGCATAGGCATACACTTTCATAAAATGATTGATATCATGAAGATTTCCTTTTGAATACTTTACCATTTTAACCATGATTTCTGAAACAGTCATATCATTTCCTCCTGTTATCTATACATCGTCTATAACCAATAGTCCACAAACTTACCAGTCACATCGTACAATTAAAAGCCAACCTTATGGCGAATCGTCATCCAAAACATCAATCCGTTCTATTTTAAAGACATTTAATGTGTCCACATCAGGGCAGGCAAAAACCGCTGTCCCCTTCTCCTGTCCGGGTATTTCGCCGCCGTATCTTAAAATATCAATATATGGAAATGCAACATGCATAGCCATAGGACAGAGTTTTCCACGCTCTGTATCAAAATCAAAACTATCACCTATTTTGTGACCCCTATGACATCCTTTCGTGCCTTTTTGATCAATCAATGTGATCTGGATTCCAGGTTTTTTCATATTTTAAGCACCTCCAACTCCTTCTCAATCGGTATTCCCTTATATAT
>CAJTZJ010000062.1 GCA_910583925.1 uncultured Eubacterium sp. | reverse complement strand
ACAAAGGATATAAATGACAATGTAGCAAATTTCTCTATTTTTCAGAAATAATTTCCAATTGTCAACGTTCGAGAACTTTTTAAACCCATATATTCAATAAATTCTATATTTTGTTAGCGAAACAAGATATAAAGATTTTCACTCCTCTTTTTTTACATACTCTATCACACAACTGTGTGGTTTGTCTGGCTTGTTCTTATCATAGTTTATACCAACAAGTAAGATTTCACCTGTGTATGTTTCAAACACCTGTGTGTATTGCCTCTCTTTTATCTGTGCTATCGCTGCTCTCACACTCTTGTCATATTTTAACTCAACAATTAATGCTGGTTTATTTGTGTGGGGTAATGGTAGAAACACAATATCTGCAAATCCTTTCCCTGTGGGAAGTTCTCGAATTAGCTTGTACTCTTTTCTTGCACTGTAATATGCTAACCCAATCGCACAGCTTAGTGAATTTTCATCATTGTATGTTAGTATTGAAGCAACTTCACTATGTGCTCTATCAAGTTCTTTTGCAACAAGTTCTGTATGTCCTTGTATTGTATCTTCAAGAAGTTTTTCAGATGCCTTTAACACATTCATAACATTTGACCAACCTCCAACACTCATAGCATTCTCAAACTCTCCAATTATCTCCTTGTTTGGAATAAATGTTTCTTGGGTATTTGCATCATATGCAAGATACCCTAAATGAATTAACAAAGTAAGTATATCATCTTTTGTCTTAAAATTACACATATCATTCTGGAAACTGCGTGTATTAACCTTAACACTTCCCCCTCCAAGCATCTGTACAATATCTGAACGCAATCCATCAAAATCCATATCTATATAGTTCTTCAATGCTTCATAAGTCTCTGTTGATGTCCAATAACTTGAACAATCCTGACAAGTCATTGCTTCTACTACAGATTTCGGGTTATAAACATGCTTATATTTTTTCAACCGATATCCATCATACCAACTACTGGTCTCTACAAAATCCATCTCATATCGCTCACACAGTTCTTTTACTTCTTCTTCTGTAAAACCAGTATATTCTTCAAGCTTTTTTTGATTTGTCATTGAATATTCTTGAAACATATTTAAGGCAGAATGTTGTCCATACTTCTTTACAGGTAAAATTCCTGTCATATAGGCAAGTGCTACATAGGGTTGGTCTTTTAACAGATTTCTCAAAAAATCAAGATATTGTTTTTGTATTGTCTCCGATTCCTGTCGCTCACGCATCACACAATCCCACTCGTCAATAAGGAAAATAAACTGTTTTTCCGTTTTTACAAAAATCTCCCGCAATGCAGCCGCAAACTTTATGTCTTTTCTATCAAAATATTGTCCATACAATTCTTTTAGTTCTCTAAGTACTTCACATTCCAGATATTCTATCACTTTTCCTGTATCTGCCTCTATCAAAAACTGTTGCATATTTAGATAAATTACATCATATTGATTTAAGTATTTCTCAAAGTCCTTATGTTGTGCAATCTTAAATCCTGCAAACAATTCTCTAGAATCACACCCACAACTATAATATGCTGCTAACATTTTTAATGTCATAGATTTACCAAAACGCCTTGGTCTACTAACACATAGATATTCATCTTCTGTGTCTAAACATCGATTTGTAATTGCAATTAATTCTGTCTTATCCACATAAATTTCTGA
>CAJTZJ010000061.1 GCA_910583925.1 uncultured Eubacterium sp. | reverse complement strand
TTGCGGAAAGTTTTGTAAATAAAGAAAGTATGTGTAATTTTGCGCCGCAATTTGACTATCAGAAAATTTTAATAACAACATATTTAATAATTAAAAACAATGATTGTAGTACCAGTAAAAGAAGGCGAAAACATTGAAAAAGCGCTGAAGAAGTTCAAAAGAAAATTTGAAAAAACAGGTGTTGTAAAAGAATTAAGAGCTAGACAACAGTTCGACAAGCCGTCTGTATTGAACAGACTGAAAAGAGAGCGTGCAGTCTATGTGCAGAAGCTTCAGCAAGTAGAAGAATAATTAAAAACTCGCACATTCTTTGAATAATTGAATTCTTTTTCATATATTCGTTGCTGAATTGATAAGCGACGTTTCTTATGATGACAGACTCTTTTTTGGATTATCTTCGGTTTGAAAGGAACTATTCTGAGAAAACGATAGTTAGCTATGGAATAGATTTGACCAAATTTGAAGAATACTTCAAGGAGAGGGATGAGAATATTGATTTTACAACGGTAGATGCGGATCTGGTCCGTGGTTGGATAATGAACCTGATGGAGGCTGGGTATACATCTACTTCTGTAAACCGGAAACTGAGTTCGCTCCGGTCGTTTTATCGTTTCCTTCTGAAGAAAGGCGTGGTGAGGGTGGACCCGATGTTGAAAATCATTGGTCCGAAAAACAAGAAGCCTCTGCCTGTATTTCTGAAAGAACGTGAAATGGACCGACTCTTGGATGAGGTCTCTTTTAAGGACGATTTTACAGGTTGTCGGGATAAAATGATATTGGAAATGTTTTATGCCACGGGCATGCGGCTTTCCGAACTGATAGGGCTGAATGATGTGGATGTCGATTTCTCTGCATCTCTGATAAAAGTGACGGGTAAGAGAAACAAACAGCGGCTGATTCCTTTTGGTGAAGAACTGCGGGAAGCGATGCTTGTTTATCTGAAGGTAAGAAACGAAGCGTTGCCTGGAAAAGCGGAGGCGTTTTTTGTTCTGGAGAATGGGAAACGGATGTATGCTGGAAAGGTATATCTTTTAGTGAAACGGAACCTCTCAAAGGTGGTATCGCTGAAAAAAAGAAGTCCGCATGTGTTGAGACATACTTTTGCAACTACTATGCTGAATAATGAGGCAGAGTTGGGCGCGGTGAAGGAATTGCTGGGCCATAGTAGTCTGACAACAACGGAGGTCTATACGCATACAACTTTTGAGGAACTTAAAAAAGTTTATGAACAAGCTCATCCAAGAGCGTAAAAAAGGAGGTATTTATGGAAGTTAGAATTCAAGCTATTCATTTCGATGCAACGGAAAGACTTCAGGATTTTATCCAGAAAAAAGCTGCTAAGTTAGAAAAGTATTGTGACGATATAAATAAAGTGGAGGTGTCATTAAAAGTGGTAAAACCTGAAACTGCAATGAACAAGGAAGCTAGTATGAAAGTGTTGGTTCCTAATGGTGAGTTTTTTGCAGAGAAGGTGAGTGATACATTTGAAGAGTCAGTTGACGTGTGCGTGGACGCACTTTCCAAGCAATTGACAAAATATAAAGAAAAACTGCGCGGTAAATAAAAAAAATCGCTGAAAGTTTTTGAGATTTAAAATAAATATCTAACTTTGCAGCCGCTTAACCATCCGAGGTGGAATGGTTGCAAAGTTAGAAATAACAAGCCTCTTTAGCTCAGTTGGCCAGAGCACGTGATTTGTAATCTCGGGGTCGTTGGT
>CAJTZJ010000060.1 GCA_910583925.1 uncultured Eubacterium sp. | reverse complement strand
CACAGTGCCGACTACTACGGAATCCCTCTTTATCTCCACACAGATTATTTCTTTTATGGCATATTCCAACTTGCGTCAATAGAATAAATAAGCTGGATTATTTTTTCCTTTGGGGTAGAAAAATTATTCTTAATCCAAAGTGAGATTATTGAGAGGCAGCCTTGAATATGATATGTCGCCATATAGAGCATTTCTTCTGAAACGGAAGATATATTTTCTTCTTGCATCCATATTTCAAGATATTTTTCTTCGATGATGTCATACATATGCTCTTGAAATTTGTGGTCAATTCCCTTTCCGAAAAAAAGCAAACGGCTTAGGGCAGGATTTTCATAAATATAATCAATAATGGAATTATAAATATTTTCGTAATGACCTGCTGGATTATCGTTAATAAATTTAGTGAACTCAGATATAGCGTCATGTTCCATTTGCTCATATAAGTCATACACATCATGGTAGTGCGAATAAAAAGTAGCTCTATGTATGTCTGCCTTGTTGACTAATTCCTGTACTGTAATTTTTTGAAGTTCCTTATCAAGCATTGCGTCAGCAAGAGCAGACTGTAATGCTTTTATTGTCTTTTTGACCCGCCTATCATGTTTATTCATAGTTTTCTCCTTTAAACAACAGTTTCGAGCGGCAGTGTCGTTTAGGCAACAATTATAGATAAAATTGAAGATAGAAAAACGACACATGTTATAGTATACTGCTTGTTGTACGGATATGTCAATCTGAATACTATAAAATTCCAAGGCAATGGAGGTAACCATGACACAAAAACAAATTGAACGCAAATCGCTGATAGTAAGCTGCATTGTAAACTTAATAATGGCAATAGGTGGGTTTTGGATTTTTTCGATAACAAATATTCAAGCTCTGTTTTTAGACTGTTCCTTTTCAATGATTGCTTCCTGCTCTTGTTTGGCAGCATTGGAAATTTCAAAAATTAGTAATAAAAAGACAAAGAATTACCCGGACGGTCTTTATTTTTTAGAGCCATTATATTCTATTTTTAGAACTTTATTAACATTGGTGCTGCTGTTTTCTTCTGTTGCTCGTACTGCAAAAGCAGCATGGGGGTATTTTGCATATGGCGTTGGAACCCCTTTGATGATTGAACCTGTAATTCCTTATGAGATACTTATGTGTATCATATGTTTTGGGCTGTCTTTTTTTAACAGAAGCCAGAGCCGTAAAACTAATGATTCCAGTACACTTTTAGCAACAGAATCGAAAGGAAATTTTATCGACGGCATATTATCTTTGGGCGTAGCACTGTCTGCGTTCTTGATAAAACTGATAGATATTAACGGAAGTTTGGGTTTCCTTCATTATACTGGAGATTTTTTCATTACGACAATTATAGTCTTGCCTGCAATAAAAGAACCGATAAGTGTTTTCATATCTTCTTTCCGCGAATTGTCAGGAGGGTTGACAACGAATCAGGAACTAAAAAGAACAGTTTTCCAATTTGTAGAAAAGAATCTTAGCGGTATTATGACATTGCAAAAATGTGACATATATAAAATTGGTATGCACATAAAAGTTTGCATTTATATTACCAATAATATTGATTATAAAAAAATACAAACTGTCAAAAGGAATATCTTGAAAGATATATGTCCTATTTACGAAAATGCTGAAATTGTTTTTTGTGAATGGTAAAATGTGATACCGGGAGAAGATAATTAAAGTAGCGAAACGAGTTAAGACCTGCGCATAGAGTTGTCGTTACTTTGAATTATAAACAAGCAA
>CAJTZJ010000059.1 GCA_910583925.1 uncultured Eubacterium sp. | reverse complement strand
TTTTTCATATTTTAAGCACCTCCAACTCCTTCTCAATCGGTATTCCCTTATATATATCTGTATTGTTTCTATTGTTTTCAATCAGGCTGCTCACAGTGTCCATGGCTTTTTTTGTACTGTCATACAGGCTGTTTCCCTCCATCAGTTTTCCCAATAAAACGGAAGAAAAAATATCGCCCGTACCCGGAAACCTGACCGGAATGTTATAAAAAGGAATTGTAAATCTTTGTTTCGTTTTATGATCGAAGCCTGCAACCACATCTTTGCCATCCTGCTGAATGCTTGTGATGATTACCGATTTTGCGCCCATATTACCAAGCCTTTGAATCATTTCATCTACCTCCGAGATTGTTGCAGATTCATGATACTCCACTCCTGTAAGTCTGGCCGCTTCAGTATAATTTGGTACAATATAATCGGCTACTCCTACCAGTTTCTTCATATGTGCAACCGTTTGCTCTGTAACTCCATTGTACAGGGTTCCTTCATCTCCCATAATTGGATCAACAAATATCAGGGTTCCTTTCATGCTTTCCTTTCGACAAAATTCTTCTATGATTTTTACCTGCTCCTCTGAAACAATAAAGCCTGTCGCTATCACATCAAAGCAGAATCCCAATTCCTCCCATACTTTAATAGTGTTCTTCATATAATCTGTTGTTTCAAGAATATCGAATTTGCCATAATCCAACGTATTTGATACTAACGCAGTGGGAAGATTATATATTTGGTACCCCATATATGACATCAATGGAAGCATGACCGATAATGCCACCTTTCCATATCCTGCCAGATCATTTATCAACAATACTTGCTTGCCCATTTTCATCATGCCTTTCAGTTAATTCAATTCATCTATAATGAAATAATTATATACAGGGAGCAGGTTTTCGTCAAGATTTGTGTATACAAGCACCAATATATACATTAAATATCCGCCACACTCCGGAATTTTATGGATTTCTGTTACGTGACTGCTTTTATTGACTTTACCCATTTCACTCAATCCGAAATTCTTATCCCCTGTTCTGCAACTCCCGTAAATGTCTAAGCTGAGCTTCGCTTAATGTTCTCGGTTTCCCAATCCTGACAAGATTTTTGGGTAAAACATAGGTCTTACTTACTTCCGTCCATGACTTTAACCTTATTACCTCTGGAAACTCTTTACATAGCTTATCCATTTTCCGTATCCATGCCAGATTAGCTGTGTAAATTGTTGCTTCGCTTTCATCTGCATTAAAGTTGATAACAACCTCCTGCTCATATCTTGATAATTTCATTCCATGCTCCTTTCTCCAGTACCGAAACTGGCACCAATCCAATTTAACGGTACCCTTCCGGTACCAAATAAATATACTCAATCTTGGGCGGTTTTCTATCATTGCTGTTTTCCCCTTGCTGTTTCCTGACAGGCAACCCTTGTCGGCACTGTGTCGTCCAATATTGGCGCTCAAATTTTCTTAAAATTGGTCTTGGCGGTTTATATCAGCTTGGACAGTCATTCAGTTGTACTGTCATTATCCAACAAAACGCCCTGCTTTCCCGTATATCCACCATGTCAGAAATCTTCCAAAAAACAGATTTTTTCTATCATGCTGGAAATTTTCGGTAGGAATCCGCCTGTTTGTGTGATATTCTGTTTTCGTAAAGGAGAGATTTATCTATGAAAACGCAATTAAGCATACAGGAACGCCTGAAAGACCTGCGTGTAGAAAAGGGAATGACTTTAGAACAACTGTCACAGCAGACAAAAATTCCTGCTTCCA
>CAJTZJ010000058.1 GCA_910583925.1 uncultured Eubacterium sp. | reverse complement strand
TCCACCAAGTAGGCGGGCTTGCCGTTCTGATACACGATGTCTTTGGAGAGGAACAAACCGCTTACCATTTCCATGATGTTGATAAGGGTTGTCTTGTCAGCGAGGTAGAGAGGGGAAAGTGGTTGTGTATTAGAATGTGTCCTGAACTGTTCGGGATATTTAATTCGTAACCTTATAATATAAATTTCTGTATTTATTATTCCTATTGCTTCATCAATAAATTGCGTAAAGGGTATTTTCCTTTTGCCCAAATTGCATACGATACAATTTGAGCTTGTTTAATCCCATTGAATAAAAACGTAATAGGACTGCATAATCCTGTTCTACTGTACTTATTTCTACTAAATAAGCAGTCAATTCATTGATAGCATCTGTCAACTCTGCAACAGATGCTTTGTGTTGAGTATATTCAGACAATAACTGAAATATGCTCAATTCAAGGATTCTTTTCATTTTCTTTAATTTAAAGTGTCGTTAAACATGATTTTATGTACTCGTCAGTCGATATAATAGTGGCATAAAATGGTGTTAATGCAGCTAAAAAAACAGCTTGCACTTTTTCTGCTTCTACCTTAAAACCTTGAAATTCTAAATCTTTAGTAGCGCAAGCGTCCTGTATTATAGTGCATTTATATCCCAAGTCTTTAGCAGCTCTTACGGTAGCATCCACGCACATGTGTGTCATCATACCACAAATAACTACATCTGTGATATTTTTAGATTGTAACAAATTATTTAATTCTGTCTGATAAAAACTGTTCGGAGAATGTTTAATAATTATATCTTCGTTTTTTATCGGAGCAACACTGCTATGTATTTCTGCCCCTATAGTATCAGGTAGAAAAAAAGTTGCATCCTGTCTAGATGAAATATGCCGTATATATATAACTGGTAGGGAATTTAACCTAAAATAATGTATAAGTTTTTGCGCTTTTAATACAGCATCCAAACTGCCTACCAGTGGATATAATCCACCTTCAAAATAATCATTTTGGAGGTCTATAAGAATTAATGCTTTCTGTTTTTTCATTTTTATGCTTTTAATATTTTCCACAAAGTTAAATGTTTACTATCTTTGTATCAAGTATGTACAATTTAGTATGATACAGACTAAAAGGTATCGAATATTGATTATCAAATTAATGTGCTCAAATAAAAATGAATAAGAACATTAAAAAAGATATTTGTGTGCTTGATTTTGCTTTCCAACGGATAGGAGGGAAATATAAAGGACGTATTCTTTGGGCTCTGTCAAAACATACGGTTATGCGATATGGTGAACTGAGCCGTGAAATATCCGACATAAGTACAAAGATGCTCACACAAACCTTGAGAGAGTTGGAAATGGATAATTTGATTCATCGTGAAATGTATCCCCAAGTTCCCCCAAAAGTCGAATACTCTTTAACCAAGACAGGCAAGGAGCTTATTCCATTCATTAAATATTTGGTTGATTGGGGATATAAAAAAATGGCTGAAGAAAACGAGAATTGATTAATTTTCATAATAACTAATTTTGTACCATCGTCATAAAAACTTATGCTGAATACAGAAACCATACAATCACTCATTGACAGTGGAGAAGGCTACAATGTGGAGTTTAAAGTTCGTGTTCCTTCAAAGGTTCGTGAACTGACAGAGGAAATATGTGCTTTCGCCAATGCAGACGGAGGATATTTGCTTATTGGAGTAGATGATAACGGGCAAGTGGTAGATACTAACTTAGAAAACGATAAGCGTTCTGCCATTCAAGGTTCTATCAGCGAAATATCTCCTGCACTTCACTGTGAATTGTATTCCGTAAATCTTGTGAATAAAACTGTTTGGGTGATTGATGTTCCGTCCGGCAAGGATAAACCTTATATATTTTCCGGTTCTATCTATGTCCGTGAGGGGGCAAACTCACAGAAACTTCACACAGCCGAAGAAATGCGCAGCTTCTTTCAGGAGTGTAACAAAATCTTTTTCGAC
>CAJTZJ010000057.1 GCA_910583925.1 uncultured Eubacterium sp. | reverse complement strand
CAAGATGCCGCCGATAGGCAAGGCTGTGGAAGCATTGAAGAACCTGCACGAAATACTGGTTAAATTTGAAATTTATCGGAATAGTATATAATTATGGCAATTGTGAAAAGAAGATGTTTTACTCAAGCTACGTTAGAAGGTATCGCCAAAATATTGGGAGATACAAGTAATGGCTTAACGGGAAGTGAAATACAATACCTTTTACAACAATCTCAAATTGAAGATATTGATTCACAAAATACCAAATGGAAAAGGTTATATAGTGCTTTTGCAAATTACCAAAACACACATCAGTGTTCTAACAAAATACTTTATTTTATTCAATTAGCTTTATCTCCTGCCAAATTTGTAAATAATGAGTACGAGTTTACAGAAAAAAGAAATGCAATAAATCAACAATTAGCGTTTATCGGCTATCAACTAAATGAAACAGGAAAATTTAGTGAAATAATTCAAGCTAAAACGATTTCAGAAGCGCAGCAAAAAGCAGAAAACCTAAAAACAAAATTAGAGAACCGCAACGCACATTTGGCTCTCTTTAAATATTGTAAGGCTGAGTTGCTAACAAACAACTATTTTCATGCTGTCTTTGAAGCAAACAAAGGTTTATTTGATAGAATTAGGGACTTGTCATTGTATAATGAAGACGGGAACAAGCTAATAGAGTATGTATTTAGTAATACACCTATATTAATTATAAACAATTTCCAGTCAAAATCTGAAATAGACGAGCATAAAGGATTTTGTAACCTTTTAAAAGGATTATGTGGAATGTTTAGAAATCCTGAAGCTCACGAACCTAAAATTAGCTGGAACATAACAGAACAAGATGCTTTGGAAATTTTAGCAATGATTTCGTATTGCCATAGAAGATTGGATAATGCACAAAAAATAAGATAGCAGAAAAATTCCGCTATCCTATTTCATTATTTATTCTTCCTCTTTTATCAAGTGGCATAGCTCCGGGTCGTTCTTAATCCGGGTTATCTCGTCCTCGACAATCTGCCGGACTTCCTGACGGATGCGGTCATAGTTGGCTTGTATCTCCTCCTGCATCCGGTCGTTGCCGTCCTTGTCGGTGAAGTCGATAATCTGCGGCAACTTCACGTAACGGGCGGTTTCCCGCTTCACCTTTTCATTGTCCACCACGATTTCACAGTGGAAAATCTTCTGCTCTATCCGTTCATCGAAATTGTCCGCCACAGCACCCACGAACATACCTTGCGTGAGGTTGGATATTTTGCTGGCGGGTATCAGGCTGTCCATTTGGGTGCTTATCGAGGTGGATTTCTCCCGCTGGTTGATTGTCATGCTCTGCCGTTTCTGCAACACCTTTCCGAAACGCTCCGACAGGATTTTCGCCGTTTCACCGACTACCTGACCGCTGAACACGTTACCCACAGTATTTTGGATTACACGGCTTTCCTTGTCCCCATAGTCACGGGTAAGTTGACTGTAATCCTGAAAGCCTAACAGAACCGCAACCTTGTTGCTTCGGGCGGTCGCAATCAGGTTGTCAAGCCCACGAAAATAAATCGTTGGCAGCTCGTCTATTATCACCGAACTTTTAAGCTGACCTTTCTTGTTTATCAGCTTCACGATACGGGAATTATATAATCCCAGTGCTGCCGAGTAGATATTTTGGCGGTCAGGATTGTTGCCGACAACCAAGATTTTAGGCTCTTTCGGGTTGTTGATGTCCAATGAAAAATCATCACCCGTCATTACCCAGTAAAGGGCGGGTGAAATCATCCTTGAAAGTGGGATTTTCGCACTTGCAATCTGCCCCTGCAACTGCTCTTGAGCGTCTGATTCCCAAGCATCTACGAACGGAGAAAGATAATTTTCCAGTTCGGGGTAGCTGCGCAAAATCGTGAATACATCGGCGTATTTCTTGTTCAACAGTTCAATGGCGTGCGGGAACGTGCAATACTTACCGCCTTGATAAATACGGAGATACCAAATTATAGCCGCCA
>CAJTZJ010000056.1 GCA_910583925.1 uncultured Eubacterium sp. | reverse complement strand
AAATGATAATTTAGAGCAGCAGGCGCAAGCGTTGTTCAAGTCTTGGTTTATTGAAAATGCCATATATTCAGGGGATAAAATAGCGGATTATTTTATGCCAATTAGAGGTAAAAATCTGCTAACATCAGAAGCTACGGGTGGTAACGTTCCTGTAGTTGCAGGAGGCCTAAATCCTTCAGCTTATCATAATACAGCAAACACAGATGCTCCTGTAATCACAATATCCGCTTCTGGTGCGAATGCTGGTTTCGTAAATCTTTGGGGAATTCCCGTATGGTCTGCTGATTCATCATATATAGATAGTTCCGTAACACCTTATGTGTATTTTTGGTATAATCTATTGAAATATAAGCAAAAGAATATATTTGAGGCACAAACTGGTTCTGCACAACCCCACATTTATCCTAAGCATATTGGAGATATTGAAATTCCAAACTTAGATTTATCTCAAATACAGCTATACAATAATGTCGTTTCAACTTATTACCATAAGATTGATGAGAACAATACAGAAAACTGTCGTTTGGCTACATTAAGAGATACACTTCTCCCGAAACTTATGGCAGGGAATATAAGTCTTGATTATTAATCATTTAGGCAAAACAATATGATTGAAAAGATAATAAATAGGAATATAGGAAAGAGTCAAAAATGTAGGGTGAAATATGGAAACAACTCTGAATTTGATCTTTTGATTGTCAACATCAATGATGGCGAAAGGGTACGCAAGTTCTCAATAGAAGCAAAACATCTTTCCTCTGAGAAAGATTCTATTTATTTCTATCCTGAGACAAAGAACGATGTGGTTACAATAAGATGGAATCATGAGATTGAAAACTACATAAACGAAGTACAATAGGCTACGAACATTTGTAGTCAAACTACTATATTATGTTATGAATGACTTTGAAGAATATATAAGACAAGGTGAGCCTCAAAAAAGAGAAAAAGGCTATGCTTGGCAAACAGCCATCGGATTGCAGGCGGTGGATGCCTTGAAGCCCTCGGAATATCTGATACAAACGGCACGTCAGCATATTGAGGGCGATATAACTATCGAAGAAGCCAAACAGCTTATAGATAGTTATTATCAATCAAAGACCGTTAGAGCAGACATCGAAGACAGAACAGAAGAAGCCGATAAGGTTTCAGCACGTATTGCCGAAATATTATCGGAGAAGACGTTTACATTTTCGCCCGTTGAGTATATCACCATTCATCGCCGCCTGTTCCAAGGCATCTATAAATTTGCAGGAAAGGTCAGGGATTACAATATCACCAAAAAGGAATGGGTGCTGAAAGGCGAAACTGTACTTTATGCCAGTGCCGACAGTATACGTGAAACGCTTGATTTCGATTTCATGCAGGAAAAGAATTTTAGCTATAAGGATTTGAACATCAATGATGCTATCACACACATCGCTAAGTTTATTTCCGGAGTTTGGCAGATTCACGCTTTCGGTGAGGGAAATACCCGTACAACGGCAGTGTTTACAATCAAATACCTGCGCACGTTTGGCTTCGACATCAGCAATGAAGCGTTTGCCAATCACTCTTGGTATTTTCGTAACGCTTTGGTTCGAGCAAATTATAACAACTTGAGCAAAGGTATTTACGCTACCACCGAATATATCGAAGCGTTCTTTAGAAACCTTATTCTTTCCGAGCATAACGAACTAAAGAACCGAGCAATGCTTGTGCAAGAACTTTCTGCCCAAGACATTCAAAGTGCAAACACGATAAAAGAAGTCTCTCCAAAGTGCAATATTTGCACTTTAAATTGCACTTTAGAAGAAATTGCCGTACTGAACTTCTTGCGAGAACAGCCTAAAGCCACGCAAAAAGAAATTGCAGCGCATATAGGCAAATCTGAGAGAACAGTGAAGACCATTACCGTAAATTTGACCGAAAAAGGTATCATAGAGCGCAAAAATGGTAAAAGAAATGGCTTTTGGGAGATTATAACGAATGATTTAAACAGCTAAATTCTCATTTATGGAACAGTGGAAAGAATAT
>CAJTZJ010000055.1 GCA_910583925.1 uncultured Eubacterium sp. | reverse complement strand
GGTGGCGTAGACGGCGATATGTCGTATCTCACTTGTTATCCATTAGGAGACAGCACTCATTACGTGGTGGCAAAAACCTGGTATGCGCAAGAGGCTGAAAGACCGGGGAGTGTCTGGACCCATTCATTAATTATTCCCATAGATGATCTTGGGGATGAATTTAATTTTGCAGCGCTTGAATGTTATTTTCATCGTCCTGATGGTTCAGAATACAATTACTTCCTTCCTCTTGAAATCTCCACGAAAGAGGAACCAATAAAAGATGGCTCAATCCAGATGTCTGGAGAGAAAGACATTATAGAAAGTGCATATTATACCCTATCACTTTTGTCTGGTAAAGTGATTATTCCTATCATACAACCATCGAGGTATTATAGAACATTACTTCTTTCTATACTTCAACACCTTCCATTGGGAATATTAAGAAACGTAACTGCATGTAGCGGGTGGTCTTCTCATAAGAAGAATGATTCATATTCTTTTAATTTAATTTTTTGTTCCGGTATAAACTCAGTTTTCGGTTTAATTAAAGAATGTGAAATACCTGTAGCTTACTCCGAACAACTGCACCATATTTCTGATTCCATTACACAGGGTAGTTCTACTCTTCCCGACCTTATTAGGTTTTTCTCTGATGATATTGAGTCAGACCCTAATAAGTTGTATTCTGTTATTGCTTTGGTAAGCGCTTTGGAAAATGCGTATAACAACGCTTCCAAAGAACTTACGTATTCAGATATAGTTGAAACTATTACTCGTTGTTTCCCCTCATCTTATGAAGGCTCAACTTTAAAAAAGTTGTTTTTTGGAAAAAATACAGCTTTACTTTTTTGCGAAGAATTAGATTATTATGAGATATTGACTACTTTAAAAGATAAGATTTTTGTTAATTGGGAATCGATTAATTTCAATCAAAATGCTTCCTCATATCTACTATCATCATTTGAAAATTATACTGCAATCTGTGAACAATTATCTTCAGAAGAAGTAAAGATTAATTGTAAAGGTAATTGGCTTTTAGAATATGCTTCCAGACATTTGCCCAAAGAGTGGATTACGCGTTTATTTACTAATAATTGGAATGTATTCATCCGATTGGCTACAATAAATCACGATATTTTATCAGGGGATTATTGGATGAATTTAGTTGATGCAAGAATTAATGAAATATTGGCACTTGTGCTTACTGACGAGTCAAATATTGATTTAGATTGGTCAAAACTAACCGTGTCCATGATTTCCAATAATATTGCTATCACAATGGCACAGATGAAAGTTCTTCATAATAAGAACTCCAATCTAGTAAATTTGTTAATGGACAACATTGACAATGGAACCATCACAAATAATTCACATTGGATTACTTTTGTATCTAACCATCCAAAAGAAACATTAACATGGTTGATAGGAAAAAATAGATTGTCTAATAGAACTACTGATTATTTAGTTACAAGTTTTAACGCTAATAGTTACCTAGTTAAATCTATGGGGAGTGGTGTATGGGAAGCTTTTTATAAATCGTCTAATGTTTTTAAGAGTCTCCGAAATTATATCTTCATGTTTGCATTGGCCCGCAATTGGAAAGATAATCTTTCATTAGCAATGTTAAAGTTGTCATTCGTTAAGATTCACAATTCTTTGTCAAAGAACAATATTAGCGAAAATGAGTGGGCTGCATTATCTCCATATCTTGCGTCCTTACCATTTTGGCAAAACTGGGACAATTGCAAAAAGCTTAGAGTGGGCGTAGTCGAAACGCTTATTTCTTTAGGCTATTCCAAAGATGTTTTATCGGATTTCACCAGTTCAAAAAATTTAAATTCCATGTTAGTAAAGATATGGGAGAAAAAAAACAAGTAGGCTTATTTCGTCTAGATGGTTTATATAAACCCGAATGTAGTCATTGACATTAACAATATCACAAACAGTTAGTAGAATTTTCGGATGAGCAATCTGCTATATAAATATCTTGATATTAACGGCGCTATAATGATGCTACATCATAGTAATTTGATGTATGCTAACGCGGCTACATTTAATGACCCGTTTGATTGTCATCCAAACTTGATTGACTTTTCTAAAGTGCCATCTGAAAAATGTAAAATATGGGATGCAAAAGTAATTGAAGATTTAGAATCTAATAGATACATAAATAATAGGAACGATTTATGGATTT
>CAJTZJ010000054.1 GCA_910583925.1 uncultured Eubacterium sp. | reverse complement strand
CCATAATTATACACGATTGTTTCCGTTGGCGCAATACCATTTAAGCTTCCCGCCGACTTTTTTGCCAATTATGTTGCCAACACAAAAAGCATTCCCTATATTTACGAAAAAAGAGGGTGAACTGAATCACCCTCTCCTTTTTACCTTAACACAAGGAACCGTCCCCTGTATTCATTCCCTGTGGTATTCCTTAATATTAATTTTTTCATCATTAATTATTAAATAATAATCATCTGTTTCATAATTATCTATATAGTCATAAATAAAAATTGTTTTTACATTATTCATATTAGAAACTAATATAAATTTACCAAAACTATCATTTTTATTATTTGATATATAATCATTGCTTTCATTTAATATAGCTAAACCATGTATATAGTGGTCACCGGTTTGAATAACTCTATCTACACTAAGACCTATATTTGTATTAAGTATGTTTTTCACTGTTCTTGATGAAAAAGAATGTGGTATTTTATAGTTTGCATCTGATTTATACAAATAGTAAACACTCATTGTGTTTTTATTCTTTTTGTAAATAACCATACAAGAGGATTTTCCATCCACTATATCCACAATTTCTTCCGAATGATTAAAACGGAATGCACTTTCGGCAGTATCAAATTTACAAATGAAATTTACACTTGATACGAAGAGTGATGACATAACAGCAGTTATTATCAAAAATATAAGTACAGAAAAAACTATTCTTATAAATTTGTTTTTTGCTTTAACAATTTTTTTAATAATTAGAAAAGAAATAATTAAAGACAACAATAGTACAACTATACCTAAAAATTTACCAATTACCACTTAATTACCTCCTTTTTAACTAAATGCAGGAATCACCGCACATGGAACGGCTCTTTGTGTTTTCAGAACTGTTCTCCATGCTCTTTTTATTATGATAACTTTTCAAATGTGCATTGTCAAGACAAGTATTTTTGTAAACCTAACGAAAAAGAGGGTGAACTGAATCACCCTCTCCCTTTTACTTTAACACGAGGAACCGTCCCCTGTGTTATTCGCATCGTCAACACAAGGAACCGTCCCCTGTGTTTCTAAAAGTGAATTAAAAATATTTATAATGGTTGCATAGCCAACTATTCTATTACCCTCTTGAATTTTAATCTTTTTCCCTTTCCATAAACTATGTGGATAAGCATCAGGAGATATAAAAGTAATCGTGCCTTTAGCAGAACCATTAGGTGGTACGGAGTTAACGCTATAATAATGATGAATGCCCGTAGTTAAATAATCATCATTTATAAGGTGTGCAGGTCGGTAACCTTCAAATACCGGACCCAATCTTGTACCATTAAATTCAAACATCACTTCAACATCTGGGGGATTGTTCAAAATACTCATAATTTACTCCATAAATCTTATTGAATGTCCAACACCTTGATTAAATGAATCTAATTGGTCACCATAAACAGTTAATGTCCCATTACGAAAGATATTGGTATCAACTCCCCCAGTATAATAATTATTAATCATATTTGAAGGAAGCTTTGCTCTAACAATAGTAGTTTGTCCCATCTGATTACCAAAATTTCTTGTTTCAGAAAGATTAAATCCAAATTGTTTGCTTTCCATACCCCCAGGTGCTAAACTAAATTTTCCTAATTTTTTGATACTCTGTGCTTCAGCGCTACTTACAGATCTATAAAGATTAGTTTTTGGTGTTCTGGTACCAATATAAGCTGAACCAGCACTTAAGGTTGCACCTATAGCTGTTCCTGCAACCGTTCCCCAATTTCCTTGGTCATTAAATTCTTTTACTGAACTTGATGTTCCTATAGCAAATAAGGCAGCTGTACCCAATGCCATTGAAGAACCAACAAAAGCACTGGCAGCAATAGTTGAAGCAGTAGTTGCTGCTGCAAATCCATTTACTATCGAAGCAACTGCAGCAATAGCCGGTGCTGCACCACCTGCTGTTATAACCACCGCAGCTGCGCATGCAGCCACTATTCCAGCACCTATTGCCCAGTGATACCACGCTTCACCAGAGGAATCAGTTCTATTAACCGGATTGTTTCCACAATATGCGAACAAATTCATGCCGGTCAAATCACCGGTAGAAAACTGATTATCTACACTAATAAACCTACCAACCTGCGGGTTGTAATATCTTGACTGGAGATAATACATACCGATTTCGGAATCGAAATAGTATCCTCTGTATCTGATTGGGTTCATCAGACCGATATGATTTGCGTTTGTAATTTCTT
>CAJTZJ010000053.1 GCA_910583925.1 uncultured Eubacterium sp. | reverse complement strand
CACGCCATGCGTTGAGTGCTGCATAGCGTATGACGGTCTTGCAAAAGCCGTTGAAGGTATACATGATGTGTTCCTTGTATGCTTCTGTGCAAGGCATAGGTGATTTCCCCCTTTCTCCCACATGGGCGTTTTATGGTTGACAGTTACATTTAATAATTCAGAGAAATAACAGCACGTAGTCTGTCATATCTTGAATATTGCAAAAAATATTTTGTATAAGCCTATAACCAAAAGCAAACTTGAATTTAACAGCAATACAATGAACAAGTCTTTTACAAAATACCATACTACCCATAATGGAATACCTACCATATAGGGCAAACAGAGTAACAATAGTGGCAATATGCCATGCCTTGTAATGTCAAAGAGTATCAGTCTTGTTGTCTGTTTCTTTTTCTTCCATTTTCTTATTGTTGCTATCGGATATACTGCCACTGCAACCAACGCTAAATATGCTCCATTCAGCAACAGGTGTCTTACAATATACGGGCTGCCAGATATATCATATTGTTCTCTGCCCAAAAGAGCAAATATCACATTTTGGGAGATAATATCTGCCAGTTGATTCGTGACAAGATAATCGTTCATATTGATAAGGAAAATGATTCCTAATCCGCTTTCCGGCAATAGATACATATTAGACATATAATTCTCAACCAGCCCTGAATGCCCCAATACAGGCTCTGTATATTCTTCTGTCAAAGTCCACCCCATTCCGTAATAATAGGGAGTGTTATCATCTACATATACATTGTCATAAAGCATAGTATTTAAACTATTCTGATTGACTATTCCCATTCCTCCATTTAGATACATTTGCAGATATTTTGCCATATCTGATACACTGGAACTTAAATAACCTGCCGGAACGGTAGACCATGAATGTTTATCGGGATAGTCCGGCTCTCCCGCAATCGGAAGTCCAAAATAATTTCGATATCCTGTTATCAATCCGTTTTCTTTGCTTTGTACAAGTGTTGCTGCCGTATGATTCATACTTAGTGGAGAAAAAATGTTTTTATCCATATACTCTGAATAGCTAATTCCGCTGACTGTTTCTATGATTTCTCCTAACAATCCATAATTGATATTTGCATATTGATGTTGTCCGTAACTTTCTGTTATTTTTGCATTTCCAAAACGCTGATATGTCCCTAAACCGCTTGTCTGATTCAAAAGCTGTCTTACAGTAATTTTATCTCCGTCGGACACATTTATAAAATAATCAGATGTATCAATATAATCAGATATTGTCGTGTCTAAATCTACTTTTTCTTCTTCCACAAGCTGCATAACAGCTAATGCTGTAAATGATTTGCTCAATGAGCCTATAATAAAAGGCGTATCTAAATTATCGCAATTTCCATAAGCTTCAGAAAACAGAACCTCTTTAGAGTCTACAATGGCTATCGCCATTCCGGGAATATGTAATTCCTTTATTTCTTTTTTTATCTGGCTGTCAATATCGCTATAATTGCTACTTTTTTCATATGCCAAAACAGGCTTATCCCATATAGCAATAACACAAATTAGTGACAGTATTACACAAATGATTTGCCTGATTTTTCGATTCATAAAACCTTTTCCCTTGTTTTTTTCTGATATACCATGCGCTATCATTTCCCCTCTAATTTTTTTGCTCCCTCAATTAAAATGTCTATTGATAATTCAAAACTATCTTTTATCAACTGTGTATTACCAAAGGCGTTATGATTTTCAAGTAATGCAAAGCCCTCTAAAAAACTTCTAAACATTCTGACTAAATGAATGCAATTATCTTGTGAAATATTTAGTGACTTAGTTATTTTGAAAAAAATTGAAAACATTTTTGAAGTCACTTCATTCATCTGTTCATTCTCAAATTGATTGTACCAAAGCATTGTGCTAAAAACTCCTTGATTCTCTATTGCATATTCATGAAAAGCGTAGCACATAGCTCTAATCGCATCATATCCAGAAAATCCTATTACAGATTGAATAATTTTGTCTTCTAATTCTTTCCAACCATATAGCATAAGCTGCTGTTTTAGGTCGTCAAGCCCATCTATATGGTTATAAAGCGATGGCGACTTAACGCCTAATTGCGATGCAAGCGTTTTTAAAGATAGGTTTTCTATGCCTATCGTATTTGCTATATATGCAGCTTCTTTGATAACCGATTCTTTATCAATTTTTATTTTCGGCAAAATAAAGCTCCTCCTTTTTTCTTAATCTAGTTTGTATTTTAACAAATTCAATTAGTTATGTCAAGATATTAAGAATTGACAAGGGCTTCCGTAGTAGTCGGCATTGTGGGAA
>CAJTZJ010000052.1 GCA_910583925.1 uncultured Eubacterium sp. | reverse complement strand
ACTTACGCTGGTGAAGGGTGATAAGGTGATCGAGGTTATCAATATATCCCCCAACTTTTTTTTGTTCTTCATATGAAGGCACTGGAATCATAATCGTTTTCATACCATCTATGTCTATACTCTTTCCATCTCTAATACCATAAACATGTGGTTTCAACAAAACATCAATAAAATATTTTGATCTGAAAAAAGGATAATAGAATCTTGAATCCGTTTCTATTCCATGAAATGTATGATATGCAGGGCTTATTATACCATCACTATTCGCCTTTTCCAGACCACCTTCAAAAGAGCGGAGATGAACAATAAAATCATTTCTTCGTACCATTTTATACCCTGATAAACTAGATTTATCATATTGTAAATTTCTATTTGAATATTCTCTTAATATAGTACCAACGCCTTGAATTATGGTCAGAGGCGAAAGTTCTAAATGATTCTTTTCAGAATATTCCTCAAAGACCTCCCCAAACTTCCGCTGTTCCCATTCGTCATGAAACCCTTTAAATCTTATATTTGGTGTATTTGCCATTGTTACACCTCCTTAAAGACGCTGATAAATTCCTCTACCGCGTCTTTTATCTCCGCCTTAGAAAAAGTTAGTTCTCCTAACATTTCAAGCAACGTAGCATTGCTCTCTTTGATAGCCTTGTTTGTTGTTTTGATGCTTTCTGAAAGCTGGTGGAGATCAATTTCTTGTTCTTCTTCGCTTGTATCAATATATCTTGGAATATTCAAATTATAATCATTGGCTTCGATATCTTCAAAAGATGCCAGATAAGCCTCTTTATCAACAGACACCCTATTATGATACAGTTCAAGCACATGGTCAATATGCTTATCCTGCATTACATTCTGCTTTTTCTCTTTTTCATACAGTTTCGAGGCATCAATAAATAGAACGTCGCGTCCTTCTCTATGTTTTTTTAGAACAATAATACATGTGGGAATAGAAGTATTGTAAAACATATTTGCCGGAAGACCAATGACTGCATAAATAGAACCATTTTCAAGTAAAATCTGTCGGATTGCCCCTTCCGCAGCACCTCGAAACAAAACGCCATGTGGAAGCACAATCGCCATGGTTCCTGTCTGTTTTAAATGATAGAACCCATGAAGTAAAAAAGCGTAGTCAGCCTTGGACTTTGGCGCAAGTTTTCCCCCATAATCCATAAATCGCTCATCTTGTTTAAAACCTTCTGCCGCAGACCAGTTGGCGGAATAAGGCGGATTCATTGTTACTGCGTCAAATTCTGTTTCTTCATCCGTTGGCCAGTCCGCATCAAGCGTATCTCCGTTGCGCAAGTGCTGATTTTCTGGCAAAACACCATGCAGAAACATATTCATACGCGCTAAATTATACGTTGATGGCATCAGTTCCTGCCCATAATATTTTATAAAATCAGCCTCGTTTGAGTAGTTTCGACAACTTAACATCAATGATGCTGACCCCATACAGGGATCGTATACCTGCAATCCCTTTTTCTGTTCTTGACCAAGCATTACAATTCTACATAAAATCTGTGCTGGTCCATGAGGGGTATAAAATTCCCCTGCCTTCTTTCCTGTTTCCGATGCAAACTGACCAATTAGATATTCATAGGCATTTCCAAGAACATCTCCCTCTGTGTGAATTAAGTCAGCACCATCCAAGACTTTAATGACCTCAGCGATGGTAGCACTCTGTTTTTGGTCCCCTGTTCCAAGCCTATTTGAATATAAATCCACATCTGCAAACAAGCCATTAAAAAGTTCATCAGATTCTTGGATTCGATTGAAAGCTGCCTGTAATTTTTCTCGATTAAATGAATTATCTTTTGCTGCGTTTCGCATACTAATATAAGTCATATCTGGGTCAAGTGTATAGTGCATTGATTCTTTTATTTCCCCAAGCAAATCGGGCGCATCCTCTGATTTCATTGCCTCCTCATATACTGATTGTGCCTCGTCTAGGTTATCAGGTTTTACATCATTGAGCAAGTCATATACCTTTGCTAAATAAGAATCAGATAAATACTTATAGAAAACAAGTCCTAAAAGATAGGTCTTATATTCATTTGCATCCATTTTCCCTCTCAAAACATCTGCGCCACTCCATAATACTGTCAATAAGTCTTTTCCTTCTGTCATAATTCATTCTCCTTATTTTGTACATCTACTATTATTTTTTCTTTTTGTTATAATTGATTGTCTCGTATTTCGTACTTTTCGAGACGCATTTGACTTTTTTGCATTTGTTGGTATCATCCACGTACCCCTTTTTAAAACTCCCTTTTTAGAAAAGTATTCCCAGTGCATAAAGTATATTTCTGTGCTAATGCTGAAACGTTCTATAAA
>CAJTZJ010000051.1 GCA_910583925.1 uncultured Eubacterium sp. | reverse complement strand
TTTGCATAGTAGTCACTCACTTGTGATTCTGCCTCAGATACATTTTCTGTATGGGTCTGCTGTAACTGTGCAAGGTCATCTTCCATCTGGCTTAATAAGTCTTGAATTTGTGTCTGTTTTGCATTATTCCATGCTTCTAACTGTGCTTTGTAAGTGTCATAATTCTTTGCTTCATTTGCAGAAAGTTTCCCATTTTTATCTAGTTTTTGCTGCAATTTATACAAGGATTCCCATGTTTTCATATATTCTGAAATATTGGTTCCCATTGCACCTTTTTTCAACGCTTCCAGCTCTGCATTATACTTATCAAGCTGTGCCTGCTCTGATTTGGAGAGTCCTTTTGTATCCTTTTTCTGCTCTAGTTTTTGTGCTTTTGCATATAGGTTCTGATACTGTTGTGTATTGGTTGCCTCTCCATTAATGCTTTCAATCTGGTTTTGATAACTCTCGTAAATTCCCTCTGCGGATTCCTCATAAGTCTTTTGAATTGTCTCAAGTTTATCACTTGGATCGAGTGCTTCCGCAAGGTCATCATTAAGTTTATCAAGCGTTTCTGCCTTCTCTTTTGCATAGTTTTCAAGCTGTTCTGTATAGGTATTATATTTCTTCCAATCATTTACAGATAGGTTTCCACCCTTATCCAATTTATTTTGCAGTTTCTTCCATGCAAGATAAATCTTATTGTATTCTGCAATATTTGCGGCAGTAGCATTTTGGTCAAGAGATTCTTTTTGCTCATAATATCCTTCTAATTGCGACTGTAATTTATCATAGGTCTTTTTCTGGCTCTTTGAAAGATTGTCATATCCTTTTTCATCAAGCTTTGCAAGTTTATTCTCAACTTTTTCAATATCCTTTAAAAGATTTTGATAAGTAGCTGAATTTTCTACACCAGAATGAATTTTAGAGATATCATCTTTTATTTTGTCGGATTCTGATTTTTTAGGAGCAGTACCGTTTGCTTCTGCAAGTTGTCCATAGAGTCTGTTTAAAGAATTTTGTCCTTTATTCTTTAAATCTGCTAACTGCTTTTCGTAAGAGTCAAATTTTTTCTGTTCTGATTTATTAAGGTCTTTTCCACTCTCAATCTTATTTTTCAGCTTTTGATAGGCAGTATAAATTTTACTGTAATTTCCAACTGTATTTGAGGTAGCATTCTGGTCAAGTTCTGTTTGAAGATCATAATAGTTTTGTAACTTTTGTGTGAGTTTTTCAAACTGTTTTGCCTTCTTAACGTCCCAGCCTTTGTCAATATATTTATCAATCTGTGCTTCCGTCTTTGCAATATCTTTTAAGAGTTTTGTATAGGTTCCTGACTGGTCAACATTAAGATTGTCAATCTGTTTTTGTATAGAATCCGCTAATTCCTGTCTATCACGATTAACTGCATCCGCAACTTTCTTTGAGTCACCAAGTGAACCTTCTGTAACAAGCACCCCTGGAGCAATTTCTTTTTGCGTTGTGGAATTGATTTGGTCAGAAAGACTTGCAAACTGTTCCACAAGTTCTGTAAGAGAACTGCGTTTTCCCATCTCATCATTTAGTGATATCAATGATTCTAGCTTTGAAGTGATGGAAGATAGGTAGCTGTCCATATCAGAATAATAACTTAATACATTTTCAAGTTTTTGTTTAATAAGGTCACGTTGCTGTTCATAAAGTTCACTAACAGAATCCCTGCATTCTTGAATAGCGTCATTATATTCTTCCATTTTATCTTTGCAGTTATTAAGCTTGTCATACCATTTTTCATACTCGCTAATGGTATTTTTAAGAGATTCGTCTGTAATACTTTCTATCTCAAGCGTTCCATTTTGAATCTTATTTTTGTACTCGCTAGATAAGTCAATGCTGTTTAGTTTTTGGGAATACAGATTGGAAACACTTTTCACTCTTTTTACTGCACCAAGAAGTTTAGAAATCTCTTTTTCGTTTGCTTGAATCTCTTTGTCAGAGCTTTTAACTGCACGATTAATCATAGCATTCTTTTTCTGCCATGAGAAAAACTTTTCCGCTTTGTCAATTAACTTATCTGTCTTATCAGAGATTTTCTCAACAGTACGTTCTGTTTTCTCAAGTCCACGGTCAACACTATCAAGAATCTTTTCGCCCCAGTCTATCTCATCTGCTTTGTCTTCCTTGTCATCATATCCACCACCAGACTTCATTTTAATATCAATATTTCCAGCAAGTAATTTTGAGTTTTCATATCCCTTTACAATGGTATTTGCAGCTTTTGCCTGTAAGCTGTCTACACCATATATCAGTTGTGCATTTGCCTGTGCTGCATATAACATTTCCTCCGCTGCGCTTAAAGCATTTGAAGCAAGATTCTCATAAGATGCTGCAAGATATTGAACAGCCTGTTCTTCTGTCTGAATATTTTTGATTAAATCCGCTGCCTGTAA
>CAJTZJ010000050.1 GCA_910583925.1 uncultured Eubacterium sp. | reverse complement strand
GTAGCGAGAAACTTCTCATAATAGGAATTATCGTCACCACGGTAAATGATAGATTCGTTTTTGTCTTTTTTGATTTTCTTTTCCTTGACCAGTCGGGCTTTTTCAGCTCTGATACGTTCAAGAAGTACCGATGCCGGTTCGTCATTAGGGTCTTGCGGTACAAGTTTTCCCTGTATCGCCCACTGGAGTATGCTGTTTTTTAATTGCTTTCCGTTCATTTTTTAATCCTCTGCTTGTACTCTATATGAGAAATACTTTGAGTCTATTTTTACTCCATTTTTAAGTTTGGAATCCATCTCCTTATTCATTGTTGGGAGGAAAGAAAAATAATTCTGAATAGCAGACATAATACCTGCATTGCAACTCTTGTTTTTTACCCAATTTTGAGGAATGAAACTTTTATTATTCTGCTCGCAATTGTTTTTTTCTGCCGAAATAGCACTGTTTAAACAGTTTGCCGCAATATTAATTATGCTGTCAACAAGATTGTTTTCAGAAGCAACTTTTAAGCACTCACTCGGTGATGGTACATTTGTTTGATTGTTACATTTAGCAAAAACCATTGATATGGCAAAAAGAAGATGGTATGGAGCATAAGCCTTCATTGTTAGTAGTTCCTCTTCCAGTCCTAATGGGTTTTCCTGAGTCCATGCATCCATTATTTTTCTCATCCAAAACGATAGAGCATAAGCATCTTCAGGCAAATAGTCGTTCTTGAACAATGTATTGAAATACTTGTCAAAAATCTTAGTTTCACCATAAGATAAATTAGGTCTTTGCATGTACCAAGCTGTAAGATTCTTTCCTAAATATGATAACTCTATGCAGTACTGTTTGTCCTTGTCGGCTGGAATAATTTCACCTCTTTTGGTTGCAAAGAATCCATTAGAATATTTTGCTTCGTATGCCTTTTTGAGTTTTAATATCTGCTTACTGTTACTGCGTAAATCTCTTGCCTTTACAGCACTTTGCGTGTTTGTGTTAATGCTAATAGAATCAGCCCTGTCTCTTTGTGGAATTTCATAAAATCTGAATAGAACATAAGCATCATCACGCTTTCGTACATTCTCACTACAACTTAAAATAGTATTCAATGATTGACATCCATTTACAACATTCAATCCATAAAGTTTAAACTCACCATTGCCACATTCTTCAATTTTGTTACAAATGGCAGTGATTCCATTATGAAAAAAGAAGAAGTCACCACATTTATTCGGATCGTTTATGGTTTTCTTGATCTTTTTATTTACGGTATTGTTAATGCCTAAACTCTGTCGTACATTTTTCTGGAACAAAGACCCATCTTTAATGCCAGGGAGTTTTATACATTCTTTCAGAGGCATGGCTGCAACTATTACGCTTGTCGCCCCTAATTCTGTCGTCATATATTTACCAGCTTCAAGCTTGATAGTATGGTTTAAAGTTGGATTCGTTTGTTCAATAACACAACTATAAGCATCTTCCAAACCTTGTTTATCAACTACGGAGAATTGTGTACTATAATTCAATTCAGCATCATCTTCCTCTGATAATTTGGTTTGGAATGAATGTATATCATCCATAGCCGCATCCGTAAAGATAGATGTTGTTATTAATTCAAAACATACGCAGTAAGAGTCATCTTCTAATGCTGTTGCTATTTCTGATATTTTAGTCTTTAATTTAGAATTAGCATTTTCCTGTAATTGAGCTAAGTTACTAAACTGGCTCCAAGCAGATATAACTTCTCTCACAGGAGTTGCATCAACAGATTCACCAAGGTAGTATTTCCCTTGTACAATATATATTTTTTGCTCGTCTTCATCAATATATACGGCATCAATTTGTTTATCATTGGCTCCGTCTGTGATGGCATCTTTAGCTTGTCTTTGATCCAGAAGATGTATATTCCGCATATACCACGCAATGAAACGTTGACCATCATTTGGAAAATTATTTTTATAATAATCTTGCGTAATTTCGTTTTTTATGATTTCAAGTACATTCGCCATAATTATATTCATTTATTCGTAATCTTCGCTTTGTATTCCTAACTCACCTTTGCTCATGGCATTGGCAATATCTATTTTCAGTTCTTCGTCATAATCTTTACTGGTCAAAAAGCTATTGACGATGCGTAGCAGCAAATCTTGGTCGATGTTCGATGCTGCCACGTGATAAATGATAGATTCCAATGTACGCATACAGATACAAGCGTGCCAATAGTAATTATTTTTGTGTAAGAAGTACGCACCCAAAGTCAGTGCAATACGCTTGTTCCCATCATTGAAGAAGTGCCCGGAACAAAATCTATACATCAAATAGGTCAGTTTGTCGGCAAAGGTAGGATAGTATAAATCGTTTTGCACAAAATCCAATGTAGCACGAATACCGCCTTCATCACGCACTCCTTCAAAGCCACCATCACTGGCATCAATCATTTTGCCATAGATGTTTAGGGCTTCATCGTAATCTATGTAAATAATTTCCTTACTCATCCTCTGCCTGTTTTAAGCGTTTCAGTACATCTTTATTGTCCGCTAAAATACGGTCAAAATCAATAGACTGGTCACCGATGAATCGTTCAAACTCTTCAGGAG
>CAJTZJ010000049.1 GCA_910583925.1 uncultured Eubacterium sp. | reverse complement strand
AATGTGCCATTGTGATATTAACGTCCACTAACAATATTAGTAACGTATGCTTATATTGAAACTAAATAAACCCCGGATAGTCATATTAAAAAATATGTTTTTGAGCATTTTCCTTTGTCTGATATAATTCACAAATAGCAATAAATTGAAATTCATTTAAATTAACAGTGGCCCAATCAATGTTTTCAAATCCCATTTGTGGATCAACTAAAACGTTTACGAAACAAGGAAATTTAAGAATTGGAATAAGGTTTTCAGTTTCATAGCGATTAATCATTGCGATTTTATCAAAATATTTATTCTGAATAATAACAGAAGGCTTTATTATCCCAATAATAAGTTGACGGTTATCACTTAATATGAATCTCTCACAAATCTTACATTCGCGTACTTCTTCAAACAAATGACTGTCTAATGATGATAAGTAATATTTTTCCATATCAATGTCTGAACCTTAATAATAAAACGTGGCACTAATAATAGAACTACGCACAATCATTCGCGCCCATGTTAACAAAATCAAGGGCGGAGAACACGATTGTAAATATCAGTCTTATCATTTGCATGGGCTACTATTATCCATTTTACAAAATTAGCGATTTTGCGGGAGATAAACGGCTGACGAAGCTATGTTATTAAGCATAAAAGGGTGACTGGTTGGAGAAAATGTGTTATTTTTGCATTATTAACCGCAAACCAACATCTGCAATGGGCATAACCGACATATATGAGGCTTTGAACCGCAAGGCTGAGGAATTTTTCGAGTGGGCGCAGGCTCATCCGCAATTCGCGTTGCTAATTGCGGCTGCTCTGCTTGGTCTATGGTTGATTGGGTTGTTGTTTCGGTGGAAATGGGCGTGTCACTGGCAGTTCAATTCCAAACTGTGGCTTTTTGACGACTGCAAGCCCGAAACTCGCCGTCGCATACAGATTATCTTGGTCAGCGTGGCTCTTATGGTCAGCCTTATGTTGTTTTATTTGTGGAGATAGCGATATGAAAAGCGCCAACGACAAATTCAAACCCTCCTTCATTGACTACATCTGGTATGTAGCGGAAACTTGGAGCGCGAGAGAGCATAACAATCTAAATGGCGGTATGCTTCTTTTCCTCGGCTGACTATCTGCTATTTTCATAATAAGATAGCACTTCATCACATGCTTTATTCAGACTGTTCACAATCTCTTCTTCTTGGAGATACTCTTTCTTAACGGGGATATTCCAGTCATAGTCTTTTACTACGTATAGAATAAATTGATTGGAGTAATATCCTAAATCTATCAGATATTCCTTATATGCTAATTGAAGCATATCCTCTTTCAGTAATGATCTGTCATGACTGTCCAGATACTCTGACAAGTCATCAAATAAGATTGTAAACGGATTGTGTAGAATCATACAGTTGGGAAATAATATAAGCTATCGACTATCTCATCCTCAAAATATAGTTCGGTATCTCCAATTCTTAAATAGTTATCAAATGAAATGCAGTCCTGAAATTTCTCTCTAACTTTATTGATATGCTGTCCGAAAATTGATATATCATCAATAAATTTAATATTGATATTTTGATTTTCTCTATTTATTTCGTTCTCTTCGACCATTATATATTGACATACATTATTTGCTTTATCAAAAGAGAACTCAATTTTATATTCAAGAGAGTAAGCCACCAAAAGATAATGACGTTTAGTCTCACACGAATTATCTGATATATTCTTGATAACTTCAATATTTGTCAATTCTTCGGCTATCACTTTTCCTGAAAGCAATTCTGATGTCTTTATCCGATACATAACTTACGATATTTTATAATATAATATTATTGTGCGTCTTGATCCGTTATAAAATTCTGATAGCGAACAATTAAGACATCTATAATAATATGTTGGGGCTATATATCCTTGCGTTTTATTCCGTAAAATGCTGTTTATAGAAAGTTTCAACATCAGGGATGTCAATCAGGATTTTTTCTTGCCCATTCTCATAGCTTGTCAATCGGAAATTGGCATTATCACCCTGATATTGCTGTTGGCTGAAAGGTGCGGGAAAGGAGAATCCGCGGATAACATTCTTATCAATCTTTATTTTTAACTCATCTAAATCGCTCTTCTTTACTCTCTTAAAGTTATACAACAAGAAGGCTCCGAAGGCATCAAATAGAAGATCTGCATATTCTAAAGGTGTAATGTGCTCGGTGACAATATCGGCGCACGCTCTAACAAGAGCTGTCTTATTTCCTTGATTAGTCCAAAATTTTGAAGGAGAAAACCACCTTTTCCTCGTCTGTCCATCAACAAAATCAGCTCGCTTATATAGCAAACCGGAAGTTTTATTTACTGACAACAAAGTCGCATCTCTTAGTATGCCATTATATGGAGATGGCACAAATGACAAATCAGTATCTGAATTGTATTTACTCAGCGACACAACCAAAACATAATCATGCTTTTCACTTTGCATAATTCCGTTAGGTATGACTATGCCTTGTTCTATGATATTCCAAACATATTGGTCTATCTCAAATGACACACGGGGACGATTGAGCAGTATGAGGTTCTGGTCATCATCTAAGAGAGTGTTTGAATTTAAACCAAATTAAACATTAAGTGGCAGAACAAACC
>CAJTZJ010000048.1 GCA_910583925.1 uncultured Eubacterium sp. | reverse complement strand
CAAAAGAAACATCCGTCAACATTACTGTAGTGTTTCTTTGCCTCTCTTACAGCCTCCTTACCATTTGCGAAATATCCCAAAAAGATTCGATTTTCTACTGATGGCAAATACCTGCAACTTGATGCATGGACTTCATGTTCACCCGTAGGTTGGGCAATTTTGTTTACATAGTAAAAATCACTCATAATAAAGAAAGTCAACTCTCTGGTCCGTTAGCCAGGGTCTTAATTTCGAATTGACGCCACAAAGATATGAACTTTTCTTCTTTTAAACAAACATAAATGTGAAAAAATCACATTTTGAATTTGAGTTACACGGAATAAAACCGTAAAAGTCTTGCTGTATTGAGAAAATTTCTCTATATTTGCAAAGGATTTTATTACACAACTAATAAGATAATGTATGCTACAGCAATTTATAGTTGAGAATTTCCTCTCTTTTAAAAACAGGGAAATCTTCTCTCTTCAACCTAGTAAAGGCACGTTAAAAAAAGAACATAAAACAGAGTCCATTAAAGGACAGTGGGTGTTAAAGTCAGCTGCAATGTTTGGAGCGAACGCAGGCGGAAAGAGTAACTTCGTCAAAGCCATTGAGCTAGGAAAAAAACTTGTTTTAAGAGGAACAAGGACAGATGACTTAATAGATTTCTATCCCTTTCGGTTAAGTTCTGAGAATAAGAAAAAGGATACGACTATTATTTATCACATACTCTGTGATAATAAAAAATATGAATATGGTTTTAGCTACAACGCAGAACAAATAAGTTCTGAATGGCTTAAACAAATAAATAGAAGCAACGATTGTATTATTTTTCAAAGAGAAACAGAAAAATCAGAATTTGATATTTCATACCTACTTAAACTCAATCCAAAAGAAGAAGAATCACAGTTCTTGTCTTTTCTAGCAAAAGCAACGCCACAAAGACAATTATTTCTTCATGAAGTTATGAGTCGTAATATTCATGAGAATGTGTCAAATATTAAAGATTTGGACTCTGTTATTAATTGGTTTGTAAATTCTCTAAAAATAATATTCCCAGACACACCGTATAAACAGGGCGTACTACTTAAAGCGGCTGATGACAACGAATTAAAACGTGGCTTTGGAGCACTTTTAAGATACTTCAATACAGGCGTAGATGGAGTAAAATTAATCGAAGTACAATTTGAAAAACTTGGAATTCCACAAGACTTGCAACGTGCAATTAAAACAGATTTATCAAAATCCAATACTGACGAAGCGTTTGGAACCCTACGCTTTGATGATAATTTGTATTTAATCAACCTAATTGATGGTGAGATAAAGGCTAAAAAATTGATGACAGTTCATAAAAAGATAGATGATACAGATGTGGAACTTTTCTCTCTAGGCGATGAGAGCGATGGTACAAAACGTTTATTTGATTACATTCCACTTATTTTAGATTTGATTCAAGGTGGAAAAGTCTTTGTTGTTGATGAAATGGAACGTAGTCTACATCCTGCACTTATTCAACAAATAATTACTTTGTTTTACAAGTATTCAAAAGATGTTTCTAGTCAGTTGATTTTTACCACGCATGAGAGCTCTTTAATGAATCAGAAAGTGTTCAGAAAAGACGAAATTTGGTTGATGAGGAAAAGTAGTAATGGAATTAGTTCATTTGGAAGAATGGATAATTTATACAATGTACGCTTTGATAAAATGTTACAAAATAGTTATCTTAATGGAGAATATGGAGCAACACCTATATTTGAAACCGAAGAAGAAATAAGCAAATTATTTTCAACTTTCAAGTAACCAGTAAACATAATGGCTAGCTTTATTTCTAAGTTTTTATTAACTACCACTGTGACTACTCCAACTTTTTTGTCACTTGGTTTAATAGGAGTAATAAAGGATAGTGAGAACTATTTTCTAGTGTGGAATGATATGCTAACAAACGCTAAGATACCTACTAGTTTTGAATGGTATAGCATAAATATCAGCTTTGTATTTATGCTAATATGCTTTATCGGCATTAAAATATTTCTATGCCAAAAGGAAAAGAAACGCAAAGAAGGAAAAACGATAAAAGTACAATCTTATTCAAATCTATCTCAGAATAGTGCTGATCAGGTAATGTCATCTATAATCCCTTGGTTGACGATATTTGCCGACAGCCTTGATTTTATGGTGTTATTTGTATGTGTAATACTTCAATGTTGTTTTATCGCAGTTGCAAGTTACAATAACACTAACTATAATTTACTTTGTTCAATATGGGGATACCGTTATTATGAAGTATATACCGAAGAAAACACCTATATTCTCATTTCTAAAAGATGTATTAGGAATAAGAATCAAATTAAAAAGTTTGTTGAGGTGACCGATTATATGGGTTTAATAATTAATGAAAAGTAATATGAGCCAATTCTACGCATTGATGCACGACTATACGGTAAAGTATATTCCTCTCAAGGAAGATATTACAACTGAAATTAAAAACATATTCATAAAAGGAGGAGCAATATTAAAGCCTGAAGGTATAGAAGAGGATATATTTGACGGTGATATCATAAGTCGGCGTGGAGAAAATATCACGTATGTCAATTATGAATTACCGGAAGATTTTGCTCGCATCCCAGACAACCAAGCTGATATACCCGAATATAATATTGATGAAGATACACCCAGAAGTATCTTTTATTATGATGAGGGAAAGTTTTACTTTCAAGTTTTTAATAAAAAGAACGTGCTACAACGTAAAATGGTCCTACATTATGAGCATGGAAACATTTTTGCTAAAATGAATACTTCTGCCTTTATCGTAGAAGA
>CAJTZJ010000047.1 GCA_910583925.1 uncultured Eubacterium sp. | reverse complement strand
ACTTACTGATTCAGAAAAAAAGCTATGTGTCCGTTATCCGTTTGATGCATTAAAAGTAAACACTGCAAAAAATATAGCAACATCGCAGACAGAAACTAAATTTGGTTTCAATGGATTAGGAGATAAGAGCGACGCCTTCCGTCATGGAATCTGGAATGCCGAAATGACAATACTGATAGGCAAGGAAAAGGCAGAGCTGTTTGCCACAGCGCATGAGGATAAGGATGTTACAGGATATGAATCTGACAGATATCCTAAAACAGCTCACAGGGATATGGACTTACATAATAATGAACTGGGGAGGCATATAGGGGCAGAAAACGCAGGTGTGTCAGAAGATGAGATGGCTGATATTATTTACAGGGAAATTAATTCTTTATCAACACAGTTCATATGGTTGCATGATTAAAAAAATGAGCAGTGCGATTTTTGCACTGCTCATCTTTAGATTTTGCATAATTGAGTAATTGATTACTTATATAAAGCGTATCAATATAACAAAAATGAAGTAAAATAATTGTATATTATGTTTATGAGGTAATCAATTATGGAAAGTCGTATCAAGGAACTCCGCGAAAATAGAAGGTTAATACAAGCGATTCTTGCGTCAGAACTAAATATTACACAGCAGTCACTTAGCAAATATGAGAGGGATATCACTACCATTAAAATTGATATCCTCAAAAGTATAGCAGAGTATTTTAACGTAACAACAGATTATCTGCTAGGAGTATCAGATGTAAAAAGGGATTTGCAGGGACAGATGAAAATGAACAAGGATATAGATGAGTATTATGATCTGATAGAAGTTTATAAGGGATTGGACAAATACGATAAGGAGATGGTTTGGTCAATTCTGCAAGCTGTTAAGAAAACAAATGAGAGGCGTAAAATAGATGTAGAGAAAAGAGAGGATTGAAATGCTGAATGTGGCAATCTGTGATGATGACATTCGTATTACAGGGGAACTCGAGATGCTGATTCAGAAAATCGCAAAGCGTAACTTTATCGATGCAGAAACGGAAGTGTTCTGGGATGGCAGAAGTTTGGTGGAGGCAGTTAAGGAAAGTGCCTGCTTTGATATTATTTATTTGGACATAGAAATGGATAAGGAAGATGGTATTTCGGCAGCAAAGGAAATACGGATGTACGATAAAAATGTACTGATAATTTATGTGACGAGCCATGAAAATCATATGAAAGAATCTTTTGCGGTGCGTCCGTTTCAGTTTTTAGTAAAACCAGTAAATGAGCAGGAGATGGAGGACTGCTTTAAGGCGGCGTATGAAGATATAAGCAGTCAGAATTTTTACTATCAGTATAGCTATCAAAGAGTAAATTATAAGGTGCGGGTTCAGGATATTTTATATTTTAAAAGCAGTAAACGTAAAATTTTAATTGTAACAGATAAAGAGGAATTTATGCTGTATGGGAAACTGAATGAGATTGAGGAAAGTCTAAAAACATGTAAGGCATCATTTCTGCGTGTTCATCAGTCGTATCTTGTAAATTACAGACATATTATAGGACAGTCGTATGATTTTATTATCATGGATAATGGGAAGAAAATCTCAATCAGTGAAGATAGAAGAAGGATGATCAGCGAGCAGTATTGTTCGATGGAGGATACGATTCATGCTGATAAATAATATACTGTCAAAGGGAATAGATGTATTGCTCATAGGATTTTCAATCTATCTGTTCCTGGCTTACTTTTCAATATTTTTTACCAGAAAGAAAAAGAAAATGACACTCATAATTGGTCTTGCCATATTTTCAGTAACAGATATCATTTTAGATCTTCCTCCGTATTTGCATGTTGCTCTTACCATTGTGGACACGCTGATTGCAGTCATGATGATATATGAAGGAAAGCTTTGGCGGAAATGTATATTTGCGATTTCCTTTGATGCAATCTGGATGCTGATAGAAACATTCAGTGGATATGTACTTTTGATTTATTTTGGACAGTTTGAAGTGCTTCAGACGCTGGCGGAATTTGGCTCATTTGTTTCAAAACTCGTATTTCTGTTTGTGATCATAGCATTAAAAAGGGTATTTACAGATGATGAAATCAAGGATCTGCCCGCCAGTTATAGTATTATGCTGGTATTGATTCCAACAGGAAGCATTTATATTATGAATAATATTTTTATGCTCTGTCATAGAGTGGACAGTATGCATGCAAATTTAAATTCGGCTGTCGTGGCAGTAATTTTATTGGGGATGAATATATTGATATTTTATATTTATATCCGACTGGCAGACGACCTGCGGTTGAAACGAATGACAGTTATCTACGAACAGCAATTGGATTTGTGTGAACGGCACCAGCAGGAGCGTGAGATGTCTATGCTGCAGATCCGGGATGTAAAGCATAATATGAAAAATAATCTTGTGTCTATTCTCGCATATGCAGAAAAAGGCGAGAGTGATAAAATTATCTCTTTTGTGAATGAAATAATGGACGATGGCGGATTGAAAATATCTCCAGTCACAAACAGCGGCAATATTGTGATTGATTCACTGATTGGATATTGGTATGTTGTAGCGCAGGAAGCAGGGATAGACTTCACAGCAGATATCTGTATTCCGATGAAGATGCCCTTTAAGGGAGCGGATATATGCCTGATACTTGGAAACCTTTTGGAAAATTCCGTGGAGGCAGCGCAAAAGGCAGATATCAAAAAGTATATACGTATCAAAATGAAATATGATAAAAATAATTTGTTGTTATTTGTAGAAAATAGTTATAACGGATGTTTAAGCAAAACAAAAGATAAGAAATTAAGAACTACCAAATCTGATGCCCAGAACCACGGAGTGGGATTGTCATCGGTGTA
>CAJTZJ010000046.1 GCA_910583925.1 uncultured Eubacterium sp. | reverse complement strand
ACCATTCAGGGGACAGACGATATGCTCGTTGACACGCTTGGCATGGGTGGACTGTGTCTGCCGGATCTTCAATACCACTTTCATGGCATTGACCCCAACTCTGTGGTAAACCACGCTTATAACACCGCGTCCTACATCCTGACAAGTGGCAGGGAGATAAAATCAGGGGAAACAATCGACGGCATCAAAAACGGAATGATTGACCGGAGCATACAGTGGATGTGCTTGTATGAAGCGGCGTTAATACAGCCTGAGCGAGAGGTCATTGACATTAACATGGGCGTGTACGCATCCGGGAACCGGGATTGACAAACCGACAGCTTAATAAGCGGAATGCTGCCGTACATTAGCAACCGAGAAATAATATGATACAAAAATTCAGTTCTTATATAAACGAACTACTGGATAATCAGTCATGTACATACACAATACATGAAAATACGAATTATGTACATAGTATGTATGTTGATTTAGACAACGGTACTAATTTAGGTCGTGTAACATTATGGGATGATAATTCTTGTGTTATGGAGATTCTTAGCATTGAAACAGGAAGTTGTGTATTTTCCGATAGATATGAGTTCTCATCTTTTGATAAACTGGTTGAGAAATTTAATAATTTCTATTCAATATTATCACAAACAGAGTTTCACAATAAATTAAAAACTGTTGCTAACAAACAACAAACCAACTGAACAAGGCGGAACGTTGCCGAGCATTATCGGTATCAATTAATATGGAAGAAAAGAAATTGACAAGACATAATAAAGCAGTAGCAAGAGCTGCCTCCAAAAGGGGTAGCTATATGAGTGATACCAAATGGGCTAAACTGTTGAAAGCCATTTGGAACTCTGAATGCAAGAGTTTTTGGGATAATAGGAATCCAGTTCTTGCCAAAACATTGGGCGAAGAACAACTTTGGATTATCAGGCTTGAAGATTATTTAGGGGATGGCAAATATACGGCTGATGATACAGCCGGGCCAATCCGAACTAAAGAAATTGAATACATAATTATTCCTTTTCTCTCAATGGCAGACTTATATAAGACTAAGGCAATTATTGATTATTCGGGAAAGTATGAATATGATATTGACGAAATTAAAAGAACAATAACTTTATTTGGATACCGATAACAAACAGCAGACCGACTGAACAAGACGAAACGCTGCACCACATTATAATTTTCACGATGAGAAAAAGAAGAGGATTAAAAAGATACTACAAGAAACTTGACCATTGTAACGAATGGGATTCATGGTGCAAGTACCTTTCCGATCCAACAGCATGGTGTAATATGTCGCACCAGCATTTTGATTGGAAAGGATATGGAGATGTTCGTTGGAAAGAACGTAAAGCACATTTGTCCGTCTTGTTCAAACACTTTTCGATTATCGCAGATTATTTGAACAATCAAAAAAGACCTTATCAAATATTTGCCATTCTCCACTTAAGAGATAGCGGACAGGATGCCTTGTTTTTTCACACTCCGAATCCTTATTCTGATTTTCCTTATAAAGCAGTCAAATACTCATTGGGAATTATATGCTTAAGAAATAACCCCTTAATTGGTTATTTAAGAGAACTTGAAAATCAAGGATTCACTATTTTAACGTCTCCAAAAGACTGGGATAACCAAGAAAGTTTTATCGTTTTCAAAAAAGGAGTTGGAGTGTCTTTGTTTGAAGAAAATTATAACAAACAGCAAACCGACTGAATAAGCGAAACGCTGCCGGACATTACCAACAAACAAGAAATAAAATGAAAAAGGAAAAGAAATTTTTTATACCAGCAAATGACATTAAAGACCTCCTGACTGAGTGGAATGAAGCAGGAGGATGTTTTGCAAGCGATAGAATAACAGTCGATGGTCTTCCCGTAGGATATATGTATCGGGAAATCCCAGATGGCGAAAGTTCTTTTGGCGAGTATGATAGCGGATGGAGATTCTTTGCTGGTGATGAAGATGATGAGTATGCAAATAATCCTGAAAATTTAGACATTTATAGTCTAAATACGATTTGTAATTACTCGCCAGATATTATACCATTTCTTCACGCTACATACGGTGCTGCATACGGTAGAGATGAAAATGGAGAGTTTCAAGAAGAACCTTTTGAACCTTTGGAAGAATAATGCTGGTAACATACGGATAAATCTCCCATAAAGGTCAATTATCCGCCGAACATTACTCTAATATGTTGTGATTTAGAGCAAGAAATTTATTAAATAGAATTTATAACAAGCGAATTAACACCCATGAGACGATTATCAGCAAGTAGGTAATTGTGCCCTCTATGAAATGAGTAGCCAAGATTTAATAGCTAATATATTTATGAATAGTCATTACGATAATATCCTAATTAAATATGCTGAAGGTCGGAAAATAAACTACACAGTAATTTCAGATTTGTCCAATTACGTAGAATATATGAATAACCACTTACCGTTTATGGGAGAACGGATTGATTTCAGCAAGTTAAATAATACCCGATTCGTAGAGTCGGATCAAGGGAATATTTCTTTTGACGCTATCATTTTTATTAAAAGTTTAGTGGACGACCGGATTTGCTGGGAGAATGATGCCGTAATCTACATTGGAGATAGTTTAACAAATAATGGCTACGAGTTTGATTTGAATGACTTGCTAAAGATTATTCCATTCATAGTAACTGAAATTCCACAGCATCATTATTTGCTATTCAAGGACCTTAAAAAGATTATTCTTATATCATTTGAGAATGTAATGGAATTTGGCACCATAAAATAGGCATTTAATGCCACATTACCCTTTAGTTATTACTCGTGCGATTATAATATGTATAATGACTCGTTTACAATATTATCAGATGACTTGTCAGAGTATCTGGACAGTCATGACAGATCATTACTGAAAGAGGATATGCTTCAATTAGCATATAAGGAATATCTGATAGATTTAGGATATTACACCAATCAATTTATTCTATACGTAGTAAAAGACTATGATTGGAATAATCTCGTTAAGAAACGGAATCTCCGAGAAGAAGAGATTATGAACAGTTTGAATAAAGCATGTGATGAAGTACTATCTTATTATAGGGAGAGTACAATCAACAAAACCCTCAATCCATTTGAATAAGGTAGAACGCTACAAAACTATTATCATTGACAAACCAAATCATTAGTGTCCACTAAAAAATCATAAGAGTACTTTGAAATAATTGAAATTCAAA
>CAJTZJ010000045.1 GCA_910583925.1 uncultured Eubacterium sp. | reverse complement strand
GTTGCTTAATCATGTCGAACATTAAAATCTATTTAAATTCAAACACACTCTTAGAGTTATTCCTTGATGCAGTATTACAATATGACTGCATTAAGGTAATTATGACATGCAGAACTGAATACTATCAAGAATGCTTTGCCTCCTTAGATAAGTATTTTCATAATCTGTTCTTAAGAATCGAGGATTTAAATAAAGATTTATCATCTGAAAAGGAGTCGCAATTATTATACAATTATATTAATTATTTTCGCATTTCTGTTAGTTTTACTGATAATATAGAAAAATTATTATGTAACAACTTATTATTACTTCGTATCTTTTGCGAGGCTAATAGAGGTAAAACGCTAGGACGAGTAACTAGTATTAATAGAGAAGAACTTTTTTCAGAGTACTATGCGTCCTTAGTTAAGCAACTAAGAGAAAAGGTTTATAAGGAAAATCATTATAAATTAGATGACTATAAAATACATTCATTTGTACAAAGAATAGTTGAATATATGATAAAAAATGACACCTTTTTCAATGTCCCTTTATCTAATATAATGGATGGTTTTTCAGAAACAGATGAGGAAATATTTAACCGTTTTCTTGATGAAAATATAATTTTTAGAAAGGACTTAACTCCTGGGGTAAAAGGTGCTTTTGCTCGTAAAGAGGTAGTAAATTTCACTTATGATGCATTTCGTGATTATTTATTAGCTTCCTATCTATTAGATATAGTAGCTAATAATGATTTAAAAATTTTCGAGTCGCTCATTAGTGGTTATACAGGATCTACACACCAGCTTAGGGAGGGAATAACTCCTTTCCTATTTGTTCATGCCAGAAATAACATGTATACAGAGGCAGACGAAATTTTTTCAAAGATGGACTGGTATGAAGACATTTATATTAAAAATATCTGGGATATTGACGAGTCACAAATTAAAGAGCTCGATATCGAACATATAAAGAAACTTTTGACTACAGATAAGAAAGCGTATGTAGTGAGTCATCTTATTTACTATGGCAGATGGAATTCTAAACTATTCCAAAAGCTAAATATAAATATTTTGTTAGAATTTCTTTCTTCAATGAATGATGAGGAACTTGCCCAGTTCTTTAATAGTATTTTACCGGAGACGATTTCGCAATCCGCTTACAATCGACCTAATAAAAGTCCACGAGAATTATTCGTGGAAGAACTTGAAGAAGTGCTTGAAGATGAAATGATAACTGCACAAGAGGACTTTCACAATCTTTTTGAATTTCTCTTGTTTATGGTAGGGTGTTCAAGAAACTATGTTGTCAATTTATATAAAAGATATCTACTCAAGCATATGAATACTGAACAACTTGACCGAATTTACCATAATACAAACAGTGAGAGATTAAAGAGTGTAATATCAAAATTATTGATGGTGTTATGAAAAGATATGGCTATGATGTATACAGATATCTAATCTTTGCACACAAGGATTTAGATATTGATTATTTTATCAGAAAAAGTGGAGCTACATCAGGATATGCATTGGAACTATTTACTAGAATATTTAATAGTCTCATGTCGGAAAGTATGGATGTTAGTTATCTATACGAAACTTATTATGAGGAAGAGTATCCAACATTTGAAAGTTTCATACATAAATATTATGAACTAGAAGAAGATATTGTAAAGGAAATAATGGATGAACTACACGCTTTCCCAAAAATTAGATTGTATGATTATAATGCCTTATCTATTGGAGAGAATTTTGACGGCTTCATTACATCTGATGAACTAGAATCGAGATTTGACAAACTGTTAAGAATGGAAATATAACTCAATATGAAACTGAAAACGGATTTCGTAACGAATAGTTCTTCTACAAGCTTTGTGATAATGACAAAAGGTGAGCTTACCATGCAATCATTTATCAAAGCTGTAGGGATTTCAAATGATTCAATGTTCCGAGATGTATTCGAGGAACTCTTTTATGCATTCACAGATAATTTGCTGGAAGGTGACGCGTATGCAAAAAAATACGATTATTCTTCACTTGAAGAATTCGCTTCTAAGTATTTTAAAAAAGAAACGCAAGAACGAATGAAAAAAGCTAAATCCAATAATTGTAAGATTTATATTGGGGATTTAACCAGTGATGACAACATAATCGAGGGCCTTTTTTGCTGCGACTCTTTTGTTATTGATGACGGGAAACTAATAATTGATGCGACAGAAGATGCATGGTGATTTGAGTATTGTACAACATAGACACTACAAAACTTTTTTCAATCGCAAAACGGGATTTTTTATGCGAATTGAAGAAAAGGGATTTTCTGAACCATTTTGGTCAGAAGATGGGCCAGAATTACTTGATATCTCAATAACTAACTATTGCACACGCAATTGCCACTTTTGTTATCGGCAATCTAACAAAAATGGCAATCATATGTCTATCCAAGATCTAAAAAACATTATAAATCAGGCGAAAGATGCAGGGGTACTTCAAATAGCACTCGGAGGTGGTAATCCTAATCAACATCCTCATTTTATTGATATCATAAGAATTATTCGGGAAAAAGGGATTATTCCTTCTTACACAACAAATGGAGAGGGACTAACTGATAATATCCTTCTTGCAACACATAAGTATTGTGGAGCTATGGCTATAAGCATATATCCCCCTTATAATAGATATAAGGAGATTATTCAACGAATAGCTTCCTTTAATATAAAGTTAAATCTACATATTATCTTAAAGAATGATACAGTTCACCTTATAACCAATTGGTTGCTGAATCCTCCTTGCTGGCTCTCCAATATTAATGCGTTGATAATACTTAATTATAAACCAATAGTCTCGTCTCCTAACGAAATGGTGACAGACCATGAAACATTAGCAAATTTCTATAGAATTGTATCAGAATGTAAAACTTTAAAAATAGGTTTCGATAGTTGTTGCATACCAGGGATTGTAACTTGGATGAAAGTTAATCCATCTATGATAGAGTCATGTGAAGCTGCACGTTTTTCAGCATTTATTTCCGAGGATATGAAAATGTATCCTTGCTCTTTCATGGTTCATACTGATGAATATGGAGATTTACATAAATCAACCCTTAAGGAAATATGGCAGCATAATAAAACATTTATAACCCTTAGGGAAAAAAGGTTAGATGGTCGATGTATAAATTGCAGTCATAAAGATTTATGTAAAGGTGGATGTTATATATTGCCAGAAATTAATCAATGTAGATATTACAATGATTCGGTAAAAATTACCGAAGTAGTTGAAAGTTAAGTTAATATAT
>CAJTZJ010000044.1 GCA_910583925.1 uncultured Eubacterium sp. | reverse complement strand
TCATCGTTCAATCTATTTAGCCGTTAAACAATCAGCCCTGCGCACTGGCTGTTATTTCTGTTCTCGAACGATGCAAAATTAGATAGGGGCGTGAGTGGTAAGGATGTGGTTGGCGTAAATGGAATATTTTATTATTTCTCTGAATATCAGATGATAAAAATACCACTCAAAAATAAATTTGAGTGGTAAAAGTGGTAATTTCATAGAGCATAAATGAGTATCACAGCTTATTAGAAAGAGCCTGTCTATTTATGATTCTTTTTTAATCTGCGGTCAATCAGGATTATGTTTGAATCTAATATTTAAAATTTCTCTCATTTTGTTTATTTGTTCTTGTGTTGCTTTACCTAATTCTTTTTTTGGAATTTTCAATTTGCGCATCTTATTCTTAATGATTTTAATTAATGTTTTTTCCCATTTGGGTCCAATGCCAGTATCAGGAATTTCTATTATAATATGATTACTCACTTGGGAAACTTTTTCACCTTTATGCCCGTAAGCGATTCTTAGACCTCTTGATTGAAAAATAGCATCAATAATAGAATAATGATTTTTCAAAGAAAATATAATGCTAAAATTATAATCTATAGGTTTATAGAATCTTACATTTAATATCCATCTATCGGTGTTAAATAATGATGAGAATGTTCCACCCCACTGAACTTCAACATCTCCCATGGATATATTGGAATGCAATTTAATGATTTCTTTAATATAATTATCTTCTTCAGAACTGATTACTATAGAAGGTATTAATCGCCCATCTGCGTAATCTCGATTAGCAAATAAACCCTCTTCATTTATGTTATATATTGGCGCTGATATTTTTTTAATTATCATAATGAATATCTTTAATTAATAAACTTTCGGCTTTCGATATGTTGTTCTCTCCATCTTGAATAATTACTCTATATTTCTCAATGCGTTTGTTTTTCAATATTTCTGGTATTTGAAAAATAATCCAACCATATTTCATATCTTTAGGTTCTAACTGAATACTGTTATCAAATGTGTCTATTTGAGAATGATATTTTTTATGAAACAAGTTTTTATCATGTGATAGTTTTATGGTTCTTGTAATACCATTCTTTAAATAATCTATTTCCAATTTTGGGATAACTGTATTTCTATATGAAGATTTATTTATTATCATGATACAAAACAAAACATTTATGCTTTTTGAGGAATTATACGACATTCTATAGCAATTATCGAGATAGACTGAAAAGTTCGGTTTTTTAGAAATAAAATCTTCTTTGTCCATCTTATGCTTTTGATATGAAATTTTTATTTGTCTTATTGCGATTACAAGCGTAACAACACTTATAATTATGCCTATTATTACACTGTTTTCTTTAATTAAATCTGTCATAAATTTAACGATTATTATTGCCATTACAATTATCTATTTAAATATGTGTTCCATTTCTTTAGCGAAATTCTGGTTACTGTCACTTGGAAAATCGGAAACAGGCTCTTTGTACTTTGACTTGTAGTAGTTCTCGTCAATATCCAGCTGTTTCAGGATTGTATTCTTCCATTTATCCCTGTCTTGTTTGGGCAGTCTTTCACTCATCAGGAATATCAGGTAACACACCCGTATTTTTTCTCGTGCCTTGATTTTTAGTCCCTTTTCACCGGGGTATAGGTTCATGTTGGCATAGAAGTCCTGCGTTGCAATATCTTCAAACTGTTCCCCCACACAGACTTTATGAATAAGCGAAAGTAATTCTGCATCGAAATATTCGGATTGCTCCTTTGGCGCATCCTGCTGTTTCTCTTGCTTGCTCGGTTCATCCGGCTTGTCTTTTTCTACGGGAATATATTTTGCCAATATTTCCATAAAATGGAAACTCAGTTTATAAATATCTCCGCAACAGTTCTCAATATATTGGAGAGATTCCTTTCTTGCCTGCCTTTCCAATTCATAAAGCCTGTCCAGTTCTTCTTTTTCCTTCTCATATTCAGCCTTGCAGCGTTCATACTCCTTTTCGGCTTGCTTTTCTTCTGCTGCCGTATGTACCCTGTAGCCAATGGAATCATACCTGTTGTATGCTTCATTCAAAGGCTTGCTTAATTTTTGTGTAACCTCCAATTGTGCCTTTATATCAGCGTCATATCTGTCGGCAAAGTTGTAGCACACACGAGAAATTATCTCATCATCAAACAATGGATGTTTTTCATAAATGAGTATGTTTTTCTCTATCTCGGTTCTCAGGCTGTTGAGAATCAGAGTATATTTTTCTTTCTGTTTGTCAAGCACCAGTTCAAGGATGGCGGCTTCAAAAGCTTTTGTGTCATTGTATTGCTTATAGAAATCCGTGATGAATTTCTGCTTGTCAAAAGAGAAAGTATGGCTGACTATAAAGTCGCTGTATATCCGGTTGAGTTCGCCGTATTGGGGAATCATAATCTGTATTTCTCCTGCCATATACGCTTGGTTTATGGATTCTTATCTTTATCAAGAAGGGAAGTCAGTTCTTCCTCCACTTCTTCTATACTTGGCAGAGCCGATTTTAAGTTTTCAGGTATAGCCTTGCTCAGTTGGTAATCGCTGATGCCTATCGGCTGGTCGTAGCCTGTCAATGCGTATTGCGCTACAACTTCGTCTTTCCCCTTGCACAGCAACAACCCGATAGTCTTGTTGTCATGCTCTCCCCTCAGTTTGTCATCCACTACATTGATGTAGAAGTTCAGTTGCCCCGCATACTCCGGTTTGAATGGGGTAGCCTTTAATTCTACTACAATGTATGCGTGTAAGGGAATGGAATACAGAATCAAGTCTGCATAGAAATCGCTGTTACCAATTTGAAAATGCTTCTGTCGGGCAACGAAAGCAAAGCCATTTCCCATTTCCAGCAAGTAACGTGTGACGTGCTTAACCAGTTGTTCTTCTATGTCCCTTTCGTCCGCCTTTTCCTTCGTTCCAGCCAAGTCAAAGATGTATGGGTCTTTTAGAAGGTAATTGGCAAGGTCGCTTTGCGGTGCAGGAAGCGTGGCAGTGAAATTATTAACCTTGTTGTTGCTGATTTGTCTGCTATACAGATTGGTTTCAATTTGTATTTTAAGAACATTGCTGCTCCAGCCCATTTCCACGGACTGTTTCATGTACCAATAGCTTACACCCAATGGAAGCGAACTGTTAAGCATAATCACATGGCTTGCCCAATTGGTTCTTGCAACAGGTGATGCCATAAATATGTTTTCTATATCCTTAATTTCCATACGGTAAATGTCGGATACGGTTTTGGCAACATTATGAATTTGTGCAAGAGGTTCTTGCGTGATTATAATTTCTTTGTTATCAACGGATTGAATTTGCGCAAGAGGCTTTTGCGTAAATTGCGAATCATTTAAGTAGTGTACTTCATCTTCAATTTTCTTCACGCTTGGAGCTATCAGCTTTGCATCCGTATCAATGAAATTCTGCAATGCTCTCAATGGATATGTTCTTGCAAA
>CAJTZJ010000043.1 GCA_910583925.1 uncultured Eubacterium sp. | reverse complement strand
TGACCTTCTGAGGCGTTTTAGAGTTTAGAGTATAATTTTATAAGATTTTACCGGAAAGGCGTTACAGAGCATTTCCGTGCTGTTATTGAGGATTATGAAAGCTTTTTATTATTGTTCACTTAACTCCAGTTTAATTTGTCTATCAACCTCAAGCTTTTCATCGGCAGACTTGTATGTTATTGTACAATCAAGTCCAACTACCTTTCTGCCTTCTATTTCGTACTCATAATCGACCCAAATATCTGTCTTTTCATTTATTTCTTGTATAGCAGGCTCTATAACTCTTGACTTAAAATTATTTATTCTGTCATAGCTTTTTGATGTACACATGAATATTTTTTTTAAATCTTCGATAGAAAAATACCAATTAGTTTTACCGAGCACAGATTTGAAGAGTTCATATAATCGGATACTATACTGGCTTTTCATCGTCATAATATAATAAAGCTTGTATGTAGTATACTTTTCTCGGAGATCTTGAAGATATGGGAGAATATCTTTATCAAAAAAAACAGTAGCAGTTCCATTGCGCTTGTTAGTTCTGACTTTAGTAAGGAAGCTTACACTTGTTTCGGTTCCATCTTTCTCCATGATAAACCATGATTTATCTCTTAATGCTTTCAAATTTTCTCGAACTCGGTCATAATTTTTAGAGTCGACTTCCATAAAATCATAAAAAGTCTTTATATCAAATTTTTTTTCTGTTTCATGAGTATCAGTATCAGATAAATTTGTAATCAGATAGCATAAAATTTTTTGTTGCTGCAGTGAAAAAGAATATCGAGCCTTCTGGATAATGGCATTACTTTTTTTGACAATGGAGTAATACTGCTTATTTTGTTTTTGTACTTTCAAAAATTCTTTTCTCTTTGGATTTCTTATTGACATTTTTTATCACCTCATGTATATTATAACCAACTAATACTACATTGTCAAACGCAATGTAGTATTAGTATCCTTTTTGTAGCAATAGAATGTTGAAAATTAAAATTAAGTATCCCATTTGTAGCAGATAAGTATCCCATTTGTAGCAGATAAGTATCCCATTTGTAGCAGATAAGTACCCCATTTGTAGCAGTATACTATATAATAAAAAAATAGATAAATATATGATAAATATATATAAAGAAAAACCACGGTTTTACGTATGTTGAAAAGGTTTTCAACAGTCAAAATTCAACTGAAAATTTTAAGAAAATTTTTCTAAAAAAAATCGAAAAAATGCAAAAAAGTGCAATTGGAAAAATCGAAAAAATGCAAAAAAGTGCAATTGGAAAAATCGAAAAAATGCAAAATAAAAAAACAACACTTTTTCTTCAAAATTTTCATGCTTTCTGCTTGATTAATTATCTTTACTTTTAACGTCCCAAATTCTTATTTTTGACTAGCCCCAATCCTTGTTTTTGTAATAATCTCTTTGTCTGATCATAATTAGCTTTTTCTGGAATACCCAAGTAATCACACAATAATCGATTTTTATTTTTATTATCAGCTTGCTGCATATAATCTTCTTTCAATTTTTTCCTTGTAAAATCCTTTTGACTTTCTAAAGTTTTTACAAGCCTTTCATTTTCTTTTCTCAGGCGTTCTACTTCTGCTATGGCTTTACAGCCGCTTACAGCAGTAGCTTTCATCTTCTTCCAATCATTTAGAGCAATTATGCAATCATTTCCGATTAGAGTATTCTTTTTAGGTTGGATATTTATTAATTCCGTCAAATTACTTTCAATTATTTTTAATTTTAAAAGCTTTTCATTGGTCTTATTAAGCTCAGATTTTAATTCTGAGAGTTTCTTCTCTTCATCTTGTTTTATATCGGAGATTTTTTCAAAATCGCTTCTAAGGGTATTTATTTTGCTCTCAAAGGCATTTAGTTGTACTTGTAGTTTCAATTCTTGCGTATCAATATGCTTTCTGCCCTCAATTTTAGGGTGGTCAACGGTTAACCCCATATCTTCACACAGCTTTGTCAAATAATCATTCTCACGCTTCTCCCATTGGATTTGAGCCGTTGCCTTGCCCTTTTTCTCAAATCCTTGTTCCCCGAGAGCCTTAACAAGCCCTGTTTGTGTTTCCAATCCTCTTGTATATCTGTGAGCAACAGGAATGTAATCAAGGTGGACGTGTGGATCTGCTCCCGGCTCATCAGCGTGGAAGTATGCACCTATCAGCTCTAAATTCGGGTTGCGTTCTTGCCATTCTTCTACAAACCTTCGCATTATCTCCTTACCCTGTTCTGCCGAGCATATCGGAGAGCCGTTCTCATTTTTGCCGTAAATACCGATTATCATTTCATATACAGGGTGTTTCTTGCTGTCCTTGCAAATATCGTTGTAATAACTCTTAATCTGTCGCTCTGGACGAGCCTGCTTTGCATTGTAGGCTTCGACAGCTTCACCGAACAATCTGTCATACGCTTTTCGGACGGGCTCATCAATCCAAACCTCATGAGAACCGTTCATATCAATGTGCGGTTCTTTGCTCACAACCTTTGGATTTCGAATATTATGCTCCCTCGATACAGCCGAGCCATTATGTGTGCTGATAGTAACTCCCATTGACTGCGTTCTCCTTTCCAGTTCGCCTATCTGATACTTTCAATTATATCCTTATTAAGGGCGAGCTGTCAAGCCGACTTTGTCAAAAGTAGTAACACAATACCAGTTTAGGCAAGCCAAAACATGGATTGTGGCAAGGGTAAACCCCTGCACCCCAGAGAGTTCCGACGTCCGTGGACGTCGGGCAGAGCGTTCCCCTCTGCACTTCCCAGCTCGCTGCTTGGCAGAAGCCGTCCCTCGATGAGGGTCAGCTTCAGAGCGACAGCTTACACCGTGTCACTCTGTCAAGGGGTTCGGGTTGTATTTTCACAAGCGAAAATCTCCACCCTCAAGTATGACCTCTTGACTCCGTTCCCGCACCAATAAAAAACCGCAACGGCTCATTTATGCCGTTGCGGTTTTAGTTTTCATTCATAGATATCTCGTCTGTGACCTATAGACAAAGCCAGTATAATAAGCTCGTTATCATTGATTTTGCAAATCAATCTATAATCTCCTATTCGATACCGCCATTGTCCACTTCTATTCGAAGTCAGTCCTTTACCAAAGCTACGAGGATTTTCGCAATCTACAAGATTTTTTGAAATCCAAGACTTTATCATCTTCATTGTATACTTATCAAGCTTTTTAAATTCTTTGTCAAATTTTGGTGTTGTTTCAATACTGTATTTCATAGTCCGAGTTCCTGCCACAGTTCCTCTATAGGTCTGCTCTTTCTCCCACTTGCTTCATATTCTTTGAGAGCTTCTTCACATACAGCAATATCATACTCATCTTCTATCTTTTCAAATAATGCCTGCTTAAAAGCTTCTCCAAGTGATATTGAATGCAATCTTGCATAGCTATCAGCTATCATTTTTTCTTGGTCAGTAAGTCTGATTGAAAATGCCATACTATCAACTCCTTTCGTAGTACATCGTACTACATATTTTATGATTTGTCAAGAGGATTATTGATGCGTCTGTACCATTCTAATGACCTTCTGAGGCGTTTTAGAGTTTAGAGTATAATTTTATAAGATTTTACCGGA
>CAJTZJ010000042.1 GCA_910583925.1 uncultured Eubacterium sp. | reverse complement strand
GGAATACCATATACTGCTCCATTGAAATATCTGGAAGTTTTTGGGACAGGAAGTTGTTTCCAGGGGTGTGCATATGAAGTTGCTGTGATGAGATCTTTGGGTATTCCAGTGGCAATAGATATTGTCCCTCAATGGAGTAACTATAGCCGTAATGGTCATGCATGGTGTGCCCTTGTAACAGAATATGGTAGTTATTCGATGACCAAGCATGATACAGTAGCATCCAAATCTAATGTGATAGACTCTTCCATATTTTCAATCACTAAGACGATCGAAGATGACTTTCCATATTCAACGAATTTCAAAAAGAAGGTTTCTAAAGTATGGCGTACAACATATGAGCGCAATTATCGTACATTTTATGACAAAGAAGCTCCAATAGAAATAATAGAAAATTTTTGTAACCCTTTTCAAAAAGATGTAACCAAGCAGTATGTGGATGTTCATAATATAAATATTCAATCGCAAAAAAAAGATATTTATTTGTGTACCTTCAAAATAGGTGAAGGCTGGGTGCCTGTTATGAACTCACATAGTGATAATTATATGCATGAGTTCAAAGATATGGGAGATTCTACAGTGTACCTACCTGTAATTTATGATGATGGAATTATGAAGCCGATAGAGAACCCTATTGTCATTACGAATCATATAGAGAGACACTTAATGCCGGATACCACTAGCCTTATTGATATAAAACTTGATCGCAAGTATCCTCTTGTAGGGAAGTTTATAAATAGATGGGCATCTATGCGTGGTGCTAAATTTGAAGGAAGCAATACGCTTGATTTTAAGAATCCGTATCTTATTGCAGAGATTAAACGAACACCTGTATATAGGAATGAAATCTATACAGACTCGCCTAATAAATTTCGTTATGTCAGGTATTGTTCCCCAAAGGAAATAAACTATCCGCTTACAGAACTTGAATTTAGGCAAGATGGCAAAATTTTAGATGGACATCCATTTACAGAAGGAATATCAACTCCTGAAAGAGCAAATGACGGTGATTGGTTCAGGGTTCTAGAAAATGCTACACCAGGTTATTGTATCGGAATGGATTTTGGAAGTCCTCAAAGGATTGATACCATTGTGTTTTATCCTCAAAATGATGATAATTTTGTAAAACCAGGATTGCAATATGAACTGTTATATTATGATTTAGGATGGAAAAAAATTGCGACTAAAATGTCTAACGGATATTCAGTATGCTTTGAAAATGTTCCCAGTGGGGCGCTTCTATTATTGCGTTGTGATGACGGGGGCAATGAAGAGCGAATTTTTACATGGGAAAACGGCAAACAAGTGTGGTGGTGATAATGGTTCATTTAGTTGTTCTTATATGAAGGGATATATCCATACCAGTGAACAAATCTACAAGAATATTCATTATGAAGCTTATTGACCAAGTCGAACTCGGCAAAAAGATCTGTAGTACATGTTGTCGAGTAAGACGTGGCTCCGACGGATGTGAGAAAATTGAATTTATGTGTGTCTCCTAACAACAGCCAAGGGGTACTTAATGAAGGCATTCTATTGACGGCTAATTGTAACCAATAATTAGCTTCAGGAATATCATAATATTTTAAAATATAACCATATTTGGACATTGTTATGGGATTGTTATCGGTAGGAACACCTTTGAGTATCAAGCGCTCACGTAAAGCATTTGCAAATGTGACATCTTTTGAGAGTATCTTGTTTAGTATGGAGGAATGTAGGAACGACGGCTGATTTAAAGTGGAATATGATATTAAATCTAAGGCTTCAGGATAATTATTATCATTATAAAATTCAATACCTCGATAAATGCAAATATATGGATTTTGTATAAGCATACTATCACAAATTATTTTATATGTAGGTATTACACCTTGAATGACCCCTATTATTATTGGATATTTATCAGGTTTATTTATATCCCAATTCTCTATAGAATATTGTGGCCTAGTTGAATTCAGGTGAAACTGGATAAATCCACATACGATAGAAGATATCCCTATTAAGGCTGTGGATATAAATAAATATTTAATTGAAGAATAAAAAGATTGTGAGATTTCTTTTTTAGAAGAATCTAAAAAGGAAATAGTAATGGAGAATACAAATAAAATATAGTAATACGACATCAATATTCCTTGACAGCTCTCTTTTATTAAAATAAAAGATAAATATGATATTAATATGGAATTTGTAACTGTTCGTTTGTAATTAATTATGATGGATAATATCATTATGAAAAATAAGATGCATCCAACTATGCCAAGTTCTATGAATATTTGTAAAAATAAGTTAGGAGCCGTAATGGTGAATGTGTTGGATTCGTATGATTCCATGTATAGAGAGGAACTAGTTATGCCGGATCCAAATAATAATGAAAAAATATTTCTATTGAACGAAAGACTGTTTGTACGCCAATGATAACTGCCAGAAGAAGTGTATGTATACATGTTTTCGACTAACGAATTTAATTCATCGGTCATAATAAAATAAAATATACAGGTTATAGCAAAAACAGTAAAAATAACACGATATGTATTCAATGTCTTAGTTAAGCAAAGGCAAACTAAAAAAATTATATAAGCTATATATGTTCCTTTGGAAAAGGACATTAGGGTACATAACGTTAGTAGTGATAATAAGCCATAATTATGTCTTTTATGATATATGGTAATAACGTATAGACTGATGGCTACAATGATATAGCCATTATTAATGTATCCCCAAGGTCTATTTAAAAATCGTAGGTGATATATATCATTGAATCCATGTGAAGAGGCATCCCATTTTAAGATGACAAAACTTATCGTACACCATAGCAAAAAGATAATAGTGATAACATATACTATATTGGAGAACCTACGTTTATTGGAAGTATTTTGAAAACATATTGAAGCAAGACTGAAAACAATGTTCATGACAGAAACTTTCGCAATTATATCCAGAGATTTTATTGGTGTAATGGATATGTTGCAAATAGTTCTAGCTATTATGTAAGTAGTAAAAAGTAGAAATGTAATATGGGTGTAACTTAAATGATATTTGTTGAGCTTTGAGAGATATATACATGGAAGTGCCAAACAATATATAACCAATATATATTTAATTTGTACAAGAGAAACAAAACTTATTATGAATGTAATCGCTATGACATATAAATTATTAAGCCTTATATTACTATACATGATAAGAAGGGAGTGAACTCTATTATGAAAAATAGAGACGTTTGATAAGCAGTTTAAGAATATTCCAACATAAAAAAATGACTGTTGAGAGGAATATTAAATATGAGATGATATTTTTAACGATGGAAAATGGAGGAGTTATGGAATGAACTAAACAAGATATTAGTAACTTGGATTCAGTTATAAAAGCTTGCCCACTAGTGATTATTACATATGGAATTATGTATGTGAAGTATGTTATAAGGAAAAGTATACTTCCGACAGAATATAAGATAAATAAACTTAATTTCCATCTTGGTAAGTTACTTATAGGGGAGAAATAGTTAGCTTTAAATGACTTCCCTATAATTTTTTTTTGTAACCAAATGTAAGTATGTTCTCTTAAATTGGGGATATTTAGAATGTCCGTTATTATCCAATATCCATCAAACTTAAGAAATGGATTTAATGTAATTGCAAAACTGAGTAATATAGAGAGTATGGTGAAACGAATTGTTT
>CAJTZJ010000041.1 GCA_910583925.1 uncultured Eubacterium sp. | reverse complement strand
TTCCTCATTTTCTGAACTCCTCAAAGTCATTATTCCAAGACATATCAACCGGAGGCTGTTTTTTATCATATGTAAAATGTGTAAAGAAATCGTTATAGAAAGACTTTCGCCAAAAGCGATAATTACCTATGGGTACTTCGCAGATATCCCATTGAACCTTACGCATGCCCTTTTTAAACATTCTGCCTTGTACCTCTGTTTGTTTATCTGCTACTTTTGCTATAGTAGTATGTGAAGCTTCTACATGTGTAAAATGCAAAAAGCCTTTTGTGAGATACCAACATTCATCAGCAGCACGTTTTACATTGAGGTCTAAGCCGTCATAAGCCTGTGTATTGATAAATAATTTTGTATTATTATGCCTTAGCATATTGAACCATTCTTCATCGTTATTATCCCACTTGGCATAGTTTCTTGCAGGCCATATTGTTTTACCTTCATCAAGAAGAATTACAGCGTCTGTAAAATCGTGTGTATATAGCCATTGCTTATCTACATCATAGCGAACAGTGCCGTTTACAATCTGATGTTTCATCGGGATTTTATAGCAATCCTTATAAGGATACTGACAATAGCATTTTAAGCCCTCTTTTTTACATGCTCTGATAATCAAAGCAAACAATGTTGATTTACCTGCACCCTTATCGCCTGTTATTACTACACAGGTAGGCAGTAAAGAATGATGACTTAAACGAATATTAAACGGATTCATCAGGACCACCTACTATCTGAGAAGCTGCAGACATAATATCAGAGATATTTATATTCTGCTTAGTATTCCGTTTCGGAAAGAATCTGACAATCAGAATAATATTTGTAACAACCTGAATAACAAAAAGAACGGATATAATAAATAATAACGTATTCATATCAATAACTACCTTTCAATATAAAACTGAATATTTTTGAAACTACCAACACAACCAAAACACCAACAAACAACAATATAAAAAAGCTGAATTCTGTAGATGTGGCTGAAATAAGTATATTATAGAAACTAAGAATATTTTTAATGAATTCCATATTAACCACCAAAAGCAGAGGAGCAAAACTCCCCTGCTATCTTATTATCTTCTGCGACGTCTGCCGCCAATACCACGGACCCCGAGCTTTCGAACAAGCTTAACACCTGCAAGTATAAGACCACCGCCAAGACCACAAAGCACAGGTACATAAAGAAGCGGATTAGTAGTAATAGTAGTTACAGTTGTTGGAAACTGATCCATAAGCAGATTGAACACGCTTGTTAAAGCATCAAAAACACCCGATAAACTCATATATATAACTCCTTTCATAATGATTAGTCAGACCGTGAGGCGGCAATGCCGCCCTCACGGGTCTTAAGAACGTCTTGATTTAAGACCGAATTTACGAATGATACCGATTACAAGTGAAATTGCACCAATAACAATAAACAGAAGTACCGGATACAAAAGTAAGTCATTACTTGTAATAGTATCAATAAATCTTGCGAAAAGACTCCAAATCCAAGTCATAGCTGATTTCATACCAGAAATAAGCGTAGTAAGACTTGCGAGGGTAATTCCTGAACCATCCATATTTTATAAACTCCTTTCATAAAAATTAAATATTACAAAGATTATTCATCTTCATATTTGATATCAAAAGCTCTATTGAATTTTGCCGATGAACGCGGTGCATGTGCAAAATCAGGCTTTATATTTTTTGCTTTAAAATGATTGTCACGCTTCTGTGCTTCTGACATAGCTTTATTGAATTTTTTTGAAGGCTCTTTCTTGAATTCTCCATACTTAACAGGACTTTTATTCTTATATTTCCGATTGTTATAATCATTGTTCTTACTGCCCTTATAATACTTCTGATGTTTCGATTTATAATCATCAAGCAAATGACTTACATCAAATACAAAATAGAATATTACGCAGAGAAAAGCGGCAGCTATAGGCACAAATACAAACCATTTCACAATGGAATTTGCGTTTATAAAGCTGAACAATTTTGAAAACACAGAATAAAAGAAATTAAGTACATCATTAACAGGAATACTATTCATGTTACAACCTCGAAATAAATCTAAATATCAGATAAAGAAAAAAGCAGGCAACCATTGCATAAAGCGTATAAAGCAGATATGGTGCATTTTGTACAGCGATAGAATAAAGGTGCTGTACACTGCCTAAAATGGCATTTATAACTGTCTGAAAGTCTGACATGTTATCTACTCCTGATGAATGACATAACGACAGCTAACAAACCGAGAACAACAGGAGTACCGACAATAATCAATAGCCATGGATTCGCAGTTATAAAATTCATAACTGATGACCAACCTGTGGAAAATGAAGAAAAAATTTCAGAGAAGAAATCCCCTGCAGCATAAGTCTGTGGCATAAACACATCCCCCTTTATTTAATAAATAATCTGAAAAAGTTGCGTAACAGGTCACAGACCAAATGCAGACCGATTACAACAAACAAAACAGCAAATGTATATTCAAGAAATTCAAGTCCTGGGGGAACTGCTCCAACAAGTTTTTGTAATGCTTCCTGAATCATATTAATACCCCCTATTTCTCATATAGTATAAAAAGTTTGTAAAAAGGATTAAGAACAGAGCCACAACGGCAAACGAAATATAAAACTGCTCTTTAAAGCTGAAATCATACTTTACAAAGCGTTCATCCGTTTGTCTGTCACTGTCTGTATTATCCATAAAATTACAATTTGTATTTAAAATTGAATTTATCGTTACGGACTGCCACTGATAAGAAGAATTATTCTGTCTTATCTCGCAAGTACCAAACGAGGAAAAACGGAGCATATATTCCGTACCATTTCGAAAAATGAAACGCCCTGATACTGTGCTATTAGTGCAGTTAAGAATATTAAAACCACTGCGGGTATTAAAACTAAAAGTATTGTCTTTAAAGTTATACGGCACGATAATCGTACCTTGCCCAACGGAAGAACTAACCTCAATATAACAACCTCCTGAATATTTAACATAATTCGGAAATGTATTTCCGTATTCCATTGCAAAAGCTGTTGTTGTGCAGCCTAAAGCAAGAATTAAAGTCAAAACAAATATTGTTATTTTTTTCATTCTTTTTTACCTTTGATGAAGCTTCCAAGCAAAGTAAACAAAGCCGTTAATATTGCCCATACAAGAAGCGGAATACCCAAAAGCTTATTATCCATTAAAAAGCTGAACATCATACCGATTGCATTTACAAGACCGCTCATGAAGCTTCGCCCCCTTCCCTACCGAGAATTTTATATACAATACAAACAATCACAAGACCAACGGCAATTACCTTTATAATCGTTGGCAGTGAATTGATAACACTGATTAAAAATTCGCCTGCATGAATTACTATCAGAACAAATTTAAAAAGCACCCTGCCGATTCCAACGAAAAGTTCGCCGATAAAGTTAAAGAAATTTACGATATAATCAATAATATATTTCATTATCTGCCAACCACCTTTCGTGAGAAGATAAACACAATGCCAAACGTGATTAAGACAATTACTGCAGACGGCATGACACCGAGTACATCATTGATTACCCCTGTTCCCTGCTTTATATAACCTGAAGCTACATCAGCAGAATTATCAATCTGTCCGAGTGTATCATCAAGACTATCGCAATATTCATCAACTTTCTTGATGACATCTGTCAGACCCGAAGAGAACACAGGCGGTTGATATTCACTTTCGCCATTTTCATTGCCCCACCAAAGCTTATTGAACAGTTTATTAAACCAAGAAGA
>CAJTZJ010000040.1 GCA_910583925.1 uncultured Eubacterium sp. | reverse complement strand
GGTTTGTTCTGCCACTTAATGTTTAATTTGGTTTAAATTCAAACACTCTCTTAGAAATAGAACAATTTTTAAGGAGTGAAAATGTTGATTTTGTTCACTTTGTAAATATTTCGATACTTAATAAGCAACAGAATAGAGGGCTCCCATACGCGATACTGATGGGAATCGCTATAAATCCGCAATTTATCAAAGGTGTATATGAAAATCCCCATTATATACATTCGGCTACTGATGAATACGCCCAAACAGAGGAACTTATCGGATTAATTGCTGATAAATTAGCAAATCGACTTATTAAAAACGGATTTAAAGCTCTATCTCAATCGGATGGAGGATTAATCACCGAGAATGCTTTTGACTTCGAGACAAAAACCTCAATTCTTCCACATAAAACGATTGCCGTGCTTAGCGGTCTTGGGTATATTGGTAAAAGCAATCTTTTTATCACTACAAAATATGGAGCAGCGCAGTGTCTTGGAACTGTTTTAACAAACGCTCCACTTTTAGTAAAAGAACACAAAATTCAATCACCAAAATGCTACAACTGTAATATATGTAGAAATGTATGCCCTAAAAAAATTTTGAGAGGAATTAGCTGGAATATTAATATCTCAAGAGATGAAATAATAAATGTTTATAACTGCACCGCTTGCTTAAAATGTATGGTCTATTGTCCGAAAACGCAAGCATACATCTCAAACTGAATAATGGCTCGACAAATACTTATAATTGACGACAACGTATCCGATTCCAACGAGATTAAACGGCATTTAGCCGGATTACGCGCAGAGATTTATCAAGCTTTGCGGCTTGGCGTAGCAAAAGAAGATCTGACAAAATTCAATAAGGGCGATATTGTAATTTGCGACGTCAAACTGCCTGACGGCGATGCCGTTGAGCTGATGGAATGGCTTGCAAGAAAGAATATCGGATGCAGTGTTTTTGTAGTAACTGATGTCGAAACGGTCGCAGATGCTGTGGCATCGTTTCGAGCCGGGGCAAAAGATTATGTAAACAAGCGTCTTATCGGTGAGCTGCTCCTGCCGAAGATAAAGGCGTTGTTTGTGAAGAACGACGTCAGCAATTTTCCTTTGCTGTTTTCCCGCAAAAGCGACGGATGTCTGCGTGCGTACAGTTCTGCTCATAGAGTAGCACCTACAAACCTGAATGTGTTGATTATAGGTGAAAGCGGTGTGGGGAAAGAGCCTTTGGCACAGGAGATATATGATCTCAGCACAAAAAGCGACAAACCGGGTGTATTGCTTGACTGCGGAACGCTCCATTATCTTGCGGTAAACCATAATGCCAAACAGCCTATGACACTGCTGGATGCAGTGGCTGCACAGTTTCATAAGGCGCAAGGTGGCACGGTGATACTCGATAATATCCAGTTGCTTTCGCCGGATATGCAATCAATAATTCTCCATGTGTTGACAAACAGTAAGCATGACACTCGTATTATCGCCACAGCCACGCCTAATATTACGGAAATGGTGGCTGAGGAGAGTTTCCTCTCGGCGTTGTTCTATAAGATCAAGGAATTTACAATAACGCTTCCGCCTTTGCGCGAATGTCAGGATGACATCCCGCTGCTTGCCGATTTCTACTTACGGCATTACAATTCTGAATTCGGCAAAAACGTAAAGCGGTTTGATAACTCCGCACAAAAAGCAATGCGATTCCATTTGTGGCCCGGCAATATCCGTGAACTGAAACACGTTATCCGTGTCGCGGTACTAAAATCTCGTGGCGATATCATCTCCAAGGATAATCTTGAACTTGACACACCTGCAAGCAGTGTCCACATGAATTTTCGGTTGGATGACAGCAGCTTCGAGAAAGCAAAAATAACTGCCGCGATAGCCCATACCGGAGGTAATATGGCACATGCCGCTAAATTGCTCGGTATCTGCGAAAAAGCCTTATGGGCAAAGAGGAAAAAGTATGGGTTGAAATAATGTACCACTTTTTAGGTGGTACATTGCAGAATTAGTGGTATGAAAATTACTATTCTCTTTTATTTATACCACTTTTAGGTGTTTGTATTCCAACATTAATTTGAAATTAGTTCATTGATTCAAAAGTCCTAAATCTCATATATATATTACACATAAAACACATTTTTAGTAGATATTACTTCTCCAATTTAGCATAATAAACGAGAAATAATTATGTATTTCATCGGTGTGACAATTGTTGGATTGTATCTTGAGAAATCTTTATTGAATCAGAAGATATTTGATTTGTTGACTTAGAATCTCCTATATTGTGATTTTGAATATAAGGTTGAAATGCAAATACTGCCGCAATTAAAAGATAAACACCTGCTATAATGGAACAAAATGTAACGCGAGTTTTGTTAGTTGGTGTATTCCAATAATTCTCAATAACGATAATAATAAGGCAAGCAAAAAGCCCCAATATCAGTCCCATTCCTAAAATTGATTGGAACATATATGGAAGGGACGCTTCTTTGTCTGTAAATATGTTTATGGTACTTAAAAGAAACGTCACAATACCAATTAAAATACCGCCAATTTCCAAATATCTTTTTTCAATATTCTTAATTTCTTCTTTAACATCTTGTATATCTTTTTTGTCCTTCAAATAGATTTGAGATGTTCTAAAGAATTCAAGGCTATTGTGAAACGAAATCTGTGCTTCTCTCAATTTTTTGTAATCGATTGGACGGGTTGCGGTAGATGGCAGAATCAGTTTATAGTTATCCACTTCCACAATACATTCGTTAAACGGAAGTTGAATCGGATAAAACTTGTGACTTTCGCACCATTCGATATTACTATCAAATTTTTTAAGGTAAAACTCAAGCAATTCAATGTTGGAATCGTAATCAAATTTTAAGTTTCTTTGCTCTACGTTTTGTTGTATAACGCTTATTAAATATTCAATAGCCTTTTTGTATGGATAAAAATTACATACTAATGTTGCACCTTGTAGAGCCTCAATTTCGTCAATATCTTTTTGTAGCTCATTTGTTGAATATGAATGTTTTGCTTTATATGACAATCTACAATTATACATAAAATTCCTAAGTGTGCATAATGCATGATTGTCAAACTTAGACCGGAATTTCTTCTGAAATAGTTTTTTATATTTTGAGTCAAATTGTTTAAGTAAATTATCTATCTGTTGAATAGCTTTACCTGTTGAGCAGTAATAGTGCATTAACAAAGCCATATCAATAAATGATCGGCTATAATCATGTACGCGCATCTGACACTCGGCCATATCTGTCTCAGAATATGGCCGATTTTCATGTACGCATTCATATTGATATATGAATTTATTCATTTTATCCGGTAATTGTGGAAGCATTTCGCGACTGATAATTTTTTTATCACAATCTACGAGAATCTCAAACGAATCTCCTGGCCGGATAAGTTTTTTAAGAATGAATGTAGCTTTGTGTTTTGCCAACTTCAAAATTGACAAACTTTCGGGGTCTATAATAATCTTACATAAGAAATCTATCTGTTCAATATAGGCAACAACTTCTTCTCGTATTTCATCTTCATATGCTAGATGATGCTCTATATTGCATAAGGGAATAATGAGTTTGCGTATAATTAGAAAAGGCCGAAATTCTCTTGTCGGTTGTGCCTCTATTGTATCTATCTTAAATAGATAGTCATGTCTTCCATATTCTAATTTTTCATCAACAGAAACAACAAATGTAGCATACGCATTGAACAGTGCGCGTATATGGTTGTCTAAAAGTTCATATAGACTCCAAAGTCTACGTTTATGCTTATTGATATTTTCATCAATACCATCAGGGCAAAGATGCTCCTGTGTCCAATATTTCTCAAATGATTTATTGACTAGATTAAGAGTGTGTTTGAATTTAAATAGATTTTAATGTTCGACATGATTAAGCAAC
>CAJTZJ010000039.1 GCA_910583925.1 uncultured Eubacterium sp. | reverse complement strand
ACAGACCGCCCGAAAAGCAGAGCGTGTTAAAACATCTGCGTGAGATACAGGAACGAAACAGGCAGAAACCACCGCAAAGACAGCGTAAGAAATCCATTGACAGAGATAGCCGATAGGCATTGAAAAACCGCCGTTATGGTGTTACCCATAGCGGCGGCATACATAATCATTTACTGACTGCAAGCGTGATTTTCATATCCTTAAAATTGATGATTGTTTCTTTTTTGCACTTCGGACAGTAGAGAGGAAAGTTTTTCATCTCAGTATCTTCTCGTATCATAGTACGGGTTTTATTGCCGCAGACAGGACAAAGTATCCATTGTGTTTGGCTCAACTCTTTCCCCTCCAAGCTATTTCGATTTTTGTTTTTTCAAAACTATCCCACATACAATTATCGCCACAAAAAGAACAACGATTAGATACCATAGATTTTCAAAACAAAATCCATTATCCAACATCAATCGGTATCCCCAAGAAGCAGGGAAAATACGCCCTATGGTTTCAAGAAAATCAGGCAGCAAGTCGATAGGAAACATAATCCCCGAAAGCATAATTGAGGGCAAAAACACAAGTTGTGCTATCATTGTCAGTTTCGCTTGATTTTTTACCATCAATCCTAAAACACTTCCGATACTTAACGACACAATAATGTATATAGCAAGTGCAAGAAAGAAAAACGGAAGTTGTGTCGGCAAAGTTGCTTCAAATAAAACAGGGGCAAGCAGCACTATCACGATACAGGTAATCATCAAATGAACAAATGCCGAAAGGAACATTGTAACAAGTCCCAAATAGATAGATACTCCGTTTGCTTTATAAACCTTTTTTATGTCACTTCCGTAAGTTTCAATCAACGACGGCGGCAATCCGATAAATGCCCCCATTGAAACACTCATTACAATCATAGATTGTATCAGTGTACTTCCCATTTCAGGCATAACGGAAGTAAAAATACCACCCATAAGAAGAAAGAAAATAAGCGGAACGATATAGCAGGTAACTAAGAGGGACTTACTTCGTATATCCAATTTCCACTGTAACGCTAAACCGTATAAAAAACCGTTCATTCTGTTTCCCTCCTTGCCATTTCTATAAAATGTTGTTCCAGTGTGCCACGGTCAACTTTAATATCCAATATATGAACTCCTTTTTGCTTCAAATCATTAAGCAAGGAAATCAAAGTATCTTCAATGTTATCTGTTTCAAAAGTGCTGTTCCCTTGTTTCGTTTTGATATGGATAAAATACTTTTCTCCAATCGTGTCTGTCAGTTCTGTCGCTGTGCCGCAAAAGGCAATGTTCCCATTATTCAAAATTGCAATGCGGTCACACAAGTTTTCCACTTCTGCCATATCGTGGCTTGCTAAAACAATCGTTTTTCCTTGCGACTTGAGTTTGCGAATTTGCTCGTGAAGTGAAACCCTACCCTCAACATCAAGCCCCGCAGTCGGTTCATCGAGAAAAATAATATCTGGGTTACCGATAAGTGCAAGAGCAAGATGTAATCGTCTTTTTTGTCCTGTGGATAGTTGGATATATTGTTTCTTCTCAATTTCTTTAATGCCAAGAGCATTAAGCATAGTAAAATCAATCTTTGCTTTATTCCATTTTGAAAATAATCTTATAGCCTCCATCGGTTTGATATGAGCAGGTAAAGAGGACGATTGTAACTGTATACCCATTTTTCCGTTTACTGTAATTGTACCGCTATCATATTTTCTCAAGCCCTCAATACATTCAAGGGCTGTTGTTTTTCCAGCCCCATTTACACCGAGCAGAGCGAAAGTTTCTCCCTTTTCAATTTCAAAATCAAGTCCTTTGAGAACAATGTTACTGCCATAACTTTTCTTTAATCCATAAACTTGTATTGCACCATTCATCATTCCACCCCCTCAAACGGATTTTCTCCAAGTCTTGAAAAGTAGATTTGCAAAGCCGGTTCTAAATAGTCGTTTACAATTTTTTGTCTTTCTTCCCAAGCATTTGTAGCGGTATCAATATTGCCGATCTCCATCAATTTCGGCAGCATACTCATATCACCGTCAGTAAATTCTGTAATTAGTCCCCAATATTCTTTTACAATTTGTTGGCATTTCTCACTTTCAGGGGAAACATTTGCCTTTTGCAGTTCTATAATTTCATCGCTCAAACGATTAAATCTATCCATAAAATTCAAACCGCTTTCCTTATCAAACCGATTACGGATATGGTCGAGCGTATCATCATCAAACCTCTTAATGAGATAGTAAGAGTCGTTTTTCATTTGCAGATTGACAATAATATCTGCATATTTCTTGAAATTGACTGTCTGCATTTGTAACACTTCTTCTTTTAACTGTTCGATTGCTGCCAAAGAAGCGGTTAACTGTTCTATCTTTTCCCGTATGCTATCTGCCTGTTCAGTAAGGGCGTTTGCTACATCAGTCGGTGTTTCTAAAGAAATTAAACGGTGCTTTATATCATCTAAAGAGAAACCCAACGATTTCAAAGATATAATTTGATGAAGTATAACTAAGTCTTTATCTGTATAAAGTCTGCGTCCCCCTTCGCTTTCTGCTGAAGGGGATAACAACCCCTCTTTATCATAATATTGCAATGTACGGACAGTAACCCCTATTTTCTTTGCAACTTCTCCAACTGTCATATATCCCTTTGGTATTGCTCTATGTTTTGCCATAATCATCTACCTCCTACTGTAATGTATTATACATCATTACGCTGCGTCACAAACAAGACCTTTTTCAAAAAAATTGCGGCAGAGATTTCTCCCTGCCGACTTTGGTTTATGCGTAAATAATTTCTGCGTTAACGATTTCTCTCGCCCTTGCTTGTATCTCGTTCATTCTTCCAATCCACAACATCGGGTTTTCTGCTTTGAGTTGTTCGGTCACACCCTCCTTATCAGCCATTTGTTCGACCAATCGGAACATCATTTCCGTTGCCTGTTCGTCAATATCAGCAAGATAACAGTTTAATTTTCCGCTTGTGAGAAGCGTGGTGTAAACTGTCCGTTTATGTTCCTGTAAATAGCGTTTGTGTCGCTGCCCCCATAAGCCGATAGGCTTGTATTCTTTTTCGGTTGGTAAAGTAAGACAAGGAATATAATAATCTCCTTGTAGTTCATACCAAAGACCATTGCTTTCATCATAAATGTACTTATCCATTAAAAAATCCTCCGTTATAATATATTCGCACATACATCATATTTCCCCGATTGCCACACTCTGTTATGTCTTGTTATGAGATTTTCTTGCCCTTGATTTTGCCCTTATAAGCAATCAGGGAAAGAATAAACTTGTGTGAAATCATATAAAGGGATAAGGCGAACACATTGCGATAAATCCTTTATTTTCAAGGCTTTTGGAGGATTTTATTAACGCCCTATGAGTGGCAGTAACCACTTATAAAATCATAGTTTTCAAATTCCAGTTTATCTGTTAATAAATAATAGCATAAAATAAACTAAAGAACAATATAGTCCTTTGGTTTAAAACTTCGTTATCGTACCTGCACATAAAGGAAGGTCTTTTCTTTTACCATTTATTATAAACCCTTTCACAGAACGCATACATATCCTTTATTTCAAGCTTTGTTCCGTCATCAAGAATTACATTTCCGTTCCACAAGCCGTGTACCTGATGCGTAGTCATACCAACAAGATTCAGCGGCATCATATTTGTTATGTTATCATAAAATGGTATCATTGTAAGATCAAGCCTGCCATCCTCACTGATAAAATGCCATGGCTCCATCCACTTCCCGCCGATTTCAGGATCCTTTTCAAGGTAAACATCACTGATTTTATGGCAAACACCATCATAAAACAATGCCGTTTCTGTTGCTTTTTCGGTATTTCCGAAGCCCCATGTTAATTCAAATCCGAAGATTTTATCCTCAATAAAAGTGCTTCCGTTTGCCCAATACCACATATTGGAATGCGGCCAGATACCTCTGCCCCAATC
>CAJTZJ010000038.1 GCA_910583925.1 uncultured Eubacterium sp. | reverse complement strand
TATAATTTACAAAGAGTATTTATTTTGTATAATTGTATCAAGTTTTTTATGTGCTGTCAAGTATCCTCTTCCTCGTGGTTATATAAAATTATAGTCCGTAAGTTTAATACTCACGGACTAATGTTTTAATAGTGATCTTTACGCTGTATTATTTCTATAACATTATCAGAAATAATATACAGTTCTGTTCAGATTGTCTAAATGTTTTTTATCTTAAGCTTACTTGAAAAATTAATTAAGTTTTCCATTTCCTCTCACTCATTACTGATTGCCTTGTGCTTCATATTAATCTTCAAAATTAAAGCCGCATTCAATTATACGCTCATTTGTAAATTCATCACATTGCAGATGATCTGCTTCTGTATTCAGTGCTTCCATAAAACTATGATATTTTTCTAAGGTATCGGCGCTAAAAATTTCTCTTAAAATTTCGTTACTCGGCATAAAATAACATAGAAAGTATTCAACCATATATGCAAAATTGTTTGTTATTTCTTTAGATACATAAATTTTGTTTTTATTTTTAATATTTGACATATTTCTTACCTTTCAATTAAATAAATTTAAACACTTGAAATATGTCCCTGTTTGCCGTATAATAGATTTACAACATTAGGGGCATTCCCTTGTGTTTGTTGTATAGGCTCTGTATTATGTTTTGACGGACTGATACAGAGTTCTTTTATTTCTCCAAAAGCAAATTTATTCCTTTTCTAATGGCTTCAGACCTTTTGCAATTATTTTTATTACAATAATCATCAAGTCTGCTTGCTAGATCATTATCAAGTCGAATTGAAAATCGAAGCCCTTTAGGATTTTCTGCCTTTGGTCTGCCTGTTTTTGGTGACATAGATTCACCTCACTTTCTTTGTCACGCATTAAGTATAAACCTTGTCACGCAATAAGTCAATACTAAAATTAAATTTTTTTCAAGATATTAAAAATCCGTAAGCTGAAAAAAACTTACGGATTTTTTATTAATTTATTCTTCCGTTAATGCCCTGAAAGCATCACGGATGGTTCTTACGGGAACAATATCTGCATTAACCTTTAGTTCTTTAGACAATCCTTTATAATTATGAAATGGAATGATACATTTTTCAAATCCAAGTCTGTAGGCTTCGGAAACGCGCTGCTCGCAATGGCTTACTGCTCGGATTTCCCCCGCCAGCCCGATTTCACCGAATGCGATAACCTTTTCGTTAACTGCCATATCCTTTAAGGATGAAACAAGTGCCATTGCAACAGTTAAATCAGCTGATGGTTCATCTAATCTTAAACCGCCTACAACATTAATATATGTATCCATATTATTGAAATAATATCCGGCTCTTTTTTCAAGCACAGCTAAAATCATAGCCATTCTGTTATAATCAAAGCCTGTACTCATTCTTCTGGGCGTACCAAAGCCTGTTGCGGTAACAAGCCCCTGAACCTCGGCAAGAATCGGTCTTGATCCCTCCATAACACAGGCAACACATGTTCCGCTGGTGTTTTTCGGTCTTCCTGAAAGCATTAATAAGGAGGGGTTTTCAACCTCCTGAAGTCCGTTCTGCTGCATTTGAAATACACCGATTTCATTCGTTGAACCAAAACGATTTTTTACGCCTCTTAATATTCTGTAAGAGTAATTGCGCTCGCCCTCAAAATAAAGAACCGTATCAACGATATGCTCAAGCACTTTCGGACCTGCAATGGCACCGTCCTTATTTACATGGCCGACAACAAATATCGGAATTCCAAATGATTTTGCTGTGTGCATAAAAATATTGGTGCATTCCCTTACCTGCGTTACAGAGCCGGCAGAGGATGAGCATTCGTCATAAATCATAGTTTGAATAGAGTCTATAATAACAATATCGGGCTTTTCCGTTCGGATAGTTTCAACAATTGTACCTACATCTGTTTGAGGCAGAATAGCAAGATTTTCGGTAAAAACGCCTAATCTGTTTGCACGAAGCTTAATCTGATTTGCTGATTCTTCTCCGCTTACATATAAGACAAATTTATTTTTGCCCAGATGTTCACAAATCTGAAGAAGAATAGTAGATTTACCGATGCCGGGATCGCCGCTGATAAGAACAAGACTGCCGATAACAATGCCGCCGCCAAGAACACGGTCAAATTCCTTAATACCGGTTGAAATTCTTTTTTCAACATCCCCTGTTATTTCATTTAATCTCATAACTTTCTGAACACTTGAAACAGCTTTTTTTACATTTCCTTTTCCGGAAGAAATTGAAGCCAATTCTTCAGACATCGTGTTCCATTCGCCGCATTCGGGGCATTTTCCGTACCATTTCGCACTTTCAAAACCACATTCGCTGCATACATAAACAGATTTTGTTTTTGCCATAATTTATTATTCCTTTATTCATTATTCATATATGTGTTTATACCCATTGTAATTGTATATGCTAACTGTTTTTGATAACTATCGTCTTTCAGTTTATTGTTTTCTTCAACATTGCTCATAAATCCACATTCTACCATAACTGATGGAACGGTTGCTTTATACAAAATGTAATAGCTACTGTCCGAAACTTTATTTAACCTTTGATTTTCAGGCTGTAAAAACAGCTTGGTAATGCTTAAAATACTGTTTGCAAGAAATTCGCTTGATTGCTCATTGGCAGTATACCAAACCTGCATTCCCCACTCCGAAGTATCTTCAAAATGGTTTTGATGAATTGATACAAGTATGGCATTGTCAATACTGTTTACATAATCCAGTCTGTTATATAAATCGGAACGGTTTTTTTCTGAGCCACCGGGATAATATTCTGTATCATCATTTCTTATCGGGTATGTATTAACCCCGCAGAACATGAGAAAATCATAAAGATTAAGCACGATACCCAGATTAATATCCTTTTCTGCTGTTCCGTCTGCTGCGGATGTTCCTGCATCCTTTCCGCCATGCCCGGCATCAAGCACAATATTGTATTTGCTTTTGATATAATTGGAATGAACGGCATTGGTTTTTTCCAGCAAAGCATTAATTCCGAAGCATGAAGCAAATGTAAAAATAAAAACAATCAATATTATCAGTACTCTTTTCATAAAATCACCAATAATATTTATGATTTATTATATAATATATTGACTTTAATCGCAATAAAATATTGCAAAATTGCACTTGGAGGGATATAATTTGTACTATACTATTTGATTTTAAGGTGAAATTATGAAAATTGTAATTCTTGATGCCCATACAACCAATCCCGGAGATTTGAGCTGGGATTTTTTAAATAAGTATGCTGAGGAGGTTGTTATATACGAAAGAACTGCTCCAAGTGAGGTTATTGAAAGAGCAAAGGGTGCAGAAGTATTAATTATCAACAAAACGGTCTTAAATAAAGCCGAACTTGATGCACTTGCACCTGAGCTGAAATATATCGGTTTGCAGTCAACAGGATATAATGTTGTAGATTTGGAAGCTGCTGTGAAACATGGTGTAACGGTTTGCAATATTCCTGCATATTCAACAAATGCTGTTGCACAGCAGGTTTTTGCTTTTATTCTTCATTTTGCCAATCAGGTTGATTTGCATTCAGAATCGGTTCATAATGGGGATTGGTGTGCCTGCCCTGATTTTTGTTATTGGAATGCTCCGCTTTCCGAACTTAACGGTAAAATGCTCGGTATAATCGGATTTGGCTCTATCGGTTCAAAAGTAGCTGAAATCGGCGAAGCATTCGGAATGAGGATCCTTGTTTATTCCAGAACAAAAAAGGATTTAAGCGGCTTTAAAACGGCTGAAAATGTTGATTTGGATACATTACTTAATAATTCGGATTTTATTACATGTCATTGTCCGCTCACACCTGAAACAACGGGTTTAATTAATAAAAAAACTCTTTCTGCGATGAAACAGACGGCTGTTCTTATCAATACATCAAGAGGACCCGTTGTTGACGAACAGGCTTTGGCTGATGCACTTAATGCTGATAAAATCAGCGGCGCAGCAGTTGATGTTTTAGGTGCTGAGCCTGCAACAAGCGATAATCCTCTGCTTTCGGCAAAAAATTGTATTATAACGCCGCATATTGCCTGGGCGGCAAAGGAAACAAGAGCAAGGCTTATTTCTATACTTGAAGAAAATCTGAACGCCTATCTAAACGGAAAACCTCAAAATAAAGTTAATTAATTATTGACATTTATGATATTTTAATGTATTATATAAATCGTTCCGCTGGTGTGGCGAAATCGGCAGACGCAAGGGACTTAAAATCCCTCGGTAGCAATACCGTACCGGTTCAAGTCCGGTCACCAGCACCACGGGATACCCGTTTTGGGTATCCCACTTTTAATAAGCCGGCGTGATGGAATTGGCAGACGTGCTGGACTCAAAATCCAGTCCTGGCAACAGGGTGCGGGTTCGACCCCCGCCGCCGGCACCAAAAAAAGCAAGTCAGATGACTTGCTTTTTTTGTTATGTTGTATGTAAAAAAGACAACCACCTGCTGTGCAGGTGGAAAAGGAAAAGCTTT
>CAJTZJ010000037.1 GCA_910583925.1 uncultured Eubacterium sp. | reverse complement strand
TATCAGGAAAACTGGGCAAAAGATACCAGTAATGTCAAAGTCTGGGAAAAATCCCGCCGTATCGGCGCAAGTTACGGCGAAGCCCTGTTGTCCGTTTTGGAAGCCTCCAAAAGCCGTGAAGCAGGCGGGCAGAACACTTATTATTTGTCATATAACAAAGAAATGACCCAGGGCTTTATCCATGACTGTGCCTATTGGGCGAAAATAATCAATGTTGCCTGTTCTGAAATTGAAGAAATTACAGAAAAAATTAAAATTTTTGACGAAGATAAAGACATTACCGTGTATAAAATCCGCTTTGCCAGCGGTTTTGAAATTTGGGGCATGCCCAGCGAGCCTCGTTCCCTTCGTTCCAAACAAGGGCGGGTTATTCTTGATGAAGCTGCCTTTGTCGATGATTTGAGTGAAGTATTAAAAGCTGCCCATGCACTGACTATGTGGGGCGGTTCTGTCAGCATTATCTCCACCCATAATGGCGAAGACAACCAATTCAATGAACTTATTAAAGATATCCGTGCCGGGCGTAAACCCTATTCCCTGCACAGAACAACCCTTGATGATGCCCTTGCTGACGGTTTTTATAAAAAGATTTGTGAAAAACGAGGGCTCCTCTGGTCAAAGGAAAATGAAGAAATTTGGCGGGCTGATCTTATTGCGGAATACGGCGAAGGAGCTGACGAAGAACTTTTTTGCGTGCCGAGTAAATCAAACGGCGCCTTCTTGACTTCCAACCTCATTGAAAGCTGCATGCATGACAATATCCCTGTCATACACTGGATAAACCCGGCTGACGATTTTGTGGACTGGGAAGAGGAAAAAGACAGGCTCTACACCAAGGGCTGGCTCTATGAACATATCAATCCATATCTCGCCGCAATTCCTAAACGCTCCTGCTTCATCGGGCAGGACTTCGGGCGAAGCGGTGACCTTACCGTTATATGGCTCGCATTTGAAAAAGAAAACTGCGATCTGGAAACCGCCTTTGTCTTGGAAATCAGAAACTGTCCCCACAGAACGCAGAATCAGATTTTTAGCTTTATTGCGGATAATGTGCAGTTTGCCGGGGCAAGCCTGGACGCCCGCGGCAATGGTTCTGCCATGGCAGAATTTGCCAGACAAAAATATGGAACGGAACACATTGCCGAAGTGATGATTACGGAAAAATGGTACAGGGAAACCATGCCAAAGCTCAAAGCAAGACTGGAAGATAAAACCGTTACCATTCCCCAAAATGCCGACATAAAAAATGATTTGCGAAGCCTGAAAATGGTCAAAGGCGTGGCTAAAATTTTGGATACCAGAACAAAGGACAACTCTGGCAAACGCCACGGCGACGCAGCCATTGCCCTTGGCATGCTCATGGATGCACATAGTAAGTTCCAGGGAACTGGCAGCCTTTTGGATATGGAAACAATCAAATATTCAAAAGCGGACAGATTTAATTTTGATTCATATTAAATAAAAAGATTTCTTACTTCACTTCATTTTTTTTCTTGATTTCTGTATTTAGTTAATATAATATCTATGAAAAATACAGGAGATAGTATGGAACTTTCAAAAAATTTTTTTCATCAGGTAGAAACAAAAATCGTTCCTCATATTATAGCAGCTGTAGAAGCTAGTCTTAGAGCGATAGAACAAGACCCACCAAACTTTACGAATTATTCACTAGGTTGTAACTGTTGGGATAATCTTTATAATCGTATAAGCAAAAATTTAGCCAATGATGATTATTTTAACATAAAAATTAGTAATAAAGTAATAGAAATTTCTGCAATTGACGCAGGAAACATAATTAAATTTTATTTTTATAGAGTGAATGAACAAACACGCATTCCAAACGGGGCTAAAAGTATTAAAGTATATGCTCAAGAGCAATGCTTTTTATCAGATGAAATTCAAGATTTAATAATACATAAAAATCAATCTGTTTTTGCTATTGGCTATGATGTGAGCATGATAAACGGATTAGGCAAAATCACTTTTGATGAACTTTTAGCAATTGACAAAAATAAATATCAAGCAGCGACAATTCATACGTTTGAATATGATACAGATTTATCCTCAGAAATTATTATATCACAACCAGAAGAAATCCAACAGCCTATTGTTACAAAAGAAGTCTTGCCTAATTCTCAAAAAGAGGTTAACAAAAAGTAAGTTAATCTTGCTTGATTAGGAATAAGAAAATGTACTCAGAAAAACCACAACATTATTATTTACAAAATATTATTCCTAGTAGAATAACATACGCTCGAGAATTACGAGGATATACGAAGAAAGAGCTTGCGGAAAAAATAAATAAAACGCCAAGTGCCATAACCCAATATGAAATTGGCAAATCGAATTTGTCATTGGATACATTTTTATCTATTTCCCAAGCACTTTCTTTTCCCCTTTCTTTTTTTGCAACAGAAAATCATAATCCTGTTGGAAGTTTTTCTCAATGTCATTTCAGAGCCAATAAAAAAGTTCCACAATCTGAGCGGATAAAAGCTCTTGCTTATGCAAAATTAGTTTTTTCAATCTTCTCTTTTTTAGAAAGCAAGGGAATAAAATTTCCTGAACAAGTTTTTTCTGCTCTTGATGATTGCAATGCTTATGATAAGCAAGTTGAAAATCTTACTGCATCTATTAGAAACCAATTTGGTTTATCACAAAATCCTATTCCCAATATGGCACAGTTTCTTGAAAGTTTAGGTATAAAAATTATTCTTTTGCCACCGCAAGAAATAAAACTTGATGCGTTTGCAACATGGCTTGACGGAACACCCTGCGTAATGATTGATTCCAACTCAAAAGCAAGCCGCATGCAGTTTGATTATGCACATGAACTTGCACATCTTATTTTAGATGAAAACAATTCTCCTAACGATGTTCTTAATGAACGCAGAGCCAATAGATTTGCTTCCGCATTTCTTATGCCTGCTGAAACTTTTTCAGTTTACTGCCCTCATAGATATAATCAACAATATTTTTGTTCAATAAAAGAACATTGGAGAGTTTCCATTGCCGCTGCTTTATACAGAGCAAGAGAACTCGGTATTTTCTCAGAAGCTTCCTTTAAAACAGCTCAGATTATACGGGCAAAAGCCGGAAAAAGAATTGAAGAAGAAAATGAATTTGAAAAGGCTTTGCCGACACTTTTAAATCAGGCATTTAAATTAATACAGGACGAAATAAAATTAGATGAAATAGCGAATGAACTTGGCTTATATGTTTCTGAATTGCGAAAAATTCTTGAGCTGCAGCAAGTTTCACCTGATATTTTAAATGCAATGATGCCTGCTAAAAAGGCAGCTATTTTTGATTTTTCAGTGTATAAAAAATAATTTTAAGTAGAAATAATAAAGGACGGTCAAACCGTCCTTTTCGTTTTGTAATTTATTTATTTCTATTCATACGCCAAAGCAGCTTTTACCAAAAAACCCGAACGGGTCATTCCCAGCTGTTCCGCTTTTTTATCAATATCCTGCAAATAACGCTTAGGGAAACTTACCATAATTTTAACAGGTTTTTGGCTCATATCTTCGGCAAAAATTATTTGCACGAGAGGAGCGAAAGACGTATCAATATATTTTGTTTCTTCAGGGTCTAAAAAAAGATTTTCAGCGATTTTTGTTACTTCCTCAAAAGAAGAGGGAACAGGCAATTCTCTGCGCTCTCTGACATATTCTTCAAGGGAAATATTTAAAACATCTGTCGCCATTTCAATGCATTCCGGAATATCATCGCCTTGAGTAAAGGCTTCGGGAATATCCGGAAATACAGCTACAAATCCGCCTTCTCTCGCTTTTTTAATAATTGCATAATAATAAATCATATATAACTCCTTTCAAATAAGGGGCAACACCCCTTATTTGTTTAGCCCAGCAGTTTTGCTCCTGTTTGTTTTTCAATCAGTCTTACGACATCATCGCGTATTTCGTTTTGTCTGCTTACGGCGCTTAGATACTTTCCGTTTTTATCGTAAACTTTTGTATGATTTCCGCCCTCTTTCAAAACAAAACCTTCCTTAGCCAGTAATTGGAGCACTTTTTTGCGTTTCATCCGTCCTCCTTGTTAAAAAATAATTTATATAAATTTTATATAAATGTCAAGTAAAAATTATATAAATTTTATATATTTTATAGTTCCCAAAAAAAGGACGGTCTAACCGTCCTTTCTTGATAATATAAATCAATTATATATTAATTATGGCGTAACCTTTGTGTTTGGTAATATTCATCTGCCAAAATTGTCATGGTAAATTCAGCAGTATTATTTGTTAATCTTTCGGTTTCTTCTTTTATTTTTTCAAGCGAAACATGGAAAAATTCCTTTTTCAGATTTATAGCATTTACTCTGTTATTGTGGAAAGTTTTATGCAATTCGTTTTCCAATCTTGGAGCATCTTCTGAATAAATCATTGCATGAACATCAAAACTGAATGGAACAGAAGCATCGCCGAGTTCCTTTATCCTGTCCATGGGATCCAAACGTCTTGTCATGCCGATTTTATAAATATTTTCGCCAAAGGAGCCAATATTGCTGATAATATAAATATGTCCGCGTCTTGTTTGTTCTGCCATGCTTTTGGCTCGTTCGGATTTTGCTTTTGCCTCTGCAAGTTCCTGCTCCAAGGTTTGAATTTTTAATAAAGCTTGTTGTCTTTCTTCATTGCTTGTTTTTTCAAGTTCAGTACGGGCTCTTTCCAATAAGTTTTGGTAAAGTTTTTCTTCTTTTTCAGCTTGAGCCATTTGAGCTTCATATTCACGGCGGGCTTTTTC
>CAJTZJ010000036.1 GCA_910583925.1 uncultured Eubacterium sp. | reverse complement strand
CTTAGGAGGCGGTCGCTCTATCCAACTGAGCTACGGAAACATTTATAAAAACTATGAATTTGTTGAACTCGCAACATTTTCCTTGCCTTCACAAGGCGATCGTTGGAATACATTCTTAGGCGGGGCTTATTCTATCCGTTGAACTATGAGGGCTTTTCAATTTGCTATCATATTATATATTAAGGTGCTTTTATTGTCAATTAAAATCACAGCTTACAAGACAAAAATAAATTGTCAAATTTTATATCATCTTGTGGTTCAGGTCATAAAAATACAGCATCACAGTACTATATTTTGTAATATTTTGTAAAAAACACGCCTAAAAGTTACAAAAGATAAAAAATTATTGCTCATTTTCTAAACATTTTACAAAAAAACGCTTTACCGCTTTACTTTGCAAAATTAAAAAAACCACAATATCTTGATTTATAAAAAATATTCGACTTTTTATTCAAGAGCCGATTTGTTAGTTTTGCACAAAAACTTATTTTTGATTTGTTTGACACCTTGTGAAAATTCCCCTATAATTCCAAGTGCTTTCAGCAATACTAAAGGTAAAGGCAGAATATTTGCTTCTGCTAACAGGTAATTTTCATTTCATTTTACCTGCAAATTCAAACGGCAACCCCATATTGTTATAGCACGGAATATTTTATATTCCTGCAATTAAAAAGGAGATTAAGATGATTAACGAATCAAGCGTTGCATCAATAAAACACATTTCCCGTGTTCTTCTTGCAACGGTAATTGCGTTTATTCTTATGGTTTGCATTTTTACTGTAACCGCTTTCGCAGGCGAGGCAGGCCATTACAATGTTGTTATCAATGATAACGGCTATGAATACACAATTGCAACTAAGGAAACGGAACCTATCGAAATCCTGAACGAAGCAAACATTAAGCTCGGTTCACACGATAAGCTTAACATCGCCTCTTTCAACAGCGGAATTGGCGGAACAATCCACATCAGCAGATTAAACAGAATTTATATCAAGTTCAACAACACGGTTAAAAGCTATGATGTTTATGCCCGGACCGTAGGCGTTGCTCTTGATGAATCCGGCGTTTACAAGGATGGTCTTATAGTTAATTATGATAACGATACCCCGATTCAGGACGGAATGGTTATCACGGTTGACTCCCCTAAAATTGTAACAATTAACGCAGACGGAAAAACCTATAATATCGGAACCGTTAATTCCTCTGTTGCAGATTTAATTGCAGACGCAGGAATAACCCTCGGCGACAACGATTATACCGAACCGACACTGGATACCCTTGCCCGGGACGGTATGGAAATCAATGTTTACAGAGTGGAAATCAAAACGGTTACCAAAAATGAAAAAATTGCCCACAAAACAAACACAATTAAAGACAGTTCACTCGAAAAGGGCAAAACAAAGATAGAAACTAAGGGCGAGGACGGCGAACGCTCCGTAACCTACAGAATTACCTATATCAACGGTGCACAGAGCGAAAAAAGAGAGGTTGCCTCAACAGTTATCAAAGAATCTGTTACAGAGGTAAAACGAGTTGGAACAAAGGCAGTTATAATAGAAAATAACGGCGTTGAAAAACACAACGGAATCGCAGTCGGCTCTGTTATAAGCGGCAGCTATACGCATTATTGTGCATGTGAAATATGCTGCGGCAAGAGTAACGGTATAACAGCTTCCGGCAAAAAGCTCACAAACGGAATGGATAATCCGTATTATGTTGCCTGCAACTGGCTTCCGCTTGGCTCAATAATAGAGGTCAGCGGTGTAACCTATACAGTAGTTGACCGTGGAGGCAGCGGACTTTCCAGAACAGGCAGAATTGATATTTATACGCCTGAAGGTCACGATGCCGCAAAGAAAAACGGCAGGGGTTCTGCTTCAATTAAAATACTTCGATTAGGTTGGTAAAAACGATTAAAAGCTCATCAAATGATGAGCTTTTTTTGCAGTAATTGCACGTAACAATGCTTAATCCCTTATCTTTTTTAAGATAGTAAGTACTCCTTCTGCCACTGAATTTCTTACTCTTCAATTTCAGCATTCCGCCTTCTGCACAAAGTACAGACAAATTCCTTAAAATTAGGACGGCAGGCAGGTTTCATGATTCATATTGACCTTTTATTTCTAATATGATAATATATTCTATATATATATTTATAAATAAGAATGTATTTCTTACGGAGGACAAATTATGAACAACACTGAAAAAACAATGGAAAAAATTGTTGCGCTTTGCAAAAGCAGAGGCTTCATTTTCCCGGGAAGCGATATTTACGGCGGTCTTGCAAATACTTGGGACTACGGTCCGCTGGGTTCAAGACTTAAAAATAATGTTAAGGATACCTGGAGAAAGCGTTTCATTCAGGAAAGAAGAAACAGCTATGAGGTGGACGCAGATATTCTTATGCACCCAAGAGTATGGGAAGCAAGCGGTCATGTTCAGTCTTTCTCAGACCCTTTATTAGACTGCAAGGAATGCAAAATGCGCCACAGAGCTGATAATCTTATAGACGATTTTGACCCTGAAGCACACGCAGACGGTATGACAAAAGAGGAAATGTTCCAGTACATCAAGGATCACAGCATTCCATGCCCGAACTGCGGAAAGCACAACTTTACGGATATCAGAGAATTCAACCTGATGTTCCAGACCTTCAGAGGCGTTACAAATGACAGCAAAAGCGTGATTTATCTCCGTCCCGAAAATGCACAGGGCGAATATGTTAACTTTCCTAATGTTCAGAGAACAATGAGAGCAAAGCTTCCGTTCAGCATCGGTCAGATCGGAAAAGCATTCAGAAACGAAATTACACCCGGCAATTTTACTTTCAGAACCATTGAATTTGAACAGATGGAATTCCAGACCTTCTGCAAGGAAGGAACAGACAGTGCGCTTTATGATTATTTCAAAGAATACGGCAGAAAGTATTTTGAAGATTTAGGCATTGCAGCAGACCATCTCCGTTATCATGACCACGAAAAGCTTGCTCACTATGCAAAGGCTGCGTGCGATATCGAATTCCTTTTCCCATTCGGCTGGGGCGAAATCAACGGAACACATAACAGAACTGATTTTGATCTTACAAGACATCAGGAATACAGCGGTCAGAAAATGGACTATCTTGATCCGTCAACAAACGAAAAATTCATTCCGTATATCATTGAATCAACCTATGGTCTTGACCGAACGGTTCTTGCACTTCTTTGCGAAGCATACGATGAAGAGGTTTTGGACGCAGAAAAGAACGATACAAGAGTTGTGCTTCATTTAAGCCCTGCCGTTGCTCCTTACAAAGCGGCTGTGCTTCCGCTTTCAAAGAAACTTTCAGATAAGGCTTGGGAGGTTTGCGATCAGCTTAGCAAATCCTTTATGGTTGATTTTGATGAAACAGGTTCCATCGGTAAGCGTTACCGCCGTGAGGACGAAATCGGAACACCATACTGCATTACCTATGACTTTGATTCGGAAACCGACAATTGCGTTACTGTTCGTGACAGAGATACTATGGAACAGGTTAGAATTCCGATTTCAGAGCTTGAAGCATTCATTTCAGACAAGATTAAGTTTTAATAGCAGAAAGGCTATGTGAATCATTATGAATTTAAACAGAGGATTAATTAAGCAGCAGGCAAAGCAGCTTATCAACGGCAATGTTTTTAAATTGTTCTTTATTTGTTTTATAGTATATTTGTGTATGTCTGCATTAATATTGGGCGGTATGGGCAAATTTATACCATATACCTTTAAAACAATTGCTGATAACGGTGTTTTCAACAGCAGTAATTATGAATATTATGATTTTGATGATTATGATTATTTCGATAATTTCGGAAAAGAAGACGGTGTCATTACAGATTCTGACGGTTCTGATTTTTATAATTTCCAGAACAACGACCCATATGATTTCGAGTACGACTACGATTACGATTTGGATAACAGTTTCAATCAGAACGATGAACAAATGCTTGCATTTGTAAGCAATTTAGTTGTATTCTGGATTCTTTATATGTTAGGCTTTGTTGCAATGATTTTCTTTATGCCGCTTACCGTTTCAACGCAGGGACTTTTTGTTTCATTAATAAGAGGTAAACAGTTCAGCTTCAGCGAAGGATTAAAGAATGTTTTCGGCAATACTTTCAAAAACAATTATGGTAAAAAACTGGGGCTTGTTCTTTTAAGAGGAATCATAATATATCTGTGGTCGCTGTTATTCGTTATTCCGGGTATTGTTTATGCTTACAGTTCCTACTTTGCAAACCAAATTATGTGTGACAGCCCTGAAATCTCCCCAAGCAAAGCTCTTGAAACAAGCAAAAAAATGGTTAAGGGCAATCGAACAGAACTGTTTGTTATGAATTTAAGTTTCATTCCGTGGTATATACTTTGCGGTATTACCTGCGGACTTGGATATATTTATGTTACGCCTTATTTAGAAGCAACAAATGCACTTTATTATGAGAATTTCCGTATCCGTGCATTGCAGGAGGGCAGGGTAACGGAGGATGATTTCCTTTCTGACAACCAGCTTCGTGCAAAATATGCAAATATTTATGCGAATCCAAACGGCAATCCGTATCAACAGAATGGCTATCAGCCAAACAATCAGCAGTATTATAATCAGCAAAACTCAAATCCGTATTATAATGCTCAGCCGAACGGACCGTATTACGCTCCGCAGCAAAATGCTTATCATCCAAATCAGCAGCAAGGTTATGCGCCGAATCCAAACGCATCTTATGCTCCGCCGCAACAGCCTCAGCAGCCGGCTGAACATAACGGCACAGCAGATGTTGAAGAAACAATTAAACAGGCTGAAACGGAACAGTCTAAACCAATGGAAACAAGAGATCCCTGGGAAATAAATCACGAGGATTAGAATCATAACCACCAGTTGAACTGGTGGTTTGCACAGGCCCTATAAGGGCCGCCTG
>CAJTZJ010000035.1 GCA_910583925.1 uncultured Eubacterium sp. | reverse complement strand
TTTATTTCCCCCGGTAGAACCGGGGGTTTTTTCTTTGCTGAAGAGACAATAAAAAATCCCGAACAGGCTTTTACACCTTTCGGGATTTTATTTATTCCATATCAATAAATTGCTTATCGGGCGAGGCAAGCTGTGATTTATCAAGCACATAATAGCCATTTGCGCCTTCTGATTCCACAACCTCACCTGTAACCGTAATCTCTTTAAAAATCATTACATCATCCCCGCCGAAATAGCAATCATCCTTTGGATTTTTCGGTACAATTTCCGTTATATAATTTCCGCTTTTGTCATAAACATATATTTTTCTGTCCTTGAAGTTTTCATCAATATACATTTTTTGTTTGTTATCAAAATAAATATACTTGCTGTCCGCCGATATATATGCCGGACCATCTATATTACAGAAAAACTCTTCTTCATTGGTATGAATATGAATACGATGTACGGAATTTTTATCATTTTCAAAATAAATATATTCTTCATCTAGATAAGATGCAAATAAAGCATCAACGGCTCCTTTCGCCTCCAATGAATGAATATCCATAATATTGCCTGTTGTTTCGTAACCGTTACCTTCTTCATCCTCATAGGAAGATGTAATAAAAAATATATTATTTCCGTACGCATGCAGTCCGAAAAGATTCGTACCGATTCCGCTGAATTCATAAATAGCTTCAGGAGCATCATTTTTTGTATTACCAAGCTTCGTTCTGTAAAGCACGGTACTGCCCTGTGTCATTGAAGACTGTCCATAAACAAAATATACATATCCTCTATGAACTACATAGTCTACTGAAAACGCACTGCTGCTGTCAAAGAGATAGGCGGCTTTTTTATGCTTAAAATTATCAAGATTAATCTGATATATATAATTTTGACGCTTGGATTCCCCCGATTTTTCATATCCTAAGATATAAAGGGAATGATCATAATAACTCATTCCTGCCATCGGAATATATTTAAGCGGCGAAAGATAAGCAGAACAATCCGAATCACTGTGCTTACAGTTTGCTTTGCTGCACACGGGATATGACTCCTTTTTTTCTGTATCATAAAAATACAACTTTAAATCCGTTACAAAATAATATCCGCCATCCGTTTTTATAAAAGAAGAATAGGAATCAAGAAAATACTGATAATCCTCATTTGCTATATATTCTTCGGAATTCTGATTTATATTTATATTAATTTTATCAGAAGAGCATCCTGTACATAACAATAAAGTTATCATAAACATTACTGTTATAATGATATATATTTTTTTCATAATTACTCCGTATTGTACTCTGCATCTTATCCGGCTGCTAAATTCAATTCAACAATTTCTTCATCATTCATATCCAAAGAGCCGTCAAAAGCAATCAAAGAATGGTCTTCACTTTCAAGTCTATATTCTTTAAATATTATATATGCTTTATTAGGAACATCAACTTCATCAACCTTCTTCAGTATACGCATCGTATTGTTATCAATTTCAAATATACTGCAGCTTGTATAATCTGATTGCACATTGCTGATTGCATAAACATTTTCATCCTCAAAATCCGCATTTCGTACTCTGTTCAAGCTCACAGAATAACCGTTTGTTTGGTTTCTCGAACCTACCGACCTATATCTGTTTTTATAAAGCTTATGCTTAATAAATTCCCTTTTTTGAACAGAATCCAAATCTTCGGATGTTGTATAAACAACTAATGCGTAATCTTGATAGGTATCCATAGCAAGTATGGTTACCGAATTTTTTTCATCATCAGAAAGGTATTTATTTATTGATTTTTCATTTGTTATATCAATCAATGTGCTTCCGTATATAACATAGGCAGATACTAACCCAACAAGTATAATGCCGAATAGGCTAATTATTAATATTTTCTTCTTTTTAGTCATATAAATCCTTTCTGCCTGCCGGCAAATAAATGCCGGCAGACATTTACGTATAAATTTAATCAAAAGGAACGAGGAATAGTCTTATAATTCTCAATTCCCTTGATTTTCGCAATATGTGTGGATACGACGGATTCAAATTTAACAGCATTGGTGGACTGAAGTTTTATAGATGCAAATCCTGACCTTTTTGCATTTTCACCCGTACTCTCATCACCTACCAATTTTAATCTTTGCCCGCTTTTATCTACTTCCTGCCCAAAAACCATCGCAATTACATATTCACATGTATAATCTGAATATGTTTGACAAATTCCGCTAGTCTTCGTTGCGGTAAATCCGGTAGTAACCTTGTAGCTCCCACAATAAAAGGTATCCGCATAAGCAGGAACGGCACTTGTGAATACGGTTACGGTCATCAATACAGCGGCAATAAGTGCCGATATTCTTTTGGATTTTTTCATAATTTTTACCCTTTCCTTAATAATACTTGATTTTTCCATAATTTACAATAAATATTTATGCTTTTACACAAGCGGAATTCTTAAACCATCGGAATCGCCCCGTTTCATAAAATTTTATCTGAGGAAAATGTCCTCTTACTTATATGGTTGCGATTCACACATAAAGGTAACGCAACTTTTTTGACAAAATAGGCAAAACTGTTAAAACGCACAAAAAGCAGCGTATTTTACACGCTGCCTACAAAAGAAAAATCCCGAACAGGCTTCACACCCTTCGGGATTTTATTTATTCCATATCAATAAATTGCTTATCGGGCGAGGTAATCTGTGATTTATCCAGCACATAATAGCCCTTAGTGCCATCCGATTCTACAATCTCGCCTCCAATAAACTCTTTAAAAATCATTACATCATCGCCACCAAAATAGCAATAATCCTTAGGATTTCTTGGAGTGATTTCTGTAATGTAATTTCCACTTTTATCAAAAACAAATATTTTTCTGTCTTTTTTATCTATTCTACCTATATAAATTGCCTGCAAATTATCAAAATAAATATACTCACTATCCGCTGAAATATATGCTGGTCCATCTATATTGCAGAAAAATTCTTCTTCATTTGTATCAAGGTTAATACAATTAACTACATTTTCGCCCTTCTCATAATATGCATATTTTCCATCTACAAATAAAGAATATGCTTCATTACCAACAATTCTTTTAGTTTCTAAAGAATGAATGTCAATAAGATTATATGAGGTTTCATAGTTGTTTCCTTCAGTATCTCCATAAGAAATATTCCTTATAATAATATTGTTTCCGCTTGCATTTAAACCATTTATAGACGCACCTATTCCACTGAATTCATAAATTGCTTCAGCGTTCTCTTTTTTACTTATATTTCCAAGCTTTACTCTATACAAATAACTAGTTGTTTTCTCAAGATTTCCGGAACTACCTTTCTGATAATAAACATAACCACGGTGTATTATAGAGCCAACAGAACCTGTTGAGCTTGTACTGTCAAATAAATATGCTGCCTTCTTTCTTTTGTAATTATCAAGTGATATTTCATATATATAATTATGGCGAAGATTTTTTCCATCATCTTCCCAGCCTAATACATATAACGCATTATTGTAATAAGATAACTCAAAAGGGTAATAATTAAATATTGAAAAATATGATGTGCAATCGCCTTTATGATTACAGTTAGGCTTATTACAAATAGGATAGGCTTCCTTTGTTTCTGTATCAAAATAATACAAATTCATACCTACAAAAAAGTAATAACCATTTTTTACTTTAGCAATGTTGGATTCATTGCCGAGAAAGTTTTGAAAATCTTCATTTTCAACATATGTAACAGCAGTTTGTTCTGTATTTACATCTTCTATCTCACTTGAACATCCTGTTAGCAATGTAAACAAAACAGTTAAAAGAAGTACGCTTATACAAACTTTATATAATATTCTATTCATTATTCTTTCCTTTCAAATAATCATGGTATTCTTTAATTAGAGCATCGGCATCTGCTATTATTTGTTGCTTTTTCTCTACTTCGGAAATCGAGCCGTCACAAATTATTATATCATAAGGATAGTCTAAATTATATGTTTTAGTTATAATAAACATATTGTCATCCGGAATCTCAAATTCATCTATTTTTTTTAGAGAATCTGCCATCGCCTCACATTTTTCAGCAATTTCCTCATCCTTCGTTATTTTTTCAAAATCTATATCCAGCATGTCATATGTAAAAACGCTGCACTGATTATATTCATATTTGCTGTTTCCAAAATAACCAATAAGCACATCTGTTTTGTTTTCTTTCTCATTAGAGGACTTTATAGGAATAAATTCCAACATCCCGCTACCTAAAACATTTAAATATCCTCCTGTATTATAATAGCGATTTTTGTAAAATGGCGATTTAGTTATGTATCTAAAAGTATAATCATAGTCTTCATTAAGGGGATCTTTATATAAAATTCCAAAATAATCACCGACTTGTGCTGTTTTTAATATTGTAATGGGTTTTTGGGGATCTATGGCAATATGATTATTGATTGATTTTTCACTTGTTATATTAATCAGTGTGCTGCCGTATATAAAGTAAGCAGCCGAAACCCCTATAACTATAATTAATAAAATAGCTAAAACCATAATTCTTACTTTTTTCATATACAGCATCTCCTTGTAGGGCAAAGCGTTTCCGCCTTGCCCTGTTTCTTTGTATTATAAACTAAATAATGGAGTTAATTATCACGATTAAAATTCATAACTGAACGGAACAGATGCGCAATGATTTAAATTGTTGTCGTATGTTGCTGCACACAAAATATAGATATATTCAAAGTGGTTTCCGCTTCCGCTTGTTACGGTTGCTATTCCAGAATCTGTGGCATTATCTTTTCCTAAGTCTTTATTTCGTGCCGGCGTAACAAGATTTCCTTTAGAGTCAACCGTTCTTGTAATGATAGTTGTTGCTATTCTTGTTGCCTTATTATTAGATTTTGCTCTTGCACTCATTTCGGTTTGATTAACAGCGCTACGATATCCTGTAACTATATTAGAGCCATATGAATCGGTACCCATTTTAACAACAGGAGTAGCTGCAAACGCAGGAACTGCACTTGAAAACATTGTAACGGTCATTAACACTGCAGCGATTAAAGCTGCTATTCTTTTAGATTTTTTCATAAATTTTTATCCTTTCTTTTATAATAATTGATTTGTG
>CAJTZJ010000034.1 GCA_910583925.1 uncultured Eubacterium sp. | reverse complement strand
TTTTGTTATATTTTACCAATAAGTGATGGGAGTACTTTCTTTTTGAACTAATATATAATACACTGTTTCCAAACAGCATTTTGCGTATGTGGAGGACAGTATGGCAAAAAAAGATACAAAACTTGAAAACTTATCAAAAACAGTTCATATGCTCATAGAGGAGATCCGCCTCTCGGAAACTCAAGGGCTGGACCGTATTTTCATGGAAGTTTATTCACAGCAGGCCGATATGATGACGGATAGCAGACAGCAGGCCAAAGTAAAGCACGCCTTCAGGGACATTCTGGGCATAGTATTCTTTGGTGTACTTGCCGGAAATGATGAATGGGAGGATATTTATGATTTTGCGATGGATGAAAGGGAAACTTTAAGAAACTATCTGGACTTAAAGAATGGAATTCCATCCCATGATACGATGCAGAGGGTCTTTGCCATCATCCGGCCAGATGAACTGCAGGGAATGCTCAAAGAGATCCTGGTTCAGATGATAGAAATGGCCGGACAGCACCTGGATCAGTATCTGTACCAAAATGAAGAACTGGACTGTTATGTACGCGACGTCATTGCAGCAGACGGAAAGGAAACCCGGCATACCGCGAAGAAACACGCAAAAACCCCAGAAGACTTGTGTAACCTGAACGAATTTAATGTAATGTCCACAGAATGGGGTGTCTGTCTGTCCAGCACGAGAATTGACGAGAAAACCAATGAAATTCCCGAAATGCAGGCAGTTATGAAAGGACTTGACTGCCGGAAATGCATCGTTACCGCGGACGCCATGAACGCCCAGAAAGAAACCGCACGGGTTATTGTGCAGGAAGCACACGGAGATTATTGTCTTGCACTCAAAGGGAACCAGAAACAGGCTTATGAAGAAATCCGGAATTATTTTGCCTGTATGGATCTGTTGGAAAACATACGCCAGAAAGCAGGACAATACCAAAGCGAGACAGAAGAATCCACCTATGCCATAACCATAAGGGAACACTTCATTACGGATGAGATTCAATGGTTTGAAGACCGCAGCAAATGGGAAAAACTCCAGTCCATTGGGTATGAGAGAAAGACGATAAGCAATAAGGAAACAGGAAAGTCCCATATAGAAGAACGGTATTATCTGTGCAGCATTAAGCCAATTGCTGAGTTATTTGCAATCGTGGTTCGCAGGCACTGGAACATAGAAAACAGCCTGCATTGGACACTGGATGTCGTATTCAGGGAAGACAGCCTGGGTTCCAAAGAAAAGAAAGCAGTCCATAACCTGGGGCTTATCAGACGGTTCGTTATGTTTATTATTAAGTTGATGAAAACGTATTATGGACGAAGCATGAGAAGAGTCCGGAAAACGATTGGGAGAAAACCCGAAACAGAACTTCCGCTTATTCTTGCTGTCCTGAGAGTATTATATACCAATGATTTATTAGATTCCATTGACGAACTCACCAAATAATGGGATGGCAATTAGAGAGTATCCGTTCATGCGTTTATTCTGTTGTTTTGGGATTTTTTCATTGACTTTTTCTAAAGAAATGGATATAATAAAATGTATCAATGCAAGTGAAAACTTGTTTTGTGTGTAGGATTGAATCGGTGATTGGTAGTCGGTGATTCAGTCCTTTTGTTTTCTCTTGTTTCCCTTAACTTGATATTATCTTATCATGTTTCAGAAATTTTATCAATCACTTTTGATAATTTTTTTAATCTTTTTCAATTATTATATTTGCGTGATAACCAATAGGATTTAAAACCCTGTTTGCATCATCAAGCGAAAAACTCTTTTTACTCATTAAACGATTAAAATTTTGATTTGAAATACCCATTTTTTCAGATATCCATATTTTTTTTACGCCTTGATCATCAATGATTTTTTCAATCGCTTGTGCAAGCTCTTGATTTGTTTTAATTGTCATATCGTATTCACCTTCCTTATATATAGTAGTTTTATTATATCAGACTTTTAACTATGCCGCTACTACATATATTCTACATCGGTACATTCTATTACACCCATTTCTTCAGTTGTCAATGTTCATTTATGGGACTATATCCCAAAAGGCTAACTTGCTTTGATGCTACACTCCTGTCTCAAGTGGTTAGCCTGTATGTGGTTCTCAAAAATTCATCAAGAGATTTATAATTAATCCTTATAAATATGTAAATACTCCTCGCATTCCTTTTGTTTCGGACATTCGCTGCAATTGTTTTCATATTGTCTGTAAACATCTTTTAAAATCTTTTCTAATTCTTCTAATCTTGTCATTTTGTGTTACCTCGCTTTCTTTGTGGTTGTTATTGTTTACTTGTTCTTTCTACATTTACAAACTAAAAAGGTGTAAAGCCTTGAATTAAATAGACTTTACACCCTTATTGTGATATATTTCGTTATGTAGTTGTTACACGAATAGACATTTATAATTTATTACGGCATCTCTACCTTTTTCTCTAGCCAATATCTATTCTCTGTACTTTGTCCCCATGCGTCAAGAGCTAAATCATAGGTATCATTTACTTTATCTTTTAGTTCTCTAATCTCTTTCTTTAGTTCTCTCTGTCCAGCTTTCAAAGTGGATACTTCAGATTCTATCTTGTCAAGTCTGCTATCCACGTTGTCAAGTCTGCTATTGATGGGTTGTAACTTGCTATCCATTAATGTTGCAATCGCTTGTAAGTCTTCATTCGTCAATGTCATTTTATACCACTCCTTTGTTGTGACTACTGATTGTATCATTGTTTCTGTGTTTGCTGTAAGTATATCACAACTTAGATGTAAAGTCTATTTAATTGTCAAGGTGCTTTGTGCTTTACAAGTTTGGCTTGTGGCTGTTTGTTGTGTGGTGTTTGCCTTGCTTGTAAGAATACTATAACATGGCTAAACTCATCTTTTTCAGGCACTTTTTATGAGTTTAGCCACGTTTGTAAGACATCACTAATCAACATATTGAAATGACTAAAGTCATTTATTTATTATGCACAATAACTAATAGATTATTTGACGTATAAAAAGTAAAATGATATTATGTATGCCTTTTTAAGAAAAATACATATAAAAAGAGAAATACATATTATAAATAAAATTAAAAAGGTAGGTAAATTTTTATGACAGAACAAGAAAAGAAACAAAGACAATTGGAAACAAATCGTAAAGCAGTTAAAAAATACAGAGAAAAAACAGTAAGCTTTGCAATAAAGTATAGTGCCGTAGATGCTAATCAAGGAAATACATTAAAAGCATATTTAGAGCAGACAGGACAATCTGCAAATAGCTACATTAAAGCGTTAATAAAGGCGGATTTGGATGCAAAGGGGTTTAATATAGATAGTATTACTACTATAGATATGGAATCACTAGAATCAAATAATGATACAGATAATAGTTGAATTAATACTATAATATATTAGATGGTTAAGTATTAAGTGTTTATATTTTAAATATTATAAGAAGAGCCTTGCATTCGATTAGATTGGGTTTATTATGGAGGAACATCATATATTTGTAAGAAAAATAATACAACTGGTATTGTTCCTTCTGATATTGAGAAATGGCAAAAAATTATTGAATTACCTACTGAATTGGATATGATTTTTGAAGAAGCAGCTACAAGGGAAAACATTGCAAACGGAGATAAATTATCTGTAGTTTTAGGGAAAATAAGGAAATTCTTTACAGATTTAAAAGATATAGCATTTACTGGAAAATTTGAAGATCTAATCGATGTCCCTATCAAAGTAACAGAAGATGGAAGCGATTCATTTGCTCTATTAGGAAAACGTGAAAAAAGTATTGCGTTAAAAAACCAATTGCAAGTAGTTAGTTTTACAAATAATGGAGATGGTCCTGGTCAAGGTGTTAATTTTGTAACACAGCCGCCTGGAACAGGCAACATAATTTTTGGAGACACAAACGGTGATGTTGATTTAAATTTCCATTCAGTTTTGGAATAGATGAAAGCGGAGCTTATGGGTATAAAAAATACAAATCCAATAAAGTTACTCCTTTCGGTAACGTATATTCTGTGAATAATAAAACGGGATCAATAACACTATCTGCTAAAGACGTTAGAGCACGTATTAGTACCTATCATTACGAAATTCAAGTATGGGAAGGCGCTGCTCAGGCAATAAAAACATTAAACAATAAAAATATATTAAACACTACAGAACAAATAAGTGCTAATACCAATAATATAAATCTTGCTGGTGCACTAGCATTAAAGGCAGCTATAGCAGATTACACTAACAAAATTAGTGCGATAAGCAATTTAGCTACTAAAGTCAAAATTGTATATACTAATGCAGAATTTAGTGTGTCAGAAATTGATTTTTCACCATTTCCATTTGGTATATATATGGTAATCGCATACCGATTTATGATTATAATATAGCGATGGAGTCGTAGTTTGAGGTTTAAAATAATAGAAAAAGAGAACAATATAGAATTAACTAATAATGGTTTAATATTGGCATTCAATCAGCCAATCAACTATATTTGCATAATACAATTTTGGTATAAATGACATTATGTAAATGTAATTTTATAAGCCATACATTTACGGGATTATTATTAATTCCACCAAAACCAACAGAGTCTATAAAAGCAAATGTTACGCCGGTTCCATTCGCATATCCTTTTGTTCGCACCTCAATACCAGCGGTACTAAAATCATCAAGATTTCCTATGTTTTTTAAGTACAACACATTTTGCCTTACAACAAATACTTCTGGTTTTAATGTTACTTTGGGCGTTCCTAATATTGGTTTATTAAGCGGAATTGTAATCCAAATTTCCTTGTTTCCACCAGTTAATACTCCACCTATCCACAAGTGATACATGCGTTCAATCGCATCATCAGATTTGTAATATAAATTGCTATTTATCGCACTAGTGTTCTAATCTTATTATTACTTGTATTAAAATTTTTTTATCAATATACCTTTGAATTAAACAAAAATCCCTTTTAACCGAGGGATTTTTAATTTTATACAATATTCAATTTTTATCAAGGCTCTTTTCTTTACACCATTATTACACCAATTCCACATCTATTTATATTAAACTACTCAAACTTCCCACATCAAAAATGGGACTTGCTCCTTGAAAAATCAATACTTT
>CAJTZJ010000033.1 GCA_910583925.1 uncultured Eubacterium sp. | reverse complement strand
ATATAACAAAAAAACTCAAAAAATGTATGTCTTTTTCATTCATGCGTTTAATCTGACCAGAGCGAATACTTGACATTTTTAATACTGATATTATTCCATTAGGCACAGATGAGATATTTGTAAAACTTATGGATTATAAAGATGTTTGGTTGTCTAATTATGGCAGGGTGATCAGATATTCAAATGGTAAATACAATCTGTTACAAGGTAGTTATGATAGTAATGGGGCATTACTATATACGTTGAAAAAGAATATATTCTTTGATGGTAAATGGATTTATAAGAAAGATTATCTATATGCAGCAAAAGCAGTAGTAGAAGAATTTATTGTAAATCCAGATAAAGTAAATAATGTGTACATATGGCATGGTGGGAATGATAAACAGGATTGTTATTATAGAAATTTATACCCATTAAATCAGAAACAGTATATGGCAGTAAGAAATCATTTTAATAAAATAGGTGATGATTCAGAAGATTTTATTATAAAGGTAATGAATGATATTAAGTACAAGCCTGATAACTGGAGCAAAAGGGCAATGCAGCCTATAATGTGTGGGATTGGTTATCGCGGATTTGAAGGCATTGACTGTACAGAAGAATCTTATATAAAATGGCATGATATGATACACCGCTGCTATAATGCGAAGTTTCATGAAAGACAACCACAGTATAAAGGGTGTATTGTCTGTGAAGAATGGCTGAATTACAGTAATTTCAAGGTATGGTATGACCAGCATAAGATTCATGGAATGGTGCTGGATTTGGACAAGGATATTCTTTTTAAAGGCAATAAAGTTTATAGCCCTGAAACATGCTGTTTTGTGCCTCATGGAATTAATACGTTGTTTCTGAATGGTAAGAAAAACAGGGGTGATTTGCCGTTAGGGGTTTATTTTGATAAGAGTAAAGGCAAATATCGTGCTGAAATGTCATTCATGGGCGAACAGATTAAACTTGGAACGTTTGATACTGTTGAATCTGCTTTTGCGAGGTATAAGGAATATAAAGAGGATTTCATAAAAAAGATAGCAAGGCAGAATAGGGAGTGGATACCAAATAAGGTATATGAGGCAATGATGGGCTGGGAGATTGAAGTTGATGATTGAGTGGTAGTTGGAGTAGGATAATGGGTAGATGATTATAAGGCATATCGGATAGGGTGGACTTGTCTGGTATGCCTTATTTTTTACGATATTATTGAAATAGTCCCTTTAAATGATTATAATTGTAATTATCAAGTACAAGGGGGATAAAAGGTAATGATATTTATATTGGAAGCATTTTTTAGTGGCTGTATATCGAAAGTAATTAATGATGGTAAGGATTATTCATGGTTTAGAATTAAAAATGTGATAAAAGATAGACATGATCAGAATATATCTACAAAAATATATCGACTCATAGAGAGAGCGTTAAATACTGTTACAGATAATACATATAAAAATTCAGATGATTTATATGATGCGATAGAAAAAATATTTAATGAGTTTAAAAATCATGGTGATACTTTAGAATCAGTTAAAAGTGGATTGGATGTACTGGGTGCAGATGGCAGTGATCAAAGATGTGAGAATTTTCTTGAAGAATTTTATCAAGGAATACGCCTAGATGATGATTTATATAAAGCAATTATGATGGATTTGGAGCAAGAGGATATTAAAATTAGTCAGGAAGGGTTTCAGAAGGTTAATGAAAAAATTGATAATTTGACCCAAATAGTAAGCAGAGAGAATGATAATAAAATTGATTTGCCGAAAAGAGAACCAGTAAAAAGCAGAACAAAAGAATATGCTGACAAATGGAATCAAAATATGTTTCTCAATGATTTTGATAAAAGAGATGAAAATGCTGGTGTAAATGTCAAATTAAGTGAGGTATATTTGGAGGAACACTTACCACATTATATATGGGGAAGTGGTAAAAATGCAAGAGATGATCTAAAGGACTTATTGCAAGAGTACATTTATCTTCATAATGATAATAAAATGCTTGTAATTCTGGGGCAGCCTGGAATTGGTAAAAGTACACTAATTACATGGATTACAGCTAAATTTAGTAAAAAGATTGATGACATTTTAGTGTATAGATTTGCTGCCGACTTAGAGGATATAGATTGGCAGAGTAGTAGAGTATCTAATCGAATATTGGAGAAGCTTAATTTTGAATATAAGGATCTTAATGGAAAAACGTTAATACTTGATGGTTTAGATGAGGTAAGTATTAATAATAGACGTGATGTATTAGAATGTTTATATGGTGACTGGATATATGGGCAACATGAAGAAAAGTTTTCATTGATTATAACATGTAGAGAAAATTACGTTCAAGAAATTGATAGAGTTAAAAGTACATATATTACTTTGCAACCATGTGATAAGGTACAAATAAATAGTTTCTGTAATGTTTTTCAAGAGAAGACAGGAGATGATATATCTGAAAGTACGATGGAAAAGATATTTGAAAATCGAGTTGTATTAGGGATTCCGCTTATCTTATATATGATTTTAGCATTAAATATTTCTATTGAAAAAGAAGGTTCTATTGTAGATGTTTATGATAAAATTTTTTCTTTAGAAGGTGGTATTTATGATAGATGCATAGATAATAAGAGTTTTGCAGAACGACATAGAATAGGTGAAATAAAAACACAAATACATCAGATATCAAGAGAAGTTGCTTTTTGGATGTTTGAAAATAAGCCTGATGAGGCATATATCCCACAAGAAGAATATGAAACAATATGTGCCAATATTATGCAGGCGTCAGAGTGGAAAAATGATGATGCACAGTCTGATTTTTTAATCGGGAATTATTTTAAATTAGTGAAGTATTGTGAGGGGATTGAAACAGAAGAATTGTATTTTGTTCATCGCTCAATTTATGAGTATTTTGTTGCAGAGACTATTTTCAGTTCAATTAATGAATCAGTTGATCAATCCAAAGAGAGTCTTGCAGGTGTTTTTGGGAAGTTGTTTAAACGGGGAAATCTTTCACCCATTATAGTTGAATATTTAAAACATAAAATTATTAAGAGTAAATTACGTGATGCATTTGAGAGTGTAAATGATACATTTCAATTGATGCTACAAGATGGGATGACGTATTATACAAATAAATCATATAGAAATGTATTAGATTGTGAGATGAAAGTGTTTAAAAATATGCTAGAAATAATGCATTTGTGGGAAAGGGATTGTTATAGGTTTGAAAATGAAATTATTTATTTTATAAAAATATATATAATAATGAATATTAATGAAATATTAAATTGTAATGAGGCGGATTTTTCAAATGTAGATTTTAGTGAAATGGATTTAACCTATGTATATTTAAAAAATGCTATTTTGAATGAAGCAAATTTAAATGGAGTAAATTTAAGCTTAACTGATTTAAGCGGAATAAGTTTAGTTGGAGCAAGTTTAATTGGAACATGTTTAACAAGATCACATTTATTAAATGCTAATTTAAGAATGGCGAATTTAACAAATGCAGATTTAGGAATGGCAAATTTAACAGGCGCGGACTTGACAGATATAGATTTAACAGGCGCAGATTTAACAGGTGCATGTTTTGATGAAAAACAAGTCAGGTATTTAAAAACAAATTATAATTTACAAGATACAAGGGTGCTCATAGAAGAAACAGGAGATGTTTTAAGTTTTAAGGAATATTGCAAAGGAAATCATTAAATCTTCTTTATAAACAATGCTATATTTTTAAAGAAAACATAGATGAATATAAACAATGCTATATTTTTAAAGAAAACATAGATGAATATATCAATAACTTCATTAAAATAGTATTGAGTTGAAGAATCTATTCAGTTCGATATAAATTCCGAGGTCAGATTTGGGGTAGGGACATATAATAAGTTATTTATTTACGGTAGAATTGAAACCTACCCCCACCCACCCCTGTAGAGGTAGTCCGATTATAAATAGAACAGTAAGTGCCAATCAGTAACACGCCGTTTACGCTCGCTATACTAATGTGTATATAAGGAATTTCAAATGGAATAGTTATGGGGGGAGGATTGATAGGGTAAATGGTGTTGTGTCTAAAATTCTTTTATTTATATTACTCAAACTTCCCACACCGTTTGATGTGCTGAACCTTGAAAAATCAATACTTTAATCCATAAAAAAGGCATAAACCGCTTGCTTATGGTATAATTGAGTTGCGAAAAACAATCACACAGCAAGGAGATTTATGCCATGTCAAGTATACCACATTCTGAGGAAAACCAAAACGAGATTTCCAATTCAGTCACAAATTTTATGAACAAATTCCAAATCGGAAAGCTCCTTTTCAAATGTAATGCCGGAAAAGCAAAAGGAATCCCGGTAATCGAAGTGTTTCGATACCTGTTTTGTCTCATTTTCTCGAATCGGAGCATGTATATGCAGCGGAAAACCGGCATATTTGACGGTTCATTCTGCAAAAACACCGTTTATCGTTTCCTCAATAATGCAAAGATTAACTGGTTTCGGTTCACAACCTTACTTTCAAGCCGTATCATCAATGATTTCATGAAGCCGCTTACAGATGAGAGCCGCAAAGATGTCTTCATTATTGATGACAGTCTGTTTGACCGTTCCCGCTCAAAGAAAACAGAGCTTTTGGCGAAAGTCTTTGACCACTGTTCCATGAAGTACAAGAACGGTTACCGTATGCTGACGCTCGGATGGTCTGATGGGAACTCCTTTGTTCCAATCAACCATTGTCTTATGTCAGCAGCCGATGATAAAAATCTGCTCTGCAAAGCTGCAGATTTCGATGGACGTTCTCTTGCCGGAAAAAGACGGAAACAATCCAGACGAAAAGCAACGGAGGTCATGATCGACCTGATCAGAGCAGCACAATCATCTGGGGTTTCCGCAAAATACGTGTTGTTTGACAGTTGGTTTTCATCACCCAAGACCATTACTGCATTAAAGACAGACTGCGAATTAGACACAATCGCAATGGTTAAGAAAAGCAGTAAAATCAAATATGGATATCAGGATGGAAAATACAACATTAAGGAAATCTACAAACAGTGCAAAAAACGCAGAGGCCGCTCCAAATATTTGCTTTCCGTGGATGTAACTGTTGGTGATGAGGCAATTCCGGCAAAGATCGTCTGTGTCCGAAACAAAAGCAAGAAAAAAGACTGGCTTGCCATCATCAGTACGGACACAGCGATTTCAGAAGAAGAAATCATTCGTATTTATGGGAAACGCTGGGATATTGAGGTGTTTTTTAAGGCCTGCAAATCCTATCTGCATCTGGTAAAGGAGTGCCGAAGCCTTTCCTATGATGCTTTGACTGCTCATGTATCCATTGTTTTTACACGATATATGATGCTTACCGTTACGCAGCGCTGCAATACCGATGACAAAACGATTTGCGAACTGTTTTTCCGCCTTATGGATGAACTGGATGATATCACTTTCAGTCAATCCATGAGGATTATCATAGATGCACTAATGGATGTCGTTATGGAATATTTCCACATCACAGAACAGCAACTGGAGGAATTCACCACCAGCTTTATTCAGAGACTGCCAAAGTACATGCAAAAAGCATTGGAGTGCGGTTCGACGGCTGCCTGAACGCTATTTTATGAGCTAAAGTATTGATTTTTCAAGGAGCAAGTCCCATTTTTGATGTGGGAAGTTTGAGT
>CAJTZJ010000032.1 GCA_910583925.1 uncultured Eubacterium sp. | reverse complement strand
AAACCGGACGGTTCAGCGTTGAATCCACTTCCTGCATAAACTGTTTCCAGCGAGGCAGTTGTAATTTGCAACTGGTACAGCCCACCGAATCAATATAAGTCACCACCTTATAATCCGCATCCGATAAAGAAAAAGACACCGTATCCTTCCCTTGAATGGTAAAGACGGAACGGGAAGGAAAGAAAATTTCTTTCCCCTCCCATTTCTCAACCAAACGAGCGATTTTTTCTTTCTCAGATTCCTTGCAGGAAGGGAAAAGGATAAGAAGCAATAGTAAAGAAAAACATTTCATAAGAACTACTTCAAATTATAGGGTTCTTTTATATAAGCAACCCTCTCTCCTGTTGCCGGACAATGAGTACACCCAGTACCTACGCACCATGTGCCTCCCCCTTCACCGGAAGCCAAAGCCTCTATATTTTCCAAAAGCAAGTTATCCACAAGTTTCTCTTTATTTGAAAACTTACCAAACATAGCAGTCATACCTGCTACTACCAAAACCATCAAAAATATTTTTCTCATCGTTTTTATTATTTTGTCGCAAAGGAAGTGTTTTTCAGAATTAGGCACAAACATTCTACCTAAAATGAACCTAAAATGAACCTAAACAATATTTTAGATAAAAAGCAGTACGTTTTTAAGCTTATTTTCCTACTTTTGCACAAAAAAAGAAAAAACAAGATGAGAAAAAAACGATCACTTTTATTAGCCCCACTTGTAATCACCTGTTGTTTTAGTATAACTTTAATAATCAATTTCCGACAAGGAAAACATAATATCCGGTCAAAAATGACACAGGCCCTACAGGAATCAATCACTATAGATTATCACAAACGGTTATTTCAAAATAATATATATATACCGGAACCTTTAGGAAGAAAAATAAAAGGAATTAAAATAGCAGTCGGAGAAAAGAATGAAAATATCATTTTCAAAGACAGCATAGACGAACAAACCGCTCACCAATTAGTAGATCAATATATGTTCGCACAATTTACTCCCGTCATACCCAACGATTTCAATGTCATTTTTAAGGAAAAGCTGAAAGAAAAAGGAATCACTGGCAAAACCGGGATTATCTATCGGCATAAAGGCATTCCTCAATATAGCGACAATGATTCTGTTTCAGCACATTCAGCACTGCGGACTCATATAAAAAAGCTGGATATTAAGAATACGGTCAGTGTTCAGGGATGGGTAGATTATAGCTGGAATACATTATTAAAACATACTGATACTAAAAATTTATGGATTATTCTTACAGGCTATATCTTGACTGTTGTCTTATTAAAAAAGAAAAAAACAAGAATTGCCGAAAGCCCCATAATCAAAGAAGAGAATTTGGAATACTGCGAAATAGGAAAAATAAAGTTAGACCTAAAAAAAAGACTCTTGTATATTAATGAAACAAACCGCCCTATAAGCAGTATGGACTTTGACTTATTACAAATGTTTTTGGAAGCTCCAGACCATTATCTATCAAGAGAAGATATCAAGCAAGCCTTTTGGCCAAAAGAAGATTCGGCAGACGACAAAATAAATTCCCACATTACTTCGTTAAGAAGCAAAATAAAGGATTTGGAAGAATATTCAATTCAAAGAATAAAAGGAAAAGGATATTACCTGGTTGTACCTTGACGTAAAATTCACCATAGCATTATCTTACTCTGCCTAACCTGTTCCATCTGACTTTATCATTTATTGGATTTCCCCCTCTTTGGCAGCTTTCCCGGTCAGCTTAATCGCAAGAGGCCAATTCCTCTTGCATTTTACGAAATCTCTCGTAATTAATTGAAATGATCGTCATCGGTGCATGAGATGGCTGTGAGGTCTGTTTTGTTGTAAAGAAAAGTAAGATATCTTCGTGGGCCAAGTAAGCGGTGTTACTTTGCCTGGAAACATATCTTACTTTGCCCACGAAGATATCTTACTTTTTTTAGTGGGATATTCCCTTGGCTGCTATCTTGGCTCTCGTCTAATCAAACGAGATATCATGCCGTGGCAATGTATTCGCTGAATCGTTACCATTCGTGCCGTCTTATTTCAATCAGCCTCTGTCTTATATAAAACGGTGCAGACTGCAAAATAAACACAATCGGAATGTTCAGAATCCGTTCAATCAGGATCGCGGTACGGACATATTGCATCGGTGTATAAGAGCGGGCAGAATCTGTTTTTTCGACAAAACATAGTGTATGCTTGTTGAATTCCGCGCTATAGAACCGAAGACTCAATAACAGGTCAAGACTCAGTCCTTTGAGTTTATCCCGACCAATTATATCAAGACCAACAGGAATACCTGCAATAGAGATAGCTTTATGCATATCTTCTCATGTTCCATTATCTGCATCATTATCAACATCAATGATAACGATGCAAATATCGTGATAATAAGCTTATCTACAATATATCTCGATATTTATTAGTTGCACCACGAGGATTATCGTCTTCTGCAACAGCAACATATTCTTTTCTATCAGAAGTTTTATGAGCAATAAAACTATAAACTTTTCTCACAGAAGCACACTATTCCTTTTTGTAACCAAATATCACGCAGAAATGGAAGATAAGAATCTTACGCTGAAGCAGGAAGCCCAGATTAAGGAGAAAGCGACCGCGCTGAAGGCCGAAAAGAAAGTCCGCAAGGTCTGTCCGATGGTCGTGTTCGGAGATAGGGACTACGGTGAAAATGAGTTCTACGTCGCCAGTCGCTTTCAAAATATTCTTTTTCATCTTGTTCTTAATTTTAAAGATGATTATAAATTCGTGTTCATCTCTTTGCCGGAATAAATCCCATTGCAATAATGAGACTCTTTTCCATCTCCCCAATCAATCAAATGGAGTAAAGGCAGGAGTAACTATATCCACACTCAGCCTGTCATAATCCATAGAATCAGACAAACTGTTATCATTAAACAACAACAAAGAATTCGCCAAAGCACACCAGCCTGTAAAAAGGCTATATCGCCTGTCCTCCAACTTCAATTCCCCCATAGCATGGAACTCTTTATCAAAAACAGACATATACAGACTCTTACCGTCCAATACAGAAAGTATTGATTGCCGGGCATCAAACACTACCCCACTCTGATGAAGGCGTACAAACAGCTGGCTTCCGGGCAGATACATCACATCAAAAAAATGAACGTTTTCTATGCGATGTCTTTCCCATACAGCATACCCGTTGCTTTTACATTTGTTTGCCATATTCGAAGTGAATGCACTCTCGGCAGTAATGACAGAGCGTTCCCCGGAATCCATGTCCAGCACATAGATACTTGATTCATACGGATAATTATAAAGAATTTTTTCATCGGCAAAGTTCACATTGGGATGATACATATCCCCATACACTTGCTCTCCGGCAGGATTCACCAAAGAACAGGAAAGAGGGTATTTATTGATTATACATTTATTCCTTACATCATACTCCTCAATGGCAAAAGAATCACGCGCCGTTAAATACAATAAAGAGCCATGCTCCTTATGATAAAAGAAACGTGCCGTACACATAGCATAATTTGTTTCTATGATAACATTTTCCCTGTCATGCAACGTAACTTTATCCTGCACATGCCCCATCCCATCTACCAGATACATGGCAATTCCATCATACAGCCAAATGGAATCTTTTGAAACCGGACAAATACCACTTATTCTACCGGGAATTCCATCAGGACCTTCTTTCTGCAAGGCTATAGAAGATATGCCTTTGTCCGCTATATCTATCAAATCCAAAGAATGAAGCCGGTAATTATATGCCACGACTCCGTTTATTGAATCACAATCCATAAAGGAAGTGATATAATATGACTTCAATTCCAAAATATCAGCAGGAGGAGAGATGCGGACATGCCGGACTGTGGAGTAAAGTGAATCTCTTTGAAGAGACAGGCACCGAACGTCCATTTTCCTATCTCCACATGACGACAGGATAAAAGATATAAAAATCAGAAAAAAACAGGTAAAAAGCCTCATAACATTACTTCCTTTTTCAACAGTGTATTTAATCCGGTTACTTCAAAAACGATACTTCCTGTTTATCAACAATGTGTACTAGAAGAACAAGAATCACGCCGGGAATCGTCACTCATTACACATTCATTCCTGCTATCAAAGCAAATGCTGCAACTATAGTTGCTTTCAAAATATTCTTTTTCATCTTGTTTCTAGTTTTAAAGATGATTAATGATTCGTGTTTTCATCTTATTCTCGGAAAGAACTCCACCGCAGAAAAAACAAAACTCCTGCTTGTCCGTTTATTTAGATAACACTTTTCAAATCGAAATAGCCAAACTGAATTTCATCGTCAAAGTTCATTATCAATCGGCTGTTTTCTTCATCACAACAAAAATCCGAAACATGATAACCCACATCCAAGGTTTTCAAATAATTGCCATGTATATCAAAAATATGGAACAGAGTAGGACAAAGCACCTTGATTCCGCTTGGCCCATTTTCATCAAATGTATTTTCACCGGAGAACAAGGCGATAATCTTATCCTTATAAATAGCAACCTTACGATAATAAGAGGTTTTGTTCGTCCGTTTGTCATTCCAAGCCGGACCATAAATATTGGAAATCAAATGGCCGTTCAAATCACAAAGAGTCATCAAATCATTGTATTCATATCCTTCCACATACCTGTTATAGCGTAAAGAGGCATCCATCACCACACGTTTCTTGCTTATTTGAGGATGTGTATATTTCATAGGCGTAATGCCCCCTGTCTGCATATTCCATCGGGCCACAGACTGCTGATAGCCCGAATTTCCCGTTGGACGTATAATCAAGCCGATTGACAACGTATCATTCATATATTTATAACGACTGGGAAATTCCACTCTATTCATTTCATACTTTACCGAAGGAAAGTACAAAGGATCAGCCAACAGACTATCCACATGATAGCAGAAGATTTTTTGCTTTCCATGGTCAGACACATAAAATTCCCGGCTTCCGGGACAAGTCCCTATAAATCCAATATTGACTATTTCGCCAGGGCCCTCACCTAAAGTTCCGGTACTCTTTACATAATCAAAACTTTGTCGGTCAAAAAGACGAATCAACTGGTCATCCGACCGGCAATCTTCTATGATTAAGTAATCGTCCAGTAAGAACAGCCTGGCTATCGAACCTATAAACGGAGTATCAATCAGAATCTCATGTACTTGATTCTTTATATCCAAAACATTTTCCCTGTCCGATTGATAAATTTCAGTCTTAGAATGATTGGTACAATTACCAAACAACAAGAAAGGAGCAAGCAGTAAAAATATTCGTTTTATTATCATTATATCAAATAATTGGCATCCGGTGTAGCATTTCACCACATCCAGATGAAACAAGACTTCAAACAATACTTAAAAAGTTAATTCCATTGGTATTCTTTGTAATATTCAAACCAACCATGGCATTCGCAACCATTACCATTACTTACACAACCATTATCGCATCCAAAACCATTTTCATCATGAGCTAACGCTTCCACATTAGCCAATGCCAACCCAGACATTACATCCGATTTCTGAGCATTATACACATTCATTCCTGCTATCAAAGCAAATGATGCAACTATAGTAGCTTTCAAAATTTTCTTTTTCATCTTATTTTTAGTTTTAAAGATGATTAATCACTTGTGTTTTTTATTTTATTCTCGCAAAGAACTCCACCACAGAAAAACAAAACAACAACAGCAAAGAACACAAATACCGTTTCCACTGGTTTGTTATTTTTGCATAAAGATAGACAACATCCATCGGACACACAAATTTTTCACCTTAAATCCATCTTAAGACGACCTTAAAGTTTTCTTAAGGTCCCAAAAACGCCCATTTCATCGAAAGCATAATCAGTATTCCCAATAGAACGAACCGGTCAAGGTATAGAAGGAATGGTTGGAATAAGTCAAACCATATACCTGACGGATGCTATTTTATTTTTTTTAATACCCTGTCCCAGCAAATCTCGTCCGTCACCCGGTTCTTCGATGTCCAGATGCGCGTAGCCTTGCCCACAATATATTCCTCCGGCAAAAGCCCCCAATAACGGGAATCCT
>CAJTZJ010000031.1 GCA_910583925.1 uncultured Eubacterium sp. | reverse complement strand
GTTTGTTCTGCCACTTAATGTTTAATTTGGTTTAAATTCAAACACTCTCTAAGAAGACGGATGATATAGTCAAACATTTGTATGAAATTAAAAAACTGCAATATGTTATCGAGAATGTTGCTTTCGATGATAGAGTTGCCAAATCGGAACTTGAGAATCAAAAGAATTTTGAGACTCAAAAGCTTAATGATGCACTCAATGCTTCATTAACATCTGATTCCGGCAGCATTGTATGGTATTACAATGGGAATCCAAAGATTATTGAGTCCGTACGCGATTTTAATAAATTGCTTTCCCATGTCTGCGATGACGTTTATCAGAAGACGCCAATAATTAGGAATGAGTTATTCAATCGTCAGAAATTAAGCTCTGCCATTTCACTCGCACGTGTTAATCTACTTGATGCAATGCTTAATCATAGTGATGAGGAAAACTTTGGTATTGAATCATTCCCTCCTGAAAAAACCATATATTTCACATTATTCCGTAATTCCGGCATACACCGCCAAGACGAGAACGGTAACTGGATTCTTGGAGCCCCAATATTCGATGAATTAAGGACTCTTTGGGATGTGTCAATTAAATTTTTAAATTCTTCAGTAGACAAACCGAAAAAACTTATAGAATTGGCGAAAACTCTGAAATCAGCCCCCTATAAACTGAAACAAGGGGTAATTGATTTCTGGATTCCCATATTCCTTTATATAAATCAACAGGATTTCGCCTTGTATAATAATGGCAAGTTTGTTTTGTCAATAAATAAGGAAATTTTTGAGTTGATCCAGAAACGTTTGAAAGATTTCTCCATAAAAGCGTTCAATGTCTCAGGCGTTAAGTTAGAATTTTTTAAAAGGTACCGCCAATTCTTACGTAAGGATGATACCGTATATGTGTCCACAGATACATTAACTGAAACTGTCAAGCCTTTCTTCCATTTCATTCGTGGATTAAATAACTATGCTAAGATAACAAGGAAGTTTGATAATGCTTATACAGCAAAATTCAGAGATGTATTATCAAATGCTCAAGACCCCGCAAAGACATTCTTTGAGGATCTTCCTGCAGCCTTAGGATACAAAGACTTTAACAGCGATGAGTTTATTCAGCAGTATCTTGACTTAATCCGCCGGGCTGTCAGAGAACTGAATACTTGTTATGATAATCTGATTGATCGAATTGAGGAAAAGATTGTTGAGCATCTCGGTCTTCCCTCAGACTATATTGAGTATAAGGGAATCCTTGAGGAAAGATATAAGACCATTGACGCGCGAATACTGACACCTAAGACACGGTCATTTCTTGATCGTGTACTCGCGCCATCGGAATCAAAACGTGAGTTTATTGAGAAACTGGCGATAGTCATCAATGATAAACGATTGGATGAGACAAAGGACTCTGATGAGGCAATGTTAGTTCATCAGATGCTTCATATCCTAAGTGAATTAGAAAGATACTCTACTATCGGAGAATATACTTCTAATGATGGTTCTGAGGCTTTCAGCTTTGAACTGGCGTCCAATAAAGGTGATTTTTCAAAATCGCAAACATACAGGCTTCCGAAAAATAGAGTTAAAGAAGCTAATGAAACTGCATCAAAGATTGAATCACTGCTAACTGACGATGACGAATTGAATATCTGTATTCTTCTCAAACTCCTAAACGGCAAAGTAAAATGACGCAAGTAAGACACGTATTAGGAATATCGGGCGGCAAAGACAGTGCTGCTCTTGCGATATACATGAAAGGGAAATATCCAAATCTTCATGTAGAATACTATAACACGGATACCGGTTGCGAATTAGCTGAAACTGACTTGCTTATAAATAGGCTTGAATCCTATCTTGGAGGTATCCGACGGTTGCGTGCTGCTGAGGATAGCCCGGAGCCCACTCCCTTTGAACATTTCCTTAAAGCAAGTGGAAACTTCCTGCCTTCTCCGCAACAACGCTGGTGTACCCAGAAAATGAAACTTGCGGAAATGGAACGGTTTGTAGGTGATATGCCAACTATTTCATATGTTGGTATTCGAGGTGATGAAGACCGGGAAGGATACGTATCAACAAAACCTAATATTCAAGCAATATTTCCATTTCGCAAAAATATCTGGAGCATTGATGTAATCCATAATGTTATTCACCAGAATAATATTGAACGGTTTACAGAGATATATCTTAATCTCGCACCAGAAGAATTAAGACCTGAGTTGAAGAAGATATTGGAGCATCCATTGACTAAGGATTTTTACTATGGAAAGAAAGCTAATGCTTTGATGGATATTGATGTTAAACTATTTAATAAAGCCGTATTTGAGTTTCTCAAAGGAACCGACTATCCGGTAGGCAAGTTGGATGAGTTTCCTCTTATCGACAATGATGATGTTCTTGTAAGAGACGATATTTTCCGTATCCTTGAAGATAGTGGTGTAGGTGTGCCAGCATACTATAAACCCATCGAATTCGAGGTAGATGGAAAAGTTGGGACATACAATCGTAGCCGTTCAGGGTGCTACTTCTGTTTCTTTCAGCAAAAACTTGAATGGATATGGCTTTACGAACAGCATCCCGACCTCTTTGCTAAAGCAATGGAATTTGAGAAAGATGGCTACACGTGGAATCAAAATGAAAGTCTGGCTGACCTAATCAATCCCGAGCGAGTACGTCAGATAAAACTTGACGCAATCAAAAAACAAGAGGCTAAACGACAGAAAGGCTCCGGCAAACTTGTGGATCTTTTTGGAGACCCCGATGAAGATAACGACGCATTTTGCGCTAATTGCTTTATATAAAAATTTGAAATATATGGCAGACATTGATATAAAAACATCTTTTGTTACAGATAACCGAAGCGTAGCAACATTCCTCAATCAACCTGGGATGGGATTATACATTCCATTTTATCAACGGGATTACAGTTGGGATACTGATAATATTGATCAATTAATAGAGGATTTGTCATGTGGAATAAGACGAATTGTCGAAGATCCACACAATTCCGGACAAGAAATTCGCTTCATGGGTACTATCATTATAGTTACCGAGGGAAATAAATCAAAAATTAAACCAATCGAAATAGAGGCAGTTCCAACAGGGATTGCAATGCTAATTGATGGCCAACAACGACTGTCTACAATTGCATTGGCTTGTACTGCGTTATTACGCCGTATATATGAAATAAAGCAAAAATTAAAAAGAAATAGCTCAATTGAAAAATCCATTAATAGTATTTATGATTTTTGGAGCAAACGTTTAGTCAAGACATTTAGTTTTGACTTAGAGGAGGGTACCCCAACCCTAAAACCCAAGATTATCAGGGGAAATAAAGATTGCTGGACTTTAGAGCGACCGATTGATGAAGCCTACAAGTCAGATCTTTCAAATTATTTTGCGAGCTGTATACAGGCGTTTGTAGACAAATCATCGTTCCCAAATTTTGATAAGAAAAAATGCGGAGATACTTTATTATACAAGAATTACCAACGATTGTATTCATGGTTGAAAAATACAGTAGCGAATGCTCACCATTCATCTGACGAATTTGTCTCTGCAAAACAAATAATGGGAACATTCACGCAAGAGCAACTATGGCGCCTGGATCGAGATGATTTGAAAGCTATGTTTTCAGATTCTCCTTCCTCAAATAACGACGAATATGAAATTGTTTGTGAGCTAGTGCAAACGTTATCCGTATGTCATTATCTACTTGATCGCTGCTGTTTCACTACAATTCAGCCGGCAAATGAAGATTGGGCTTTTGATATGTTTCAATCGTTAAATGCCACAGGAAATCCATTAACTGCGATTGAGACTTTTAAACCTACTATCGTAAATACATTTGATAAGGCTTTAACGTCTGGTTTTAAAGGCTCAAAATGTGATAAGGCGTTTGGTTTAATTGAAACCTTTTTAAATGAGACGAAAACGGCGATGCAGAAAACCAAGCGTACGAATGATTATATTACATCATTCCTTGTAACTTTAGACGGCAAAAGTGTCGCCTCTCATTTTAGTGCCCAAAGGAAAGCTTTACATAAAGCATTTTCTTCCTTAGGCGATAATATAGAAGAGCAAGAGGAATTTATCATTCGAATGGGTAATTATGCCAAATTTTATCATGAATGGCTTAAATACAATGGTGAGGCAAATTTCCCTCTTACAGGATCTGGGATGGATGCTGAATTGGCATCATTAATTATCCTGTTTTTAAGAGCCTCCAATCATAAGATGGCTATTACGATATTGGGCACTCTATATAATGATGTCATCAAAGATTTAACTGATGCAAAAGAAAATTTCATTGATGCGGTTAAAATCATTGGGGCTTTTTATTTCTTATGGAGATCGGTATTCTCTAATGCGGGTTTAGATTCTACATATAGAGACTTATTTAAGAAGCTTTCTGTAACGAATACACGTTGTTCCCTCTCTGAGGTTAAGACCCATTTTAGAGAAATCTTACTTAAGAAGATAACCTCAAAATCTGAATGGATAGATCAGGCCAAACTCCATCTTAAATATGGAGAGACAGGAAACGATGTCGTACGATTAGCTCTGATAATAGCAGCTCATGACACAATTCCAGATATAAATCGTCCAGGAGCAATAAAGTTGGGACGCATAGGGGTATCACCATATTTGAATCTTGAGAAATGGGGATCGCCTCATCTTAAGACGATTGAACATATTGCTCCGAGAGTAAACAAAGACAACCTTTGGGATGAAACACTATATGAACCTACGACTAAATCTTTTCAGTCCTTAGGAAACTTAACTTTACTTCCTCAAGAGTTAAATTCCTCAGCTGGAAATAAAGGTTGGAAAGAAAAATTGCTGTATTATCAAACCGTAGCAGAAAAAGATCCAGCAAAAATCCAACTATTGGAAGATAAGGCTAAAGAATTAGGGATACAACTTAATTCTAATACTGTAGAATTGCTTAAAGGTTGCCAATTTAGCAAGCATTTAGAAGCTATTTCGTGCATTCCATATGATATGGAATGGACCCGACAAATCGTTGAAGATAGAACAGAGGCAATGCTTGACATTATTTGGGAAAGAATTGCCAAATGGATTTTTGATTAATCAAACTGAAAGAATTTATCTATCAAAGTTCTTCCTAATATACAGTGCCTAAGAAGTTTGAGATACGAAATAGCACGGCAGAATTCCTGATCTTTCAGATTGAGAGGAAGGAAGACGGTGTGCAAGTGGTATACCGGAGTGAAAGTATCTGGTGTGCGCAGAAGGCTATGGCGCAGCTTTTTGATGTGGGTGTAACGGCCATAAGCAAACACCTCAACAACATATTTTCTGAAGGAGAGCTTCAACCAGATGCAACTATTTCCAAAATGGAAATAGCTGAGTTAATCAAGTTCCGAGGATTTCTCGGTAGTTGTCAATAAATAAGAGAATATGGCATACGAAGATAGATATAAGGAATTTGAGCAATATCTTATTTCTGGGAAACCGGGAGTGAGGGAATATGCACGCAATTAGTCAATAGCTATAGAATGTAGGATGCTAACATATTGAATAACTTGTTATGAGCGAATTTGACGAATACATAGTTCACGGAGAACCGGGACAGAAGGAAAAGGCGGACGCTTGGCAAACGGCAATCGGTCTTCAGGACGTAGATGGGTTGAAAATTTCACCCTATCTGCTTGACACTGTGCGTCAACACATCGAAGTTAGCCACAACCACAGCCACTCCGATACTATACTAATCTTCAAAACTACAACTCATTAATAGTAAAAAGTAAGGTTATTTGACATCATACCATTAGTATGAATAAACTGACATTGTTTTTTTCTTGGCAATCAGATACTCCGGGAAATCACAAAATAATTCGTGATGCCCTCATTAAGGCTTGTGATGAAATTCGTAATGAAGGAACCTACGATATAACTTATGATGAATCCACCTGGAACGAAAGTGGATCACCCGTTATTGAAAAAACTGTTAATGATAAAGCAAAATCATGCGATATATTTGTTGCTGATGTTACACCAGTAGGGACTATTGGGAAAAAGGATCTTCCTAATCCAAATGTGATGTTTGAATTAGGAATATCAAAGGGGCATCATATTGATGATGTTATATTGATGCTATACACTGGAGATGTTAAAGCGGAGAAAATGCCCTTCGATATAAATCATCATAGACTTACAAAATTCTCAGAAAAAAATATAACTGAGTATTTACGGATGATGGCTGAAAAAGCAGTAGCTAATCCAAGACATCTATCGGTTTTTGATAAAAATGATAGATTTTTATTTTACGACCGAAATATTAGAAAAAACATAGATTCGGGTAAATATCTTCCTGAGGTATTCCTAGATGACAGAGAATTGAAAGATCATCTTAGGGATTTTGTCGCGCCATATCGTTTTTGTAAATTGGTTATAGATAGATGCGATATGTTTGACACATATCATACTAATAGATCCTTAGCCATATCAGGAAAACCTCGGTTTCATTTTGATATTAGTGAATACAAAGATTGTGTTGCACAAGAATCAATAAAAGAATTTTATAATAAAGCTAATAACCTTAAGGATTATTTACACTCAAAATATGAAACGCTCTATAGCTATCAGTTATACAATTGCTTAGAGTACCGAAAATATAAGACAGAATATGAACATCTTAAATTTATTACTGGAAAACTTCTACTCATAACATCATCTGCAGGTCAAGGTAAAACAAACCTCATTTGCGACTTAGCTAATAATGTGTTAATTAAAAGACAAATTCCATTTGTATATATAAATGGATATGAAATAGATGCCGAGAATATTGGGGATAGTTTTGCCAAAATAATGTTTCCTGAGACCAACCAGTCGTTTGATTATATACTAGGGGAGGTTGCTACATATTGTAAATACAAACGTAGCCCTATTATTCTTATAATAGATGGCTTAAATGAAAACCCTAAACCTGATATATTTTCACGTAACTTAGAGAGTGTTTGAATTTAAACCAAATTAAACATTAAGTGGCAGAACAAA
>CAJTZJ010000030.1 GCA_910583925.1 uncultured Eubacterium sp. | reverse complement strand
GGCGGCCCTTATAGGGCCTGTGCAAACCACCAGTTCAACTGGTGGTTATGATTGAACAAGCTCATAATTTTTCCTTGTTTGCATTTAATCAAGCACGGTTGTTCCATAGGAATTATCTATTGCACAAAGCCATTTTCCGTTTACATTTCTGTAAACATAAGTTGCTCTGCGGTCCATACTGAATTCTGAGCTGTTATTGTTGTCTGCATCAAGCAGAGTCTGGGATAAAACCAAAACCGTATCGCCTGCTTCAAGCATTATCATTTTGCCCTGTGTGGGAACAACGCTGTTGTTAAAGTATGCAGCAATTTTGATAAAAGCTTCTTTGATAGCCTGTTTACCTTTAGCCTCTAATCCCGGTTTTACAACCAAAACAGCATCATCGGTGTAAAATTCCATTAAATCGTCAAATCGTTCTTCTTTTATAGCCTTGTCTGCTGCGGCTATTAATTCTTTTATTTTATTATTCATTTTCTTTTTTTCTTTCTTTCTTATTGATGTTTCATGATTATTTTTCGGGATATTCCTTATCCTTCCAATACCACCATTTTAATTTTTCTGCTTCCCATTCGGTATTTTCTGCATAGTAAACAGCCATTCTGAAAAGATATAGCTGGCACTTGTCCTCCTGAAAACCTTTGGCTAAGCAATCCTTAATATAAAGCTCCTCAGGGTCTTTGCCTCTTAAATCTTCAACACAGGTAATGCCGATGTTCATTAAAGCTTCCTTTGTCCGTTTACCTACATTTGGGATAGTTATTAAATCCGTTTTCATATTCAGTATTCCTTTGATTTGTTTATTTCTTTTTTATGATTTATGTGTGTTCCGATATGCCCGATACCAAGTATTATTGTTGCAAGAACTAAGGGTATGCTTTTGCCGTAAATCCCTAACAGCAGAAACGCAATAACAGGCAGCGTTGCTCCTGCTACGGGAATGCCGATAAGACTGCTGTAAAAGTTATACATTGTTTTTTCGCTTTTGAAGTATCTTATCCAATATATTTCATACAGCAGCATAAAAATTGCTGATAGTATGAGCCAAATTATCCAAAGCGAATCTGTTCTGATGTTGAAATCTCTGAAAATCAGAACAATACAGGCAACAAGAATCTGCCCGATGCTTTCCAATATTTTAAGTATTCTGTTTTCATTGCTTACATATTTTTCATAGTCCTTGGGCTTGTTCGTTGTCCAGAACAGATTCGGAATAAACAGCATGCAAAGATATAGTAAGCCTATATAAGAAAATCCAAACTGCATTGTTGATACCCTCTTATTTTATTTTTACATCTATTAGATACAATAAGTCCGAAGCCTGAAATCGGTCCACTACTGCACCCTTTATATCTTCTGTTGTAATGGCAATTCCTTCTATTTTACTGGTTGATAAATCAACATCCTTCAGGCTTGTTTTTAAAAATTTTGCCTGCGATAAATCGGAATTGTCAAAATACAGATTTTTGATTTTAGTTTCTTTAAAATAGCTGTTGTTCAGCATCGTTTTCCGGAATAAAACATTTTCAATACTAGCCATTGAAAAGCAGGTATAGCCGGCGTTTGTATCGGTAAAGCTGATATTATGCAATCTGTTTTCCGAAAAATTACAACCGAAAATTTTGCAGTTTTTAAATTCGCATCTTATAAAAGTACATTCAAGAAATTCAGTGTTTGAAAAATTGCATCTGTCAAAAATAGTATCCTTAAATGTAATTCTTTCTGCTTTTCCGCTTTGCAGGCGTATATTGACGAATCTGCAATATTCAAACTCAATTTCGCAGAATCTTGTGTTGTCATATCTATTGTTTTCAAAATGAATGTAGGATAGCTTTTCATCGTCTTTAAGAATACTGAAATCACCGATATCTAATTTTTCAATGCTGCGATTTTGTGGCTTTATAATATTCATTGTTTTCCTCAGAATGGTATATATGATAATGTAACAACTATAACATAAAATGAAATCAAAGTATAGTATGCAAAAATAAAAAGTGCGATTATAAATTCCGCACTTTTATTTTTTTACGCTTTTCAGCCAATCTTCATTTTGTATATACCATTCAACTGTTTTTTCCAAACCATAGTCAAAATCTGTTTCCGGTTGCCACAAAAGTTCTTTTTCGATTTTTGAATAATCAACTGCATATCGTCTGTCGTGGCCCGGTCTGTCTGGAACATAAGTAATAAGGGATTTTGGTTTATCCATAATTTCCAGAATTTTGCTGACAACCTCTATATTGCTTTTTTCGCTGCTGCCGCCGATATTGTATATTTCGCCTGCTTTGTCGTTTCTGATAACCAAATCAACAGCTTTGCAATGGTCTTCAACATAAATCCAATCTCTTACATTTCTGCCGTTTCCGTAAACGGGAACAGGCTTGTTTTCAAGAGCCGAAAGAATTGTCATCGGAATAAGCTTTTCAGGATACTGATAGCTTCCGTAATTGTTTGAACATCGGGTAATGGTAACAGGCAGTCTGTAGGTTTTGTAATAGGACAGTGTAATTAAATCAGCACTTGCTTTTGAAGCAGAGTAAGGGGAAGAGGGGCTAAGATTGGTGTTTTCGGAAAAAAACAAATCCGTTTCTTCAATCGGTAAATCGCCGTAAACCTCGTCGGTTGAAATTTGATGAAAGCGTATGCCGTGTTTTCGACAGGCATCTAATAAAATCTGTGTGCCGATAATATTTGTTTGCATAAAAATGCCGGTATCATTTATGGAACGGTCAACATGAGATTCTGCTGCAAAGTTAATAACAATATCCGGATTTTCCTCTAAAAACGCCTTTGCAACAGCTTCTTTATCGCAGATATCAGCTTTTATGAATCTGAATTTGTGATTATCTTTTACATCTTTAAGCGTTTCAAGATTTCCTGCGTATGTCAATTTGTCAAGGCATATTATCCTGTCTTCCGGATGCTTTTTGAGCTGATAAAGAATGAAGTTTGATCCTATAAAACCTGCACCGCCGGTAACAAGTAAAACCATATTATCCCTCCTGTCTAAGGAAATTATATAATTGATTATTCTAAAAGTCAATCAATTAGCAATATTCAATCTGCTTCATAAAATAGAATGAAAGGCTGTAAACCAAAGCCTGATGAAAAAGGAGAAAATATATGTTTAGTTATGTTAAGAAATTACAATATCCTGTTAATATAAAACATTGTGACCCTGCTGCTGCAAGTATTATAATCAGCCAGTATGGAGGACTTGACTGCAAAAAGAGATGATTTAGGAATAAAAAATAATATCAAGCCGATTTTCGGGCTTAACATAGATGATTTTACTGATTATTGAACGAAGGGCTTCATTTTTCGCCTGTTCAGAAACATCAGGGGAACTAATAAAATCAAGCACACTTAACACTTTTTTTGCAAATATTTTATTATCAACATCTTTATCTTTTGGAATTTGTGTTTTCTTTTCCTTTTCAAGCTGTTTTATTGTGTCAAGTATATCTGCTTTACATTGTTTATATTCCTCGATTGTATCAATTCCACTCATATAAGCTTCTTTAATTTTTTTCAGCTTAAGTTCTTCGGACTTGATCAGCTTATCGTAATCAACAGCAGGGGAATCAATTTTGCTTTCAGCAGGTTCTATATTAAATTGCAATGTGCTTATCGCTGTTTCAAGTGCTGAAATAACAGCTTTATTGGCTTTGGCAATAGAAAGACTATGTGAAAGCTTGCAAGAGCCTCTTGCATAATTGTGGCACTGCATAGACGGACATTTTGTTGACTGCATGACAAGGGTAGCACCGCATGAGCTGCATCTTACCAAGCCTTTAAGCATAAACTGAACAGGTTGCTCTCTTCTCTGATATCGTTTGTATTTGGATTTCTTTTCATTCAACATTTCCTGTACTCTGTCCCAGGTATTCATATCAATCAAAGGCTGATGCATTCCGTCAACAATCATAGTATTCGGATTTTCATAATCTCTTGCAGATGCCGCTCTTCCGTTTGTTGACCAACGGATTTTACCAATATAGACAGGATTGTGCAGAATATATTCAATCAGTCGGTTATCAGGAGGATTGCCTCTGTGTGTTCTTACACCCCGTAAAGCTAAACTCCTTGCTATCTCTCTTGCACCCATTCCGTTTAAATAGCTTTCAAAAATCTGCTTTATATAAACACTTTCAGCATTCGGTACATATTGCTTGTTGATTAAATCGTATCCAAGAGCCGGATGGCACATCGCTTCGCCTCTTGAAGCTTTTTCAGTCATACCACGCTTAACCTCACTGCTCAGGCGAATGAGGTAATATTCATCCATCCATTCAATGATACGCTCAATCAGACTGCCGAAAACATCATCAACGATTGGCTCTGATATACTGATTACGCTTACTCCCTTTTTCTTGAGCAGAGATTTATAAACAATGCTTTCTTCCTGATTACGGGCAAATCTGCTGAATTTCCAAACAAAGATAGAATCAAAGGGCTTTTCATCAGATTTAGCAAGTGCAATCATATTGTTGAACGCATCACGCTTTTTAACGCTCTTTGCACTGATTCCATCGTCATAGAATATGTAATCATCAGGAATTATGTAATTGTTGCTTTTTGCATACTTTCGTATGAGCTTCAGCTGACTGTCGGGCGAATATTCGTCTTGTCGCTCGTCTGAAACTCTTATATATGCAGCACCGATTTTAAGGCTCATTACATCACTTCCATTTTATTTTACTTAAAAAAGGGCATAAAAATACCCTGCTTGCAATTTTAAGCAGAGTGTGATACAATTCTATTGCTTAGGTAGATGTGTATTTACACTCTGCTCTTTAAACCTCTTGGCTGTTGGCGCAGCTGAGGGGTTTATTTTTATATTAATCAAATTCTAATTGTATCTGATTTTTATCACTTTTTATTTCTCCTATAACTTTTGAAACTATATATTTTGTAGTTTCTTCTATGGGTTCATTATCTTGGTTGATTTGATAAGATATTTTTAATATAGCATTAATATAATCACCAGCGTGAACAGATAGTTTGCCACTATGAACTTTTTTTAAGAAATCATAATCTTCAATAGGAGCAGATATTATCTTTTTATGGTATATAAAACTCCAGGCAGAATGGCCTAACATATCTGCTTTTTTTATCGGTAAATTTATATTAATACTTTGTTCTTGATATGTAATTATATTATTTATTGGTACTGGTTTGCCAAGATTGATAATATCGTTACAATCAAAATGAGTGTACTCAGTATCATTATTAAGTGAAAAGCCGCCACCAGGATTATGTTGATAAACATTATTACTAATGTTTATAACTAATTGATCAATATCGACATTATTTAGAATAGTTCCACTTGATTTATTAACAATGATAGTTTCGTTTTCATTATTAGTAACTTGTATTTTGTTGTTTGGCAATTCTTTTACTTCTTTAGCTTTTTTTCCTTTTATGTGTTTCTTAATTTTAAGATAGCCTTCAACAGTTGCTACTAAAGATGCAGCTAATGGTATCCCAACTTTTGCAATATTTAATAATGTATCTTTTACTTCACAGATTGCAGAAAAATCAATTTCAAAACTTCCGTTTTTAAATGCAGTAACATTCATCTTTAAATAGGCTTCAGGATCTTCTTCTTTTACAGCATATTTTGTTAATTGTGCCATATCATTTATTATGTTTGAAAGAATTTCAGCATCTATCGAATTATCACCGTCTATATGAAATGCAAAACAGGATTCGCTTTTCACTAATTTTTCCTCCATATTATCACCTCAAGACTATTTTAGTCTAAATGTTCTAAAAAGTAAAGCGCTATATGTTTTTTTATTTATTTTCCCTTAACCTTTGGCGAGGTTGAGGGATTTTTTATTTATTCAGTTGTTCGGAATTTCCGAACAATCTTTTACCTCTTGGCTATTGGCGTAGCGGAGTGGATATTTTAATATACATTAAACTCTGTTACACTTGGATTACTGTTTGTTCCAGTTACCTTGGCTTCACAAATAACCTTTTTTTCCGCTCCATAAGCGTTGGTTATTGTTGCAGAGCATCTAATGCTCCAGGTATCATTATTACCTGTCATTTCATAACTTTGTAAATCAGTTGCATAATGTAATTTAAATCCGTAAGGATATGCGGCACTACCATATCGTTCTATTGCTTGACAAGCATTTATATGTCCCAAAGTTTTTTCAAGTTCACTTGCTGCTTCTTTTGCGTTAACATGGTCTATTGTATTGATGTATAAATCAACTGTTTTGTCAGATGGATTAACATTATCATATCTTGTAATAATATATTTTGCTAACAGTTTTTCATCTTTAGCAATAAAATCAGTTACTTCTTCAGTAAAATCGCTTTTATCAAATCCCTGGTCATAAATATACTTTGCGGTATATCCAAGTTCATCAACTTTTTCCATTGCATCAGCCAATGGCTGATCAACAAGTTCAGTAAAAGGCATTTCATTTTCCATACTCATTGAAATACCTGCACCAACTGCTGCAATACAAATGATAACAAGAACTAATGGGATTAAGCATCCTAATTTCTTCTTTTTCTTCTTAGGAGGTTGTGGAGCAGGAACAAATTGCGGTTGATTTTGATGTTGTGGCATTGGTTGTTGATTAATCATAGGATTAGTTTGCTGATCATCTCCTACAGATTGCTGTTGTAGAGTAGCGTTAAGATTATTTCCACACTGATTACAAAAGTTTTGTGTATCATCACAGATACATCCACATTTGTTACATTGTTTCATAATATTCTCCTTCTGCCAGTCCTTCGGAATGGTCTTTTTTATTTTCAACCACATATAGTGGCAATTACCATAATGAAATTACAAATCCTGCAAAAACTAATGCAGGGTGATTAAATTGAAAATTGTTTATAAAGTATATGATTATCGAACGAAAGCGAATATGACATTGCGGGAGCTGGAACAAAAATCAGGAATCAGCCGGGCAACAATAAATAATATTGAAAACGGCATAGCAAATCCCACAGTTGAGGTTATTTGTCAGCTTGCAATTGCCTTGAAATGCTCTCCATGTGACCTGTTTTATATAGAATAACAGGATTTTGTCTATTATATTAGACAAATGCTCTATTCAGCGTTACACTTCTAAAATTTTACAACTAAATGAGTAGAAAATCAAATAAAAAATCTTTTTTGTCAGGCATAGGGACATTTTTGTCCCTATGGATAAATAAAGGTTGACAAAATTTGATTTTTGCTGTAAAACATATATTAGAA
>CAJTZJ010000029.1 GCA_910583925.1 uncultured Eubacterium sp. | reverse complement strand
TTGTTCCTGCCGACTGAACAATCTTTGATACATTGTTATTCATATCATAGCTTTGCTCAACCGAATACACCCTTGAATTCGTGTTTGAATTTACACCCTGCTTGTATACATTGGAGCGAATCAGTCTTCCCGTTGTATCGTAGGTATAGTAATAATTCAGCTTGTTTTCATAATCCTTATGCACAATCGGCTTTGATGCGCTGTCATACGTCCACGAATACTTTGTTGCGCCGTTTTTGGCAACGGATGTTACCTGACCGTAGCTGTTATATTTATTGGATGTATAATAGCCGTTTCCGTAGGTTGTTTTTGCAAGCTTGCCGTTATTTGCTGCGTATGTATTTGTACTTAAGGTATAGCTGCCTGCTTTTGTCTGGGTTGTATTACCAAATTTATCATAGTTAAACGAATAGGTCATTCCATTATGGGCGATTGATTTTAACCTGCTGTTTTCATAGGTATAATTATTGGTAATTCCGTTTGACGATACACTTGTCAGGGCATCATTCTGCGCATTATAAGTGTAATAGGTCATTGTATCGTTCGGATTTTTTGCAGATTTGAGATTTCCTGTCAGAATATCATAGGAATAAAAGGTTCTATAATCATCCTGATCCCCTGTACTTGTAAGGTATGCACCTGCCCAGATTTTCTTTGATGTATCTTGATCAGAATAGCCGGCAGCGGATTTCAGGGACATTGTTCCACCGGAATTTGTAATATCCAGCGTAAGCGGGTTACTACCGGTTTTGCTATAAGTATAATTATATTTTACATTTCTCTGGCTGCTTGCCTGGGTTACATTATGATTCTTATCATAGGTATATGTATAGGAATAGCCCTTAGGGTCTGTTGACTTGGTTAGATTGGAATTGGAATATTCCATTTTTGACTTCTGCTGTGCATTGGCGGCAACGGTAATCAGATTGCCGTTGCTGTCATAGGTATAGCTGTTTGCCACATCCTTAATCAGCTGAATACCGTCAAAATACCCCTTATTGACCTGATTGAAAAAGCCAAGATGCACCTTGATTTTAACAGGCGTTTTTACTGCCGATGTTCCATCGGACAAAGTAAACGCATAGGAGGTATACTGCCAGCCGGAAACAGACGGATTGAATAATGCCGGCATTTTATATTTGCTTGTACCGTCACTGTAACACACTTCAATGGAAATCTGGAACTTTCTGTTTGTACTTGTAGCAGGAACTGCCTCTGCCTTTGCCCAGCCGCTTACGATATAGGTATCGTTCTCACTGCCTGAGATATTGACTTCCTGTATCAGCTGCTTCTGCGCCGATGCACCGCCTGCAAATCTAAAGGAAGAAGAGCCGTACTTGTAAGCAGGCGATATTCCGTCAACAGAATCTGACAAGGTTAAATTCTGCCCTGTCCAATTCTCGGGCAAATTGTTTGCAGACCGTTCAAAGCTGCTGTTTTCAATCATATTATAATGATTTGCAACACCGGACTGCTCCAGCTGAATACCGTCAAAATATGCCGTGCCCGTTGCGCTCTTTATTGCAAGGTTGGCACGCAGGAACATAACATCCTGCGGCACGGTAATGGTAGCGGAAATTCTTCGCCAGCCGTTATCCATAGCCGTATCCGTTGTGCCTGTTAAAAATTCCGAATATTCCTGTTTTGAAGTATCCGTATTTCCTGTTTCGGCATACAATGACAAGCAGGCGCCGAAGGTATTATTGTTTGCTTTCTGGATATTTGAAGTTTTTACATAGGCTGAAAGTGTATATGTTTTTCCCGGGATAATATCATCAAGCTTGAAATCCTGATAAATACGGGCTCTGCCATCGCCTGTTACGGAATTTGAAGTCAGCTTAAATGACGATTGACCATAATACTTCTGCGCAGTTGTTGTACCGAAGGAGGCATCACAATCGTCTATCCATCTTAACAGCTTCCAATTCTTTGTACTTTCGGCATTGCTGTTTTTGGCAAGATTAATAATATTCCGCCCATACGCAGCGCTGCTGTTAACCTGATTAATATATTTAATATTGCTTGCACTGCCGTCTACTTCAGAGGCGGTGTAATTATAAACCTCTGCGCCAAGATTCCCCGAAGCTGTTTTTGACTGCTTGCTGATTGTTTTGCCCCAATTATCAAACTGATATGTAGTATAAATATCATCACTGTTTCCGTAAACATCATCAACGCCTGCTGTTCGTATAACGGTTGTATTGTATAAACTACGGTCAAAGGAAACGGTTTGTCCCGCAGTGCTTCCGCCTTTTTCAACAACCTTTGATACTCTTTTTCCCTTTGCTAATGATGTGTATGAAAAGTTCAATGAATATCCCGTTGAAGCCTTTGCCTGCGTTAATGCCTCATCGGCATCATACGCATAAGTATCTTCTTTTCCGTCTGGATATTTTACTCTTATCAGCTTACCATTATCATATTTAAAATTGGTTTTTCTTCCTGACGGATCAACCATATACTGCAAATAACCCGATTTTGTTTCGGTATTATCAAGCAGTTTAATAACATGGCCGGAGCCATCCGTAACGCTTTCTATCTTGGTTGCATCGGCAGTATTAAATGTAATCTTCATTGTATTGCCGTTTGCATCTTTGGAAGACGTTAAAAAACCCTTTGAATTAAAGGTTAAAACATTATCCTTTTCATCTGTTATTGTATACCCTGACGACGTAACTTTCAACTCTAATTTTAAACCGTCTTCATCCAGATACTGCGTTTTTCCGTTGGCAGTTTTTTTATAAAAATAGTGTTGCGTACCGTCGCCGTCTTCATAGACATACGGAAATTTATCAAGAGATGTTTTGGCAACCGTCTGCTGAATATTCAGCTTCCAGCCATGACCGACATATGGTTTTGTTGTGTTATATGTTGTTTTTGCCATATATCCATTATACACACGCTCAATGGATACAGGCATTCTCAATCCAGTTGTTGCACAATCCGTTCTTGAAAACACAAGATTACCGCTGTAATCATTTACACTTGCCGTTCCTGCCGAACCTGCCGATGCTGATGTATATGTCCAGTACGGCTCTAAACCCTTGTTATTTCTGTAAGTTATGGAAATTAACGGATATGCCGATGATGTTGCTCCGGATTCGGTGTAATACCAAGCATAAATGCAGGAATCAACCATAGACGATACATTTTCCAATGTTGATTTCAGCATAATTCCGTTATTGGCACTTGTGCCTTCATACCATTTTTTTACAGCCTTGGTTATATTCCATTCCTTCCAGACTGCCTTACCTTTTTCAGATTTATTGATAAAATTATAATCTAAAGCCGTACTTTCACAGGCGGGCTGATTACTCCAGGTTATGGTACTTTCTTTCCAACCCCCGGTTACCATATACGCATTAATTTGGGCATTTGGGGTTGTGCTTGCATAATAGTCAACTAAGGTTTGCCCCAAATGCAATGTTGCATCAACAACCATATCGCCTTTTTTCAAAGAGGGCAAGGTAAATTGAATAAAACCTCTGCACTTGCCGATTCCGCTTGAATCTTTACCAACCATCATTAATTCTTCAAGATTATGGTTTTTTGAAGGATGACCAGATTCAACATAGGTTGAAAAAATGTTTTTCTTAACCTGCTGGGTGGTAATCTGTGGGTCAATAATAACGGGAAAGGCTCTGTCTTCTGCATTAATCCAATCACTGCTTGCATCAATATTCAAAATGTATTTATTCTTATTTTTCTGTTCAAGAGAAACACTTATATCATTTGAATATTTTCCGTTGGAATCAATCATAAACATAGCCGGTATGGTATAAACACATTCTCCGCTTTTACTGTCAGACGCAAGAATGCTGTTGTCCTCCTGCAAGGATAATGTCAGATGCTTTGCACTGATTTCAAATGAATATGTATAGCTGTCTGCAGGTTTTTTTACAATTATATTTTCCTTTAATCCATTACCGTTTACGGTATACTCTAAATCCGTATCAGCAATTATATTTTCATAACATACACTTTGAGATGTATTTGAAACGCTCTTTTCTATTTCTGCAGCATCTTGATCTGCTTCTTCAATATCAATTTTTTTAAAACCGGATATTGCTTTCGCTTTATTCAGTAAATTCCAGCTTAAAGAATACTTGTCTTTGCTGATCGTTATTAATTTTGATGAATTTGCGTTTTTGGCAAATTTAACATCAAAGTCTCCATTTTTCGTTTTATATCCATTGAAGTCATCGTCAGAGGTTTCTTTTTCATATTCTAACGAGTTATCAATATCTAACCATTTACCATTTTCTTCATAGTGAACGGGTTCACTGTAAACAACAGCCTTTACGGTTTGGTCACTCATTAAAAAGTGCTTTGTATTTTCATTTCTCTCTTCCTCTAATTCCTGAACAACAACAGGCTCGTTGTTTTCATTTTCCGTTTCAGGAATCTCCTCAGCCGGTGAAACTATAGGAAATGCCGAAAAGAACATCAGAACAGATAATATAACGGATATCACTTTCGTTGTTAATTTTAGATTATTCTTCTTATCGCGATAAAATAAATTCATTTGCTTTCTCCTTTAACATTCACATAAACATTGCTAAACAGTCTATACTAAATCATATATATTTACCCCCTTATAGATATATAGTTGCAAAATAAATATAAATGTAACAATTTTTTTGCAGAAAACGGCAAAAATTTTTACAAATATATCAGACCGGACATTTGATAAAAAGAGAAAAAATCAGCAAAATATGATAATCAAAAAAGCAGAAAGCAGTTAATGAATACATAAAAAATCACAGGCAACAGCGTTTAACTGTTGCCTGCTTTCATTTTAATTATTTATCAGAATATTTTAACTTTTCATAACAAAGATTTTTGAAAACCTGAAAATATTTTCTGACATTATTTTGACCGATTACATAAATATTAGGCATATAACGCATTCTCTTCTGAGAATATTTTATCCGTTCAATACCATTATCAAACGCAGTATGATTGCTGAAAACAACTTCAACATTATACTTTTCTGTCTGTTCAATAAAATAGTCCAAAGACTTCATATAAGCAACAATGCCATATAAATCTGCCGGCGGAGTTGAACCGCCCCAGAGGGCAGCTTTATACACTCTGCCGTTTTCCGACACTTCAAAGATATAACTTAACCCACCCGGAGTGTGTCCCGGTGTTTCAAACACATAAATTGATTTGTTGCCAAGACTTATAACATCTCCGTCCTGAATATAAACATCAATATCAAAATCTTTTACTATATCAGTCCTCAATGGATTATTCTGCCAAAAATCATCATCTGCTTTTGAAAGATATGTTTTTGCTCCACAATGTTCAACAATCCATTTTCCGCATCCTGTATGGTCAAGATGTCCGTGTGTTAAAACCAACTTTTTAATATCATTCGGATTCCAACTAACATCTTTAATTGCAGACACAATCGCATTAAATGCCTCTTTGCAAGGCCATATTGCATCAATCATAATCAGACCGTCATCTGATTTCAAAACAAAACAATTTGTTTCTTTTTGAGCGACAATCAGCAAATCATCAAAAATCAGCGAATGGATAAAATAGGACATATCCTCCATTGCCTGAAATGTATCCTTTGTAATAATCGGTTTATCTAATAAATTCATTTTATATGCTCCTTTAATGTTTAATTGTTAAAACATCATACAGAGTATGAATTCATCAAATAATTATATTTAATTTTCAGTGATGAATTATTTATACTCTGCACAATGTTCATCTTTCATTTGTACAGAGCAAATTCGGTTTTTAGGTGGCTTTGTCCAAAATGTTTTCATAATTATAAATCCTAAATTAGTTATATTTCTTTTTTCATACAGATTGAATCAGGCATATTTTTATACTGACCATAATTAGGAATGACTTCATATCCAATTTTTCTGTATAAAGCCATTGCCGAAACAAGCGGTTCTCCACTTTCTAATATTAAATATTTGTAACCTTTTTCTTTGGCTCTTGCTTCTAATTGCTTCATTAACTTTTTAGAAATACCTTTGCCTCTATATTTTTCCTTTATAAAAACTCTTTTAACTTCAGCACATTCTTTATCATATTTTTTGAAAGCAGCACATGCGATTGGAGCACTATTATCATATATAATTATTACATCGTGAATATCATCAAGACTATTATATGGAATATATTCAGCACGATTTTCTTCTCCACCAACAAGATTATTTAGAAAACTGTCCAATAAATGACATAATTCTATAAAATCATAATTGCTGCCGTCTGTATATTCAAAGTGCATAATTTCCTCCAAAGAATTTAATAGTAGTATTATACTATTTATTTTAATAAATGTAAACAATGTACTCTCTCGAAAGTCTCTCACCTAAACGCTCCCAATTGCTCTCGGTAGGTTTTGAGAAATGTAGATTTTTAGGTCTCTGAAAGTCTCGCAGAAAACCTTAACAGAAAAAGCAAAAAAAGAAATCGCCCTTAAATCAACAGCAGATTGAGGGCGATTTTGAACTGTTTGAGCCTATTTTGCATAGAAAAAAGGCTTGGAATATCTAAATTCCAAGCCTGTGTCTAAGGAATACAAAAAAGATGTATGGAGCAATTTTATGTATGGATTTGAACCCTTTAATTTTTATTATCTTAAAGACAAATTGTAGTTTATTAACTTAATATTTTTTTATTAACCTAGAAATTAAAGCGCTACAAGTGTTCATTTGAATGCAAGCATAAAAATCATTAGTTACTTCTTTACCTTTCCCTATTGTTGTTGCTCTATTTGCATCTTCTTCTGTCTCCCATAGAACAAAATCAGTCCATATCTCTCCTTGTAAGTAATGTTCCCAAGAAATAAATCCTTTCGCTTTAGAAATAATTTCGTCATGTAATTTTTGCGTTAATTCAACAAATTCTTCTTCACTTACACCTTTTTTAAGTTTATATGAAAATATCCATGCAGTTTTATTCATATATAAATTCCTCCATACAAATTACTATTTATCAATTTGATTATAGTATAGTCAAAAAATTTTTACAAGACACTTGTTAAAAGAAAACTTGAGTTTTCGAGCAAATAAACTAATAAATCAAATTATTAATGTTAGACAAAAGTGTTCGAATCTATTATTTTTTATTATTTAATTTTCTATTTTAAACTTTTCTAGTTTTCATGTCTAATTGAAATTATATTCACACATCCTGAAACACACATAAAATCAAGGAAAAAATAAAGAAAACCTATAGCTGTCCAACTCTTAATGGTTCGGATTGCTATAGGTATTCCAATTTGAACCTTAAAATTAATTTCAATTAGATTTAAGATGGTTAAGTATTCTACATTAATAAAGGATAACAATAAGTTAT
>CAJTZJ010000028.1 GCA_910583925.1 uncultured Eubacterium sp. | reverse complement strand
ACATTGAAGCAGGGGCAAGCTTTGTTTGCAAACTCATTATGCCCGTGCACGGTTGCGTTCGGATATTCTTTTTTGAGTTTTGCCGCAAGGTTTCGCAAAGTTTGAAATTGCTTCTCCGTAAAATTATTTTGGGGGTTGCCGTCTGCGTCAATGCCGCCCACAAGACAAATGCCAATGCTGTTTTTATTTTGTCCTTTGCAGTGGGCGCCTGTGACTTCAATCGGTCTGCCATTTTCAATTCTGCCGTTTCGGCGGATCACATAATGATAACCAATGCCTGACCAGCCATTTTTTTTATGCCATTCGTCAATTTGATACGCCCCAATATCTTGGGTAGGTTTAGTGGCGCTGCAATGAATAATGATTTTATTTATTTCCCGCATAATAACTCCTTTTTTTAAAGGTAGCATGAGATATAAAGAAAATCGTAACGGTATGAAAACTATGGATACAAAAAAGAGAGTGTTTACTCTCTTTTTTGTATGTATGCAGTAATTTTTACTATTCATCAAAATCCTGCATCTCTCGTTTTACGTCTTCCGCTTTTACCCGGATTGGTTTTGTTTTTAACGCAGTTAATTTACCTTCCTGTATCATTTTATACACTTGCGAGTAGGATATATTGAGACAATAGCAAACGTCATACACTGAAAGCAATGCTTTTTTATTGACAAGGTCTTTGGCTGGTACAGTATATTGATTATTAAGCTTGATGGGATAATTAATCGAAAGTGGAACTTGAAATCCGGCAGGGCGAAACAGCATGCATTTGTTATTGCAGCCAAGGCATAAAAATTTTTCACCTTTATAAAACCAACACGGGCGTATCTTTTTATATTTTTGGCATTTCAAATTTTCATAAACAAAATCTTGCGGCTGTGAATTGTACGGCAGCCAGTTATCATATAAAAGCAGAATAATCTCGCCTACCTGATTGATTGTCATGTTTTCCTCCTATAAGATGACGCTCGGAGTGGTGATCTCTGCTGTCCATTTGCGTAGTTGGTTCGCTTTGCTCACCAAACGCAAACAAGCCTTCGGTGGCTCCTGCCACCCACTCGCTGTCGCTTGTGTTTTGTGCGAAAAACACTACGCTTGCACTGCGTGGCTTTGTGTATTCTGCACAAAATACGAGTTCGGCAGGCGTCTTGCTTGTTCATAATTTTGATTGAATGAATGAAAAAACGGCAGTCGCTTCATTTATACTTTTGCGTTTACACTCCGGGCAATTAGGTCGAAGCAGTCTGCAATTAATGCATTTTGTTTGCTGTAAAACTTCTAAAACTTCTTGTTCTTCAATTGTTATTTTTTTGGGGACGTCCTCAGAATTATCAAGAGCTTTTTCAATGCGAGCCAGTTGTTTTTGGGTATTGCCTGCGTATTTTTCGGCAAAAACAAGATAGACGGTGGCTCTTGTCAAGTTCTCATTCAGCTTGCAAAAATTATGGATTGAGCCATATTTTTTAACAATTTTCTGCCGTAATTCTTCTAGATTCATTTTCTTTTTGCTTTTTATCAAAAGCCCGCTCTCTTTTTTGCAGATCTGTCAATAATGCTGTAATTGCCTTTTCTTCTTGCAACCAGACAAAGGAATAACAATTAAATTCCCGCTGCACCCTGATATCAAGGCTTGACATGGAATAGCCCAGTTTTTTCCATATTGCCAAAATTTGCTTTTTTTGACTGTAAAAAGGCATGGAGGGAGTGATTTCAATCCAATCAGGGCGGGAATGAGGATTGACAGAGGTATTACTCCGCTTTTTGTTTTTCTTAGAAACAAACTGCACGCCGCATTCTGCAAAATGGCGCAGCAGTCTGGTCAGTTCATTGTCCGACAAGTCTTTTGCGGAGCTTTTTTTGAATTTATTTTGCAAAAGTTCTCGGTAAATATCATCCTCAAGCCCTAATTGCTTTCTTGCGATTGCAATTTTGGCATACATTGCTTTTCTATTTTGCATGGTTATGTCCTTTTATAATAAGGTCTTTGCAGGGATAAAATCCTTGATAACCATAAGCAATAACATAAATCTGCCATTCACCGTTATAATCAAGGATCGGTTCTGAACCTGTCATTGCACATAACTGTACCGGATTATCCTTTTCCCATATAATAATGGAACAGCGTGTATTTTTAGGAATATTGGGTTTTCCGCTGGTCACTTCTTTATTTTCAAGCAATGAACAGATAAATTTTCCAATTTTTTCAGCATTCATAAATACTTTTTTACCGTCTGTATCTATCCATTTTCTATTATGACGGATACGGAACAACCCTTTTTGTCCTCCATAGATTTCAGCGGGAGAGCATTCTATTCTATGTCTTTTTGTGCCGTTTTTGACACAAATTGTGCTTGAAAATTTACGGTTATCCACGGCAAGCTCTTCTTATAATCATGGCAACTACATCATGGTCTATTTCTATAACAGGGATTTTATTTTCTTCCGCGAAAGCAATCTCAGCTTTCATTCCGACAGAATTTTCATACCCTGCGAGATTAATACAATGAACTTCGGTTGCCCATTCTTTTATTATGGAAAGATCCATCTCTTTCCACCAACCGAAACCATGAGCGACTCCGTGTTTACACACCTCGTGACCATAAGTAATAGGAGAGAATACGATATATTCATGGACACGCATATAAAATGAAGCCATTGCAGTTGCTATTTTTGCCCTATATTCCATTACCTCTGCATTTTCATGTGTGTATGGACAAGCAAGATATATTCTTTTCCGTTTTTCCATATAAACCTCGCGGCTGACATCATCAGACAATATACGCCACTATATTGTGACCTCCCGATTCGGGAGGTTTCGTTATTGGAAGTATTATGCTACGTTTTTGATTTTTTCTTCTTTTACTTCGACAAAGAACGTGTCTTTTTGCTTGCGCTCCAAGCCGACAGTTTCCAGCTTTTCATTTGTCCAGCCAAGCATGGCGTCACGGTTTATTTTTTCCGTTGTCTTTATCCCCTCATGAAAACTGTATTCTTTCAGTTTGGAGATGACCATGTCTTCTTTTATGCCTCTTTGAATGGCTATTTCTGAACTCGCCCTAAATCCGATTATTCCAAATCCCAATTCAAGGCTTTTTTTCTTTTCAAACAGTTCCTTTTTGTTAAGTTTTCCAAATACACCAAGAGCTGTTTCAAGCTCTTTTTTACGAGCAAGCAAGGCAAGACTTTTTTGTGTTGCCTGTGTTTTTGCGAAGTCAATGGCTTCCTGCTGTTCCAATTCAATCTCTTTAATTTTTTGAGAAATAGCAGAAAGTTCAGCCAGTGCGCCGTCAGCTTGCTCTACGCTTTCCACAATATATGGAATTTCCGGTTTTGATTTAGCCATGAATCACTCCTTTTTCCAAATCCTCCACACCTGCAGCGGCAGCTTCGAGATTTTGCTTGATTTGTTTGATAAATTCCCAGTTTTTTTCGTCAACATTGCCAGCCAAAGTGCTAAGTTCGGCACAAAGTGATTTCAAATCTTCACTAAGCATTTTCTTGCTCCTTTTCTTGTTCTTTGTTTATTTTATTGAATCTGTTTTTCAAAACTTCACAGCATTCAACTATCTTCTGTGCTGTCAACGGGCTGTATAAATTGTCGCATAAAAGCAATCGGACAATCTTAGCTCCTGCAGCCCGTTCCTGTTCAAACGGGTCTGTATCTTTATACGTCGGCATGGGGGTTTCAGGTGACATTTTGGCTTTTTGCGTTGCCATAAAACATTTCGCCTGTTCCTTTTTGCCAACGATTTTAATATATCCCTCAGCCTCCAGCCAGTTTACATATTTGCCAACATGAGAATGGTCTTTGCCTGTCATTAAAGAACATTCTTTAATTGTCCATTCTCCTTTTGTCTGGCGTATGAAACGCCATATTTTCACATATCCCGCCGCAATCACGGTGCCGCGGATCTTGTAATCATAATTATATCTGTAACGCCCTGATAAAATTTTGTTTATTTCACCGTGCCTGACCATTTCGGCAATCCTTGTTCTGATTTTTGCCTGGTCGGCATCGGTTTTAGCTTCAAGCACATCATAAATTTGAGCATTGCTGATTTCCTGGTCATTTTTACCAAAGGCACGAAAGGCAACACGGATTACTTCCGGAGTGATTTTCATAAGCTACCCTATTTCTTTTTATGAATGATGTTGCTGAAGGCTGTTTCAAGCATTGCCGTGTCTACTTCATATTTTTCAGATGCTTTGGCGGCTTTTTCCAATTGCAGGGCGATATTGCGAACAACACGAAAATCGCCATCCGCCTGCTTGGTTATTTTCAGGCACAAATCGGGAGAAACGTTTAAATTCGCTGCCTGTTTCAGAAAAATGCTCGCTTCTGTCGGGGAAATGGGCATAAATTCCACTTCATAGGCGACACGGCTCATTATACGCCGGCGTTCCCGCAAAAGCCCCCATATCCCTTCTTCGCCAATTAAAACAACAGGAACGCCCGTCATTTCAAAAATGTCCCGCAAGTCTTCAATTCTGTCGATTGAAAGCCTGTCCGCCTCATCAATAAAGAGCGGCTTCGGGTCGTTTTCCAAAACTTCAACAATAAGTTCCTTGCAGCGGTTGCCGTTGTGTCTGGGCATATCCATGTTTTTGCCGCGAACTTCAAATAACAGACGTTGTAAAAAAGCCGATTGTGACCAATTTTGCCAAACCCGAACGTATGCTCCGCCGCGTTCATAATAATAGCGGTCTGCTGCCACGGATTTTCCGCGTCCTGCTTTTCCGTAGGCAAGAACAAAGCCGCTTGACATCTTTCCCGCTTCAAGGGCGGTGTCCGCTGTTTGATTAAATCTAGCCATACTTTCTGTTTCAATTATTATTTCTCGCATACTACCTCCTTATGCGATATTTTTTAAATATTCTTTCATGGTGTCGTATCTGTTTTTATAAAATTTTCGGTATTCCGAAGTTTCTTCAAATTTTTCAAACCAAGCTTCGTCCTCAATGGTAAGTTTGATATTTTTTTCAAATTTCATTTCAAATAAATAGGCGTAACGTGCCAGACTGTCTTTGAAACGCTTCATGCTGCTTGGCGTGTATTCCTGAATTTTACTTTCAAGTTCCTGAACTTTCGCCTCAAACGCTGCAATTTCTGTTTTTGTCATAGGCTTTTCAGGTTCAGGAAGCGGGATTGCCTTTACTTCCTGATTGATTTCAATAGCTTTATTGCGGATTTCCATTTCAGGCAAAATTACGTCGCTGACCATTGACTTCAAAGTCTTGAGCTGCGTTTTTTCCTGATTTTTCTTGAGTTCCAACGCATATTGCAGCTGTGCTTTCTGCTCTTCCGTGCCTAAAATCTGGGCGGCGGGGTGAATTCCATGGGCAATGCCGTAATATTCACGGTTTTTTGCTTCGCATAGAAATTCGCCGTCTTTTGTGTACACTTTGACACAGTTCGGGCTTAAAATTTCATCATAACGGATAAGAATTTCATGGCGGCGGGACGCTAAGACCTCATGCCAATAGAGTTTGCCGTGCAGTCTAAAGCCGTCCTTTGTAATGGTGCGGACGGTTTTCTGCATCATCAGAACGTCAAGGCGGGCTAGGTCGCCCTGTGTGAGCCCCTCGCCTCTGCCTTGCTCAAAAATCTCGGCAGGGCATTTGTTTTTCAAGTGTGTGCGGGGCTGTCTGCGCTGCACATATTGCGCAAACCACTTTGCGATTTCTGTATGAGTTTCCTCAAGAGTGAGCGGTCTGCCGCCAAGTTTTTCGTGCAATTTTTGGTGCAGTTTTTCATTCCTGTGCAGGCGTGCAGGTTTTTCTGAGATATTTCTGCCCACATAGGAAGGCATGGAAATTTCCATATCGTGCATTGTTCCGAAGAAACGTTCGATAGGTTTTGACTGCCCGTGATAAGCCCATGCGTGAATGACTTTTACTCCTAAGCTTTCATATAAGCCGTCAATGCCTGCCTGCTGAAAATCGCGGCAGCCTTCAAAATATTTAGCCCGAAACGCCCGACCGTTATCGAGATAGACAACCTTGGGGAATTTGCCGAGCAGCATGCAGCTTCGGCGAAATGCCGCGCTGATACATTGAATATTCTCTGTTGCCATGATTTCCCAGCCAAGCGGGTGGCTGCTTGCTCCGTCAAAAAAAAGCAGGAGCGTCATTCTTTTTGGCTTGCCGGTTTCTGGGTTGATTGTTTCAAAATTCAAAGTGTGACCGTCAGCAATGATGACATCGCCGACCTGTACAAGGCTCCAGTCTCGCAGAATGGAAATACAGCATTTATCATTCCATGCTTTTTTGCCTTCACGGAACAAAACATATTCATCATAACTTTCAGAAATATATGTGTTGATAAATCTGCGGATTGTTGCGTCGCTCGGAACTGTCAGCCCTTCTTCCTTACAGCGGCTTTCAACCTTGCGGGCAACCTGACCGATAAACGGTGCGTTAGGATTGAGGACTTGCCCTAAAATAATAGCTTTATGGGCTTCAGTGATGATTGATTTACCGCAGTGCGCCATACCGCGTTTGTCAGCAAGACTAAGATAGTCTTGAGATTTATTTTGCTTATTCTTCCAACGCTCAAGCGTTTTCCAGCTTACTTCGCCAAGTTGTGCAAAAATTTCAGGATATGCTCCATTATTATAATGTTCAATAAACTTTTCTTTTGAACGAACCGTCTTTCCATGAGCCTCTTGAAATTCCATATAAAGTCTAAGCAAATCAGATTTTAATAGAGCATGTTCCTTTTTACTTGCTGATAAAATTTTAGGCTGTTGAATTGAGTTGGTTGGTTCGTCACAACCAACAGGTACATTTTGTAATTCTGCTTTACGGATAGCATATTGAGTTTTTTCAGGCATGGAATCAAAAAGCCATGTATATCCGCCCCCCTGACTTTTACGAGGTTCAGATTTCCAATTTTCACGCTTTGCACGACCATGAACATTTTGTTGTGCAATTTGTAAAAGTTGGGCTAATTCTTTTGTTGAATATGTTTTTTTCATGACCAATGCCTATTTTTTTGTTTAAGCTACAATTTTTTTATTTTCTTGCTGAAAATCATTTTTTTGAGGATCAAAAAGATATTGTTCAGGAACGCCAAGCAAACGGAGTGTTTCTAAAATTTTAGGACTGTGAGAAACCCCATTAATTACTTGACTTACAGATTGCCGGCTAACGCCGATTTGTTCCGCTACATCTTTACCTGTAAGTCCTTTTTGTCTAAGAATTTCATAAATTCTCAAGCTGACTTCGCAACGCATCGCCCCACACCAACGTCTGTGATTTATTGTTGCTACACTCATATTTTTCTCCATTTTTGCAATCAGTATTTACATTGACATTTTTTTATTAACTGGTTACTTTTTTAGGAAATTTACAAGTAAATTTATGTATAAACTTTCTTGTAAATTTCCTAAATATGAATTTTGCCTATTTTTGACTTTTTGTCAACCTATTTTTGCATGAAACTTAAATATTTTGCAAATTGGTATGATAGTCAAATAATACAATATGATAACAATAAATATAAACATGAAACTTTGCATGAAACTTCTTCGGGGCTTTCTAAAAGTTTCATGCAAGGAAGTTTCACGATATGAATATAGGAAAAAGAATAAAAGAAATTAGGACACAACTCTTAAATGATATGTCAAGAAAAGATTTTTCTGCAAAATTAGGAATAGTTGAAAATACTGTAAGAAATTACGAACTTGAGGCATCTTTACCGAATTCGGATGTTATATCCAAAATTTGCAATACATTCAATATAGATCCAGTTTGGCTTTTGGACGGCGTGGGCTCAATGACAAAAGGTGATTTGGTACTACCTCAAAATGATGACCTCATAATGATTCCAATGGTTGAAGCTGTATTATCAGCCGGAGGAGGCAGCTTTGAAACAAATTCAACTAAAGAACGGGAATATGCCTTTAGAAAAGATTTTATTTGCAGAAAGGGTAATCCCAACGATATGGTATTAATGAGAGTTTCTGGCGACTCTATGGAGCCTGATATTCAAAATAATGATGTTGTCTTAATAGACCAAAGCAAAACAACCATACTGGCAAGTAAAATTTATGCTGTTGCATTTGATGATTGTGTTTATATTAAACGAGTAGAAAAAGATTTGAACGGAATTATTTTAATTAGTTCTAATTCTAATTATTCTCCAATTCAAATAACAATGAATGAACAAACAGAAAATCAATTTAAAATTATTGGTCGTGTTCTTTGGTGTGGAAGAGAATTTTTATAATTTGTGTCGCATTTCTGTTCTCAAATAAAATGAAAAAAAACTATAAAAAAAGTGCGGTCATTCTCAACTCTCTTATGATCGCACTTTTTTATTTTAAAATTCCTGTAAGCCATTGATAGTCAAACAATAGTCAAGTATTCGTCAAGTCCATTTGGCTTATTACGCCATTCTCATTTATTCTGTCCCCCCATA
>CAJTZJ010000027.1 GCA_910583925.1 uncultured Eubacterium sp. | reverse complement strand
TAATAAAACCTTTTATTTTTTCTGCGTCCTTGGCAGCGTTCAAAATTTCAAAAGGGCTTTTTTCAATAATTTGTGACCATTGAACAGCAAATTGTTCTCCCTCTGGTTCAAACGGAAGCCCAATTTCTTTGCAAAGCATATACGTTGCAATTTCTGCACGGAGTTTTTGACGGGCAAAAGCTTCTGTACCAAAAGGAACAGTTCCATAATTTAAACGTTTTTCGCCACAAGCTGCCCAACGGCAAAACTGATGAAGAACAGCAGAGCTATAAGCAAGCTCGTCTTTATATGCGTCTTTAGAACGCATATAAATTGTATCATCCCTAGAAAGATAAAAGTCTTTATTTTTTTGATTGTTCACAATTTTAACTTGTGAATTTTCAAAAATGCTTTGAACTTTCGCAAGGGCTTCTTCCTTGTTTGACGCTTTGCCCGGCATTTTTTCAATGCCTGTCAGTTGCTCGGCATTGAACAGTTTCACAGTCTGAATTTTGGGTTTATCAAGCTTTTCTTTGGTTTTATAATCGATGTAATGGTAAAATGCGATTTCTGTCGCCTTTTCACCTTTTTTCACCTGATAGCCTTGTTCAGCCGCTTGGTCATACGTCAGCCAGCGGTTATCCGTGTAGCCTTTGGCTGATAAAACCATATTGTTTGCAGCAGTATAGTTCTTTCCTGTTACAGGGTTATAGGGCAAGTCAACGCGTTCGTTTTCATGAGCAGTTAAAAATGAGGCAGTGCCACGCATAATTTGTTTTGCAATTTGCTTTGATAAAGCGACATGGAATAAATCTTTTTTATCTTGTTGTTGGCTCATAATTCCTCTCCGTTTAAAGCTTTTTCCTCAAAATCGCCCATGAACTCCGCAAGTTCGGGGTCAAGCTCGATAACAAGGTCGGGTTCTTCGGCAAGCTGACGGAATACTGCGTTTCCTGCCGCTTCAAGACGTTCTTCACGAGTTACGTTCATTGAGTTTTGCATAATTTTCTCCTAAAATTTTTTCATTTTTGTTACGGTCGAAATATCAACCAATCCAAAATAACGACTATCAAAACTCCCTCTATGAGCCGTCATCGCCAACACCTTATTTTGAGGAATAATACATGGTTGTAGTAGGCTTACCGTATTATTGCCGTCTTTGTCCTTTTCTTTGATTTCACCCCAGACACAGGCAATGGACTTGCCTTTCGGAGTGACACAAATTTGATTTTCTATAATGTCAACCTTATCTCCGGGCAGCCCTGCAACGAATTTGAGTAATTTCTGATGAGGGCTGACATAACGCTCCGCATGGACTTTTTCCGCTGTTTCTTCGCTAAGTCTAAAACTGATAATATCCCCGTAATTGAGCGTCTTTTGGTCTACTGTTTGATAATAAAAGCCTTTTTCCATGCTTTCGGTCGTGTTAAAACCAAAACTGTAAAATCTGGAAAATCCAAAAAGAATTACCAAAAAAGAAGCTATGAAGCTCATGCCGATACTAAGCTTTTTCATTGGTTCCCGCCTTTTTATTCATGAAATCGGAAAAACTGACGCCTTTTGCCATATCTGACGGAGTATACCTCTCAAAATAAATGGAATCGGACTTTTCAGGAGCATGCATTTTTGCCCGTGCTATAAAAACCGGATCTTTGAAATATAAAATCTGTCTGCCGTAAATAGGAGGACGTCCCGCCGTTAGAATCAGCATGTCGCCGCCCTCAAGCACATTTCCGTTGCTGTCTTTTCTTGCACCGGGAAGCCGCATGCATTCATCGGGCGTAAGGAGCGGTCTTGCCGTTTCCTGAATATTCACGGAACGGCTTTTTCCGCCTTTGGAGTAAGAATACGAAGTTTTTTTATCGACAACAGTGGTTTTGCCTGTCATCTCGGAAAGCATTTGTGCCGTTTCAAGTTTATTGGGGGCATAAGCAATTCTGATATGGCAGTTCGCCATAAGCGAATTTTCCTTGCCGTACACGTCATTCAATTGCCCCAAGTCCTGCACAATCAAGTACATCTTGCCGCCATAGCCCGCGATATAGGCTATTGCTTTTTCAATAATGGGCAGTTTTCCGATACTGGTAAATTCGTCGAACAACAAAAGCATTCTGTGCTCGTAGCCCTTGACGCTTTTGCCTTCTTTAAATTCCATTTTTCTGCAAATATGACGTATAATCATATCCACCATTAAACGGATAAGCGGTTTCACACGGTCAATTTCAGCCGGGCTTATCACCAAATACAAATCCACCGGATTTTTTTTATAATTCATTAAATCATTGAGTTTGAAATCGCTCTTGGAAGTGTTCTTGGTAATAACCGGGTCACGGTACAAGGATAAATTGACCAATGCTGATGAAACAACGCCCTTGACTTCCTGCTCGCCCTTGTTTTCCATTTCAGTGGCACAAGATAAAATGAAATTGTGGCATTCAACGCCGATTTGATGGTCAATTCCCGGATAAAGTTTATCAAGCAGTTTTGCATGATTAAAATGCCTCATCATCCTGAATTGAGTAGGGAGTTCTTTTTCAGCACCTGCAAGAATAAAAACCAAATCCTGCATGGTGGCGGTCCGCATAAAACGGGCTTTTGTCACGATAAGGCAGTGCAATAACGCTCCCGCCAAAAAGGCATAGCCTGCCTTGTTCCAGTAATCGGTAAGTCCCTTGCCGTCAGGGTCTACAAGCATGAGGGCGATATTCTGCACTTGCTTGATACAGCCGAAATCATAAAAATCAATTTCTTCCAAAGGATTGAAACAAGCCGTTACGCCTTCTGTGTCCGTAGGGTCGAATTTGATAACCTTATGCCCCAAACTTTGCCTGTACCCTGCGGTTAACGCCCAGTTTTCGCCCTTAATATCAAGGACAATGCTTGATTCCTCCCACGCCAAAAGACTTGGTACAATAAGCCCCACGCCTTTACCGCTTCGTGTCGGAGCAAATGTCAAAATATGTTCGGGTCCGTTATGCTTGAGATACAGTAAATTTCTCCCATCTTTATAACCGCCGATGTAAACGCCTTTATTTCCGAAATAGCCCATTTCCTTAATGTCTTTTTTGGTTGCCCATTTGGCGGAACCGTGCAGAGTTTTATTGCCTTTTGGAAAAACGCAGTAAATTGCATAAAATAGCAATATTAAATTTAATGGCACGAACCATATATAAAATATTTTTAATGCTTCATCACCGGCTGAATATTTATATGCTAAATAATACCAGTAAGGAGCTTTCCAAAACGGATAAAAGGTTACTCCAAATAAAGAGAGCTGCTCTTTGGGAAAATACTGTCCTAAAAACTGGGCTGTCATATGCAATGCAAGTATTGTTACCGAAATAAAATAAAGCAGAAAAAATACTCGAAATGTAAATTTTTGTCCTGATTTTTTTAATCCGTATTCTTCCATACCTATTTCCACCCCTTATAGCTTCCGCCAAAAACCAAGTCTTTGGTTAAAACGATGTTGAACTGATAACCCGGCTCTATTTCAAGCGTCGGTTTGATATTCAAATGCTTTTCAAGCAGGGAAGTTGTGACTTGTCCTAATTGTTGGGCTAAAGCGGAATTGAGTTGTGAAGATAAACTGTTTTCATTGTCGTTATTGGTGTTTTCATCAACGGCATACGCTGTGCCTGCCGTGATGAGAGCCATTAGAATGCTTGAACCGAAAATCCGAAAATAATGATTATCGACCTTTTGGCTAAACCCGCTGTTGCCTGCCATGTCCGCTCCGGGAACACCCGGTATTGTCATGGCTGATCCGTCAGGAAAAATTATCCTGTTCCATGCGACGAGCACACGCCGCTGTCCCATAATCACACGGCTGTCATACACGCCGAACAGCTTTGAACCCTGTGGAATAAGCAAATAACCGCCTGTTGCGCTGTCATAAATATTCTGTGTGACCTGTGCTATCATGTTTCCCGGAAGGTCTGAATTAATTGCCGTCACCATGGCGGCGGGAATAACACTGCCTGTTTTGATTTCGTATTTCTGTCCTGCCGTTCTTATGTTTGGATTTATCCATTGATTGTCAGGCTTTGAACGTTCAAAAAAGTTCTCCTTGTCAATATCAGCAGCAACATTATAGGTGTTTTCCCCATTGAGACTTACACTGCTGTTTATCAAGCCTTCCAACGTGTTGTTTTGTTGTTGTGCAGTAAGTGGTTGATTAGTCTGCTGTGACATGGACATAGCAGCACTAACCGTGGTACTATTGACATAGGCTTGACTTGGGGCATTTATCGCTTCTAAAAGCCTTTGTTCGCGCATCTGTATGAAACGTTTTGTAGTCTCGCTTGGATCGGGCATTCTTGAAATTTTGATTTCAGGAATAGGGATATCCTTGTCAGCTATAACTTGTGCTTCAACAGGCTTTTCCTCAATTTTTGGAGCGAGCAAACCGCCATCAGGACTTTCAGGAGCAAAAGATTTTATATCTTCAATTTGTATTGGAACTGACTTTTCTTCTTGCTCTTTATTGGATTTTTTCCCAGCTGTTGAAATACCAAAAATTACCATTATAACAGTGAAAATTCCAAGACCAATAACAGCATAAAAGATTTTCTTAGAGCCTAATACAGCATTAACTTTTGGGCGTATTTCCAAACTGTTAGGAGAGTTACTCATTGTTATCTCCAAGTTTTAGTGTTGAACGTGTTAACAGACTTTTTCCGTCCATTGTATAGACAGAAGAAAAATTGCTTCCGTTTCCAAAACGTATCTGTGTATAAAATCCACCTTCACCAAATTCATTGCTCAGGCTGTCTATGGTATAGGAAAGTTCCAAACCTTTCTTGCTGATTTCAAAGCCTTTTTGACGCAGGGCATTTTCAAAAATTGTTGTAAAAGTGTCCGCTGTCGTTTCATCCGTGAGTTCCAGATTTTCGCTTTCAGCTTTTACAAGATTGAAACTGGTATGTCCTGGTGCAAATAACGTTGCAATATAGTTTGCCAGGTCTTTGGTTATTTCCTTGGAAACCGCTTGCTGTTCTGGCATAACTCCATGAAAGGAATAGCTTGTTTGCAAGGCTCGTGAAGAAGAACAGGCACTCATAAAACAAAGGACAATGATAAGGGCAATTCTTTTCATTATTCAGCCCTCACAATGTTTATCTGTTCCTTATTTTTTCCAACACCTAAAACAAGAATAATCTCATCAAAAACACCGTCCGCAATCATTGCGGTTTTATTTACTCTGTAGTTTACTAAAACTGTTTGACCTCCTTTTGATACAAGCAAAATAGGCATTTCACTGGTATATGTTCGCTTGGGCAGCTTTATATAAGTTTTAGCTCCGTCATCATAAATACGCTCAGGCTTCCAGCTGGCATTTCCACGCAGTTCATAATTAAAGTTCAGATCTTCAAGAGTTAGAACACCTGTTTTATTGTTCACTTCTTCGGATTGATATGAGTTGAAATGTTGTTCCTTTCTCTGTTGTTCCTGTACCTGATTGGAGTAAGCCAACATATCATTCGCATACACAAATCCAACATAAGGGGTAAAACTGTCCTCAGTGGACACAAGACGCAGATGATAAACACGTTTATCCGTCGATACTATAGCGTTTGTTTCAAGGTTAATATCCTTGGCTTTGACAATGATATGTTCTTTGCCCGCTGCCTTTGCCACAGAGAGTTCCCAACGTGCAGTGTCACCTAAGTTAATGGAACTGATAATCTCACCTTGCTGTAACTCCACATCACAGATAGACATGGGAGTAGCAAGAATTGTTGGCATACTTGCTCCATAAACGTATGTCAGTTTTCCATTTCCAGACAAAAAAGGTTCACTGCTCTTGGTTATCCATTTTTGGGATAAGGTCAGGGCTTTCTTTTCTTTCATTTGCAAAGGAACTGGAGATAAGTTCATGTTGAAGCCAGGTACTGTCAGTTGGTCAATAAGTTCCTGATTTATCTCTGCTGCATAGCCAAAATTTGGAAATTGAGTTGTCAAAATAGACAAAGATAGTATAAAGATTATCTTTTTCATAATTTAACCTCTTGAAATTTATGTTAAAATAATTTTGTTGCGTTTATGTATGAAATAAATATCCCCGTTGGATTATTTAAAATCATTTGCTCTGATGTTGGATTGTTCATTTGAATAGTTACCGTGGCTTCATAACGGACATTATCCAGAACTTTTCCTGCATGGTTTCTGATTATTTCCGTCCATTCAACCTTGTATGAGTCTTGGGAAATAGCCAAAGGTAATGATTTTAATTCCACAGAAACAAGATTTTCTTTGCCCCTTTCATAAGGGTTGTTTTTTTCGTACCATTCCTTGAAATATCCCTTTGCACTTCCTGTCGTGAAATAGCTTAATCTTCCAATCATTTTCTTTTGGAGTAAAACATCAGCCGTAACTGTTCGCCAATCGCTGATAATCATGGAAACTACAGACGGAATGACATTTTGCAGATTTGTCCTCTTGCTTTCATCAATGGCTGATACAGCATTGGCTCTGCCCAGTTTGTCCACTTCAACTACGTATGGAATTATCTTGTTCTGTGTAGCCATATAACCGCACAATCCTATGCATATCATGGCAATAAGCCAACTGATAATGGCAAAAAATCTCCAGCCGTCCCTTGCTTTGATATAGTTGCCATAGCGTTCAAGCCATTCTTCACGACCATCAAGATAAGGGTTGTCAGAAGTTTTTTTAATACTTGCTTTTTCTTTGTCTTTACTGTTAAAAAATGCCATATTCTACCTCAATTATCCCCGCGCTTGACGGATTAAGTTAATATTGTTTTTTGCTTCCTGAGCTATTGTTGAATGGTTTATTTTTGCTTGCTGTCTGCTTGCATTGAAATTCCTGAACGTTTCTTTTGCCTGTCCGAACTTGCCTAAATCCTGCCATTTACTTGCGTCCGACCATTTGCCGTCTGCACCTTTGTCCATAAGGCTTTCTTTTGCCAAATTTTTTGAAGAAACTACATTGTCAATGCCTCGTGCAGCTCCGCCAATACCACCTTTAGCCATATTGTATGCAGCTCCGGCAACAGCGGCGACAGCAGTTATTGTATTTGCAACAGTATTAAATGCCTGGAGCATTCCCCCTGCTGTACCGTTTGCATGGCTGACCAGGCTTGAAACTGTTTCTGGCAAGGTAAAGGTAACAGAAAGCAAAACCATGGAAACACCGATAAGTATTAAACAGGTTTCAATGTGATTATCATCATTAAATTGAAAGTTTTGGAATAATGTGAAACCAATACCACAGATGAGTGTTAGAGTGAAAATTTTAAAACCAACAGCAACTGCATACTCGATAGCATTGATAGCCTTACCCCTGAATAAATCACTTGCTCCCAAGGGAATAAGAATAACGCTTGCTGTTACTCCAATAAAAAGTTCACATTTTATGACTATAGTTCGGGCTGTAATCAAAGAAAAAATAATCATAATAATAAACGCACTGATATACATGACAATAACAATAGCTGTTTTTTCCCATGACATATCTTTAGCGGTATTATTTATTATCTTGGTTATTTCTAAACCAGCCAAAAACGGCTTATCAGGATTAAAATTAATGTTTCCAACTGCACTTACAGCAATACTATTCAATCCATTGACAACCATACGTGTCCAGTCCTGATAGTTTTCAATAATCAACAAAAAGACCATACCAAGCAAAAATACCCAAACAATTTGTCCTAAGTATTCCTGTGTATTCGTACTTTGAAGTGCAGCGTTTATACTTGTACGGCAGATTTGAAAAGTAATGACCATATAAAGTAAATCCGTGGCAACAACTTTGAATTTACTGTACCAACGACCACTTTCTTCATTGAATTTATTAACAATCTGCATTATACTTGTTTCATCAACTGCAAATGCTTCATTTGCAATAATACAAGAACAAAGGAAAATTATTATGATGAAAAGGATTATGGTACTGCTTTTTGTTTGCATTTTTATGACCTCAATAACCGCTTGCACGGATAGTCCTGATAAAATTTATGGTATTTATAAGGATGTAAATGAAAAACGTGATATGTGGGGATATATTTATACACTCTCTGTTTCTGAAAAAGAGATAAAATTTACGGATTCTGCCATTAATTATCCCGTTAAAAAATATGTCAAAAAAGATGACATCTGGATTGCAGAAAACCCCAATGGACCAGCCCGTTTTGCAGTTTTAAAATTTATTGATAAAAATACCTTTGAATATATAAGACATAGCGAAGGACAAGAAAAATTTATTGGCACATATGTTAAAATTACTGATGAAGAATTTAAAACCATACGAAATACTCCTAAAAAACGTGAACCTGTAAAAGAACTTCCTTTGTTTGGAAATTAATCTAGAACATAGGTAATTCCTGCAAAACAATATACTCATCCTTGAATGTTGTTACTCTATCTGCGATTTCTTCTGAAAGTTGCCTTTGCTGCTCATCACGAGCTTGTTTTACCAAATTGGATTGTGTAGTGGTTGCAATCAGCTCTCTTAATTGCTTGCTTTCCGCATATTGCAGTTTTGCGAGTTGATTGGCAGCCATTAATATCTCGTTCCTGCCGTCAGCGTTGTTAATCAAGTCATTAATATATTCTTCCGTCTGTCCGCTTTCTTCCAAGTCTTTAAGCTGCTTGCCTGATATCTGGAATGTTGCCTTGGTAGCTTCTTCAATTTTTTCATCCATGACGTCCAAATCTGCACGAATAGACATATTTCGTTCCCGAAGCATATTATTGGGCATATTTGCCATTTCTTTAAGTTCAGCTTGAGTTTTATATGTTTCATCATATATTTTTTCTAACCCCATAATGTCTGCCCTTATGGTGTTTATGGAGTTTGTAATTTGTGCAAAACGGGTCATTTCATCAGAAACCTTACCTAGTAATTCACGGGGAAGTGCAGCAGTGTTATGAACCATATCAGTGATCATTTCTATGTTTTGCTGTACATTTTTAAGCTGATGAGCAGTCTGTTGAATACTTTCGCCGTATTCAAGATATAAGGTTTTAAGTTCCTCAATATTTGTTATTCTTTCAAGTGCCTGCGTCCATTGTTCGGAACAGTTCACACAGTATACAGCCCTCGCTTCCGCCTGACCGACCCCGAAAAGAAAAGCCCCTAACGCCATTGCTAAAAATTTTCTGAACATAGCTAATTCCCTAATTTTATTTTACTTTTATTTAATTTTATGATATTTTGTTTATTATGTAGTAATATAAAGATATTTTAGAGGTTTCTATGAATAAAAGTGATTTTATAAACTTT
>CAJTZJ010000026.1 GCA_910583925.1 uncultured Eubacterium sp. | reverse complement strand
TCATCGTTCAATCTATTTAGCCGTTAAACAATCAGCCCTGCGCACTGGCTGTTATCTCTGTTCTCGAACGATGCAAAATTAGATAGGGGAGTGAGTGGAAAGGATGTGGTTGGTATAAATGGAATGTTTTATTATTTCTCTGAATATCAGATAATAAAAATACCACTCAAAAATTAATTTGAGTGGTAAAAGTGGTAATTTCGTAAAATATCAGGGTGTATCACGGATTATCGGAATATTGCGTCCATTTCTTTGGCGAACTTCTGGTTACTGTCACTTGGAAAATCCGACACCGGTTCCTTGTACTTTGACTTGTAGTAGTTCTCGTCAATATCCAGCTGTTTCAGGATTATATTCTTCCATTTATCCCTGTCTTGTTTGGGCAGTCTTTCACTCATCAGGAATATCAGGTAACACACCCGTATTTTTTCTCGTGCCTTGATTTTTAGTCCCTTTTCACCGGGGTATAGGTTCATGTTGGCATAGAAGTCCTGCGTTGCAATATCTTCAAACTGTTCCCCCACACAGACTTTATGAATAAGCGAAAGTAATTCTGCATCGAAATATTCGGATTGCTCCTTTGGCGCATCCTGCTGTTTCTCTTGCTTGCTCGGTTCATCCGGCTTGTCTTTTTCTACGGGAATATATTTTGCTTAAATTTCTATTATTGATTTTAAATATTTGAATATCAATAAATAGTAAGTTTGTAATTGTACTAAATTTGTACTTTATGGAAAGTTATAAACAAACACAGACAAAGACTTTTTATATATTTAATATACGTTGAGTATTTTTAATTGTGCTGATTTGACTATGTTTACCCTATAAGACATATTCATGCGATGTAGTTAATGCTTACGAAGCGATATCAATGTTCAAGATGAATAATTGGCAGTTCCAATGCCAAGGAACGCATATATAATTTTTATAAGGGAAGCCAATTCTTTCAAATGACTCTCCTATATCCCCTCGATTAGTGAATTAAGATGATCTTGATCTTTCTGAAGTAATTTAAACAAATCCGCTGTAATGTCGGGTAATTGCAGTATTATCTCAGAATGCTTTGTAACTCGTTCTAAAGAAGTAAAATGAGAAAAATGATGCAGAATTTTTAACTCATTAACACCATCTTTCATTAAACGTCTTACACGATTATCAATTTCATCATGATTTCCAGGCAATTTTATTCTCGTATATATCTCTAAGAATCGCCTTATAACATTGGGCATCATATATGACATTTCAATCGGGCAACCAGCCTTATAATATTTGTAAATCTCTGAAAACAAGAATAAATATTCTGAATTGTATTTATCAAATGTATTGGGCAACTTAGTGATTTCAACACATCTTTCTGATTTTCGTTGCAACATAAATATCCTACACTGTGACGAATTATTATTTCGTTTAATATTATGTGCATCCTTTATGAAAGAAAAAAACTCGAAATTATGTGTGCATATAAAAAGTTGGGCAAAATTATCAATTACACTGTTGCCATTAGGGATGAAGAAGAAACTATTGATTAATGATGATACTTGTGCAATATGGTTTGCGTCTAAACTTGAAATGGGATCATCTATGAAAATGATTGATTTCTTTAATTCACCATCAGCTTTCAAACTCTCTAGGTTAACTAGAAAATATGACAATGCGATTGCTGTTTTTTCTCCTTCACTTAATCGAGTTGCGATTGCATTACCACGCTTTAATATAAAGAAATTATCTTCTGTGGTATGTATTTCTAGGTCTTCTCTGCCTAGAAATAACTGAATAAATCTGTTTAGATTATCTTTGCCTTTTGACAACGATTTGAGTTCAGCTTGTAGTGATTCAAATAATGACTTTAGTTGTGTAAGCTCTCTATTTCTTTCCTGAATCTCTCTTTCTTGACGTTCTTTCCGTCGTCTAGCAGCAGTGTATTCTCTTTCTTTTAGTACGCGTGCAACGCAATGCTTTTTCAAATCTGAAATTGCTTTGTCCTTAACTGATTTAAAATCAGCAACGGTACTATTATGTATTCTTATTATTGATAATAAGTCTTTCACACAAGACTGATATTCTTCCCATATGTTTTTAGGAAAATCGAGAGCAGGCATCTTTTCAAATAGGTATGAATCTATCTTAGAGTTCAGATTTGATATAATGCTATTTAGAACATTCCCTATTTCAGATATAGATTTAACTAAAGCAGCCTTTTTGACATCAAATTTGATTCGTAAACTCTCGATAATATCATTAGTGCTAATAGTTATATTTTTTTGGTAGCTAATCTCTTCTGATAAAGCATTAAGTCTATGAATTAGATTATTAATACGGGTACGCAACCGTGCTGCTTCATTAGAATAAAATCGATTTAATTCATCAATTCTATGCGGCTTAATTGGATTCCCACAGAAAGCACAAATTGAAACATGGGGATTTTGTGAGTAATATTTTAAGCCGGTTAATCCCCATTGATATAATTCTGAGGAAGAAGACAATAAGGGTTCGTCCTTAACTTCGACTGGACTATAGATTAATAATTCATTTACTTCGTTAATAAGAGATTGGATATCAAATGAAATAGGGGCATATTCAATGGTCGCCATTGGATTTTTTGCCAAGGCATTCGATTTGATTTCATTCAGTTCATTGGAATCAGAAATTATGTAAGCATCTAACTTCGTCAAATCTAATTCCTCAATTATTTTCTTAAAATGAGTCCTATTAAATTCAATCGCGCTTAAAAAAATATCATTTTTTATTATTCTAGCCTCGCTTGTAAATATCTTATCGAATAGCTCAAAAGCATCTATGTGATTATGATTTGATAAAAGCCAAGCGTTTATAGCATCTATTTGTCTTTTTACATCATTGAGTTTTTGCCGCTTTTCATTTGTTGCCTCTCCAATGTCGAAAAGGATTCCTTTAATTTTAGGATTATCAGTTTTTTCAAAGTGTAAGTTTTGTTCAATGTAATCGCTATTAAAAACATGTATAGAGAGGGCGGAAATTCCGGTTTCAAAATCGGTTCTACATCCCTTATCATCACAGACTGTTACTTTATAGCCTACACGTTTGGCCTGTTCTTCTTCGATATCTGGTAATAAATCGAAGAATCTAGATAATGTCGTTTTCCCTGAATAATTCCAACCGTAAATTATATTCTTATTTTCAAAGTCAGGTGTATCACCTCTCCATTTGAAATCTTGATAGACTCCAAAATCTTTAATAGATTTTATTCGACGAATAAGCATTAGGCAACATTGTAAATCTTAATCAATTCATTTTTAAGGGCAGCGAATGAAATTCTAAAATCGATGTTCGTATTCAACCCCGTATTAATAACGAACAAGAAAGATTCTTTGCGATAATATTTTTCGCCCACTCGCCTTAACGATTGCTCAATTGTATCCGCTTTCGCCAACAAACAAACTAATTGATAATCCCTATCAATCATTTGAGTATTGTTGTTTGGATGTGCTTTTGTGTTATGCTGGGTTGCTGTCAACATAATAAGATTCTCAATATAGTGAGCAATCTGAGGATACTGTGCTTTAGGGAAGATGTGGTGAGCATGGGTTGCTGACCCATTTGCCCATGAGTCATGCACCTCACTTTCTTTTTGAATTTTCTTCAGCAGATTCGTTGCTTTCTGAACATAGTAGGAATTATATGCTTCTTGTTGTTCATCAATATGCTCCTCAGCCGCTTCCTGCCGTGTAATGGATTTCTCCTTGTTCAAATCCCGCCAATTCTTACGATTGTACATCAAATCAGAGAACATTCGTGCCTCCTTTCCACTGCTACCGGGAACATTATGTTCAGTCGCCAACACATTCAACACCTTGTGAAACATTCGATATATGTCCAATTTGGATTGTGTTGGAGTATTCCCACTTATCAAACGATAATATCTATCATATAACTCATTTTTGGCAGCAATGCGATTATCAGTTACATTATGCAAATATTCTTCAAAATATCGCCAAAAGCCACTATCCTTCAGAACCTTTGAAAAGTAACAATATAGAAAGTTGTACGAGTTTCTTTCACGCCGGGAAATATAATCCAATAACTCCTCATTCTTTATTGAATATGTGGCAGGGCGTGTCGAAAAATCTGCATCAAGAATTCCAGCAGTATGGAATAACTTTAATGGCTGCGAAAACCATTTATTGTATTCATTCTTTGCTCTTTTGTCATCAGCATACGGCTTGTTGAATACCACTCGGCAATTATGCTTGAAATATTGACTTTGCCATATATCATTAGCCGTAAATGTTGGGTGGGAGGCTGCGATGTTTAGTATGCAATCTGCCAAGAAACAAACGATGTCTGGTGTACATTTTTGGTCAACATACCTCGAATCATGCGACTTTCGTATGTCAAAATCAAACTTGTTCAAATATTCGTTTATAACTTCTCTCATGATTCTGTTATTATTTGTTTCCCAAAGAAAAATACGGAATTATTGTCAATGTTTAAAGAACGTGTACCCAAGTTTCGCGCTATGGCATAAAATTGGATAAATTCATCAGTGGCATAAAATTCAAGATCTTTTGCCGTGACTGTTACATCGGGGTCAGACAAGGATAAAATAGCGACAGAGCCATCTGCAATACAGTTCTTTGGTAAAAAACAAGCTCTTGGATTGTATGTTAAGTTAGGAAGTAGAACACATTCCGTATGGTTCAGAAATTTTGATACATCAAAAGATGATATATCATCCACATAACAATCATAATCCGGGATGTCAATAACCTCATTATTACCTATGTTCCTTGATTTAAGCACCCGAAATTTCCCTCTCGACTTAGTAACGGCTTTGGTGATTACTCTATCTCGATATGATTTGAAGATACCAAAACTCATAGAATTTGCCACCCTGTCGAAATCCTCATTTCGATATAGAAGCCAATAAGGGAAGAAAGAATCAGTAATATATTTTTGCGGAAGCAGACGAACCGAATTATTGATATATGAAGATACCAAAGTTTCACCGGATTTCCGGGTAGTATTTATTGTGAAAGAGATAGTTTCAATTTTAACGCCTTTAAATGCCTTTTCCCCAAAGTCAATGATATGGGATATTGAATGGTAATTCATTATCTCACGTGTTTTATTGAATTCGGGCGCATTTATTATGCTTTTAGGAACTATTAGAGAAACATACGAACCCAACTTTATGGCTTTTTCAACAAAGAAAGCAAAGATATTATTCGTGTCTTTATTGATTGCACCAGCCTTATACTTAGTGGCTAAAGATTTCTCTTTAGTCAATTTCATGTATGGAGGATTACCGATTACAATATCGTATTTTTTATCAAACTCAAGTAACAAGAAATCGCCCTCAATAAAATTAATCTTGACATTGGCTGGAATATTGATATGCAGGAGCATTTCTTTTAGCAATTGAATTGATGTGGGATTTATATCAACAACATCAATCGTTACATTAGAAACATTAGCATATCTATCAATTAAAGCCGGCAAAAAATTCCCCACTCCGATAGACGGTTCTAAAATAGATAGTGTGGAAAAATTCTTTGCTTCAGGTAAGTTGTTGACAATGCTGAAACAAATATCTTGGCGAGTATAGTATGCGGCAGTATTATCTCTCTCTGAATTTGCCATTTCAACTATTCGAGAAAGGCGAGAGAAAGATGACTGGCTTTGACGAATATATCTAATTATTCTTTCCTGAGTCCATAATTGGTTATCTTTTACCAATGCAAGCGCATCAGCATTTGTAAATGTTGGACGTTCAAGATATTTACGAATTTTGTTTGCAATTTGTCTGAATATAATCGTCGGAACAGCTTCTCCAAGATTTTGTCTTATATTCATTTCCTCCTTTTTAAGAAAATCTTGCTTTTCTTTTAATGGAAGAGCATTTAATTGGTCGAATGGCATATCAGTCCACTGAAAGGAATAAGGGACTGACATCATAAGCATTACCTCCCGAATACTAAATACGCGGTTGTCGGTTGGATGCACAGTGTTTTGACTCGCCATAATGTCATTACGAGTATGGATGCAGGGAGCAACTTTGTCCCAATACTGTCGTGTATATTTATCGCCGTTTTTCTTGGCATTATAGACAACGACACCATTCTTGACAGTATGAGGAATTCTTGTAATATCTTCGTTATCAAACGCTGATTGTCCTTCCTTAATTTCAGAAATCCACCTTTCCATGTGGGGCGCATATTTTCTGAAATTATGATATATGTCATCTGTGGAAATCTCGCCCATTTCAGTAAGTGCAGGGAGATGTCCAATTGTTTCTCGGAGTGTCTTTTCTGCTGTCTGCGCCGGAAAAACATCAAATGGAGCGATATCTTGCAAATCCTTTCTAACGCCTATAACAAGTGTTCTCGTTCTACTTGACGGACAACCATAATCTTTGAAATTCACAATCCTATAAAGGATATTGTAATGACCACCTAAATTCATAGAGATTGCCTCTTGAATCGTCTTATCCTTTCCATCAATATCAGTACATATTGAATTTAAGAAAGCGCGGACATTTTCAAAGATAAAGAATTTTGGTTTTACTTCTTTCGTTATCTTTATGGACTCAACGACCAAAGAATTCCGCTTAAGTTCATCACCTTTCTTATGATTGGCAACGGACATTCCTTGACACGGTGGAGTTGCAATCAGAACATCTAAATCATCAACACCAAAGCACTCTTTCCAAACTTTCAATTCATGGAAAACTTTATCTTTTGTCTCGGGAAGAGTCATATCACCACAAATATATCCAGATGACAACATACATTTATTGTTGTACTTCTGAATCTTCAGGCGACGTTCTAATAATTCGACCGTGGCAATACAACTATACCCTGCTTCTTTGAAGCCATAGCAACCTATGCCGGCACTGCTAAACAGGCTAACATAAGATTTTATGCCATAGAGCGACTTTCGCTCTGCGACAATCGCTTCGGCAACCTCATCGGGTATGTCGTATGTTTTCGTCTTTTTGCTCACGGTAAGATGTCCTTTGGCGAAAACAAAAGAGCCTCCTTATAGTTCTGACAGGCGACCAGGCCTTTATGCGACTACAAGGAAGCTCCTTTATATGTTGAGATAATCTATTTTATCATGTCGTGGTCTTTGTCAGTCTACTGCGCATAGTAGATTGCAAAGTTACAAAAAAATTCGTTTGATTCTATGGCGAAGGGCAAATTAAATTTTAGCTCACAACCTCAAAATCATTTAAGGCTCGTAAAATCAGCGAAATTCAATCCGAATAAAAATCCTCAACAGACCTAAAGATTAGATGCCATTGGGTATTATATAAAATCGAATATCTCAGCATCGGAAGTCAACTTCTCTAAAGCAACCTTGGAAGTTCTAATTTCAAAATTGCATGATGAAAAATATAATGGCTGAAAATCAACGGACAGATTTAACGTCTTTACTTCAGTTGGGTAGTCATAAGACTTGTTTTATGACCAATCACTCAGCCAGTCATTCAGTCACTCAATCATTCAATCATCTGAATGAACAATCACTCAATCATTCAGTCATTCAATCAGTCAATCATTTGAAAACCCAGTCATTCAGTCATCTATCCATACATTCAGGCTAAAAACTTTCAATACAATCATACATAAGCACATCAACACGTCAATACATCATTACGTCATGACGTTCATAAATAAATACGTCAATACATCATTTCAGCCGTCTTGCAATCAAGACTACTATCGTTAACTATCTGTATCATTGTAGTTTATTCATTTCAAAACCATAACTTCATTACATATTTAGTCCGAAACGACCTTAACTATCCTTTGCAAAATCTTATTCTTCCCTCATCACCATCCTGAATTTTTATGTCCATTTTACATTCCAACAGACTGAAATGCCACTTTTCCCGATTTCAGACATGAATCCGGCATAAAATCCGGGGTCCCGTATTCCACAACCTTATATAATTACCTAATGTACAACTGAATCCATCGGGATTCGGCAAGGTATGTTTTGAGCAGCGCGAAATATATTTAGCTGCTCAAAACCCTTGCCGAATGTTAGGTTGGTCTTACTCCAAAGTCGTAATCCCCATTGCCGATTCTCACACTCCATTTTTCTTTTTTGTTTTCATTGGGATTGGCGGCGAAAAGAAAAGGCCGTGCAAACATCGTCTTGTAGTGACGAAGGTTGCACGACCGAAAGATTGTGTTTTTTGTTTATAGGGCGATTTCAATTGAAGAACAACGAAACACAGGATAATGCACTGACAGCACACTGCCATATTCATGCCAATATTCTGTCAGCGCATTATCACTCGTAGTCCAATTCCGGGAGGCTGTTGATAGCCTTGTGTTTCAGTTCATCGACCACACGCAAATATTTTTCCGTCATTTCTATGCTGGCGTGGCCCATCAATGATTGGACGGTTTTGATGTTCGCTCCGCCGTTAAGGATGTTCACGGCGAAAGAATGCCGGGCGCAATGCCATGTTATATGCTTTCCTATTCCTGCCGCCTTTACCCAAGCGTCTAACTGTTTCACGCAAGTTGACCATGTGGGCAACGAGAAAATAAACTGCTTGTAATCCCCCTGTACTCCCGGCTTTCCGATAATCTTATGCAACATCGGACTCAAGGGCGTCATCACGCTGCTACTCTTGCTTCTCCCTGCGATTTTGCTCTGCTCGAATTTCAGTAAGCCGGAGGCAAAATCCACATTTTCGTATGTGAGACGGCTCACATCACGCCATCGAATACCGGTGTAGAGGCTGAAAAGGAACGCACGTCTTATGTCGGGATAACTCCCGGCAAAGGGAGTTGAGGCGAGCCTCCTTATCTCGTCAAGCGTCAAAATCTGCTTTTTGATTGCATATGCATCCTTGCGCATTGCAATACCTTTGCACGGATTTTTCTTCATCAATCCTTCCTCAACGGCTGTCGTGATGACTTTCTTAAACAATCCGTATGTTCGTGCGCCGCCATCTCCGATAGATACCTTTTTCAGATACTCTACATATCCGCTGACCATTTCGGGAGTCAACAAATCCATGCGGAGGAAATCGACATATTTCTTATATCTTGGCATACTGCCAAGAAAGTCTATGAAACGGCGATATGCCGTACCGAAGCCGATACGGGTTGAACGGGCATACACCTCATCCTCCCGATGCTTGCGAAAGTAGCGGAGCAAGTCCACCTCCTTATCTTTTTTCAACCGGTATCCCTCGCGGTCTTCGAGAAATTCCTGTTCACGCTCAAACCTTATTTTCTCGGCGAGTGCGAGAGTGTTGCGATTCTGTGTGCGTTCCTGTGGTGAGCGCGGATGAATCCAAATGTAAAGATTCAGATTCTCACGCTTGCGGTTATGCTTGATTTTGTATTTCGGCTTGCCCACCATTGCCCCGGTGGTGTAGAATACCTGATTGCCCTCGTCATCAATAACAAGCGACTCCGAGCGACCGAGATAATACTCAAGGGCAAGGCTTGCCCGACCGTCTTTGAGGACAGTCTGAACGAGTTTCGGATTCTGTTTGTTCCTTGTTTCGACTTTTGCCATAAGAGCCTAATTTTGTGTTTATACGCAAAGTTATTGCGAACTCATAATCCGCAAAAATCGCCCTATACAACTATTAACAACTGAATCGTACAAATTGTGTACTAAATGCGAAAATTCCCCCAAATCGCCCCAATCCCAGCAAAATTCCAAATCCTATAATTAACTGATTAGCAACGAAAAGAAAAGCAAGCCAAAACCTCAAATAATCCCTCCTAACTCTTGCCAATATTTCCATAAAATGGAAACTCAGTTTATAAATATCTCCGCAACAGTT
>CAJTZJ010000025.1 GCA_910583925.1 uncultured Eubacterium sp. | reverse complement strand
AATAGCCCTAAAACACTAACCAAATAGCCCTAAAACACTAACCAAATAGCCCTAAAACACTAACCAAATAGCCCTAAAACACTAACCAAATAGCCCCGCAACCCTAGTAAAATCAAGGGCAAAATTTGCCTAAAAGTATTAAAATATATTTAAAAATATATAAAAAGGCTTTCAGCCAAAAAATATAAAATTTAATATTTTTTATAAATTTGCTTGTTTATAAAAAAATATATTTTTATAACACTTTAATTCTAAATAAACAAATTATAATTATAATCAAATAAATATATCTTTAAATAATCGTATAAGCCGATTTAAGCCATTTTAGATGGCAAGGATATATAAAACTACCCTAAAACAAATTTAAGCCCAAATTAAGGCTTATATGAATTTATAGACATATTAGAAAGGGCATAAAATAAAACCAATATTTCAAGCATAAAAAAAATAGCTTCGATATGTACAGAGAATATATAGCACTCTTTACAAAAAGTATTAAAAAAAATAATATGTAATATACCCCCATACCTTCATATCCTGCTAATGACATAAATAAAAAAGGTGGCATTGTTACACCACCTATCTATTTTTTATAACTCGCCTGCTTTAGCAAGTTCCACATACTTCTTTAATGTGTTTCGGCTGATTCCATGTTTTTCCATCAGGTCAACTTGTTTTATTGTTCTATCGGTCAAGAATAACTGTATATCGGCTTTTAATTCGTCTGTTATCTTGTCCAGCTTGCCTATTGGTCTACCACTTTTTTTGTCGCTTGCCTTGATTCCGTCTTTGATTCTTTGTACTGTGATGGCTCTTTCCTGCTCTGCTCTGTCCAGTTCCACTATAAGTAATAATTTCACTGTGCTTTCAAGGCTTGTTTTTGCTACTAGGTTTTGTTCTTTTGCTATGTTCAGTAATTGTTTTATATATGGTGTGCTTATTGTCTGATTATCAATGAATATCAATTCAATTCCCTTGTTTAACAATTCCATATATTTTATATATCCTTGTTCAGCTTGCCTTGTAAATCTACATATATCTTTGAATATTATAGTATCTCCTGGCTGTAATATGCTTTCCAACTTCTGCCATTGCTTGCGCTCCATGAAGTTCTTACCGCTTTTGTCCTCTCTAAACTCTAATAGATATTCAATGTCATTTTCTTTTGCATATTTCTGTAATGCGTTTTCCTGCCTTGTAAATTTCTGTAATCCTCTTTCTTCTTCTGTACTGATTCTCATATAGCTGTATACATTACACATAATAAATACCACCTTTCCAAAACTATCATTTTAACTATAGTTTATTTGATGGTTTTACTATACTATCAAATAAACTATTAGTCAATATATTTTGACACTTTTATTAAAAACATTTTTATAATATGTTATTTTGACACTTTTAGCAATAAATAAAAAAGTTATATAATTATATATTCTATAATTGCATAACTTTTAATTATTTATATTATTTTTATTTCTTTGTCTTTCAGAATATCATTTCTAATAGTTCTATTCTTGTCGTGCCTCATTTGTAAATTAATACTTCGTTTTATTTTTTATAAACAGATATGTAATCGAAAGGTTAGTTTAATTTTACATAACATTGCCTGTTCTTTTGATTTATGGGTTAAATCAAGATTTATGTTGTAATGAATTTTGTTCATTTTTATTGTGAATATCTATAACATGAATTTTAAGTACATTAATAATATAATTGGTTAACGAGCGCCCATCTGCTTTTGCTAATTGTTCTAATTCTTTTTTCAATGTTTTATCCATGTTTATTAACACACCTGTTTTGTCCTTTGATACTGTCATGTTATCAACTCCTTTTTTATAACTATATCATATATAAAAGTTATAAGCAAGTTATATAACTTTTGTATTGACACGATTATATAATAGTTATATATTGGTTATATAACTATTATATGAAAGAAGGAATTGTATGGAAAAGAAAATAATATTTACATCATTAGATCTTGTTCGGTCAGGGCAGAGACTACATAGCGTAATGTTCACAAATGGATATAGTGTAAGAGAAGTACAGGAGATTCTACATTTATCATGTCCACAGTCCATATATAGATGGATACGTGGAACTACACTTCCATCAGTAGATAATCTGTATATGCTAAGTAAGCTGTTTAATATGCATATGGAAGAACTGTTAGTAGAAAAAGGTGCAGAGAATAAGACAGAATAAAGTATTAAATACTGTTTTATATTATAGTGTTCGGTATTGGTTCGGAATATATCAGGAGAATATGTTGTGTAGGTCTGTCAGTACATCACAAAACATTAGGAAATTCAATACTTTTTAATGGTTCTTATGTTCTGCTGCTATTCTAATATTTTAAAAGTGTACATCTAAAAATGATAGTTCGGTATATATGGATTATAGGGAAGAAAAAAGCATCAAAAAGCCTTAGTTTTCAAGGATTTCTGATGCTTTTTAATTATTTGATATTACTATAAATTGAGAAAATATTTATGGTGTTCGGTAAAATGCTCTATTTTCAAGGGGTTCATGGCTTTTCAAATGGTCTGTGAAATCTTCCAGTAAATCAAAAAATCTAGTAAAATCAAGGGTTTTCGGCTTTGATATTTTTAAGTTTAGGTTCGGTAAAAAAAATGAATATATTGTCTTATGTAATTAAATGACCTAACTACACACAAAAATAATATAGGTCTGGTCACATTTGTATTGATTTATATTTGATGTTTTGGTCGTGTCCTATTGTATATTCTCTTTTTTGCGTGTTGGGTTTCTCTAAAAATTCATTGTAAAGATATGTGTTAGTGATTTAATCATTTAAGTGTTACGTTCCCGATTGTTATATAGACGTGATTTCAAGTAAAATCTGCCATACATCAATCAAAAATCCCAATTTTTCAATGGTTTCAAGCTATTATGCTATATTTTTAGTGGTGCGATTTTTTAGCACTCCTACAATTCCAACTTTTGTGTCTTTTGCCATCAGCTTTTCAAGAAGTTCTTGTAATTTCAAATCGTCTCTATTAGTGACATTACTTGCATCCTCTTTAGCAATCTTCCTAAACGCTGACTTGGTTCTCTTGCGTTTGTCTCCATTTGGGTATAATTCATTTACAAGTGGTATCACTTCCTCGATATCTAAAATTAATGGCTTATGTCCATTTCTTGTTTGTATTTCCTCATTCAATAATCGTGTGATACACTTATTTACCCATTTATAACCATCTGCCTTTTTACATTCGTTCATGATCTGGAACACCTTTTTCTGTTGCTTTTTTTTCCATTTTTCAACTGGCTCTTTTATCCAATTTTTAACTTTTTTATCAAACCATTCATTTATTTTTTGGTCTGATAACTCATTAAATTTATTTGTTCCCAGTTCCTTTTTGATTTTTTTCGCACCGTAAAGAGTAAATTCAAGCCTTATATAGTTTTCATCAAGTATAATTCTGTAATGAGCTTTCAACTCTTTTGTCTTGTTGTACCACTTCATAGCCAAATAACATTTAGACTTGCTTGTTTGCTTGCTAGTAGCATAAAATGTATTTTTATCAATATTGCCTTTTTCCTTGTTCGCAAATTCTGACGTTGTACTCAATTTCGTATTGCCTGGCAATAGTGCCATTATCAAATCAATAACTCTTTCATAGCTTGGCATTTCGCCATCAAGTCTAAAAGTTCGATTGATTTCCATTTTACTCACTGTTGGATTGCTGACATCAACATGAATACCTTTTTGTGCAATCAAGCTTTTTATCTGCTCTAATCGTCTTTTGTATTCTTCCATTGAATAGCAGTTCAGATTTCCAAACCCATTATTTTCTACTGTTGTTTGTAATGTTCCAAATCCTTTGACAACATCATTATAGCTACTGTGATATACATACTCTTGTTCATTCGCATAAACTGAATAGTAAATCTCGCCATCTTCGTTCACTATCCTTTTAATAACTTTTTGCTTTATAAGTTCCTCAATACTTTGTTCATCAATGCTATCAAGCCAAATTTCAGAAAACATACATCTATCTAATAGTGCCTTTTTTTCTTCGATAATCAATTTTTAAATCCTCCTAAATTTAATATTTGCACTATCACATATCCTTACATTATCTTTTTCTCTTTTTGCATTGCTCATTTGTTTGCAAATTTTGAATAAAGTATTTTATAGATTTTCTTCCTATTTATTTTTTCTACTAAAATTTAAATTTTCCTAAAAATATTCACTTTCACTTTTGAACACAAAAAAAGAACTCTGTTTTTACAGAATTCTCTAAAATCAAAAAAATTATTTAAAATTTCAGTCCAAAAAATATTTCATATTTGTTTTTCCTATTGATATTTTTTAACATGTAATACAATCTTTTCATCCCCTTTATTGCTCAACAATTTTTCTTCCAACTTATCAAAATCATACTCATTTTGCGGAAAATCGTTAAACTTATTTTTCATATTTTTCTTTGTTCCTGTATTATTTTTCTTACACTCAATTGTCTGTTTTTGCTCTGTACTCAGCTTCTTTTGTTGTTCAAAGTTGAAAGAATATCCAACCACAGGCGCCCCCCTTTTCTTTGCTTTATGTACATTTAAAACCACATTTTCTAGTGTACCCTTTTCATTAATTTCAGCTACAGCCGGATCAAGTATAAATTTTTTAATAAATTTAATATCATAATCTGGAGTATCAAGATAAAACCTTATCTCCTCAACCGTAAAATATTTATCCTCATGTTCCGTTGGACAATGCCCTTTTGTTCGCCATTGCATAAGCAACCTGTAAAGATTTTTTGAATATTTACTACTCATGCTAATAATTTCTTTGAACCCAACAGTTGTAAACGCTTTTTTAAGATCATTAAAGTAATGAGCATTTTCTTTGTTTACTTTGATTTGCAAAATTTCCTTGCTTTTGATTGGTTTCATTTTCGTAAATAAACAAATAATTGCTGTTTCTCCGTCTATATCACGTATTCTTATGGTGCCGATTTTTTGACAGAATTGAAGCAACATCTCTATAAATTGCTTTTTACTTTTTCCATCATACTTGATACTATCTTTAATTTCTGAAAAAGGCACTTCCACTGTATCTATGCCTTTTTCACACACTTCCATGCAAATTTTCATAAAAATATCTAAGTCAGATTGATTGAATTTTTGAAAACTAATTTTGTTAATTTCGTTATCAAATTTTACCACCTCATTTTTCATTTTGTACACCCTCCCTTCCCTTATATTTTCTAGCATACATCAATTTGGTAAGTATGTCAAATATTTAATAACCAATAGCCCTAAAACACTAACCAAATAGCCCTAAAACACTAACCAAATAGCCCTAAAACACTAACCAAATAGCCCTAAAACACTAACCAAATAGCCCCGCAACCCTAGTAAAATCAAGGGCAAAATTTGCCTAAAAGTATTAAAATATATTTAAAAATATATAAAAAGGCTTTCAGCCAAAAAATATAAAATTTAATATTTTTTATAAATTTGCTTGTTTATAAAAAAATATATTTTTATAACACTTTAATTCTAAATAAACAAATTATAATTATAATCAAATAAATATATCTTTAAATAATCGTATAAGCCGATTTAAGCCATTTTAGATGGCAAGGATATATAAAACTACCCTAAAACAAATTTAAGCCCAAATTAAGGCTTATATGAATTTATAGACATATTAGAAAGGGCATAAAATAAAACCAATATTTCAAGCATAAAAAAAATAGCTTCGATATGTACAGAGAATATATAGCACTCTTTACAAAAAGTATTAAAAAAAATAATATGTAATATACCCCCATACCTTCATATCCTGCTAATGACATAAATAAAAAAGGTGGCATTGTTACACCACCTATCTATTTTTTATAACTCGCCTGCTTTAGCAAGTTCCACATACTTCTTTAATGTGTTTCGGCTGATTCCATGTTTTTCCATCAGGTCAACTTGTTTTATTGTTCTATCGGTCAAGAATAACTGTATATCGGCTTTTAATTCGTCTGTTATCTTGTCCAGCTTGCCTATTGGTCTACCACTTTTTTTGTCGCTTGCCTTGATTCCGTCTTTGATTCTTTGTACTGTGATGGCTCTTTCCTGCTCTGCTCTGTCCAGTTCCACTATAAGTAATAATTTCACTGTGCTTTCAAGGCTTGTTTTTGCTACTAGGTTTTGTTCTTTTGCTATGTTCAGTAATTGTTTTATATATGGTGTGCTTATTGTCTGATTATCAATGAATATCAATTCAATTCCCTTGTTTAACAATTCCATATATTTTATATATCCTTGTTCAGCTTGCCTTGTAAATCTACATATATCTTTGAATATTATAGTATCTCCTGGCTGTAATATGCTTTCCAACTTCTGCCATTGCTTGCGCTCCATGAAGTTCTTACCGCTTTTGTCCTCTCTAAACTCTAATAGATATTCAATGTCATTTTCTTTTGCATATTTCTGTAATGCGTTTTCCTGCCTTGTAAATTTCTGTAATCCTCTTTCTTCTTCTGTACTGATTCTCATATAGCTGTATACATTACACATAATAAATACCACCTTTCCAAAACTATCATTTTAACTATAGTTTATTTGATGGTTTTACTATACTATCAAATAAACTATTAGTCAATATATTTTGACACTTTTATTAAAAACATTTTTATAATATGTTATTTTGACACTTTTAGCAATAAATAAAAAAGTTATATAATTATATATTCTATAATTGCATAACTTTTAATTATTTATATTATTTTTATTTCTTTGTCTTTCAGAATATCATTTCTAATAGTTCTATTCTTGTCGTGCCTCATTTGTAAATTAATACTTCGTTTTATTTTTTATAAACAGATATGTAATCGAAAGGTTAGTTTAATTTTACATAACATTGCCTGTTCTTTTGATTTATGGGTTAAATCAAGATTTATGTTGTAATGAATTTTGTTCATTTTTATTGTGAATATCTATAACATGAATTTTAAGTACATTAATAATATAATTGGTTAACGAGCGCCCATCTGCTTTTGCTAATTGTTCTAATTCTTTTTTCAATGTTTTATCCATGTTTATTAACACACCTGTTTTGTCCTTTGATACTGTCATGTTATCAACTCCTTTTTTATAACTATATCATATATAAAAGTTATAAGCAAGTTATATAACTTTTGTATTGACACGATTATATAATAGTTATATATTGGTTATATAACTATTATATGAAAGAAGGAATTGTATGGAAAAGAAAATAATATTTACATCATTAGATCTTGTTCGGTCAGGGCAGAGACTACATAGCGTAATGTTCACAAATGGATATAGTGTAAGAGAAGTACAGGAGATTCTACATTTATCATGTCCACAGTCCATATATAGATGGATACGTGGAACTACACTTCCATCAGTAGATAATCTGTATATGCTAAGTAAGCTGTTTAATATGCATATGGAAGAACTGTTAGTAGAAAAAGGTGCAGAGAATAAGACAGAATAAAGTATTAAATACTGTTTTATATTATAGTGTTCGGTATTGGTTCGGAATATATCAGGAGAATATGTTGTGTAGGTCTGTCAGTACATCACAAAACATTAGGAAATTCAATACTTTTTAATGGTTCTTATGTTCTGCTGCTATTCTAATATTTTAAAAGTGTACATCTAAAAATGATAGTTCGGTATATATGGATTATAGGGAAGAAAAAAGCATCAAAAAGCCTTAGTTTTCAAGGATTTCTGATGCTTTTTAATTATTTGATATTACTATAAATTGAGAAAATATTTATGGTGTTCGGTAAAATGCTCTATTTTCAAGGGGTTCATGGCTTTTCAAATGGTCTGTGAAATCTTCCAGTAAATCAAAAAATCTAGTAAAATCAAGGGTTTTCGGCTTTGATATTTTTAAGTTTAGGTTCGGTAAAAAAAATGAATATATTGTCTTATGTAATTAAATGACCTAACTACACACAAAAATAATATAGGTCTGGTCACATTTGTATTGATTTATATTTGATGTTTTGGTCGTGTCCTATTGTATATTCTCTTTTTTGCGTGTTGGGTTTCTCTAAAAATTCATTGTAAAGATATGTGTTAGTGATTTAATCATTTAAGTGTTACGTTCCCGATTGTTATATAGACGTGATTTCAAGTAAAATCTGCCATACATCAATCAAAAATCCCAATTTTTCAATGGTTTCAAGCTATTATGCTATATTTTTAGTGGTGCGATTTTTTAGCACTCCTACAATTCCAACTTTTGTGTCTTTTGCCATCAGCTTTTCAAGAAGTTCTTGTAATTTCAAATCGTCTCTATTAGTGACATTACTTGCATCCTCTTTAGCAATCTTCCTAAACGCTGACTTGGTTCTCTTGCGTTTGTCTCCATTTGGGTATAATTCATTTACAAGTGGTATCACTTCCTCGATATCTAAAATTAATGGCTTATGTCCATTTCTTGTTTGTATTTCCTCATTCAATAATCGTGTGATACACTTATTTACCCATTTATAACCATCTGCCTTTTTACATTCGTTCATGATCTGGAACACCTTTTTCTGTTGCTTTTTTTTCCATTTTTCAACTGGCTCTTTTATCCAATTTTTAACTTTTTTATCAAACCATTCATTTATTTTTTGGTCTGATAACTCATTAAATTTATTTGTTCCCAGTTCCTTTTTGATTTTTTTCGCACCGTAAAGAGTAAATTCAAGCCTTATATAGTTTTCATCAAGTATAATTCTGTAATGAGCTTTCAACTCTTTTGTCTTGTTGTACCACTTCATAGCCAAATAACATTTAGACTTGCTTGTTTGCTTGCTAGTAGCATAAAATGTATTTTTATCAATATTGCCTTTTTCCTTGTTCGCAAATTCTGACGTTGTACTCAATTTCGTATTGCCTGGCAATAGTGCCATTATCAAATCAATAACTCTTTCATAGCTTGGCATTTCGCCATCAAGTCTAAAAGTTCGATTGATTTCCATTTTACTCACTGTTGGATTGCTGACATCAACATGAATACCTTTTTGTGCAATCAAGCTTTTTATCTGCTCTAATCGTCTTTTGTATTCTTCCATTGAATAGCAGTTCAGATTTCCAAACCCATTATTTTCTACTGTTGTTTGTAATGTTCCAAATCCTTTGACAACATCATTATAGCTACTGTGATATACATACTCTTGTTCATTCGCATAAACTGAATAGTAAATCTCGCCATCTTCGTTCACTATCCTTTTAATAACTTTTTGCTTTATAAGTTCCTCAATACTTTGTTCATCAATGCTATCAAGCCAAATTTCAGAAAACATACATCTATCTAATAGTGCCTTTTTTTCTTCGATAATCAATTTTTAAATCCTCCTAAATTTAATATTTGCACTATCACATATCCTTACATTATCTTTTTCTCTTTTTGCATTGCTCATTTGTTTGCAAATTTTGAATAAAGTATTTTATAGATTTTCTTCCTATTTATTTTTTCTACTAAAATTTAAATTTTCCTAAAAATATTCACTTTCACTTTTGAACACAAAAAAAGAACTCTGTTTTTACAGAATTCTCTAAAATCAAAAAAATTATTTAAAATTTCAGTCCAAAAAATATTTCATATTTGTTTTTCCTATTGATATTTTTTAACATGTAATACAATCTTTTCATCCCCTTTATTGCTCAACAATTTTTCTTCCAACTTATCAAAATCATACTCATTTTGCGGAAAATCGTTAAACTTATTTTTCATATTTTTCTTTGTTCCTGTATTATTTTTCTTACACTCAATTGTCTGTTTTTGCTCTGTACTCAGCTTCTTTTGTTGTTCAAAGTTGAAAGAATATCCAACCACAGGCGCCCCCCTTTTCTTTGCTTTATGTACATTTAAAACCACATTTTCTAGTGTACCCTTTTCATTAATTTCAGCTACAGCCGGATCAAGTATAAATTTTTTAATAAATTTAATATCATAATCTGGAGTATCAAGATAAAACCTTATCTCCTCAACCGTAAAATATTTATCCTCATGTTCCGTTGGACAATGCCCTTTTGTTCGCCATTGCATAAGCAACCTGTAAAGATTTTTTGAATATTTACTACTCATGCTAATAATTTCTTTGAACCCAACAGTTGTAAACGCTTTTTTAAGATCATTAAAGTAATGAGCATTTTCTTTGTTTACTTTGATTTGCAAAATTTCCTTGCTTTTGATTGGTTTCATTTTCGTAAATAAACAAATAATTGCTGTTTCTCCGTCTATATCACGTATTCTTATGGTGCCGATTTTTTGACAGAATTGAAGCAACATCTCTATAAATTGCTTTTTACTTTTTCCATCATACTTGATACTATCTTTAATTTCTGAAAAAGGCACTTCCACTGTATCTATGCCTTTTTCACACACTTCCATGCAAATTTTCATAAAAATATCTAAGTCAGATTGATTGAATTTTTGAAAACTAATTTTGTTAATTTCGTTATCAAATTTTACCACCTCATTTTTCATTTTGTACACCCTCCCTTCCCTTATATTTTCTAGCATACATCAATTTGGTAAGTATGTCAAATATTTAATAACCAATAGCCCTAAAACACTAACCAAATAGCCCTAAAACACTAACCAAATAGCCCTAA
>CAJTZJ010000024.1 GCA_910583925.1 uncultured Eubacterium sp. | reverse complement strand
AGGTCGATGCCGACATCTTTCTTAAACCTCTAACAATTGTTAGAGGTTTTTTTCTGCTTCTTATCAACTTCACTGCTTTATTTTTTCGCTTTATAATTAATGTTTTTGGTGAGAATTATGACAGACAAGGTGAAGCGGTTTGATATGTAAGGAGGGATTTTCCGACCAAAAACTTAAATATAAAGGGAATCGCAGTCAAAAAGAATAGAAAGCCTTGAAGAAGCATATAGCGAAGTGGAAGCACTTATAAATGAAATTGAAAATCTTGAAGGAAAATTCAAAGCAACAGACCTTTCAGAAGTAACTATTACTATTGATGATATTGATTACTCAACTGTAGGAGAATATACAATCAATGTATTTGCTGCAGATGAAAGTGGCTATGATGTATTTCATTTCTTCTGTTATTTCACATTCTTTTGCCTGCTTACTTTTTACTCGCTAGGAAACACTGTCTTAATTTTATCTTGTTTGCGATTGTATCGGTTGATAAAGTTTTTTAATTGCATTATTTCAAATCCACATATTTCTCTGATGCCTTTTTCCTCTTTCTTTAATTCCATTATCTCTTTTTCACGCTTACCTATATATGTCTGTAACCTCTTGTCATAAAAAGCCCTCCTGATGTTTATTCTGCATCAGGAGGGTCTTTTTTCTATTGTCTATTTGTTACGGTTTTGTTCAGTTTTGAGGGAATTTTTTGCTGCTTTATTTTTTTATTCGCAAGGATATTTTAAATTCATTTGTCTTCTGCATTCATCCATTATTTTCATACAATTTTGTGTTGAGGCAAAAGGGATGTAATCAGATTGTATCTTGCCGGCCCTGATCTCTTCGGCTACTCTTGTAAATTCGGTCAGATAATCCGTTTTGCCGCTGAATGCCTTTTTGCCTTCAGCATTTTTAAGCGTTGCCTTTGAAGCCATATGAAACAGGGGGAGGGATATTTTGCCTTTTGTTCCCTTAATTATGCAATCTTCACGGGCGGAAGTAAGCGAAATACTAAATTTGCAAATTGTTTTTCCAAATCTGAGCGTGATTTTTTCCGAAATATCAATTCCGTTTCTCACTGTGCCCTTGCAGATGATTTCATCGGGGTAACCAAAAAGATTATAACAGTAGGTTATAGGATAGATTCCGATATCAAGCAGTGCACCACCGGCAGTTTCGGGTAGAAGAACACGGGAGTTTTTCGGTTTAAGAATACCGGGAAAGGAGTAATTGATTTTAATTTCCTCGACATCCCCGATTTTGCCGCTTTTTATCCAATCTTTAACAGTAAGTGCAACATCGGAAAACCAGGTCCACATCGCTTCACAGAAATATGTTTCATTTTCTCTTGCACAGTTTATAATTCTATCAACATCTGCAATATTGATGCCAATAGGTTTTTCGCATAAAACCGGCTTATGATTTTTAAGTGCTGCAATTGAATACTCAACATGAGAGGTATGAGGAGTGGCAATGTAAACAGCATCAACATTTTTACATAGTATTGCTTCTTCAGCAGTTTTAAAAGCACAAGCGTTATACTTTTCAGCAAAGGCAACTGCTTTTTCATAATTTCTGCTGTAAACAGAAATTATACAGTGATTTCCTTTTGTTATATCCCTTGCGGTTTTTTCAGCAATACTGCCGCAGCCGATATAAGCCCATCTGAATTTTCCCATAATATCTCCTTAATTATTTTTTATTGCATTAATGGAATTACTCCAGAATTCAAAAAGCCTGTCCTCGCTCCATGAAGCGTTTGCAGGGCTTGTTGACGGAAGAACAATTGCCTTGATTCCCGTTTCATTAAACATATATTTTTTATATAAAGCTTCAGCCTTTTTACCGTTTACACAAACCGCCTTGATATTTGCAGCGTTCAGAATTTTACTTAAATCATTCGGCGTAACATTTTTAATCGTACTGTCTGCTGAGCCAATGATTTCACATGAATGGATAACATCCCACAAGGCAAAATGATGCTTTAAAATCATATTCGTTTTTTCTTCAATTGTAGCAGGGAGGCTTTCATTACAGATTCTTGCCATAACTTTCCAGAATCTGTTTTGAGGATGACTATAGAAAAAGCCTTCCTCACGGGATTTCACAGACGGAAAGGAGCCGAGAATCAGTATCTCGGCTTCATTATTATATAAGGGTCTTATCGGATGAATAAGCATAAGTTTGGAATCCTTTTGTAAAAAAGCCCTCATAACGGATGTTAAGAGGGCTGATTATTAAAATGTAACTGTATTTGATGTGTTGTTAATTTTTTCAGTTGATAAAAAGCTTTTCTTAGCATAGTGTGTGCAGGTTACTCTGTACTGATAACCTTTATCAATAGTGATAGTTTTAGAGAGATTACATACACGAGACTCACTATATATATCTTTATAAGTTTTATAAGTGCTCCAAGAACTGCTGGAATTTGTTCTACGTTGAACTGTTACTATAGAAAATCCACTCCTTACAACTCCGGTAGAACAATTAGTTTGCCCAGCAATTACCAAATCGCTGGTTCCGCTTTTTGCGATAGCGATTCTATATGTTAAAATTAATCCGGATGTATATGGAGCGATGTCATTATCAGGATTATTTTCCAATATGGCATTAAACTCATCGTCGGTTAATTTAATATCCTGCCATTCTATAGTTGTTTCGTCTGCCATTGCAAAAGTCGTATATGGTATTAAAAAGGAAAACAGCAGAAGGCTGGTCATCATTAGTTTAAAAAATTTTTTCATAAATTATTTCCTCATTCTATAGATTCAGCAATTTCAATTGCCGAATCAAAATTATAATTATTAAGAGCTATATCATATTCGGTATCATTATCAACATACAGAATTGATGAATTGGTTTTGTTACCAAAAATAAGGACATCTATTCCGTTAATATTAAGCTGTTTAGCAGAATCATATTCAGATGTTACCTGTTTATCATTATTTAAAACAGTTTCGATTCCGTTCTTATGCTTTGTGATTGTAACACTAATTACGGATTTATCAACCGTATTTTGAAAATCAACTAAAGCAGTAATGAAATTTTCATCTTCCATAACATCAACATCATATGTATAATCATCTGCCAAAAGTGCATTTGGCAGAATAATATGATCGAAACCGCTCTTATTTAACTTACTGATTAAATCGATATTCTTATCAGAATGCTTGTCCGCATCCGTTTCACCGTCTTTCAAATTAATTGAAAAATGATCTTCATAAAACTGTACAATTTTATCCGAAGTATCATTATCAACATATTTGGCTGCAACAGGAACTGCTATACCGATGGTAATGACGAGTATTGCAGCAATTGCGGCTATTTTTAATATTCTTATTTTTATATGCTTTTTATTATTGGATTTGTTATTTGATTCATTTTCTTTATTTGCTTCAATTGCTTGGTTAAGCACATTAGCGCATAAATCTATAAAATCAGTATCCATTTCAGCAGGATCTTTTTCTAATTCTTCATCCATCATCTGCTCGATTTCATCATATGTGAATTTTAAAGGCTCTGATTTTAAAATCTGAATTAAATCTTTGCTGTCCATATTTAACCTCCTCATTATTATTGTTGCAAAAAATAAAAAAGGTAACAAAAATTATTTCTTTTGTTTTTCATTTAGAATTCTACGCAACTTATTACATATTCGATATCGCTTTTGTTTAACAGCTGATTCAGTTGTGCCCAGCTTCAAAGCAATCTCTTTCATTCTTTTATCATCAAAATAAACACTTTTAATGACTGTCTGCTCCTTTTTGTCAAGCTCGCTTATTGCTGTGTTCAACTTTTCTATTGCGGAATTATCCACAATATCATTGACAAAATCATGCTGATACGGCAGATCGATTTGGTCAATGCTGAACCCTGCCATGTTTTCTTCTTTTTTGTACTTGTCGCGGAAGTTTTGATTAATCAAATTCTTTAAAGTTCCGTAAAGCCAAGCTTTTTCATATATTGGCGGACCTTCTTTTGAAGTATGATTGCAAAGGGCTAAATAAACTTCTGCGATAATATCATCAATTTCTGCCTCGTAACCACGCATCTTTGCTTTGCAGATATTTCGCAGATCCGATTCGTATTCAGCCCATAATTCTGCGCATTTTTTGTTTTCTGCTTCAGTCACAGAATTACCTCTTTTCATTAAACTTTATATGCCGTGTGTTTGAACACGGCATAGCTATTATACAGTTATTTCCAAAATTTGTAAATAAAAATAATAAATTGTCGAAAATTTTTTCAAAAAAATATGTTACCAATGTGTTTTTTTGCAACTATATAAAAGGCATGGATCTGATAATTTATTTATTAAAAGTCAGTTTATGCAATGTTTCTTGATGCGGAGTATTCCTGTATTTTATTTGATTTATATATTAGGAAAGAGAGGTGTTTTTTATTAAAGCAGGCATACAACCGCAGGATTATTTGATTAAAAGGAGAAAAAATGAAAGGATTATTATTTAATCAGGATAAAAATCAGTTTACACTGTTTACAAAGGCACTCTGCTCGTTCTTAGCATTTATTATGGTGTTCAGTACGGGAATGATTTCCTGCTTTGCTATGGGTGCGGGCGTGCCTGAAAAAATAGAGCTTGAAGCGGTGCTTTCGGATTATATTGAAGAAATTGTTGACTTGGAAGATGTAAAGTCAATAGATTCCGAAAATACAGACGAGAATGAGCTTTATTTTAATATGAAGGATGATACAACAACGGTTTATTCATTTTCAGAGCCCGTTACATTCACGGATAAAAACGGAAATCTGAGATGCAAGGATAATTCTATTGTTGAACAAAAGGATAGGGAAAAGAAAAAAGCCGGGTATGATTATTCAAACGGACAGAATGATTACCGAATTAACTTTTCTTCTGATTCATCAAAGGGTGTGCTTGTTGAATATGGTGATATTTCATTTTCGCTTGCACCGATAAGTGATAAATCAGCACCGGGATATGTTTCGAACGGCGCAATAAATAATGAAAGATTTGAGAATTTTGAGTACGCCGATTTATTTGGGGAAAATACACTGCTGAAATATTTTCCGCAGATTAACGGAATAAAGGAAATTATTACGCTTGACAGCAGAATTGAAAGAAATACTTTTGAATCTGTGCTTAAAACAAATGGCTGTACGCCTGTTATCAATGAGGATGGCAGTGTTTCACTTATAAGCAGTGAAACAGGCGAAGAGGTTCAGAATTTTACAGCTCCGTTTGCATTTGATAATGCTTATGTTGAGGGTATAGAGGATAATCATTACTGTGCGGATTGCAGATATGATCTGAAAAAGCTTTCAGACAATGAATACATACTTTCCGTAACGGTTTCGGATAAATGGCTTAACAGCAAGGACACGGTTTATCCTGTTACAATTGACCCTACTACAAGCAATATTTCAAACCATTTTGATGCAGGTGTATATTCGTCTAAATCCTCAAATAATTATGGTAATGAGCAAACCTGTTGCTTCGGCAGAGCATCGGAATACGGCTATGGCAGAGTTTATACGCATTTTACAATGCCAACGGCAATCAAAAAATATGCAACAATAAACAGTGCGTATATCTGGGAAAGAGAAACAACAGGCAGAACGACAACAACCTATGTTACCCCTTATATGGTAACAGGAAGCTGGAGTGAAACTGCTATAACATGGAGCAATAAACCCGGATATAATTCATCCACGGCGATGACAAAGAGAACCATAAACAGCAAAAGTACGGATGATTCAAGTAATCCTTACTGGTATAAATTTGATATTAAAACTGCAGTTAAAAAATGGACAGACGGTGCTGCAAATTATGGTCTTGTTTTTTTAAGCAATGAGGAATCCAATGGTGCTTATAACTGGAGAGCGTTTACCTCAAGAACATATTCTTCTTCTGCAATGCGCCCATATACGGTTATAAATTACACCAATGATACAACTGCCCCAACTGCTCCCTCCGTTTCGGGAAATCCATCAAGCTGGACGAACGGCAATATAACCTTAACGGCAAAATCAACGGATTCGGCATCGGGTGTTTCGCATTACAGCTTTTCAACAACAAAGGGAACCTATTCATGGCAGACCGGTGCAACCAAATCCGTAACAGCAAACGGTACCTATTATGTATATGCTAAGGATAAGGCCGGCAATATATCTTCCCCAACTACTGTAACGGTAAGCAAAATAGATAAAACCAAGCCGACTGCACCGACGGTAACAGGTAATCCGACTGCATGGACAAATGGCAATGTAACCTTAACGGCAAAATCAACGGATTCGGCATCGGGTGTTTCGCATTACAGCTTTTCAACAACAAAAGGAGCCTATGCTTGGCAGACCGGCGCAACCAAATCCGTAACAGCAAATACAACCTATTATGTATATGCAAAGGATGCAGCAGGCAATATTTCAGCTCCAACTACTGTTGCAGTAGGAAAGATTGATAAAACCAAGCCGACTGCACCGACGGTAACAGGAAATCCGTCAAGCTGGGCAGCAAGTGCAACTTTAACAGCAAGTGCAACGGATACAGGCTCGGGTATTGCTGGATATAGCTTTTCAACTGCTGAAAACAATTATACTTGGCAGACAGCTGCAACGAAAGCCGTAGTAAACGGAACTTATTATGTATATACCAAGGATGCGGCTGGCAATATTTCATCACCTACTACTGTTACGGTAAGTAAGGTTGATAATGCACCGCCAACTGCTCCTAAGGTGACGGGCAACCCTACGGCATGGACCAATAAGGATGTAACTTTAACAGCTGCGTCAACAGATGCACAATCCGGTGTTAAATATTACAGCTTTTCAACGGAAGAAAAAGTGTATGCATGGCAGACAGCAGCAACAAAAACAGTATCTGCAAACGGTACCTATTATGTATATGCAAAGGATGCTGTAGGTCGTATCTCAGCCGTTACAAAGGTTGTTGTAAGTAAAATTGATAAAACGAAACCAACTGCACCTACAGTAACAGGAAATCCGACAAGCTGGGCAGCAAGTGCAACTTTAACGGCAAGCGCAACGGATACAGGCTCAGGTATTGCAGCATACAGTTTCTCTACAACAGCAGGTGCATATACATGGCAGACGAGTGCAGCCAAGGCAATCGTAAACGGAACATATTATGTATATGTCAAGGATGCGGCGGGCAATATTTCTGCCCCGACTGCTGTTACAGTGGGCAAGGTTGATAAAACAAAGCCGACTGCGCCAACGGTTACAGGCAATTCTACAGCTTGGACAAACGGAAATGTAACCCTGACTGCTAAATCAACAGATACCGGCTCGGGTGTTGCGGCATACAGTTTTTCAACCACAGCGGGTACATATGCTTGGCAGACAGGTGCAGCCAAAGCGGTAACAGCAAATACAACATATTATGTATATGCAAAGGATGCAGCAGGCAATATTTCAGCTCCAACTACTGTTACAGTAGGCAAGATAGACAAAACGAAGCCGACTGCACCGACAGTAACAGGCAACCCGACAAGCTGGAAAAAGGACAACACTGTTTTAACAGCAAGTGCAACAGACACAGGTTCAGGTGTTGCGGCTTACAGCTTTTCAACCACGGCAGGCACATATGCTTGGCAGACGGGTGCTTCAAAAACGATAACGGCAAACGGAACATACTATGTATATGCAAAGGATGCAGCAGGCAATATTTCAGCTCCAACTACTGCTACGGTAAGCAAGATTGATAATGCACTGCCAACCGCTCCGAAAGTAACGGGCAATCCTACGGCATGGACAAATAAGGATATTACTTTAACAGCCGCTTCAACAGATTCTCAATCGGGCGTTACAGCTTACAGCTTTTCAACCGTTGAAAACAATTATACCTGGCAAACGGCGAACTCTTATAAGGTAACAGCAAACGGTACCTATTATGTGTATGCAAAGGATGCTGTAGGGCATATTTCAGCCGTTACAAAGGTTGTTGTAAGCAAAATAGATAAAACGAAGCCGGCTGCTCCGAAGATAACAGGAAATCCGACAGCGTGGATAAATAAAAATATTACCTTAACGGCAAGTACAACGGATACAGGCTCAGGCGTTGCTGCCTATAGCTTTTCAACCACGGCAGGTACATATGCTTGGCAAACCGGTGCAGCAAAGGCGGTAGCAGCAAATGTTGCATATTATGTATACGCCAAGGATGCGGCAGGTAATATTTCTGCTGCAACTGCTGTTACAGTAAATAAAATAGACAAAACTGCACCGGTTATTTCCGATGCTGCAGTTAGCAAGGCGAATAACGAATTTTCCGTTACCGTAACTGCAAAGGATACCGCGTCGGGAATTAAGGACTATAGTTTTGACGGCGGTAAAACATGGCAAACGGAAAATACAAAGAAATTAAGTACTGCCGTAAGTGAAATAACGGTTTCGGTAAGGGACAATGCAGGAAATACTGCCTCAAAAACAGTTACTGTATGTTTACCTGAATTTTATGAGGACGGCGCATTGATCGGTTTGCTGAATGCGGGTTCTTCTGTTCAGATGCAGTATAAAATCGGCGATGACGGCGAATGGCTTGATTACAAGGCTCCGTTTGCAGTTCCTGCGTTCAAAACAGCCGCTGTTTATGCTAAGTTTGCAGACAGTGCCTCTGTTGTATCTCGGGAATTTACATCAAAATCCGAATACTACGGAACTTATTCGGAAAGCAATACGGATTTTACCCTCAATTATAAAAATGTGTCCTTTGATTTTATAAGAACATATAATAGCTTTGACGGAATATGGTTCTACTCCGTAAACAGTATGGTTTATATTGGAACAGATTTGTGCACCGCTAAACTGCCGGACGGCAGTAAGCTTTCTTTCGTAAAGCAGAGCGATTCCGTTTTTGTAAATGAGCTTACCGGCTGTACGCTCAATATTGTTGATGACCACCATGTTGAAATAGCAGACGGCGATATAACCTATGTTTATGAAGATTATTTCCTTTCTGCTGTTAAGAATAATAAATACGGCGATACGATCACCATTACAAGAAATGAGGATAATATTACCGTAGCCGATGAAACAGGGCGTGCCTATGTGCTTGGTCTTGATGAATTCAATAAAATTATAAACATAACAGATCCTGAAAACGGCGTTATAACCTATACCTATAATGAAAATGACAGGATTACAAAGGTTGTTGACCAATCGGGTGTAACCCTTGCAAGCTATTCATATAAAAATGATGTTTTATCAAAAAGTATGGATAAAGAAATCATCTATGATGAAAACGGCAGGGTATCCTCCTTTGTTTATGACAGCGGTGCTTATCTGAACTATACCTATGATGATGAGAATTTAACCATTTCAGCCGAAAGCTCTGTTGAAACCTCTTCGTCGGAAACCTATAATGATGCGTTTCTCGTTGTTTCTTCAACGGATGAGGACGGCAATGCAACGGAATATACCTATGATGAATACTTCCGTGTTGCATCGGAAACCTCGGGCGGAAAAACAGTTTCGTATACCTACGATGAAAACGGCAATGTTTTGTCTGAGGTGTCGGATGATGAGGAAGCAGAGAATACATATTATGTTTATGATGAAAACAGCAATGTTATCCGCCAGCAGACAGGCAAGAATTATACCTATTATGTGTATAATGAAAACGGCGAAGCTGTCCTTTCGGCAACGTTGAAAGAAGATTATAAAGGAAATATTCCCGAAATTTATAATGAGGGCTTGACATGCTTTGATGTTACGCAGTATACTTATACCGATGGCTTGCTGGTAAAATCTGTAAGTGAAAATGAAACAACCGCTTATGAATATGATGAATACGGCAATGCAGTTAAAACTGCGGTTTCCAAAACGGAAAATGGTGAAACAACCGTTTCCGGCTCGGTAAATACATATAATCGGTTTGGTAATTTGCTTACGGCAACAAACGGCGATGAAAAATCGTCCTATATCTATGATAAAGCGGGCAGAACACTTCTTGCAGATGAAAACGGCAAGTGTACAAGAACGATTTATGATAATCTCGGCAGAGTCATTCAGGAAATCAGCCCCGATGATTATGATGCGTCTAAGGACGGCTTGCCCGAAAGCAATACCTATTCGGATGCTAAAGCAGGGCATACCTATAAATACGCTGCAAACGGTACGCTAACGAGCGAAACAAACCGCCTCGGCAAAACCACAAAGTATTTTTATAACGATATCGGCTCCAAGGTTCGTGAAGAATTCGATATTTATAAATTCTATTATCTCAATCATGGCGAACTGTATCAGGTTAAGGTTTCCAATGTAACAACCGTTTCCTATAGCTATGATGATAACTATAATTTAACGGAAGAGCGCTATGCAAATGATGATGTTGTGCGCTATAAGTATAATGCAAACGGCGATGTTGTTTCGCAGTATCATAACAGCAACGCAAAGCCGTATGTAACCTATACCTATAATGCCGATAATGAATTAACCGAAAAGGTCAATACAGATGCCGGTTTAAAATATGTTTACGGCGAAAATAATCAGGTAAGCATATATAAGCTTTCCGATAATTCTCTCGTTCAGTCCTATACGGAAGTTGAAACAGAGGCAGATGAAGAAAACGGCGTTGAAGGCTCTAAAACAGTAAATGAAATCCATTTCGGAACCTCGTATTCTTCTGTTGTAAAGGATAAATCCGTTCTCTATTCGTCAAATGATAATGTTGTTGAATATAGTTATCAGACAAGTGTTAAAGAGGATGACGAAAAAATGTCCTCTGATATGGTAAAGAACGGCGATGTAACAGCGCTTTCCTCTGCTTATGCGTATGATGAGGACGGCAATGTTACCAAAAAAGCAGTAACCTATAACGGCGGTACGGCTGATTTTGTAAATGCTTATGATAAGGAAGGCAGAATAACCACTGCTTCCGCTTTTGGAAAAAATGTAAATTATACCTATGATGAGAATGATCAGCTTGTTTCCGCAGACGGAGATAATTACAATGCTTCCTACTCTTATGATGCAAGGGGTAATATAACCTCTAAGCTTGTAAACGGGGAAACAACCGCATTTACCTATGCAAATACAGGGTGGAAGGATCAGCTCGTTTCCGTAAACGGTGTTGAATTAACGTATGATGCAAACGGCAATGTACTTACCTATGGAGATAGGGAATATCTCTGGAATACGGGCAGGCATCTGCAAAGCATAACGGATGGCGATAACGAATATACTTATACATATGATGAAAATGGTATAAGAACATCAAAAACCGTTAATGATAATACTACATATTATAATACAAAAGATGGTGTCATCCTCTCTCAAACAGATGGCACAAATACAATGTATTTCCAGTATGACAATAGCGGAATACCATTGGGCTTTGTATTTAACGGAGTTCAGTATTTCTATTTAACAAACGCCATGGGCGATGTGATTGGTATTACCGAAGCAAACGGAAATTATGTAGCTGTATATTATTATGATGCCTGGGGCAGGATAA
>CAJTZJ010000023.1 GCA_910583925.1 uncultured Eubacterium sp. | reverse complement strand
TTCCGTTTGCCCAATACCACATATTGGAATGCGGCCAGATACCTCTGCCCCAATCAAGCACGGTAAAAGTATTATCCTTGGAAAAATCCCATTTTTCTTCGCCGTATTTCAGTCTGCCGTATGTATTCAGGCAGTTAATTTTATTTGTGTAGAAAAAATGCCCCTGTTTTTCAAAGGGCGTTGCAATCGTAATACTTTCGTGCTTTGGCAATCTGCTGCAGAAAAACTCCGCCTTAATCCTTTTGCCCTTTAAGCAGCCTTCAAATATAAGATGATGGCAATCATCTGTAACATCAAAAACAGCTTTCGTTTTCCCCTTACTGTATTCAAAATAGTTTTTACAATCTCCGTTGGGGTTGAGCCTGTTTTTGCGAGGGGTTAAAAGCTCAAGCGCCATCGTGTCAAACTTCCTGCCTGTTTTTAAATCTACAAAACCAAAGGTTAAAGCAGTAGCAAGAGAAATATTGAAAATATTAATCTGAATCATAACCTCACCGTTACAGATTTGGTAAAAATCCCATTCCTTCAGCCTCATCGTGCTTACAGAACGATTTTCAATATTATAATCGTATAAATTCCTTCTGCACCAGCCCGGATTGGCAAGATTTCCGTTTTCATCAAGAAGTATTTGCCTTTTGGTAATTTCATTTTGCATAAATTGCAGCCCCTTTCTTTTCAAGTATACTATTTATAATGATTAATAGCAATAAAAAGCGGCATTATTTTTTTACATTATCGCAATAATGGTAAATTTCCTGTAAGCTTATTCACTTTCTTTTTATCTCCGCAAACTGCAATACCTAAATAAGATAAATTATCTTCAGTACAAGCAGCCATTTTATCAGTAAATTCCTCATATGTTTTACAGCCTTGTGCCAAATCAGAAAAATCAACAACTGTTAAATCATCATATTCATCCGAAAACAGTTTTAAGCGAAGTTCTTTGATCTGTTTTTTATTTCCTTTTAAAACAGGAACAGGGAATTTTATAATTCCCATATGCTTATTACCATCCAAATCCGAAGCATCAGCCCCAACAACATCAGGCATTTTCATACCTAATGTAATACCTAAAATAGCAGCAGTATTTGCTATTATTCCAATAGGCAAACCTTCATCTATTATCACAACACATTTTTCATTCTGAGCATTCATTCTTTTTACCTCTATTCTTGATTTGAGAAAGTATTAAACCTGATAAGGTTAAAAACGCACCCAAAGCCGAAAAGATTGTTTCCTTTTCTTTTAATATCAAAACAGATGCCAAAACAGTTATTACAGGAACTAAATAAATATAAACACTTGTTTTTACGGCACCCAAACCTTTGACGGCAAAATTCCAAGTAACAAAACATAATGCCGAAGCACCAAAGCCTAAAAACAGCATATTAAAAAGATTACCTTTTTCTGAAAATTCTGAAAAATCCAAGCTAAAATCAAAACCGAATAAAAAGGGAAGCATAAAAACAATTCCATATAGAAATATACGCCGGGTTGATTGAATTGTATTATATCCGTATCCGCTGATTTTCTTTGTTAAAACAGAGTACAATGCCCAGATAAATGCGGCAATAACAGCAAGAATATCTCCCGTCGGATTTATCTGAAAATTTGAATCTCCAAAACTGATTAAGAATATCCCTGCCATTGAAATTACAAATCCTATAAAAAACAGCAGCGACAGCTTGTCTTTTTTTCCAGAAATAAAATATGACAAAATCGCCGTAAAAAAAGGAGCTGTTGAAATAATAACCCCAACAGCAGATGCAGTTGTATATGTAAGCGCAATATTTTCAAGCAGATAATACAAAGTTATTCCGCATAGTCCGGCTGCAGCAAAAGTAAATTCCTGTTTTAGACTTGTTCCCTTCAGCCATTTCGGATAAACAACGATAAGAGCCAAAAAACCTATCAGAAAACGAAAAAACAATATTTCTATAGGCAAAAAGCTTTTCAGTAAAAGCTTTGTTGAGATAAAGGTTGTTCCCCATATGATAATTGTTATGATTGCCGATAAATGTCCGAAATATTTTTTATTCATTATTTTGCCTCTTGCTTTTAAACATTCTTCCATATTCGGCAGGTGTTAATCCGATATACATTTGGAAAAACCTTGTAAAATGGCTTTGATCCGAAAAACCTGTCTGCAAAGCGGCATCAACAGGACTTATCCCTTTTTCCAACAGTTCTTTCGCTTTTCCGATTCTTACAGACTGCAAATAGCGATAAGGCGTAACACCCTTTAACTTTGTAAATTCTCTGAGCAGGGTTGATTTTCCAAGCCTGCTGTATTCGCATAATTGATTTAACGATATACTTTCGTTGTAATTATTTTCCATAAATCGGCAAGCAAATTCTATGTGTTCACTGCATTCGGGTAACATTACTCTGTTATCTTCCAAATAGCGTTCAACAAGCATTGAAACAAGCAAATAAAGCAATTCTTCCTTTTCAAAGCTTTCCGCCTCTTCCATCAGCATTTTATGAAGTAATTTTACGGAATACTTTAATTCATTATCATAAATAACATTTTCGGTAAATACAGGAACAATATCCTTTCTTGTAAATTCTTTAACAAGAGAAAACATCACATCAGACGGAATATTTATCTCCCTGTAATCAAGCGCTTCATTTCCGATTTGCGAGCAGCCGTGATTATCATTAGGATTAAAAAGCAAAACATCGCCTGCTTTAATAGCATATTCTTTATTTTTACAGGAAAGACATCTGCTTCCGCTTTCTATAAAACCGATAACATAATAATCATGAAAATGATTCGGAAATGGTTGGATGATACCCTCAAACCAATAGGCTTCTATACCCAGTTCTTCATCATAGCAAACTGTTTTAATTCCCTTCTTCATAAAACCACCTCTGATTATTATTTTACATGATAACCTTCATTATTTCTTGTATAATATCTTCAAAATAAAAACCTGCTTTGTTTACCCTAATCTTGATAACAATAACAAAGAAGCAGGAGGTATCCTGCTTCTTTAAACTATTTTATTCCGGTTTTTTCATGGTTAATGAAATACGCTTTTTAGGAACATCAACAGAAAGCACCCAAACGGTTACAATTTCGCCAACCTTAAGCACATCAGACGGATGCTTAATAAATCTGTTTGTAATCTGAGAAATATGCACCAGACCGTCCTGATGAACACCAACATCCACAAATGCACCGAAATCAATAACATTTCTTACAGTACCCTTAAGCTCCATACCTGCCTTTAAATCCTCAATACCCATAACATCCGTACGAAGAAGCGGCTGGGGTAATTCTTCTCTTGGATCCCTCCCGGGTTTGCTGATTTCCGAAACAATATCAACAAGGGTTGGTTCACCGATATCAAGCTGTGCTGCCAAAGCAGCAGTACCCTCTGTTTCAACCGTTTTCTTCAAAACAGATATATTACCATTTTTCACATCATCATCCGAAACACCGCAAAGCTTTAAAAGCTTCTTTGCAGCATCATAAGATTCGGGATGCACAGCCGTATTATCAAGCACATTTTTACCATTGGATATTCTTAAAAAGCCTGCACACTGTTCAAACGCTTTCGGTCCTAATTTAGAAACCTTTTTAAGCTCTGAACGTGATTTGAAAGAGCCGTTTTCTTCTCTGTAAGCGGCAATATTCTTTGCTATGGCTGAGGAAATGCCTGCAACACGATTCAGAAGCGACGGAGAAGCCGTATTCAGATCCACACCAACAGAGTTTACGCAGTCCTCAACAACACCGTCAAGTGCACCTGCAAGCTCTTTTTTAGGCATATCATGCTGATACTGACCTACACCGACAGCCATTGGATCTATTTTAACAAGCTCGGCAAGCGGATCCTGCAATCTTCTTGCAATAGAAACTGCCGATCGAAGCGAAACATCAAACTGAGGAAATTCCTCAGCCGCAAGCTTTGATGCCGAATAAACAGAGGCTCCTGCTTCGCTTACAACCATATATGTAATTCCGCAGTCAAGCTCTTTGATAACATCGGCAGCAAAAACCTCTGTTTCGTGGGATGCCGTTCCGTTTCCGATGGCAAACATTTTAACATTATGCTTTTTTACAAGAGATTTAATAATTTCCTTTGCCTCATCAACTCTGCTGTGAGGAGGCGCACAGTAAATAACCGCCGTATCAAGCACTTTGCCTGTTTCGTCAACAACTGCTACCTTACAGCCTGTTCTGTAGCCCGGGTCAAGACCTATCGTAACTCTTCCCTTAACGGGTGGCTGCATCAGAAGCTCTGCTGTATTTCTTGCAAAAACCTTTATGGATTCAGTGCTTGCTCTGTCTGTAAGCTCATTTCTGATTTCTCTTTCAATACTTGGAAAAACAAGACGGGTATATGCATCCTCGGCTGCTTCCCGAACCAAATCGGAAGAATCACTGCCGTTTTTAACATGAAGCCCCGTTAAAACAGACATTCCGTGCGGCTTATCCAAATCAAGCGAAACCTTAAGTACACCCTCTTTTTCGGCTCTGTTTATCGCAAGCACACGATGATTTGCAATTTTTGAAACAGGTTCTCTGTAATCCTTATAATTCTCATAAACGCCCAAATCCTCTTCAGAGGAGGACACACTTATATCAGCATGTGTACGGCAGACATATCTAAGCTGTTTTCTTGCTGCCGCATCATCGGAAATCATTTCTGCAATAATATCCATCGCACCCTGAATCGCATCCTCGGCTGTTTCAACCTCATCATTCAAAAACTCATTTGCAAGCGCATAAGGCTCTGTTTCGGCAAGCTGTTCATAGATTTTAACAGCAAGCGGTTCAAGCCCCTTTTCCTTTGCAACAGACGCCCTTGTTTTCCTTTTCGGACGAAACGGGCGGTAAATATCCTCTACCTCCGTTAAGGTTTTTGCGGCATCTATAGCGGCGGATATTTCATCCGTCATTTTTTCCTGCTCTGTTATTGCTGTTCTTACCTTTTCTTTTTGCTCTTCAAGAGAGCGAAGATAATCAAGTCTGTCTGCCAGACCACGCAAAAGCTGATCATCAAGCGAACCGGTAGCTTCCTTTCTATAACGGGCAATGAAAGGAATTGTATTTCCATCATCAATAAGAGAAACTGTGTTTTCCACCTGCCATGGCTTTAAGCCAAATTCAGATGCGAGTGTTAAATTAATATCCATTTTTTATGTACCCTTGGCTGTAAATCCTACAGCCATTTTCTTTTTTTCATTATTATAGTCAGAACTGAAACAACTAAAATTGAAACAATTATAACAAATAAATAGCCAAATCTCCAGGAGAGCTCCGGCATATTCTCAAAATTCATTCCATACCAGCCAACAACAAGTGTAAGCGGGAAAAATATAGTAGTAACAGCAGTGAAAACTCCCATAATATGATTTGTTTTTAAATCAAGATAGGATGAATAGGCATCCTGTAAATGAGAAACAGAGCTTCGGAGCATATCAATATCTTCACGAAGCCGTTTGACTTTATCCTTAAAGTTTGAAAGATACCTTAAATCATCATCCTCAAAAATTTCATTATCATTGTCCTCAAGAGAGCTGACAATATCAATAAGCTGTTCATAAGAATTGCGAAGAATAAGGAATTCTTTTTTCAAATTAAGCAATAAAAAATTAAACTTATCCGTTGCTTTGTTTTTTAAAACAAGCTCTTCAAGCTTTGTAATTTCAAATTCACTTTCTTTTATTGCGTTTTTATCCTTTTTAATCAGATCATCCAAAAAACCGACCATCAGCTTTTCAAGAGTTATATTGATACATGAATAACGGCTGAGAGAATTAAGAAAACTATCTCTTACAGAGCAATCATTATCCGAAATATCCACAACTATAAGCAGGTTTTTCTTAATGAAAACAGCAAACGAATCCATATTTTCATTAACATTTTCCGCATTTTTAATGTTTAACACGGCAAAGCTGTAATCATCATAAATTTCAACAGATGAGCCGAAGCCTGCATTACTTTTGCAATAATCAAACGCAAAACGGGAAAAACCGAATGAATCATAAATTCCGGAAAATTCATTTAAGGTTACATATCCCGCAGTTATATAATGCGGATTTATAGCTTCAAGCTCAATTGTTGTAATTTCATCTTCAAACTGATAAAACATAAATGGTTTTAATAATTTTCTGCCTTGATTTCAAAATAAGCACGAGGATGAGAACAAACCGGGCAAACCTCCGGTGCTTCTTTCCCGATAACGATATGACCGCAGTTTGAGCATTTCCAGATTTTTTCTTCATCTCTGCTGAACACAAGACCGCCCTCAACATTTTCAAGAAGCTTAAGATAACGCTCTTCATGCTCCTTTTCAATCTTTGCAACCTCTTCAAAAAGATAAGCTATATGAGCAAATCCCTCTTCTCTTGCATCCTTGGCAAACTCAGCATACATATCTGTCCATTCATAATTTTCTCCTGCTGCAGCCTCCTTAAGATTGGTTGCAGTATCCTTAATACCATCATTCAGAAGCTTAAACCAGATTTTTGCATGCTCCTTTTCATTTTCAGCAGTTTCCATAAAAAGATTAGCAATCTGAACAAAGCCATCCTTTTTTGCCTTGCTTGCAAAATAAGTGTACTTTGTTCTTGCCTGACATTCGCCTGCAAAGGCTGCCATAAGATTTGCCTGTGTTTTTGTACCCTCTAAGTTCATAATAATTACTCCTTAAAAATTTATTAAATTTAAATACCGCTTCTTCTTATTTTTGAAATAAGAAGGACAAATATACTCCAAACCGATTGGAAAATTATAACATTAAAAACATTAAGCTGATTTATTCCGCTTAAAACACCAAGCAACGCAACTATACCAAAGCCGATTGCAGAACCGAATGAAACAAGAACGGAAAGCATACTCTCTGTATTTACAAGATTTTCAGAGCTTCGAACAGCGGAAATAAAACCAAGTGCACTTCCGTTATGAACTACATAAGCCGGGCTTTTTTCAACAACTGTATCACTGTATTTTTCAAAAACTCTGGCATTTGAAGCAGTTAATACTCTGACAAAGCCCTCAGGAAGCCCGAAAATTTCAATAATGCTTTCTTCGTTTATATACGGATCACAGCTTTTTAAAAGAATCGTAATTCCGCTTTTTTCAAGCTTTTTAAGTTCCTTTTTCAAGGCAGAATCTGCAGAATAGCTGACAACAAACATTGCCGCAATTTTTCCTGCAACTGCAAGATAAAGTGCCTTCCTTCCGTTTGTTGCATATTTATTCTCATATTCCTCTTTCGGAACGGATATACCATGACGAATCAGAAGATCTCTGTTTCCGACAAGCACCTTTTTCTGATATATCCATGCAGATGTACCCATTTTATCCTCATAAATAACTGTATCAACCTCAGGAAGAATGGCCTGCTTGCCAACAATAACATCATCAAAAACATGCTTTAACGGACTTTTGGTTTTCATAATTACAGTTGCTGTTAACAAAAGAGCATCATCCACCTTTGTTTTATTAAACAGCCTAATTCCGTGAAGATCACAGGAACGATCTCCGAATAAATCAGATGCCTCCATAACAAGGGCATTTGATTTATGCGCAACATGTGCTCCTTCAAATCCGTTTACCACTGCTCCTTTTTTTGAAAGTGAGCGGGAAATTCCAAGAAGCGAAATATTTGTTGCCAGCAAGGAAACAACCGGACAGGATATAACAACACCCGCCGCTGCAACATTAAAGGCATAAAACCAATCCTTTTGAAAATAGCCTACAACACCAAACAGAACCGCATTCAGCGTAATCAGAATCGGAGCCAGAATTCTTACAACCTTATCTGTTGGCTCATAAGCACAGGAAATTTCAAGAAAGCTTGTCGGCATATCCGTTTTAACACTGTACTTAAGAAGAGGATCGCCTGAAAGAAGGTTTCTTGATATAATTGTTGCGTCAACCTCATTTACAATATCCTCAACCGAATATTTATCCTTTCCGTCAGAAAGAAAATCATAATCATTTATAATACGCATAACCATACTTCGTTTACCAAGCAGAGTCAGCAACAGCGCAAATGCAACAGCCGACGGATAAGCAGCACCCGAGCCTAATGCCATATCGGGATTCAGTAAAAGTGCAGCCGTATGAACTAAAACAAAAACCGAAGCAAACGCAACCGGAAAATCAAAATTAAGCCCATGCTTAAAATTAAAGCCATGCATAATTGTTTTTATATTCGTTGCAAGAACAAGAACATAAATTACCAGCATTGTTATGTAATACCCTTTATAATTGCTTAAAAAATAAGGCAGATGATAGGAATTTTGAAACGCCGAAAGCAGACCAAGCATGATTCCGAACACAAGGGTTATCGCACCCTCAATCTGATGACTGGATTTATGCTTAAAAAGCTGCTCCATCATTTTCGTTCTGTTTGTATAATCAGAAACTCTTTTGGCAACAATTCTGTTTCCTTCATCTATTTTTCCGTTTTCTGCTTCTTCCTTAGCAAAAAGCCTGAATTTATTGATTTTGTCCTCTCTTCTTTTCCGTAACTGCTCCTCAGCAACATCCTCATCAATATCGGGGATTTCATCAAATTCATCATCAAATCCGCTTAATTTTATCTGATCCGATAAATCATAATCCGTTTCGGAATTGCCGCTTTCCTCTTCACAGGCTTTAACAAAATCCGTTCTTGTTTTCGCAAGCTCTTCAACAGCAAGAATAGTTGGAATTTCCTGCAAATCAGAGGTTTTATTAAATCTTGATTTGCTTTTAATGGTTGCAGGCCTTTCAATAATCTGAGGAGGCACTGCATTATAATCATCATCAACAGGATTATGCTGAAAAAAATGCTTTGCCGTAACTCTTTTACTAACGATTGTCTTATCAGTTACGGGAACCGCTATCGTTTTATCATTAACCGAAACCGCTTTGGTTTTATCACTTACAGCTTCTTTTGTATGGCCGATATTATTTTCAGATGATTTGGGAACATATGCTTTTACTTCTTCTTTTTCTGTATATTCTGCTGCTGATTTAGATCTTGCGCTTATCTGATTGAGCATTTCATCCGCTTCTCGCAAAATCTCTTCAACAGATAAATTTTCTTTTTCTCTCATAATCAATCAACCCAAAATTTAAAGTCTTTGTTTAGATATTTCATACATAATAACTCCGGCAGCAACAGAAGCATTCAGGCTGTTTACCCTGCCCTTCATCGGCAAGCTGACTGTAACATCGCAGTTCGCTTTTATATGCGCACCGACACCCCTGCCCTCATTGCCGACAACAAGCGCCACTCCGCCTGAAAAATCTGTTTCGCTCCAAAGCTGACCATCCATATCAGCGGCGTAGACCCAGATGTTTTCTTTCTTGAGTCTGTCAATCGTTGAATTAATATTTGAAACTCTTGCAACATGAACATATTCAAGTGCTCCGCAAGAGGTTTTAGCAACAATAAAATTCAGACCGACATTTCTTCTTTTCGGAATAATTATCCCGTGAACGCCGCAGGCTTCCGCTGTTCTGATAATGGCACCCAAATTATGGCTGTCCTCTATCTCATCACAAATGATAATAAAAGGGGCTTCTCCCCTGCCTCTTGCAAGCTCTAAAATATCATCCACCGTGCTGTATTCATGAGCAGGTACATTTGCCGCAACACCCTGATGATTTGCATTCGCACTGATAAAGTCCAGCTTTTTCTTATCAACATTTTTAATTACAATACCCTTTTCCTTGGCAAGTGCAATAATTTTTGAAACAGAGCCCTCACGCTCTCCTTTTGCAATAAGTATATTCTCAATCTCTCTGCCGCTTTTTATAAGCTCAATCACAGCATTTCTGCCGACAACGAGATTGTCATTTATTTTAAAATCCTTTTTAACTTCACTTTTCACAATAATTCTCCATAATATATTTTTAATTATTATAACATTATAGTGCCTTTTATTCAATACGAAAATATCCCTGTTATTTTCTAACAGGGATATTCTTTTCATCAAGATATTTTTTCAGCTTTGGAATCGGCAATTCATTAAAATGGAACAAGCTTGCTGCAAGCACTGCATCTGCCTTTCCTTCTGTAAACGCATCATAAAAATGCTCTGCCTTTCCGGCACCGCCCGAGGCAATAACAGGAATGCCGACTTTTTCGGAAACCGTACGGGTAAGCGCAATATCATAGCCGTTTTTTTGACCGTCCTCATCCATAGAGGTTAACAATATTTCGCCTGCACCTCGTTTTTCGGCTTCAACAGCCCATTCAACGGCATCAATACCAGTTGGAATTCTTCCGCCATTGAGATAAACCTCCCAGCCGCCGTTATTCTTTCTTTTGGCATCAATTGCACAAACAACGCACTGACTGCCGAATTTATAAGCAGCTTCATTTATCAAATCCGGATTTCTTACGGCTGCTGAATTAACAGAGATTTTATCAGCACCTGCACGAAGGAGTTCTTTGAAATCATCAACTGTTTTAATACCGCCTCCAACCGTAAACGGAATGAAAACAGTTTTTGCAACACGCTCAACAATATCTATCATAGTACCTCTGCCCTCATGGGTTGCGGTTATATCAAGCAAAACAAGCTCATCTGCACCCGCTTTATCATATGCAGCTGCACATTCAACAGGATCGCCTGCATCACGCAAATCAACAAAGGAAACACCTTTGACAACTCTGCCATTCTTTACATCAAGGCAGGGAATTATTCTTTTTGCATACATAACTATTCCTCCAGGGCCAAAAAGTTTTCAAGCAGTTTCAATCCGATTTCTCCGCTTTTTTCAGGATGGAACTGCGTTGCACAGAGATTGCCCTGTTGAACAGCACATTGAATTTCAACACCATATTCTGCTGTTCCGGCAACATCTTTTTTATCTGCATTTTTAAGATAATAGGAATGCACAAAATAGAAATAGCTTTCATCCGGAATATTCTTAAAAATCCCACTGTTCTGCTTAACAGAAACAGAATTCCAGCCCATATGCGGAACTTTTAATCCCATATCCTTTGGTATTGAAACGATTTCTCCGTTCAAAAGCGCTAAGCCATCTACATTTTTACTTTCATCACTTTTTGCAAATAAAAGCTGCAAACCGAGGCAGATACCGAGAAACGGCTTACCCGAACGGGCGGCAGCCTTAACTGTTTCAACAAGACCACGGCTTTCCATAGATTGCATTGCATCGCCGAATGAGCCGACACCCGGCAGAATAATATGGGAAGCAGAAAGAATTTTATCCTTGTCCATCGTAATTTCATTTTCAGCGCCGATATAATCAAGAGCTTTTTTTACGCTCATAAGATTGCCTGCGCCGTAATCAATAATAGCAACCATAAACTTCTCCAAATCTAAAATATAGATAATTTTAACATAAGAATTCATTTAATACAATATAAATAATTGACAAAACCACCCTTTCAGTGTTACAATTTATTGCAATTGAATATGGAGATGTATCGAAGTGGTCATAACGGACATGACTCGAAATCATGATGCCCCCTGAGGGACGTGGGTTCGAATCCCACCATCTCCGCCATTAAAAAAGCAAGCACTTTTGTGCTTGTTTTTTTAATCGTACAATAAAAAGGGATTCGAAGACGTGGCTCTGAAAATTGAGCTGTCAAGCGAAAATTTTTAGGAGAAAGGTACAGTGTACCTTTCGATAGCAAGAGGAGAATCCCACCATCTCCGCCATTAAAAAAGCAAGCACTTTTGTGCTTGTTTTTTTAATCGTACAATAAAAAGGGATTCGAAGACGTGGCTCTGAAAATTGAGCTGTCAAGCGAAAATTTTTAGGAGAAAGGTACAGTGTACCTTTCGATAGCAAGAGGAGAATCCCACCATCTCCGCCATTAAAAAAGCAAGCACTTTTGTGCTTGTTTTTTTA
>CAJTZJ010000022.1 GCA_910583925.1 uncultured Eubacterium sp. | reverse complement strand
TGTTCCATGAAAGTTTGAAGCTACCATTTGCATTTACGGTTGCTTTCAGCGTTGGGGTTTGAAGCTTTTTATTGTTTATTGCAGTAACTGCGGCACTGAATGCAGAGGTTACGGCACTGTTCTTGCTGTTTACTGCTCTTACCTTATATGAATATTTCTTTCCATATGGTGCGGTACCTGTTGTTGTAGAAGTACCTGTTACCGTTCGCAGAAGCTTATACCCTGTTCCATTATCATAGTACACATCATACTTATCTGCTCCGGCAATCTTGTTCCACGAAATCGTGAACCCACCGTTTGCGTTTACCACGGCTTTTGCGGTTGGAGTCTGCAATCTTGTAACGGGAAGCGTTTCCGTTTTTGTTGCCTTACACTTTGTGCAGGTATAGGTTTTAATGCCCGTTGCTGTAGAGGTCGGCTGTTTCGTTATCTTGCCTGCATCCCATATATGCTTACAATCCTTTTTTATAACAATATTGCTTCTAAGCTCAGTTCCATTGTAATCGAACAAATAGGTATATCCATTCGGGTACTCAACCTTAGTTATATGCTCCTTACCATTCTCATACGAATAATCAGAAAATCCTTTTTCAATGCCGATCGCCTTTTTGGAGAAATCTGCATCCGGATAGGTTTCCTTTATCTTTTGGATAACATAATTATAGGTATCCTTATCGGAAACGGAAACCGGCACATTGATAACGGGAACCGCTTCTCTGTTTTCCACCCTCCTGATATCATAGCAAATGCCGTTTTTATAAACAGAAATGTATGAACCTTCGCCTTCACCTATATTTAAGCCCGGATCACCACCGCCGGCTCTTGAAATCGGCAAAACAGTTATTGACGCATCATTAACAGACTTTTCATAAGCTTTGATTGTTGCTTCACGAAACTCTTTCCAAACATCTGCTGAATTCAAATAATCTAAATCCATCTCAACATACTTTATATTCGGAGCCTTAAAATTTTTGATACATTGTTCATCGGTTTTATTATATTTATCTGAATTTTTAAATTTCACATCAACTATTTTGATTTCAGCCCAATCCCATGAATTCGGATTTAAGCTATCTTTCAAATAAACGGATGCCTTGCGAAAATATTCATAAGGAAAGGGGTTATAACTTACTTGTACGCTGTATCGCTGCGTATCTATATTAGTATAAATACTTTTTAAGCTGTTTGCGATGGATTGTTCTATTTCATACATCTTGTCTTCTGCATCTAATTCATTATAATTAACAGATACTGAATCCGGAAGAATATCTTTTAATTTTCCACAGGTGTTCACATAATCAAGATAGCCCGGATACTGAATTATTTCGCCGTTGATATCATATTTATATTCATAGTAATTATCGTATGCATATTGTTCAGCATAAGAACCCTCATCAACAATAAAAACTAACTCTTCCCCATATGGAATAAAAAATGTATTTTCGCCTATTTTGATTACACTGGAAGGAATGGTAATACTTGTTAAGCTGACACACTCCTGAAAAGCCCAATCTTCAATATCGGTTACACTATTTGGAATTGTTATGTTTGTTAAGCTTGTACATCCGCAAAAAGTGCCGCTTTTAATGATTGATATCTTATTTGAAAGAGTTATATCTGTTAAGCCTGAACAAGCATTAAACGCATACATACCTATACTTGTTACACTGTTCGGTACGGATATACCGGTTATATCTCTGCAATAACTAAATGCAGAACCGGCAATTGCAGTTGTTCCTGCTTTTATTGAATATTTACCTGATACTGACTCTTCATCTGCTTTAATAAGACAATTGCCTATATATAATACACCATCAGACCAATTGCTTTTGTTATCATAATATTCTGTTCCTTCAAACGAATCGGAATAAATATTTTTGATATTTTTGGACATTGATATTTTCGATAAATCCGTACAATAAAAAAAAGCATATCTGCCAATATCAGTTACACTATCTGGTATTGTTACACTTTTTAAATAGCCACAGCTTCCAAATGCACCCTCCTTGATAATATTTACTGTATTTGGAATTGTAAATGAAGTATCTGCTTTTCCGGCAGGATATCTAATCAGCTCTGTTTTATTCTTATTATAAAGTACCCCGTTTTTTGATGAATAGTTTTTATTATTTATATCAACATTAATATTTGTTACACCGGTGCCATCGAATGCCCCATCAGCAATTGTTACTATATTTTTATCAATATAAAAATCTTCAGATACACGCACCTCTATTATATGATTTCCTATGTATAATACATCATTAACCCAATTATTGTAGTAAATAGCCGTATCGTAAAATGCAACATCTCCAATACTTATTACACTATCAGGTATAGTTATATTTTTTAGGCTTGTGCAATGATAAAATACCCAACCACCGATGCGTGTTACACTATTCGGTATGGTTATACCGGTAAGACTGGTACAATTTGAAAACGCACTCTCTTCAATGCTTGTTACACCATTTGGTATTGTAACACTTGTCAGACTATTGCAATCAGAAAATGCCCAACTACCAATTTTTGTTACTTTTTTACCATCAACCGTACTTGGAACAGATACACTTGAAGCAGTTCCATTATATTTATTTATTTCAACCGTGCCGTCATCAAGAATTTCATATTCATAATCTCCGCTTGTTTCTGCATAAGCGGAGAAATCTATTCCTACTGCTAAGCTGAACAGCATTACAATTGACAAAATTGCCGACAAAGCCTTTTTCATTACGCATTCTCCTTTACATAGTTTAATGTTGCATCAATAAAAAATTTTCTATGCACTCTTTCAACAGTATGCCTTGCAACAATATCCTTTTTTTCTATTTCTTTTGGAAGTTTTTCAGGCGGAAAACAAATTATTTTTTCTTCAATTCTTCTTGCTACAACAATATCATCAATCAGACAATGCGTTTCTGCTTCCAAACTATCACAAACCACATCGTCGGCAATTTTCAAAAGGCGGATATCATTCTTATTTTTAGGATTTTTTGTCCAAACAAGGTCGCCTTTTTTCATTCTGTTCAAATTATTTATTGCTGCCTTGAAGCTTGGATTATCCCTATATTCTTCACTGCCCCAACCGATTGAAATGATATGATTTCTCATACAGGTTTCAAACTTTATATCATCATTTTTATCGTGATTTTCTCTATTGTCTTTTAAATTAATAATATAAACACTGTCCATAAAATACCTCCTAAAACAAATAATAAAATACAATTATCAGTTTACACCAAATATAGTGTAAAGTCAATACACTATATTTGGTGTATTGTAAAATTTCTTTATATTGATAATATGGAGGAATTGTATGAAAACCTATATTGAAATCATCAAAGATTTAAGGGAAGATAACGATTTAACACAAAAGCAGATTGCCGATTATCTTGGCACAACTCAGCAGGTTTATTCAAGATATGAAAAAGGAGAAAATGAAATTCCCGTAAGACATATAATTGCTCTTTGCAAATACTACAAGGTTTCAGCAGATTATATTTTAGGGCTTGAAAGCAATTAAAGGAAGAGGAGCAGTCTTTCGACTGCTCCTCTCAACTTATTATAACAGAAATCCGATTTTCTTCATTGCCTTATTCAGCGTTCTGCCTGCAATACGGGAAGCAAAATCAGCTCCGTTTCTTTGGCATTCGGCGAGATAAGATTTATCATTCATAAGCTGTTTGAATTTCTCCTGAACAGGTCTTAATTCCTCAACAACAGCTTCTCCCACTGCTGACTTAAAATCGCCGTAGCCCTTACCTGAAAAATCAGCTTCGATTTTTTCAAAGCTATCACCTGTAACAGCGGAATAAATTGTCATAAGATTATTAATTCCGTCCTTACCCTCTGCATAGCGAACGCTCATTTCGCTGTCTGTTACAGCAGATTTAAACTTTTTCATTATAACATTCGGTTCATCGGTTAAATAAACCGTTCCCTTAGGGTTAGGGTCTGATTTGCTCATTTTCCTTGTAGGATCGGCAAGACTCATAACTCTTGCACCGTTCTTTTGAATAACAGGCTCAGGCACTGTAAATACATTACCATAAACACCATTGAAACGATTTGCAATATCACGGCAGATTTCCACATGCTGCTTCTGATCCGCACCAACAGGCACAACATCTGCCTGATAAAGAAGAATATCGGCAGCCATAAGACAGGGATAAGTAAACAAGCCTGCATTGACATTGTCACTGTGCTGTGCTGATTTATCCTTAAACTGCGTCATTCTGCTGAGCTCGCCGAACTGCGTATAACAATTCAGAAGCCATGCCAGCTGAGAATGAGCAGCCACATGGGACTGAACAAACAGGATTCCCTTTTCGGGATCAAGACCGACTGCCATCAGCATTGCATAAAGCTCCATTGTTTGCTGTCTTAGCTTCTTAGGCTCCTGGCGAACGGTTATGGAATGCAAATCCGCAACGCCGTATATCGTATCATATTCTTCCTGAAAAGCAGGCCAGCCCTTCATTGCGCCAAGATAATTTCCAAGAGTAGGAACAGAGGTTGGCTGAATTAACGAGAGGCTTCTTTTCTTTCTTTCAATTTTATTTTCTTCCATCATTTTCACCTTAAAATAAATTCTTTTGCGGTTTCGCCCATTATCCTGACACCCCGAACAATATCCTCATCTGACGGGGTTGAGAAATTAAGGCGGATATAACTGCACGGTTTTGCATCATCAACCATAAATGCCGTACCCGGCACAACTGCCACATTCTGTTTTAACAGATTATTTACATATTCAAGCATATCAACATTTTCGGGCAACTTTGCCCAGATGAACAAACCGCCCTGCGGTCTTACATAAGTTATGAAATCCTTGCAGTATTCATCAAGGCAATCACACATCAGGTTCAGCTTTCTGTGATAAACCTTTCGGATATTTTCAATATGCAAATCAACATCATATTCATCAAACCATCGAGAAACAATCATCTGATTAAGCACACCTGTATGAACATCCGAAACCTGCTTGCCGATCGTAAATGCGCCGGCAAATTTCTTCGGTACAACAGCATATGCAACTCGTATACCGGGGGCAAGAATTTTTGAAAACGAGCCTGCGTAAACGACAATTCCATCTGTATCCATACTTTTGATTGACGGAACATCTTCACCCTCAACTCTTAACTTACCATAAGGATTATCTTCAAGAATAACAAGGTTATTTTCCTTTGCCAGAGCATACATTTTTTTGCGCTTTTCAAGGCTTAAAGTGGTACCGCCGGGATTCTGAAAATTCGGAATCGTATAGATAAATTTTGCATCCGGCGTATTCCTAATTGCTTCTTCAAGAGCTTCAATATTCATTCCGTCTTCATCAATAGGAACACCGACAAGCTTGCAGCCGTGGGAACGGAACGCATTAAGAGAGCCGATGAACGACGGATTCTCACAAATAACAGAATCACCCTCTGAGGCAAGAACACGGGTTGTAATATCCATAACCTGCGTTCCGCCTGAGGTTATAATAACCACATCATCCTCGCTTTTGATGTTTTCCTTTTCTTTGAGCCAGATTTCAACCTGCTCTCTCAGCGGCTCATATCCCTCAGATACACCGTAAACAAGAGCAGATACGGGATTTTCGCTTAAAATTTTATTTGATAACGCTTTAACCTCATCACAAGGAAAAGCTTCTACAGCAGGAGAACCGCCTGCAAAAGCAATCATTCCCGGCTGATTCGTCTGCTTTAGTATTTCCCTAACTGCTGAGGGCTTCATATCTGCAAATTTCTTTGATATTGTATAACTCATCTTATTTTCTTTCCAACATTCAGATTAACTTATCTTCCTTAAGGAATTCTATAAGTCTTTCCGTATTTCTGCCATCTCTGAACTGAACAATATGCGAATACTTTTCAACATACTCCTCTTTCTGCGGATGATCATAATTATCTCTTATAGCTTCGGGCAAGCCGACTGTATTATAAAAATAATCGCCGTAAACATTTTCTTCATTAAGCATAAGCTTTGTTGACGGACCGTATTGCGACATACAAAAATCCTTTTCTTCCCAATAGAAAATGACTCTGGCACCTCTGTAAAACGCATCATAGGCAATAGAGGAATAATCGGTTATGAGAATTCTGGTTTGCTGCAATATATCATCATATCTTGCATCCATGGCAAGCTTATCGGAAATAGGGCTGTTCAGCTCACGAAGCTCATTTGCAATAAGCGGATGAGGAAGAACAATAACCTTTTCCTTTAAATCATCGGGAACGCTGTTGTAGATTTTCATAACCATTTTATAATATGCGGTTTCGGTAAAATCATCACGGGCAGCATTTATTTCCCAAGGACGCCATGTCGGCATAATTGCAATTTTATCCGCATCAGGGGATAAAACATTTCTGTCAAACTTCGGAAGGCCTGTTATGTACAAATCCTCGTCAAAATGTCCGCCGAGCTCAACAAAATGATTTGCTTCGGCAACAGAGGAAACGATAACTCTGTACTTTCCTTTCAGCTCCTTACGCTTAAACATACTTCTTGATTCACTGTTAAGTGAAACCATATACATAACGCCGTGCTGAAGAAATACATAGTTCAGATTCTTATCCGAAATTTTCTTAAGTGCAAGAATATTAAAAGTTTTTAAATCTATTGCGTGAACAAGCGCTTCTGTTCCGATAAAGGTTTTAGCCTTAAAGAAATAAAGATAATGCTTAAAGGTATATTTATAGATTATATTAGACTTGTATTTTTCAGCGATTCTGTCAATATACTGATAATTTCTGTCAATTATAAAATAAGCATTTTTGTACCCATTATCAATAAGATTTTCAAAGGTTACGCTTGCGCTTTCTTCATATTTTGAAGAATTCTTTTCATAAAGAAGAACAATTTTTTTTGCCTTACTGCTTCGCCAAAGAACGGAAAAACCAAAGGCGATAACCTGCTTAAGCCTTTCAACAAGCTTATCCGTTGTATTAAAGGACCTTACATAAACATTAAGATTATTGCGTACAGACTGACGGAAAATTGCAACAGTATCCGTTTTCTTATCATGAAGCATAGCGCTTCTGAGTCCGAAGAACATTGAGCCAAGCGGAGCAAAATAGTAGGCATGACACTGAACAATTTTATCAAACCTGTTTTTATAGCAAATCATAACCTTGCAGTTTGAAGGCAAATCAACAACCTCTTCAACAGGAATTTCAAAGGAAATTATTCCCCAATGCCTTTTGCTTTTTCTTTTCCTATTTCCGATTATTTTAAAATCAAATTCCTTATCATCAATACAAAGAAATGTATCTGCCATTGCAATCGGAACAGGTGTTTTATAGCTGAAAAAACTTACACATTTCAGTTTTTTTGAAGAAGCCATATAAAACGGAATTACATTCTTGAATTTTGATAATCTTCGATATGTATCATTCGCATATACATTTTCCGCACTGTGTTCAATATAAAGCTCATTTTCTTTTTCAAAATTATCTATTTCGGAAAAGCCATAATTTTTCTCTAATTTCTTTGTGAATTTCTCTAAATATCTACTGAGCTTTGATTTCAGGAAGAAATCGCCGTGCCGAACATTATACTTTTTACCGGAAATCTTAGAAAGAATACCGGCTTCAATATAATTGCCACTCGTAAAGTCAACAACCTTTACAGGATTCAAAGAATAAAAGCGGCGCTTCGCCTCTTTTTCAAAGAAGTTGTCAAGCTCTTCAGACGGCTTTGCTTTATTCAGCAAACCATGAAGAGCAATTGAAAGGGCCTCTTTTTTATTATATTGATACGCTGTTAAAAGCCCCATAAAACCTGCTTTTTCATCAAGAGAATTAACAAATTCTTTTTTTGCGGAATCAAAGGTTTTCGCATAAACAACTATATGCTTATACTGAGGATTTTCTTCTATATAATTTCTAATACCATCATAATACACAGGATTAAGGGCACCTGCGTAAATAAGGCTGAGGTTGTCGGCAGCATTGTGCTTTTTTACCTCAAACTTATCTGTTTCGCCGGAAAGCATCAAATTGAATATATCCGCACACTGTGCCTCTGAGCCATTGGGGCAGTATTCATCAATGAACGCAGAATAATCCTCTGCAGGCTTTTTCATTTCAGCTATCGTATCCTCAACACTGTCAGTAATCGGAAACGGTAAATCCTCAAACGGCATATAGGTTCCGCGTGAGCTTAAATATTTTTCCTTATCATAGGCATAAAGAATAATTTTTTTGCCGGTAACCGCATAATCAAAAAATACGCTTGAATAATCGGTAACCAGACCATCGCAGGCATTCAGTACCTCATAAGTATCATACTGTTCAGGAAAGTAAGCAATATGCTTAAATTCCGAGCAATTGATATTACTTGAAAGCAGGAAATGAAGATTAACAAGAAGAACTGTATCGTCATCAAGCCTTTCATCAAATTCCCTCAGAATTTTGATTGTTGACCTGATTTGATTTTTTGTATCTGCCTTTCTGCCCATTCCGCGCCATGTTGGCATATAGGCAAAAACCTTTTTGCCTTCATAGCCGAGAGCATTTTTCATTTCCTCTCCCTGCTTTTTATCATAAAAAACATAGTTTCTCGGATAATTGGCAATAAGAGTTTTGCCACAGAATATATCCTTTAAATAATAATCCTCCATAAATACATTATATGTAAATTCATTCGGGAAAAGTGCATAATCACACATAAGATAATTCTTTTGAATATTAGCAAGAGAGCCAAGGTTGGATTTATCGGATTTACCAAGCGTTTTAAGAGGCGTACCATGCCATGTATTCAGGAAAACCTGCTCTGCCCTTTTTAAAAAGTAAGGCGGGAATGAATTATCCGTTGCTATATATTTTGCTGTGGCAAGATATTTACAATATATATTAGAATTTCTGATTGCAAGCTCAACATTTTCAAAGCCATATACATCAAAAATTCTCTTTTTAGCCTTTTCAATCGTTTTTTGTGTAACAACAAAAACACATTTATAATCTTTAAAACGAGGATTTGTTGAGATTTCTTTCAATATAGAAAACATATTGCCGTTGATATTGGAACCCTGTCCGCCCTCCAGCAGAACAAGCTTATCATCAACAGGAAGTTCAGAATAGCTCAAATAAGACATATTAACATTTTTACTTAACTCTTGGAATTTATCAAGTATTCGTTTAATCAATGAGCCTCATCCTCTCAGAAAGTTTTTTATAGATATAAAGAATCCGCTTGCAGAACGCAAGTTTTATTCCTATTCGGGAAGCTGATTTTTTCCTTTTTCAGCATTTTTTAATTTCAAATCATTTTTAATCATAGTAGTGGACACACCGGGGGTTCTTTCAAGGAAAACAACCTCGCAGTAATCTTTAAGATAATCAAATTTATCTGAACCTGCCCAGTCTGAGCCCATAACAACTGTATCAATATGATATTCGGTAACATCATTTGCTTTTTGCTCCCAATTGTTTTCGGGAATAACAAGATCGACATAGCGAATTGCTTCAAGCATTTTCTTTCTTGTATCGTAGCTGTGATAAGCAATTTTACCCTTAGATTCATTGAATTCATCTGTTGACAGAGCAACAACCAAATAATCTCCGAGAGCCTTTGCTCTTCTTAAAATTTCAATATGACCATAATGTAACAAATCAAAAGTTCCGTATGTTAAGATTCTTTTCATTGTAATCTCCTTAAACAAACTACATTTGCTTTAAAATAAATTTCACAAGATTTTTCGTACTGTTTGTATCAGCATTTTCTACATATTTTTCTTTGAATGCTTCTAAAGCATTCATATCATAATTGTCTTTTTCAATTGCATCAGCCAATAACTCGGCATTCTCAAAAGCAGCAGACGGAAATTCTTTTTTCACATCAACATTTATTCCCCTGTCCTGCATATACGATTCATAATCCGGAATAAAGAAATAAAGCGGCTTTAAAAGAAGAGATGCCTCAAATGCACATGCAGAATAATCCGTTATTATAATATCTGCAAGCTTCATTAAATCATAGCTTGAGAAATTACCTTTTGCAGTAAATCCTTCATCCTTTTTCACTTCAGACAAAGGATGCGTGCTGAAAATAAGCCGGTATTCTTTTTTATTTACAAATTGTTTCTTCAGCAAATCTGCCGCCATCGCTTCTCCGCTTCTGAAAGTCGGAAGATAAAGGACAATTTTTTTATTTTTCATCTGCGGATTAAGAGAATAAAATTCTTCTTCTCTGTTATTGTTGTCAAGAATAAAATCAACTCTCGGCAAAGGTAATACTTTTATTCTGCCCAAAGCTATATCAAAGCCCTCTGAATAAAATTCTGCTGTTTTTTTGCTCGGTGCTAAAACATAATCATAATTTCTGTGCATACACATCGCTCTGCTTATGCTTTCACTTCTGCCCTCTTTTGTGCCAACAGACTGCCAGCCGAATTTTTTTACTGCACCGAGAGCATGCCATATCTGAACAACAGTTAAATCACTTTTATGCTTCAGCATACAAACAGGAATACAGTATCCATCTATTACGGCAACCCTTGAGGATGCAAGCGATTTCATCTGCCGAAGCATTTCAAAGATATAGGAAATCTTACCTGTTAAGCCCGAAGGTATCATTTTGCACAAAACATCAACCCTATACTGCGGGTAATTCTCTTTGATTTCATTAATCAGACAACGAAAATCAAGTGACGGTATATCGCTTTGGCGTGAGATAAAGGTAATCTTATTTTCGGTTTTCTTTAATTTGAAAAACAAATAAGCAAAATTTATAGCGAAGCCAAATATTTTTGAAAAAGCTTTTGCCACTTCATCTCACTCCTTTCGACATATTCTTTTAATCAAATTACTCGTAAAGAGGATATTTATTACAGATTTCTGCAACCCCGCTCTTGATATAATCTTTATTGTTTTCAAAATCTGTTACTGCAAGATGAATAAATTCAGAAATCTTATCAAAATCATCTTCATTAAGCCCTCTTGTTGTTGCAGCAGGCGTACCGATACGAACACCTGAAGTAACAAACGGAGAAAGCGGTTCATTCGGAACAGTATTTTTATTCAGCGTGATATGAACCTCATCCAGCTTTGCCTCAAGATCCTTGCCTGTTACACCTGTGCCGATAAGAGAAAGCAGCACAAGATGATTATCTGTTCCGCCCGAAACAAGATTAAGTCCTCTTTTGGTAAGACCTTTAGCAAGAGCCTGCGCATTATTGATAACTCTTTGCTGATATTCTTTAAATTCCGGTTTAAGAGCCTCTCCGAAGCAAACTGCCTTGCCTGCGATAACATGCATTAAAGGACCGCCCTGTGTTCCCGGGAATATTGCCGAATTAAGCTTTTTAATAAGATATTCATTATTACAAAGAATAAGACCGCCCCTGGGACCTCTTAAGGTTTTATGCGTTGTTGTTGTAACAACATCTGCATACGGAACAGGATTTTGATGAAGCCCCGCAGCAACAAGACCTGCAATATGAGCCATATCTACCATAAACATAGCGCCGTTTGCGTGAGCAATATCAGCCATTGTTTTGAAATCAATTGCTCTTGGATAAGCAGAAGCACCCGCAACAACAAGCTTTGGTTTAACCCTGTTAACCTGCTTTGCAAATTCATTTAAATCAATAAAGCCATCATCGTTAACACCATAAGGAACAAAATTGAAATACTTACCGCTGATATTTGCAGGAGAACCATGCGTTAAATGACCGCCGTTATCAAGGCTCATACCCATAACCGTATCGCCTGGCTTAAGAAGAGCAAGATAAACTGCAGTATTTGCCTGCGCACCCGAATGTGCCTGTACATTAGCGTAGTTGGCACCGAAAAGCTCACAAGCTCTTTTAATTGCAATATTTTCAACAATATCTACATATTGACATCCACCATAATAGCGCTTTGCAGGAAGTCCCTCTGCGTATTTATTGGTAAGCACACTGCCCATAGCAGCCATGACCTGAGGGGAAACAAGATTTTCAGATGCGATAAGCTCAATATTTTCACGCTGACGGGAAAGCTCAAGAGCCATTGCATCTGCAACTTCCCTATCTGTTTCTGCAACCTTTGAAATTGAATCGTAGTAATCAGAATACATAATTGAAACTCCTTTATTATATATAATATTATACTGTTTAATAATACCATATTGAGCCGATTTATACAAGTATAGATTTGTTAAGAAAATAAAAAAAGACAGGTTCTTTAGCTGAAGTATCGGTTTTCCGCAGAAATTGACCGAAACATAATCATAACCACCAGTTGAACTGGTGGTTTGCACAGGCCCTATAAGGGCCGCCTG
>CAJTZJ010000021.1 GCA_910583925.1 uncultured Eubacterium sp. | reverse complement strand
TGCCCCTTTAGGGGTTATGTCAGTAAAAAGCCCTTCTAGGGCTTACTCAAGCCTCTGGCTTAGCCGGAGGTCTTGACTTTGTATACAATGACAGCGTTTTATCATTACAAAGATTTCAGATTATCTCTATAATACTTTAATTGTTCTTCTGTATATTTATCAATGATCTTGTCAATATAGTCTAACATTTTCTGTTTTTCACTTGGTAGTTTACCTTGAAATTGAAATGCATTAGAAGCACCGAGTACAGAAAAATGAGTGTTGATTTCTAATTTTTTTATCAGTATTCTTAATTCTTGTAATTTTTCAACTTCACTTTCTTCCCGCCAATTTCCTAATTGAATCTCTTTGAACAGTTGTGATGTTTCAAAAACTGTTAGCATTGATGCACCGATGATTTTTGGCTGCAATTGATTAAATATTTTTACTGTGTTTTCAACACCAATTTCACTTTTACCATCGCCGTAAATTCCTGTAAGGTAAAATATATTGTAATCAATATTAGCTTTCTCTAATTTTTGGCATTGCACCAAAATATCATTGGATGTGTAGCCTTTATTCATAAATGATAGTGCTGCATCATCACCTGTTTCAACACCTATGGTTAATCTGTTATATCCAATAGCTCGCAATTCTTTTAACTCTTCGATGCTTTTTGGTGTTATATCTGTTATTCTTGCAAAGCAACCGATGTTTGTAAGTTTAGGTAAATACTGCTTAGATAATCTTGCAATTGTTTTTAATTTCTCTGTGCTTAATACAAATGGATTTGCACCTGTTAAAAACAGCCTTAATGCATTTGGAGATATTATTGATAGTTCTTTAAGGTCGTTTTCTACTTCTCCAATTGGTGACATTCTGAATTTAAAAGGTAAATCTTCATATAGTGTGCAGAATTTGCATTTATGATGTGTGCAACCTGCTGTAACTTGCAGTAAAGCAGACCAAGCCTCATATGGCGGACGCCAAATCGTTCCCGTAAAATTCATAAAAAACCTCCTTTGATATGATTATATCAGTAGCAGATTATTTAACAAGTACGATTATTTTTTATACTTAGTATCAATTTTGATACTGTATTGATTATTTTTAAAATAAAATATATACTTTAATCAGAGGTGGTACTATGGCTAATAACAAGCATACAGAAAGTGAGCATTTTGCACGCTGTGAATCTATGTGTAAGTTGCAATCAATAATAAGCGGTAAATGGAAAATATTAATCATTTGGTATATTGCTGCATATGAAAAGCAAAGATTTAATGAATTGCAGCGAAGACTTGATGGTATAACTCAGGCAACTTTAACAAGGCAATTAAGGGAGCTTGAAACAGATGGAGTTGTTTCAAGAAAGATATATCCTGAAGTTCCGCCAAAGGTTGAATATAAATTAACAGATTTAGGAAAAAGTTTTGTACCGATACTAACAGATATGCAAAAGTGGAGTGAAGATAATTTAATGAAATGAGTAAAAGCATTGAAGCCAAGATTGGTTTCGATGCTTTTTTTGAACAGGATATTCATTTGTTTAGGTATATTATATGCTTGTTTCGCATATGTTTTAGCAGTAAGGCAATAAAGTGATTATTGCAAATAAAAAGGAGTACTGCTATGGAAAATAACATAAGGGAAATCAAAGAAAAATGCAATGTTTTTTCAAAGTGCGTTGATGTTGATTTGGATTTTCAGGAAAATCTTATGGCGTATAATGATGATATGCTGAAAATCGTAAGGTGCTGCATAAACAACTTTGTTATTAACACGGATTATAACAACGGAACACTTACTGTTTACGGAAAGTCTAAAATCTATTTAACCTATGTAAGTGAATCAACCTCCTGCTTAACAACTGCTGATTTTGAAGAGGATTTTCAAAAGCAGATTGCCATAGAAGGCGGCTTTGAAAATGTTACCGCCGATGTGTTTGTTATGAACAAATACAGCAATTTCAGAGTTATTAATCAAAGAAGAATTGATATACATAATGCTTTTTCGCTGAGTGTAAAGGTATGTGCGTGCAATCCGGTTAAAATGATTGATGATATGCCGCCTGTGCTTTTAAGAAAAGATAAAATCAGTTATCTTTCTTTGGTGGGAACGGCTTATACGAGAGCCGAATTTGAGGAAGATACGGCTATTCCTTCTGACAGCGAATTTGTAAAAAGAATTATTAACACATTTTCCGCTGTTCACACGGATGAAATTAAGATTATAAAAAACAAAATGCTTGTTAAGGCAACTGTGGAATTTTCTTTGCTTTATACAACGGATACCGAAAATGAAATTATAAGAAAATGCGAGAAGTCCATTAATATAAGCAAGATTATTGACATCAATGAAATTGATGAGGGCGATGACGCTGTTGTTAATGTTACTATCGGAAATATGTATGTTAAGCCAAAGGCTGATAAAAACAATGAATTAAGGATGATAGAGCTTCTTGGCGATGTTAATATAAATGCTTCCGTTTTCAGAAAAGTAGAGGCTGAGCTTTCAACAGATTCTTATGCAACGGATAATGAAATAAGCAATACATTTTCAAAGCTGAATCTTAATACAAACGGTGAGGTTATTTCTGACATTATCAATGATAAATGCACCTTTGAATTTGAGAATATAAATATTGTTGAGGTTGTTGACTTATCACTGAATATCAGTGACGGAAAAAATTTAGAGCTTGCTGCATTTGTCAGAAATGAAAAATCCGAGTTGATATTTATAAGTCAGAAAAAGGAAATTGATTCTTTGAATTTTAATTCTTCTGCAATCTATGTTAAATCATTTGATTATGTTATTAATTCCTCTAATCAGATCAGCGTCAGATATTTAATTGAATATACCGCAATCAGATATGAAGAGAAAACCTTTAATGTACTGTCGGAAATCAATGTTTCGGATACGCCGATGGCAGATTCGCCTGCTCTTGTTGTTTATTTTGCAAAGGAGCAGGAACAGCTTTGGGATATTGCAAAGAAATTCAGAACATCTGTTGAATTAATAAAAACCGAAAACGAATTAAAAGATGATGTGCTTCAATCAAGACGAATTCTTTTAATTCCGGGAATGTAAGGAGGGAATAATTTGAGTATTTATAACGATATATCATCAAGAACACAGGGCGATATTTATATCGGCGTTGTAGGACCTGTAAGAACAGGTAAATCAACCTTTATCAAAAGATTTATGGACACTCTTGTTATTCCCAGAATCAACGGAGAATTTCAAAAGGAAAGGGCAAGAGATGAGCTTCCGCAAAGTGCTGCAGGCAGAACAATTATGACCACAGAGCCAAAGTTTATTCCCGAAGAAGCAATTGAGCTTTCGATGCAGGATAATCTTCACTTCAGAGTAAGGCTGATTGATTGTGTTGGTTATATAGTTCCGAGCTCTGTAGGATATATTGAAGAAGATCAGCCCAGAATGGTAAGAACACCATGGTTTCCGGAAGAAATTCCGTTTAATATGGCGGCTGAAATCGGCACACAAAAGGTTATCAATGAGCATTCAACCATCGGGCTTGTAGTTACAACAGACGGCTCTATCAGTGCTATTCCACGGGAAGAATATGAAGAGGCAGAAGAAAGAGTAATCAATGAATTAAAAGAAATCAATAAGCCGTTTGTCGTTGTTATGAACTGTGTTGAGCCGCAGTCAGCAGAAGCGCTTTCTCTTTGTGCATCAATGAGTGAAAAATACAATGTGCCTGTTATGCCGGTTAATTGCTTAGATCTTAACGAGGAAGAAATTAATGCGATTTTGGAAAGAGTGCTGTATGAATTTCCTGTTTCAAGTATTTCACTTAATTTCCCATCCTGGATAAAAAGCCTGGATGCAGACAATGAACTTAAAACAAAGCTGTTCTCATCTGTAAAGGAATGCAGCAATGATGTCAGCAATATAAGAAGCGTTAAGCTGTTTGCAGACAAACTTGCAGAGAATTCGGATATAGAAAGCCTTAATATATCAAATCTTGATTTATCAGATGGCAGTGTAAGTATTAAAATATCTATTGATAACAGCTATTTTTATTCTATTTTATCTAAAGAATGCAATGTTACGATTCATAACGAAAAAGAGCTTATGAAGGAAATTATAGAGCTTACAGCTATAAGAAATAAATATATGCGTTTCTCCGCTGCTCTCTCGGAGGTAGACAGAACAGGCTATGGCATTGTTATGCCGGATATTGAAGAACTAACTCTTGAAGAGCCTGAAATTATGAAGCAGGGCGGAAGATACGGTATAAGGCTTAAGGCACAGGCACCGTCTATCCATATGATTAAATGCAATACATATACTGAGGTTGCACCGATTGTCGGCAGCGAAAGCCAGTCACAGGAGCTTGTTATGTATCTTCTTCGCGAATTTGAAGAAAATCCGGCTGATTTATGGAAAACAGATATTTTCGGAAAATCGCTGCATGAGCTTGTTAACGAAGGACTTCACGGGAAGCTTGAGCGTATGCCTGATGATGCAAGAAACAAGTTCAGAGAAACCATTGAAAGAGTTATTAATGAGGGCTGCAGCGGCTTGATATGTATAATTCTTTAAAAAAGAAAAGAGGGTGAATTCACCCTCTTTGTGTATATATCCATAAACCTGCGATTATTGTTATTTGAATTAAGAGCAGAACGGGAAGCCCAACCATAAATTTATTATGTCTTGTTTTATGTCGGATTAATTTCATCGTTATGTATTCAGATAATGCACCGCCAAGAAGACCCAGCGTAAGCAGAAAATCTTCCGGGATTCGTCTGCTGTCGGTTTTGGCATTTATTTTATCTATAATTGTTATAACAGCAGCTAAAATACTGATTAAAGCCAGATATGCAATAATAAGCTTATTCATTTTCGTGTTTAAACTCTTTAAGCGTTTTTAAATCAAAATTTCCTATTGAAAGCTTTTCGCCCTTATCAAAGTTTTTGCCTTTTACTTCGTCAACAGTATAAACGGATGCACAGTTAGGACAAATAAGAAAATAAACATTGCTTGATTTTATAAAAGGAAATTTTGCATCCAATCTGTTTTCTATGTTTGAAAACATATGAAAATTAACCGCCTTTTTGCATTTTGGGCAAACAAGGGAAACGGTTTCTCCCTTGTCTTTGATTTTTAATCCTGTTCCCAATCTGTATTCCATAGTATCACCTGAATTCATTATATATATTATTTTACAAGTTTAAAGGAAAGTGTCAAGTATGAAGAAAGTATTTATTTGTTTTATTTTATTTGCTTTTATATTATGCGGCTGCTCTGTTCAGGGAGATGCCCGGGCAGATAAAGATGAGCCTGCTAATGCAGTTTATGTCAAGTCAGTTTGGATTACATATTTCGAGCTTGAAAAGCTTACTGCAAACAGTAATACGGCAAAAGATTTTGAAAAAGCGGTTAAATCAGCCTTTAAGGAAATAAAATCCGATGGTTTCAATACGGTTACGGTGCAGGTAAGACCTTGCGCAGATGCGTTTTATAAATCAAATTATTTTCCTGTTTCAAAATACTGCTTTGGTGTACAGGGCTGTGAACTCAAATATGATCCGCTGGAGATTATGGTTAATGTTGCTCACAATCTGAAGCTCAGAATTGAAGCGTGGATAAATCCATACAGAGTAAGTCAGTCAAAGGACATTGAAGAATTATCCGATAATAATATTGCAAAAGAATGGCATAAAAGTAAGGATAAAAAAAGTAATGTGTATATTGATGATAAAATCTATTTTAATCCTGCATCAAAAGATGTAAAAGAATTGATTGTAAATGGTGTAAAAGAAATCGTTGAAAACTATGCGGTTGATGCGATTCATTTTGATGATTATTTTTATCCCTCCAAAAGCAAGGAGGTTGATAAAAACGAATACAGCGCTTATGTGAAAAGCGGGGGAGATTTATCTCTTTCCGACTGGCGAAGAGAGAATGTATCGGATATGGTAAAATCTGTTTATTCAGCAGTAAAGAAAGTGAATTCAACAATTGAATTCGGGATAAGCCCTCAATCAAAAATTTCCGCTAATTATAACAATCTGTATGCCGATGTTGAACGCTGGGCAACAGAGGAGGGGTATGTTGATTATATATGTCCTCAGATTTATTTTGGATTTTATAATGAAGCTCAGCCGTTTACAAAAACAGCTAAGGATTGGGCAGAGCTTACAACAAGTTGCCGCCTTTATGTCGGTCTGCCTCTTTATAAATCGGGGCAGGAGGATAAATTTGCCTCAACAGATACGGACTACGCAATCAATGAATTTAAAGATAACCACAATATTATTTCAAGGCAGATTTCGTATCTTAACCAACTGGAGAATGTAAACGGATTTTATATCTATTCCTATAGTTATTTAACAGATAAAGAAACGCCGTCAGTTGTTGAAGAGGTTAAAAATATCAAGGCTGTAATGTAGCAATACAATATTCATCGGTTGTATCTGTTATAACAACATTCATTTCCTTTCCGATAATATTTTTATGATAAGAAAGCCGTACAGGAATATAATTTTTTGTGTATCCCTGATAAATTCCTTTTTCTGCTTCGTTTTCAAAAAGAACGCAAACTGTTTTATTGATAAGTGAATTAAAATATTCTTTTCTGATTGTTTCAGTTTCATTTATCATGATTTCAGCTCTGTGTTCTTTTTCTTTTTTGCTTACACTGTCTCCTTTTTTAGAAGCATTTGTGCCTTCACGCTGCGAATATGGGAATACATGAACCTTTTCAAATCGGATTTCCTTAACAAAGTTAAGACTGTCATAAAAATCTTCTTCTGTTTCTTCATTAAAGCCAACCATAATATCGGTTGTTATGGAAGTATCTTTAAAAGTTTTTCTGAGTAAATTGCATAGCTGTCTGTATTCATCAGAGCTGTAATGCCTGTTCATATTTTTCAGTGTTCTGTTGCAGCCGCTTTGAAGTGAAATGTGAAACTGCGGGCAGAATTTATCTATTTTGCTGAGTTCAAAAACAATATCTTTCGTTATATGATCAGGTTCAAGGCTTCCAAGGCGAACCCTTATAATCTTTTCATTTTCAGCACATATTCTGACAGCATCAACAAGATTGAAATCCTCATTTTTTCCATAAGCGGAAAGGTTAATTCCGACTAAAACAATTTCCTTAATTCCGCTTTCTGCAAGATTGTCAATTTCCTCTTTTAGGTCAGACAGGCTTTTCGAGCGTACTCTGCCTCTTGACATCGGAATGATGCAATAGGAGCAGAAACGGTCACAGCCGTCTTCAATTTTAACAAATGCACGAACCCGATCGCTGAATTTGCTTATAGAGCATTTTGAAAATTCATCTCCGGTTTTATGTTTATCTATTGCAAGAATTCTTTCCTTTTCAATGTTATATCTGTTTATTAAATTAAGAATATCTCCGTCATTTTTATTTCCCAAAACAATATCGGCTTCAATAAGCTTTTCTGCATCTGACGGAAAAGCCTGTGGCATACAGCCGGTCAGAATAATTGCAGAATCAGGATGCTTTCTTTTGAATTTCCTTACATTCTGGCGCGTTTTCTGGTCGGCAGTGGCAGTAACCGTGCAGGAATTAATTATGTAGTAATCGGCATCCTCGTTAGGTGAAACGATTTCAAATCCTGCTTTGGTCAGCAGCTCTGCCATATATTCACTTTCTGTTTGATTAACCTTGCAGCCAAGGGTATAAAATGCAGCTTTCATAATTGTATCTCCAAAAATAATTAATTTATTATAGCAAGTTTTCGTTATTATTACAATAATAAATGAATAAGATATAGTGGTGATTTTTATGAAGAGAATAATAGCTTTTTTTATGGTGTTTTCTGTTTTTATGCTGGGTACGGTTACCTGCTTTGCTGAAACGGAAGAAAAAAAGGAAGATGAAAGTATTGAAAAAGCAAAGTCCGCCATCCTGATGTGTATGGATACAGGAGATATTATTTATGAAAAAAATGCTTATGAGCATTGCTCTCCTGCATCGGTTACAAAGGTTATGAGTATTCTTTTGATTCTTGAAGCCATTGACAGCGGGAAAATATCTTTAACAGACAGTGTTGCCGCATCGGAAAATGCTGTTGCTATGGGCGGCTCTCAGATCTGGCTTGAGGTTGGAGAAAAAATGACTGTTGATGAGCTGCTGAAGGCTGTTGTTGTTGCATCTGCAAATGATGCCTGCATGGCGCTGGGAGAATATATTGCCGGCTCAGATACAGGCTTTATTAAAATGATGAATGACAGAGCAAAGGAACTTGGACTTGAAAACAGTAATTTTGAAAACTGTACTGGGTTGGACGATACGGTAACAAACCACTATTCCTGCGCTTATGACCTTGCTGTTATTGCAAAAGAAGTTATGAAGCATGAATCAATTAAGAACTATACATCCATATGGCTAGACAGCCTGCGAAACGGCAAAACAGAGCTAAATAATACGAATAAGCTTGTAAACACATACAAGGGAATAACCGGTCTGAAAACAGGAACAACATCAAATGCGGGCTTCTGTCTGTGTGCTACGGCAGAACGGGATGGAATGAATCTTGTTGCCGTTGTTCTTGGCTGTGAAACAAGTGATGTAAGATTTGAAAGTGCAACAAATCTGCTTGATTTCGGATTTGCAAATTATGAGCTTGCCGAACCTCAGTTTGATCAATCAAAAATTACGGATGTCAGAATTAAAAACGGTATTGAAAAAAGCATTTCTCCGTCCTTGGCTGATGCGGAAAAAATTTTAGTTGCAAAGGGAAGCGGAGAAATTGAATATACTTATGAAATAAATACAGAAATGCAGGCTCCTGTTAATAAAGGCGATAAATTGGGTACAATAGTATTGAAATCCGGAGATGATATTATAAAAACAGTTTATTTAAAATCGGATAAAGATGTAAAAAAAATAAGCTTTTCATTTATTTTCACGAAAATGTTAAAGAATATTTAATAAAAATATGTTGATATATATTTCGGTTTGTTGTAAAATAATCACTTGAAGTTTATAGAAAAGGAGATAAATTATGGAAAAGTTAAAACTTATAAATAAATATGCGGATAAATTTGTTTCTGATAAAGACATTTCCGATATGAGCGCAAGAGCCGTTCAGGCTATGAATACGCTTCACGCTAAAAACGGAGAAGGAAATGATTTTCTTGGCTGGGTAACTCTTCCTACGGATTATGATAAGGAAGAATTCGCAAGAATTAAAACTGCATCCGAATATATCAAAAAGAATTGTGATATTCTTATTGTTATCGGTATCGGCGGTTCTTATCTTGGTGCAAGGGCAGTTATAGAGGCGTTGAAATCTCCGAATTACAATGCACTTGCTAAAGATACTCCTCAGATTTATTTCATCGGAAACACAATCAGCCCATCAATGGTTACCGAGCTTGTTTCAATTTGTGAAAACAAGGATATCTGCATTAATGTTATTTCAAAGAGCGGTACAACAACTGAGCCTGCTATTGCATTCAGAGTATTCCGTGATTTGATTTATAAAAAGTATTCGGCAGATGAGGCGGCAAAGCGTATTTTCTGCACAACGGATAAGGCAAAAGGAACTCTTAAAGAGCTTGCTGACGAGCAGGGATATGAAACCTTTGTTGTTCCGGATGATGTCGGAGGCAGATATTCCGTATTAACCGCTGTCGGTCTTCTTCCGATAGCTGTTGCCGGAATTGATATTGATGCTCTTATGAATGGTGCAAAATTTGCACAGGATAGCCTTAACAGCGAAAGTTTAGAAGAAAATGATTGTCTGAAGTATGCAGCAATCCGCAACTGCTTCTATGAAAAAGGCAAAAAGCTTGAATGCTTCATTTCATATGAGCCTTGTATGACGATGTTCAACGAATGGTTAAAGCAGCTTTTCGCTGAAAGTGAAGGAAAAGACGGAAAAGGGCTTTATCCTGTTTCCTGTGTATTCTCAACAGACCTTCATTCTGTTGGTCAGTTTATTCAGGAAAGCGGCTCTTCGCTTATGTTTGAAACCTGCATCAAGTTTAACAAGCCGCTTGATGATTTAACAATCACAGAGCAGGACGGCAATATTGACGGACTTAATTTCCTTGCAGGCAAAACAATGAGTTTTGTTAATGAAAAGGCAAGACAGGGTACGCTTCTTGCACATACTGAGGGCGGAGTAGCCAACCTTATACTTGAAGCAAACGGAATTACAGCAGAAGATATCGGCTATATGATTTATTTCTTTGAAAAGGTTTGTGCTGTTTCGGGTTATATCCTTGGTGTTAATCCGTTCAATCAGCCGGGTGTTGAAAGCTACAAGAAAAATATGTTTGCTTTGCTCGGTAAACCGGGTTATGAAAATGAAAAAGAAAAACTTGAAAAAGAACTTGGTATATGATATCATATAAATATGAAATAAACCTTGGAGGAATCTTAAATGATTAAACTTATTATAGGTAATAAAGGCGCAGGCAAAACAAAGAAGCTTATTGATCTTGTGAATTCTTGTGTGGAGAATTCAGACGGCAATGTTGTTTGCGTTGAAAAAGAACCAAAACTCACTTACGATGTATCATCAAAGGCAAGACTTCTTGAAACAGATACATACAGAATAAGCGGGCATAAGGCTTTTTATGGCTTCCTTGCCGGTATCTGTGCAGGAAACTATGATGTTACTGATATTCTTATTGATGCAACATTCAAAATTGTCGGCAGAGATTATTCAAAGCTTCCGCTTTTCTTTGAAATGCTTTCAGAGCTTTCAGAAGCAGCAGATGTAGATTTTATTTTCACAATAAGCTGTGATAAAGAAGATTTACCTGTTGAAATCTTTGATTACTGCGAAGAGGCTTAATTTTAAAGAATATATCGGCGTGGTTTTGTCCACGCCTTTGTTCTTTTTTAAATTTTCTATTGACAAAATAAATTCTTATATATATAATACTAAAAGTGCGAGATGAGGTGGCAATATGAAAATAGACCTTACAAATCTGTTTAACGGAAGTAATGAGTCGGTTTCTGTTGATTATTCATTGAATCTCAAAAATCTTTTGTACGGAACATATCAGCCATTGCATAAGGATGTTCAGATAAAAGGCTCTGTTTATCAAAAGGCAGATGTTGTTTATCTTGATATTTCAATTTCCTTTGAATTTTCCGGTGTGTGCGATAGGTGTGCAGAAGATGTCAAAAAAGATTATTGCTTTAAGCTGAATAAGATTCTTGTTCCAAGTTTGGAAAGCGATGCTGATTTCGATGATTATATTGTTGTTGAAGATGGCGTTTTGGACTTAGACGAGCTTGTTGAAGAAGAGATTCAGTTGTTTTTACCAAGTAAAATGCTTTGCCGTGATGATTGCAAGGGCTTGTGTACAAAATGCGGCAAGAATCTAAACTTAGGAAATTGCGATTGTAAAAAGGATGTTGATCCAAGAATGGCAGCTCTTTTGCAATTGCTTGATGAAGAGTAAATCATTCAGTTTTTTGAATAAAGGAGGCTATAAAAATGGCAGTACCAGCTAGAAGAGTTTCATCAGCAAGAAGAAATAAAAGACGCTCAAGCGTTTGGAAGTTAAATGCACCAACACTTGTTAAGTGTCCTAACTGTTCAGCTTATACAGTTCCTCACAAGGTATGTGCAAGCTGTGGTTATTACAACGGCAAGGAAGTTATTGCTAAGGAAGAAGCATAAGTGTAATTAGCTTATCAGACGGACAGTGCTGTCCGTCTTTCTTGTTATTAGGAGTAAATAGATATGAGTAAACCAGTTGTTGCCATAGTCGGCAGACCAAATGTAGGTAAATCTACATTATTCAACAAATTAATAGGAACAAGGCTTTCTATTGTAGACGATACACCTGGTGTTACAAGAGATAGAATATACGGTGATTGTGAATGGCTTAATCATAATTTTCTGCTTGTTGATACAGGCGGTATTGAGCCTTACAGTACGGATGTAATATTAAGTCAGATGAGGGCACAGGCTGAAATTGCTATTGAAACGGCGGATGTTATTGTGCTTGTAACGGATTTAAACTGTGGTGTAGTAGCATCTGATTATGAAGTTGCCTCTATGCTGCAGAAAAGCGGTAAGCCGATTATTCTTTGTGTGAATAAGTGTGACAGAGTCGGTGCACCTGATCCTGAGTTTTATGAGTTTTATAATCTTGGACTTGGTGATCCTATTGCAGTTTCTTCAGTTCATGGTCACGGCACAGGTGATTTGCTTGATGAAGTCATTAAGTATTTTCCTGAAGCTGCTGATGAGGAAGAGGATGAAGAAATTATCAATGTTGCAATTATCGGTAAGCCGAATGTCGGAAAATCTTCTCTTGTAAACAGAATCAGCGGAGAAAACCGGGCAATTGTTTCCGATATTGCAGGTACAACAAGAGATACAACGGATACTTTTGTTGAAAACAGCTTTGGAAAATTTAATATTATTGATACTGCAGGTATCAGACGAAAAAGCAAGATTAATGATGCGATTGAAAAATTCAGTATTATAAGAGCCAGAATGGCAGTTGAAAGAGCCAATGTGTGCGTTATAATGATTGATGCAACTGAGGGTTTTACTGAGCAGGATTCCAAGGTTGCCGGTATAGCACTTGATCAGGGAAAAGCGTGTATTGTTGCCGTTAATAAATGGGATGCAGTTGAGAAAGACGGAAACACAATGAATGCGTTTCGTAAAAAACTTGCAGTTGATTTCTCATTTATGAGCTATGCACCTGTTATGTTTATATCAGCAAAAACAGGGCAAAGAATAGACCGCCTTTTTGAAATGATTGCTTTTGTTCATTCTCAGAATTCCATGAGAATTTCAACAGGGAAGCTTAATGAAGTGCTTGCAATGGCAACATCACGGGTTCAGCCGCCAACCGATAAAGGGAAAAGGCTTAAAATTTATTATATGACACAGGCTTCAACACGCCCGCCTACATTCGTTTTCTTTGTAAATAACGCAGAATTGTTCCATTTCTCTTATCAGCGTTATCTGGAAAATCAGATAAGAGAGATTTTCGGGCTTGACGGAACCCCTGTACGATTTATTATCAGAGAAAGGGGGGACAGCAAAAGATGATAGCGGTTAAATATATTTTCATTGCGATAATTTCCTATTTTTTAGGCAGTCTGAACTTTTCTATTATATTATCAAGAACACTTGAAAAAAAGGATATCAGAGAGTCCGGAAGCGGAAATGCAGGTGCAACAAATATGCTCCGTACATACGGCAAGCATTTTGCTGTTTTAACAATGATCGGTGATATTTTAAAGGTTGCTCTTGCAATTCTTATTGCTTTTCTTATATTGAATGCCCCGCTTGATATGATTTTTAATATTGCGGACAATAAGGAAACAGCTGTAACAATGATTTTGTATAAAGAGTTTGCCGGATTTTTCTGTGTTTTAGGGCATATCTTTCCTCTGTATTTTAACTTTAAAGGCGGAAAAGGTGTTGCTGCTTGCACAGGTATGGTTATTCTTGTTGACTGGCGCATTGCGTTGATTTTGTTTGTAATATTTGTTATTACAATTGCTGTTTCAAAAATGATAAGCCTTGGTTCAATTCTAATAGCAATTTTTTATCCTGTTTTAATTGCTGTTTTTTATCAGAATATTATATTAATTTTAATTGCTGTTCTGTTTGCCTCAATCGTTATTGTTGCTCATAGGCAGAATATTAAAAGAATACTTAACGGAACAGAAAATAAACTATCAAATAAAAAGAATAAGTGAGGTTGATTTATTATGAAAACAAAAGTTATTGTTTTATGGGTTATTTGTATTGTATTATTAGTCGGTATTGCTCCTACCAGGATTGCAATGGATAGGGCTGCAACACCTGATTATGAAGAGGTTCAGGTAACTGTTGTAAGCTCTGAAACAACACAGGTTGTTAATAAGAAAACAGGCTCAAAAACGGATTTTTATGATGTTAAGGTTTCTTATAACGGTCAGGTTTACGATTTAATTAATGTTCACAATTCATATTCATATATTGAGGGCAGGCAGACGACTGCTTTGCTTTCAGGCGATAAGCTTTATGCAAATGTTGAGGGTATAGAAACCTCAACGCCTATGGCTAAGGCATATTTTGTTTGTCTTATCGGTGGATTTGTTATGTTAATTGTTGCTGCATCGGCTCAATCCAAATACAGCCAGCAGAAAAAGGCAGCTAAGGCTGCAGAAGCAAATAATCAGTAAATGATTCAGCACAGATTTTTTAATCTGTGCTGTTTTTCTCTTTACAACAAAGAAAATTTGTTCTATAATTAAGGCAATAACGAATTGAGGTAACTATATGGATATGTGGAATCCGTGGCACGGCTGCCATAAATGCAGTCCCGGCTGTAAAAACTGCTATGTATTTTATTTGGATAGTCTGCGCAATAAAGATGCAAATGTAATCACAAAATCAAAAACAAATTTTAATATGCCTCTTAAAAAGGACAGATACGGCAATTTTAAGCTTAATACAAATAAAGAGGTAGCAACCTGCTTTACATCGGATTTCTTTATTGAAGAGGCTGATGAATGGCGCAGCGAAGCGTGGGAGATTATCAAGCAGCGAAATGATATCAGATTTCTTATCTGTACCAAAAGAATTGAACGCTTTGAATTCTGCAAGCCGGCTGATTGGGGAGATGGCTATAACAATGTATCTATAGCCGTAACCTGTGAAAATCAGCAGAAGGCGGATGAAAGACTGCCCATCTTTCTGAAAATAAATGCGAAACGCAAGTGTATTTTTGCTTCGCCGCTCCTTGAAGATGTTGACTTCAGCAAATATCTTTCAGGCGGTGAAATTGATATGGTATCTGTTGGCGGTGAATCCTACAAATCTGCCCGTGAATGTCGCTTTGAATGGGTTAAGCATATTAAAGCTGATTGTGACAAATATGGTGTTGCTTTTGATTATCATCAGACAGGCTCAAATTTTGTTATGAACAATAAACGATACCGCATAAATCATCGTGATGAATACAAACAGGCAAAAAAAGCGATGGAATATATGAAAAAAGAGGAGAATCATGATAACTGAATTATGCATTCAGATTGAAGACTACATGAAAAGCTGTGAGAAAGAAACTGTATGAAAGATTACTGTAAAACATAAAAAAGTTGATGAAGCTTTCTTTTCTGCTTTTCTGGAATCAGTAAACCTAAATGAAGATTTTAGTTTAAATATGTGCATTGATTAAAAATATCCCCACCAATCATTGATTAGTGGGGATTACTTACTGTCTCTTCAGCAAAGAAAAAACCCCCGGTTCTACCGGGGGAAATAAAAAGCTT
>CAJTZJ010000020.1 GCA_910583925.1 uncultured Eubacterium sp. | reverse complement strand
CAGGCGGCCCTTATAGGGCCTGTGCAAACCACCAGTTCAACTGGTGGTTATGATTTTTTACTGATTCTGTGTTTCAATTCGATGATTATTTTCTGTATTCCGGAAGAAAATAAGATCAGAATTAAAGAAGAAACTGCAAAAAAAGCTGCGTATCCGAAAGTGTATTCCGGATCAAATGGGAAATACAGAAATGATGAAGGGATAAATAATATAACTGTTGCAGGAACAAAGATTAGTTTAAACCTCAGCTTCAGATTTACAAATCCAACAAGAAACGAACAGATGAATACAACCGCAATATTTGCAAATATGATTCCCATTTCATCACCGGGTGAAGCAGCAAGCTGTGTATAGTAGAATATAAGGGCTTCGATCGTAAGAAGCAATGCAAATATAATATAGCTGGCTTTGTTTATTTTTCTTTTTGTTTCTTTAAGGGTTTCAACGATTACATTGTTTGTTTTTTCAATTATCTCTTCTTTTTTTATCTCCTCTCCCAAAATAATTTCATTAACGGAAACATCAAGAGCTTCTGAGAGCGGAATTAAGAATGAAACCTCAGGAAATCCTTTGCCTGTTTCCCATCGTGAAACTGCCTTGTCTGTGCAGTTCAGTATTTCTGCTAAATCTTTTTGTGTAAGACCTTTTTCGTTTCGTTTTTCTTTAATAAACAAACCGGATTTAATATTGTTCATAAAATCACCTTCCTTTAATTCAATTTTAGCAAAACTGTTTTAAAAAGTCACTCTATGAACCATAGAATTACGCTTGTTTCTATATGTGTATCATTTATTTCTTGCAATTTTTTCTATTTTTTTATCGTCAAATATATTATGCAAACCTTCCCATGCAAGCTGGCGTCGTTCAAATAAAAGTATGCTCAGCTTTGCTCTTAGCTTATTCGGATTTGCTTTATTTGGCTTTGCATAATCTATATTGTTCTTATCCAGATAACTATAGTAATAATCAAGTTTATCTGAAAAGCTGTTCCACGAGCAATTGTCGTTCCAGCCTGTTTCAGCAATACAACCTGTTCTCGGAAAGCTCATTAAATCGGCTTTTTTCATATTGGGTACATATTCCGTCCAAAGTGCAGCCTCAACGCCAAGTGCATTACCGCTGTAAACCTTATGATCAGCAGTATCTTTTAGGCTGATATATCCATATGGCAGATCAATGTAATTTGCTTTAGTGGATGTATCAATAAAAGGTCTGTCTTTCGTATCCATATCATCACACTTTGTAAAGCCTAAATCTGTATCAAGCAGAGAATCATCTTCAAGGTCCCAGCTCCACATAAAGGCTTGTTTACCGTGTTCCTTGCAGTAATTCTTAATTTTGTTCATAAACCAGAACTGAAGTTCATCACTTGTTTTCAAGCCCAGCGCCTCACGCTTGGCACTGCAGGCAGGGCATAAATCCCATCTGTGTTTCGGAACCTCATCTCCGCCGATATGTATGTATTCATCCGGAAACATCTCAAAAAATTCATCAAGAATATCATAAACAAACTGCATTGTTTGCTCTTTTCCGACACAAAGCACATCGTGCTTAACGCCCCAATGATCTGCTACAGGAAGCGGACGGGGGAAGCAGGTTAAATCATTATAGCACGCAATGGCTGCTCGGGAATGACCGGGTATATCAAATTCGGGCATTACCTTAATGCCGAAAGCATGTGCATAATCAACGATTTTCTTTATATCCTGCTTTGTATAAAAGCCGCTATGCGGTTTATGATTAAAATTTGTTTTTTTTCTGATTGAGCCTTTTTCGGTTAAAAGTGGATATTTTTTTATTTCGATACGCCAGCCCTGATCTTCCGTTAAATGCAAATGTAAAACATTCAGCTTGTGGAGAACCATTCTTAGTATAATTTTTTTTACATCTTCAACACTGAAAAAATATCTGCCTGCATCCAGCATAAAGCCTCTGAATTTATATGCCGGTTTATCGGAAATTCTTATATGAGGAATTTTATCTTTACACTGGAAAAGGATTTGTTTTATTGTTTGAAGTGCATATAACTGTCCGGAGGGAGAATTTGAAAATATGGTTATTTCATTTCCTGTTTCAATGATATATTCTTCATCACTTAAAGCAGTATTTGTTTTAAAAATAATGGTTTCACTTTTGCTGAACGGAAGTGAGCAGGATGAAATAAATTCTTCCTGTGCCTCAACACTTAAATCGTTCGTTCCAAGTTTAATATTTGTAAACGAAAAGGTTTTGTCGCTTATTTTTTCAATTTTTTGTGGCTGTGGAATGAGTTTAAGCATATGGTATCTCCTTGGTTTTTTATAATCTAAATTTATCATGTTTTATTAAGTAATTCAAGAACATAAAAAAACAGACCACCAATCAATCTGGTGGTCATTTTTACGGTAATTAAGCTCTTTCAACTTTTCCGGAGCGAAGGCATCTTGTGCAAACATTTACTCTTTTAGGAGAGCCGTTAACAATAGCCTTAACCTTTTTAATATTTGGTTTCCAAGTTCTGTTTGATCTTCTGTGTGAGTGAGATACTTTAATACCGAATGTCATTTCTTTTCCGCAGTATTCACATTTTGCCATTAGCGAACACCTCCTTATAAATTTACAACGCAATGATATTAACATAAAAATCTGCAAAATGCAAGCATTTTTTTATAATAATTTAAAAAAGAGAAAATTTGTTCTCTTTTTTATGGTTTTTATTGATTTTATTTAAAAAATTTATTATAATGAAATAGCAATTTAAGAGGGATATGTGTATTACACTATTTCGGTTATTATTTTATAAACATTTCATTTGCCCGATACTATGAAATGTATTCAATTATATATGGGCGGAAAGGCTTTGGAAGAATATGGCTACAGAGAAAAATACAGTTTCAGATAAAAAAACCGCACTTGATTCTGCAATTAAGCAGATTGAAAAGCTGTATGGTAAAAATGCTGTTATGCGTCTTGGAGCAAACAGCCATCTTAATGTTGCATCAATATCAACAGGTTCTTTAACTTTAGATATTGCAACAGGCATTAATGGATTGCCCAAGGGAAGAATTGTTGAGATTTACGGACCTGAATCTTCAGGTAAAACTACACTTGCTCTTCATTGTATCGCAGAGGCACAGAAGCAGGGCGGCGAAGCTGCATTCATTGATGCAGAGCATGCTCTTGATCCCGTTTACGCTCAGAATCTTGGCGTTGATGTTGATTCTCTTCTTGTTGCGCAGCCTGATTACGGCGAACAGGCTCTTGAAATTACTGAACAGCTTGTTCGTTCAAACGCTGTTGATATTATTGTTGTAGACTCTGTTGCGGCACTTGTTCCGAAAACGGAAATTGACGGCGATATGGGCGATTCACATGTCGGTCTTCATGCAAGACTTATGAGCCAGGCTCTGCGTAAGCTTACAGGTGCTATTAATAAGAGCAATTGTCTTATTATTTTTATAAATCAGCTTCGTGAAAAGGTTGGTGTTATGTATGGCAATCCTGAGGTAACAACAGGTGGTCGTGCCCTTAAATTCTATTCTTCAATGCGTATTGATGTAAGAAGAGTTGAAGGCATTAAGGGAACCGGCTCTGATTTTGTCGGCAACCGTACAAGGGCTAAGATTGTTAAGAATAAGCTTGCACCTCCGTTTAAGCAGGCTGAATTTGATATTATGTACGGAACAGGTATCAGCAAGGATGGCGAAATAGTTGATTTGGCTGTTGAATATGATATCATAAAAAAAAGCGGATCCTGGTTCTCTTATGGTGATGAAAGACTCGGACAGGGAAGAGAAAAGGTTAAAGATTTAATTAAAAGCGATCCGGAATTTCTTGCTAAGCTTGAAGTACAGATTAAGGAAAAGATTGCTGAGCTTCAGCAGAGTCCGAATCAGAAGTATCAGGCTAAGGCTGTTTCCAAGGCAGTGCTTGATAGTGAAGAAGAGGAAGAAAAGCCAAAGGTTAAGCAAACAAGAGCTGCAGCAAGAGCCAAGCTTGATATAGCAGTTGAAGACGACGAAGACTAATGATAATTAAAGCACAAAAGGGCAGGGGGAGTAAAATCCACCTGCTTCTTGATGATGAATACAGGATTACAACAGATGTTCATTTCTGGGCGGAAAACTATATTAAAGACGGCACGGATATAAATGATGATGATTGGAATATTCTTGTTGAAAAGATTAATTACGGAAAAGCCTTTAATAAGTGTGCCGATTTTCTTTCAAGGCGGGATCATTCGGTTAAAGAGTTAAAGGAGAAGCTTTTAAGAACGGTTGATGAAGCTTCAGCTGATAAGGCTATTGCAAGATTTTTGGAACTGGGTTATCTTAATGATGAAAAATTTGCAGCGAATTATGCTGAGCATTTATTCAAAAACAAAAATTATTCTTACAATCAGGTCAGACAGGAACTTTATAAAAAAGGAATCAGCCGTGGTATTGTTGCTGAAATAATGGAAGATTCTGAAGTGGATTCTGTTGAAAGTATTATAACAATAATCAATAAAAAATATTTTAGTAAGCTGAATGCCGAAAACGGCAAAGAAAAGGTTGTTGCTGCTCTTATGAGAAAGGGATTTTCTTACGGAGATATAAAATCGGCATTTTACAGAATAGAGAATGAAGAATATGTTTAAAGTTGGAATGATTTCGCTTGGTTGTCCTAAAAATCAGGTAGACGGCGAAATGATGCTGGATAAACTTAATAAGAACGGCTTTCGGATTGTTCAGAATATTGAAGATTCGGATGTTATGATAATCAATACCTGCGGCTTTATAGAATCAGCCAAAGCGGAAGCAATTGAAACCATACTTGAAACTGCAGAATATAAAAAAGCAGGGCTTATCTCTGCCATCGTTGTAACAGGCTGTCTTGCAGAACGATATAAGGATGAAATTATTGAAGAAATCCCTGAGGTTGATGCGGTTATAGGCATAGGTGCAGACTCGGATATTGTTAAGGTATGTCAGAAGGCCTTAGTTGGAATACAAACATCCAACTTTCCCGATAAATACTATTTGCCTCTTAATGATGAAAGGCTTGTGTCTACACCATCTCATTGGGCATATTTAAAGCTTTCTGACGGATGTGATAATTGCTGCTCCTATTGTGCTATTCCGCTTATAAGAGGTGGCTACAGAGAACGAGAGATGCAGAGTATCTTGAGTGAGGCTGAAACGCTTGCAGATAATGGCGTTAAAGAGCTTATTTTAATTGCTCAGGATACTACTAAATACGGTAAGCAGATATATGGCGATTATAAGCTTGCCGAGCTTTTAAAAAAGCTTTGCAGGATTAAAGGTATTGAGTGGATTAGAATTTTTTACTGCTATCCGGATAGAGTTACGGATGAGCTTATTGAGACTATTGCTGCAGAAGAAAAGATTTGCTCTTACATAGATATTCCGCTTCAGCATTGCAATGGTTCAATACTGAAAGCTATGAACAGATTCGGAGATTATGCTTCTCTTAAGGAGCTTCTTTTAAAAATGAAAAGAAAAATTCCGAATCTCTCTTTAAGAACAACCTTTATGGTGGGCTTTCCGGGCGAAAGCGAAGAACAGTTTGAAGAGCTTTGTAAATTCGTTAAGGATATTAAATTTGATAAGATGGGCTGTTTTGCTTATTCTCCGGAAGAGGATACGCCCGCATTCAGCTATGAAAACCGGATTGATGATGATATCAAGCAAAGGCGTGCAGATGTTTTAATGGATATTCAGTATACAATTACCGAAGAGGCAAATAAATACAGGGTAGGTAATGTATATAAAGTTATTATTGATGAAAAAGAAAATGAAAAATATATCGGAAGAAGCTATCTTGATTCTCCTGAAATTGACAGTGGAATCATTTTTACATCTGATAAGGAGCTTGAAATCGGCTCGTTTGTTCATGTTAAAATAACGGATTATGATGGTTATGATTTGATAGGAGAGTGTATATAATATGAATTTACCAAATAAAATAACGATATTCAGAATGATAACGATTCCTGTGCTTTTAGCAACTGTTCTTATTCCTTTTCCTTATCATTGGACTGCCGCTCTTGTCGTTTATTTTCTTGGCTGTGTCAGTGATACGGTAGATGGAAATATTGCAAGAAAGCGCCATCTTGTAACCGATTTCGGAAAGCTGATGGATCCTCTTGCAGATAAAGCGCTTGTTATGACCGCTTTTATAATTATGGTTAAGCTGGGATACTGTGATATTGTCTGCTTCTCATTGATGCTTGCAAGAGAGTTTCTTGTCAGCGGTGTGCGTATGATTGCCGCTTCAAAAGGCAAAGTTATTGCCGCCAATAAATTCGGAAAAGCAAAAACATTCCTTCAGATGTCATCTACAGGAATCATTTTCCTTTCTCTTGCATTTAATGAAATTGCAGGAGATCTTATCAGAAATGATGTATTAATGATAATTGCAGCTGTTTTATTCTGGATTGCCTGTGTAGTTTCCGTTTTATCAGGAATAAAATACACAAAAGATGGCTGGTTTTTAATTGAAACAAAATAATAGTTGCAAAATTAACTTTTTTTGCTATAATATTATTGTATTAAATATTTAAAGACTTTGAACAAGAGAAGTAAATGAATATTCTTTTTTCAGAGAGTGGGCTGTTTGCTGAAATGCTCATATTAAGAATTCATTGAAATGCACTTGTGAGTTCCGCAAAGGAATTTTAGTATTTTGCGGCGGTAAGCACCGTTATCGGCAAAGCTGTTGAGATGCAGCTGAGTATAAAAAAGAGTGGAACCGCATTTTATTGCCTCTGTCATTACGGCAGGGGCTTTTTATTTTTTAGTTAGGAGGATTTTATGTTTAAAGATTTTAAAGAATCTGTTAAAAGCTTTATGGATCACGACCCTGCAGCGAGAAGTCCTATTGAAATAATCTTGCTTTATCCAGGCTTTAAGGCACTCAGAAGTCATAAAAAAGCAAAATGGTTTTTAAATCACAATATGCCTTTTATGGCAAGATTAATAAGCCAAAGAAGCGCTCATAAAACAGGAATAGAAATTCATCCGGGTGCAACTATCGGCAGGCGTGTCTGCATAGACCATGGGCATGGAATCGTTATAGGGGAAACAACCGAAATCGGCGACGATGTAATGATTTATCAGGGGGTTACCCTTGGCGGAACAGGTAAAGATATTGGTAAAAGGCATCCTACTATTGAAAGCGGCGTAATGATCGGTGCAGGTGCAAAGGTGCTTGGGCCAATAACCGTCGGCAAAAATGCAAAGGTTGCTGCGGGGGCAGTAGTTGTTCGTGATGTTGAACCAAACAGCACGGTTGTCGGTGTTCCGGGTGAGGTTGTCAGAATAGACGGAGAAAGAGTGGATGATCTTGATCAGATTAATATTCCCGATCCCGTTATGTCTGCAATCAGAAATAATTTGAATGAAATAGAAGAGCTCAAACTTAAAATAAAAGAACTGGAGGAAAAGCTTAAATGAGAATTTTTAACACAATGTCTAAAACAAAGGAAGAATTTGTTCCTGTTGATGAAAATGAAGTTAAGATTTACGCCTGCGGACCTACTGTTTATAATTTTATTCATATTGGCAATGCAAGACCGCTGTGTGTGTTTGATGTATTAAGAAGATATCTTGAATACAGGGGCTATAATGTCAAGTTTGTTCAGAATTTTACGGATATTGATGATAAAATTATCAACAGAGCAAATGAAGAGGGGATAACCTTTGAGGAAGTTTCAAAAAAATACATAGAAGAATTCTGGACGGATGCACACGGTTTGAATTTTAAAGATGCTACAATTCATCCAAAGGCAACGGAAAATATCGATGAAATTATTGATATTATCAAATCTCTTGAAAACAAAGGCTATGCTTATGCCGTTAACGGAGATGTTTATTTCAGAACTCTTAAATTTAAGGAATATGGCAAATTATCTCATCAGCCGATTGAGGATTTAGTAAGCGGTGCAAGAATCGCGGTTGGCGATATTAAGGAAAATCCTCTTGATTTTGCTTTATGGAAAGGTGCAAAGGAGGGCGAGCCTTATTGGGAATCTCCGTGGGGAAAGGGCAGACCCGGCTGGCATATTGAATGTTCGGCAATGAACAGAAAGTATCTCGGAAAAACGATTGATATTCACTGCGGCGGACAGGACTTAATTTTTCCGCACCATGAAAATGAAATTGCACAGAGCGAATGTGCAAACGGCTGTTCTTTTTCAAAGTATTGGATGCATAATGGCTATATTAATGTTGATAATGTGAAAATGAGCAAATCTCTCGGTAATTTCAAAACAGTTCGTGAAATAGCAAATGCTTATGGATATGAGGTGATCAGATATTTTCTTATTTCGGCTCATTACCGTACACCTATCAATTATAATCTTGAAATAGTTGAACAGTGCAAAGCATCGCTTGAAAGGCTGTATACATGCCGTGAAAGCCTTGATTTCGCCATTAAAAATGCTGTTGATGAAACATCATCTGATGATGAAAAGATGATTTCAGAGCTTTCAGAAAGGCGTAAACAGTTTATTGATGCCATGGATGATGATCTGAATACTGCAGATGGCATTTCGGCTTTATTTGATTTAACAAAGGATATTAACACTAAAATTCTTGATAAGTCCGTTTCAAAAGCTGTATGTGAGTTTGCAGCAAAGCTTTTTGATGAGCTTTCAAATGTTTTGGGTCTTCTTTATAACAGAAAGGAAAATGATCTTGATTCTGAGATAGAAGCACTTATTGAGGAAAGACAAGAGGCAAGAAAGAATAAGGATTGGGCTACTGCAGACAGAATTCGGGATGAATTAAAAGCAAGAGGTATAATTCTTAAGGATACACCGCAGGGTGTTACATGGACTAAGGAGTAATATTATGATAGACAGAGTTCCTTTTAAAGATACAAAGCTTTCAAGGCTTGGACTCGGAGCAATGCGCCTTCCTGTTAAAACAAAGATAAAAAGAGAGGCTAATCCTCTTATTGATTACAAGGAAGCACAGAAGCTTGTGGATTACGCAATAGAAAATGGTATCAACTATTTTGATACAGCTTATATGTATCATGTCGGAAAAAGCGAAAAGTTTATCGGAACTGCTCTTGCAAAGTATCCGAGAGAAAGTTATTATCTTGCTGATAAGCTTCCAATCTGGATGTGTAAAAAGCCTGCCGATATGGAAAAGATTTTCAAAAATCAGCTTGAAAGAACAGGTGCCGGATATTTTGATAATTATCTTCTTCATGCACTTGACGGAAAGAACTTTGAAAAGTGCGAAGAATTCGGCGCATATGAATTTCTTCAGAAAAAACAGGAAGAAGGAAAAGTAAAAAACATAGGCTTTTCTTTCCACGGAACAATTAAGGATTTACAGACTATTGTTGCTGCACATCATTGGGATTTTGCACAGATTCAGCTTAACTATCTTGACTGGACGAATCAAAAGGCGAAGGAGCAGTATGATATTCTTACAGAAGCCGGAATTCCCGTTATTATTATGGAGCCTGTAAGAGGCGGAAAGCTTGCCGATGTTTCAAAGGATATTGAAGCAATGTTCAAAAAGGCAAATCCTGAAAAATCCGTTGCAAGCTGGGCAATAGCATTTTGTGCAAGCCTGCCGAATGTTGTAACAATCTTAAGCGGTATGAATTCGATTGAACAGCTTGATGATAATATTAAAACTTTAACTGATTTTGTACCATTTACCGACAGTGAAAATACGATTTGCCTTAATGCAGCATCAATAATGAATGAAAAGAGCATTGTACCCTGCACAGGGTGCGACTATTGTGCAGACTGCCCCAAGGGTATTAAAATTTCAACGATATTTGCATATTACAATCAGTGCCAAAATGATGAATGCTCTGAGGAAGAAAGTATGAATAAGTACAATACGATTCCAATAGAAAATAATGCTTCTGCATGTATTCAATGCGGAAAATGTGCATCTCACTGTCCGCAGGGTATTGAAATTCCTGATCTCCTGCACGGCAAGGTTGGAGAGTTCTTTAATAAATAATGTTGTTTATACGCAAAAAGACGAGGCATAAGGGGCGCCCTGCATAAAGAATAATTGCTAAAAAATATGGAGTAATGGAAAACTGCTGCGTTAAAATCACAGCGAGGGCGTCAGCCCGCCCTCTGATTTATGCCTTGCATTTTATCCATTCCTCATATTTTTTAGTGCGAAGCAGTTTAAATGAACTGATTTTGTTCAGATTATATTAATAAATCTCGGTGCATACGATAGTATGCACCGAGATTTTTAATTTTGAGATGGGTAAAATCAGAAAATTTAAACCAAATACTTCTTTATGCAGGGTGCCCCAAGCCTCGTCTTTTTATGTTGTAAAGTAAAATTCAACGCCATTTCTTTTATTTGAGTATCCATACTTAAATTTGTGCTGTTCTAAAATTTCTTTGCAGATTGCAAGCCCTATACCTGTTGAGTTATCATCACGGTTTCTTGCTTTATCTGTTTTGTAAAGCACATTAAACAGCATATCTTTGTATTCATTTGGTATATTTTTACCTTCATTATAAACTGAAAACCTGTAGCCATTATCGCATTTTTTTAGAAATATTTTAATTGTATTGCCGCTGTCGGTATGCTTAACTGCATTAGATAAATAATTGTCTATTACAAGAGCAATTAACTCAGCATTGCATTTTATTTCTAAATTATCGCAAATATCCGTTTCAAGCCTTATGTTCTTTGTACTGAAATAGGTTTGATACTTTTCAATTTCCATATTTAAGATTTCGTCTAATCTGCATTTTTCCATCTTTATATGATCAGCTGATGCCAAACGATTATATTGAAGAAGAGAAGAAATAAGCTTGTTCATTCTTAATGTTTCAGAGTAAATGGAATTGATATATTCTGTGTTTTTCTCGGGAGCAACATTTTCCATGATACATTCGCATTGATTTTCTATAACAGACAGGGGAGTTTTTAATTCGTGTGCCGCTGCACCGGTAAATGCATTTTTTACATCTTCAAGCTTTTTTCTTTTTTTGAAATAAATTGTTAATGATATAATCGCAATTAAATAGAAGATAATAAAATAAACTGATTGATTTATTGTGGAATGAATAAAACTATCTGATTGTAAGGTTTCTATATTCGGATTATATACTGAAGAAACTATAATCACATACTCGCCATCTGCAAGATTAATATAGTATTGACCAAGTTGCTCTTCTGATCCGCCATATCCGCCTCCAGAGTGATTTCGAAATAAATCACTAACATCTGCTGTACTCAGTAGATTGTAAATATAATTATATGATTTATGAAGATAGCTTTTCTCGTTTATATCTACAAAATTTATCCACATTTTTCCGGAGAATACTTGTTCATTTTTTATTGTTTTATAATTCTTTTCATTAGATATATCAATTTTAATTGTTTTGAATTCATTATTGACATTAAAAAGGACAAAGGATACAGGAATTTTTGTATTGTCTTTTTCAATGTAATTGAATTCCAATATATCTAAAGCATTTTTGTTTTTCAAGCTCTTTTGAAAATTATAAATTTTAAGCTTATTTTCCGAGGTTAAATATTTATCAATGAAAATAATTTCTTTTGAATCGTTTATTTCATCATAAATTCCTATATGTGAACCGCTCATTTCAACAATTTCATTATCTTTATTGTAAAGAGCTACTCCCCATGCATATGACTCAAAATAACTGAATGAGTATGAATCTGTATACTCTGCAGCTAATTCTTTTGCCGTTAAAGAACCGTTATAATTGTAATTTGCGCGTTTTGATAGACCCTCTTGAAAACCTCGGTAATTGGTAAGCAAATTGTTTTGCACCTGTCCAAAAATCAGGGAAGTAGATAACAAAAACATAATTACAAAAAGTACAGTAATTAATATAAAAATCTTTTTAATTTTTTTATTCATCACTTATCCTCCTTAAAAACATATCCTGCGTTGATAACTGTTTTAATGAGTTTCCCTTTATTTCCAAGGGATTTTCTTATAATTTTTATATGCGTATCAACAACTCTTGTATCGCCGAAGAAATCATATCCCCAGATTCTGTTTAAAATCAAATCTCGGCTTAAAACAATTCCTTTGTTATCAATCAAATATTTTAATAGCTGAAAGTTCTTTTCGGAAAGGTTAATGTCATTATCATTTATAAATACTTTGTGGGCATTTAAATCAAGTATAATATCTGAAACCACTATTATATTTTCATTATGAATGCCTTTATATCTTTTTATCATTGCAAGGCATTTTTCGTGCAGAACAGAAAGAGGGAAGGGTTTAACAATATAATCATCTGCGCCACTTGAATATCCATTCAGAAAATCGTGCTCTTCGCCAAGTGCAGAAAGGAATAAGACGGGAATACTGTTTGTTTTTCTGATTTCTTTGCAGGCTGATAAACCATCCATAACAGGCATCATAACATCAAGAATGATTAAGTCAAAACTATTGAGGATGCTTAATTCAACTGCTTCTTTTCCGTTTGCTGCAAGAACAACATCAAAGTCTTTTGCTGAAAAATAATCCTTTATTGTTTCACGGATTTTAGTTTCATCATCAGCAATTAAAATTTTAAACAAAGTGCACTCCTCCTTTTCTGCTTTGATTATATTATACACTTTTGTTATTTGTGTGTCATTTACTATTTTTTATAAAAAATTAAGGACACTAAAAATGTGTCCTTAACAATCAGATTAATCAATCATTTCTTTCATTGTATACATTCCCGGTGCTTTGTTATCCGCCATAAATACAGCGGCATTTACTGCACCAACAGCGAAAATTTCTTTGCTTCTTGCAGAATGTGAAAGCGTTATGATTTCATCTCTTCCTGCAAAAATAATATCGTGCTCGCCGACAATTGTACCGCCTCGGATAGCGTGAAGCCCGATTTCGTCCTTAGTACGCTTTTCTCTTTTGGAGTGACGGTCATATTCATAATTCATCGGTTTTTCTATTTCCTCGCAAATCGCATCTGCAAGCATAAGCGCAGTTCCGCTTGGTGCATCAATTTTCTGATTATGGTGCTTTTCAACGATTTCAATATCAAAATCACCGCCAAGAACAGAAACAGCCTTTTTAGCAAGATTTGCAAGAAGATTAATTCCGACACTCATATTGTAAGTAAAGAATACAGGTGCTTTCTTGGAAGCATCTTCAATCATTTTCTTCTGGTCTTCATCATATCCTGTTGTTGCAATTACTACAGGCATATTTTTATTAATTGAATAATTGAGCAGGTTCTCAAGAAGAGCGGGATTTGAAAAATCTATTATAACATCAGCTTCTTCGGTAACATCAGCAAGAGATTTGTAAATCGGGAAAGATATGCTTTCTGTATTGAAATCAACACCCGCAACGATTTTGCAGTTTTCTCTTGCTGATACAACACTTTGAATAACCCTGCCCATTTTGCCGTTTGCACCGCATAATATAATTCTTGTCATTTTTATAATTCCTCATTTTAATTAGGCAGTAGTTGTATGTTTCAACTACTGCCGTATTTTGTTATTTTATAAGTTTATACTCTTCAAGAACAGTTTTCATAAGAGCCTTGTTTTCATCCGTCATATCAATAAGCGGAAGTCTGCAGTGACCTGCGTTGAATCCAAGCATATTAACTGCTTCCTTAACAGGAATCGGATTAACATCACAGAAAAGTGTTTTTGCAAGCTTCATATACTTATCCATAAGTGCTTTAGAGCCTTCTGTATCACCGTCTAAGTACTTGGCAACAATATCATGTGTTTCCTGCGGGCAAACATTGGAGAGTACGCTGATTACACCTTTTCCGCCTCTTTCAAGAACATCAACAATCTGATCGTCATTACCGCTCCAGATATTGAGTTCATCGCCGCAAAGCTCGTTGATTTCAGCAATCTGATCAAGATTTCCGCTTGCCTCTTTGATTCCGTTAACTCTTGGAAGCTTTGCGATTTCCGCTGCAGTTTCCGGAAGAATATTAACACCTGTTCTTGATGGAACATTATAGAGGATGATAGGCTTATCGGTTGCATCGTGAATAGCTTTATAATGAGCGATAAGACCTCTTTGGCTTGTTTTATTATAATATGGTGTAACAAGAAGAAGAGCATCTGCGCCATCCTCACAAGCCTCTTTGCTCATCTCAATAGCACTTGCGGTTGAATTTGATCCTGTGCCGGCAATAACCTTGCATCTTCCGTTAACATAGTTAATACACCATCTTATACATTCAATATGCTCATCAACCTCAAGCGTTGAGCTTTCTCCTGTTGTTCCGCAGATAACAATGGCATCTGTGCCATTTTCAAGCTGCCAGTCAACAAATTTTGCGAATTCATCATAATTTACAGTGCCGTCTTCGTTCATAGGAGTGATGATTGCAACAGCAGCTCCTGTAAAAATAGGTTCTTTCATAATGAATCTCCTTTAAATTAATCAATTAATCCATATATCCTTCAGCGCAAAGCAGCTCTGCAAGTAAAACTGCACCGCCTGCTGCACCGCGGAGTGTATTGTGTGAAAGGCAGACAAATTTGTACTGATACTGTGTATCCTCTCTTAATCTGCCTATTGAAATAGCCATACCGTTTTCAAGCATTCTTTCAGATTTAATCTGAGGCATATTATCTTCTACGAAATAATTAAGGAACTGTTTCGGAGCAGACGGAAGCTCAAGCTCCTGAGCTCTGCCCTTAAATTCTTTCCAGATATTAATCATTTCATCCTTCTCGGGCTTTTTATCAAAGTTTACAAATACAGCACCTAAGTGACCGTTTGATACAGGAACTCTTATGCACTGCGCAGTAAAGTTCGGTTTATCTGCAAGCTTGATTTCCGAACCATCGATTTTACCCCAAAGCTTAAGCGGCTCTTTTTCGCTCTTTTCTTCCTCGCCGCCTATGTATGGGATAACATTATCTATCATTTCAGGCCAGGTATCAAATGTTTTTCCAGCACCGCTGATTGCCTGGTATGTGCAGACAAGAACATCTTTAACACCGAATTTGTCATGAAGAGGGAAGAGCGCCGGAACATATGACTGAAGAGAGCAGTTTGATTTAACTGCAATAAAGCCGCGTTTGGTTCCAAGTCTTTTTCTCTGCTCGGGAATAATGTTAATATGCTCTGCATTAAGCTCCGGAACAACCATAGGTACATCGGCAGTAAAGCGATGTGCGCTGTTGTTTGAAACAACAGGGCATTCGTGTTTTGCATATTCCTCTTCAAGCTTTTTAATTTCATCTTTTTTCATATCCACTGCGCAGAATACGAAATCAACCATTGAAGTTATTTTTTCAATATCTGCAGTTGCATCCAAAACAATGATATCCTTCATTTTTTCAGGGATATCGGTATCCATGCACCATTTTTTTCCGACTGCCTCGCTGTAAGGCTTGCCTGCTGATCTTGAAGATGCAGCTAAGCACACTACATTAAACCAGGGATGGTTTTCAAGAAGTTTTGCGAAACGCTGACCAACCATACCGGTTGCACCGACGATTCCTACATTGTACTTTTTACTCATTTCAAATTCTCCTTAAAAAAATCTTGTAAAACAAGACATAATGCAATATAATTACAAAGGTATTCTTTTTCAATACCTTTGTGATATAATATCACTTATTATATATATATGTCAATTATAATTTATGGAGACTATATGAAAACTTCTGATTTTTTTTATGATTTGCCCGAAGAATTAATTGCGCAGACTCCTGTTGAGCCCAGAAATTCTTCAAAACTGATGATTTTGGATAAAAACAGCGGAGAAATTCAGCATAAAATTTTTTCCGAATTAACCGATTATTTGAATGAAAATGATTGTCTTGTATTAAATGATACGCGTGTTATCCCCGCAAGAATTTTCGGCGTTAAAGAGGAAACAGGCGCAGTTGTTGAATTTCTGCTTGTTGCTCAAAAGGAAAATGATATCTGGGAATGTCTTTGCAAGCCCGGAAAGCGGGCAAAAATAGGAACAAAATTTTCTTTCGGTGAAGGAAAGCTGATTGGTGAAATTGTTGATGTCAATGAGGAGGACGGCAACAGATTTGTAAAATTCACCTGTGATGATAATATTTTTTCGGTTCTTGATGAAATCGGCTCAATGCCTCTTCCTCCGTATATAAAGGAAAAGCTGAAAGATAACGAAAGATATCAAACCGTTTACAGCAAGGAATTAGGCTCAGCAGCTGCTCCTACGGCAGGACTTCATTTTACACCTGAAATGCTGGATGAAATCAAGCAAAAGGGCGTGAAAATTGCTTATGTAACGCTTCATGTCGGTTTAGGAACCTTCAGACCGGTTAAGGTTGATGATGTTACTAAGCATCATATGCATACCGAGCATTACATTATGCCGCAGGAAACGGCAGATATAATAAATGAAACAAAAAATAACGGCGGCAGAGTTATTTCAGTCGGCACAACCTCCTGCAGAACGCTTGAATCTGTTGCTGCAAAAAACGGATGTATCTGCAAGGATGAGGGGGACACATCCATTTTTATTTATCCCGGATTTGAATATAAGTGTATTGATGCACTGATAACAAATTTTCATTTGCCGGAGAGTACATTAATTATGCTTGTTTCTGCTTTTGCGGGATTTGATCATGTAATGAATGCATATAATACGGCTGTTAAAGAAAAATACAGATTTTTCAGCTTTGGTGACAGTATGTTTATATGCTGATATTCATAAGGAGATAATACGATATAATTATGAAATCTAAATTTGAAGTTATAAAAAAAGAAGGTAATGCAAGGCGCGGAGTTTTTGAAACCGTTCACGGAACCGTGCAAACACCTGCTTTTATGAATGTTGCAACAGCAGCAGCCATAAAGGGCGGCTTATCAACGAATGATTTAAAATCTATAGATACGCAGGTAATGCTTTGTAATACATATCATTTACATGTTCGCCCCGGTGATGAACTTGTTTATGATATGGGCGGACTGCATAAATTTACGAATTGGGATAAGCCGATTCTTACGGACAGCGGCGGTTTTCAGGTTTTTTCTCTTGCAAAGCTGAATAAAATTAAGGAAGAGGGCGTAACCTTTCAATCCCATGTTGATGGCAGAAAAATATTTATGGGTCCTGAGGAATCCATGCGCATTCAAAGCCATCTTGCTTCAACAATTGCAATGGCGTTTGATGAATGTGTTGAAAACCCGGCAACCTATAAATATGCAAAGGAAGCCTGTGAGCGTACAACACGATGGCTGGAGCGCTGCAAAATTGAAATGGACAGGCTGAATTCTCTTCCGGAAACAATCAATAAAAAACAGCTCCTTTTTGGTATAAACCAAGGCTGTACATTTGATGATTTAAGAGTTGAGCATATGAAGCTGATTGCCAAAATGGATTTGGACGGATATGCAATAGGCGGTCTTGCAGTCGGCGAGCCGAAAGAGGACATGTATCGTGTTATCAGTGCCGTAACACCTTTTGCCCCCGAAAATAAGCCAAGATATCTTATGGGTGTCGGTACGCCCGGTAATATTATTGAAGGCGTCAGCAGGGGAATAGACCTTTTTGACTGTGTAATGCCAAGCAGAAATGCAAGACATGGTCATTTGTTTACTAAGAAAGGTATTATTAATATCAGCAATGCTAAGTATTCAAGAGATGAAAAGCCGATTGATGAAGAATGCGATTGTCCTGTATGCAGAAGTTACAGCAGGGGATACATTCGCCATCTTCTGAAGGCAAATGAAATGCTGGGTATGAGGCTTGCGGTTATGCACAATCTTTATTTTTATAATCATCTTATGAAAGAAATCAGAGAAAATTTGGAAAACGGTACTTTTGAGGATTACAAAAATGAATATACTGTAAAACTTGATACAAGAATTTAGAAAATTCTTGCATTTTGTACGGTTTGTCTATATAATAGCATATGTTAATAATTTTACGGAGGGCATAAAAAATGTCAATTTTACTTCAGATGGCTTCAGGCGGTAATTCAGGCGGAAGCTCATATTCAATGCTTATTGCAATGGTAGCGGTTTTTGCGCTTATGTATTTCATGATGATCAGACCTCAGAAAAAGCGTCAAAAAGAAGAGCAGGAAATGAGATCTTCTGTTGAAATCGGTGATGAAATCATCACTATCGGCGGTATCGTAGGCAAGGTTGTTACAATTCGTGAAGAAGATATTGTAATTGAAACCGGCGCAGACAGAACAAAGATTAAATTCCAGCGTTGGGCTATTAATACAAATAAAACAAAGATGGAGCAGCGTCAAAAGGAAGTTGAAGCTGCAAGAAAGGCTGCTAAAGATAAGAAGGCAAGCAAAAAATCTAAGGACGATTCAAAAGCTGAAGAACCAAAGGTTTTAACTGACGAAGAAAAGTAAATTGCTTTTAAAAATGTAATAAAATGAAACTCCTCTGAATATTCTTTAATGAATACGGAGGAGTTTTTTTATGAAAAAAATCAGTTCTTCAGGAGCTAACGGACTTCTGATTAAATTTATAATTAAAATCGTTTTTATAACCATTATAGCAGTGTCTTTATTGTCTTTGCTAATTTCATTTGTTTTTACGAAGTTGGATTTGGATTTGAAATATCTTGAATACGCTTCTTATGCTGTTAATATATTATCGGCAGCTATTGTTTCCTATTTATGTACAAAATCGTTTAAGAATAATGGTTTTGTTATGGGAATGCTGTCATCCGTTCCTTTGATAGTTTACTCATTTATTAATTTAATCGTTAATGGCAATAATATCATTCATTTTTTTGTAAAGCTTGCCGCAGTTTTAGTTTTCAGCGGTATTTTCGGATATTTATCAACAAAAAAACAAAAGAAATACAAGGTAAAATAAATGGATAGTTTTGAATTAAAAAGCGAAGAAGAATTTAATAAGGAATTTGAAAAAGAGTTTTCCAAGCCGCTTGAAATAGTCGGAACAGATAAAAAGGATGTTTTTACTCTTTTTATTGAAAATAAAACATACATTTATTCGGTTTTGTTTTATATTGCAGGCTTGTTGACAGGATCCTTCATATATAAAAATTGCCGCAATGAAGTTTTGGATAACATTCTGAATTCCCCGAATGAGGAGTTTATACAGCTTCTTCTGAACAATTTAAGCATTTATATGCTGATTTTTGCCGTTTCGGTTTTACTGGGCGTATGTCTTGTCGGGTTTCCGATTATCAACCTAATTCCGTTTATAATCGGCTTTGAGGCAGGAATGAAAATATCTTATTTCTATATCGGCTATGGAGTTAAGGGTATAGGCTATTCGTTATTGATGGTTGCTCCATATGTATGCTTATTCTTAACCGTAATTGTCTATTCCGTTTCGATGAGTTATGATTTAAGCAGAAAAATTTATAACATAACCATAAAAAAATCAGATATGTCTGAAGAGTTCAATTACAAGACATATCTGAAAAAGTACTTGGCCTATGCAGGTTTAATTGCCATAGCAGCAGTTATAAATACTGCTGTATGTACTGCATTGAACGGAATTATTTCCATTTAGATTTTTGCTTGCTTAACGGATTGGATTCAATCGCTTTTTTAGTTGCATCATTTGCAAGGTGTGTATAGATTTCCGTTGTACCGAGATTTTCATGTCCCAGTATTTCCTTTAAAAGCAGAACATCAACATTTCCATGCTGATACATAAGGGTTGCAGCAGTGTGACGAAGCTTGTGAACAGATAAACCTCTGTCACCCAATCCGGCTTTGTCAAGATTGGTATAAACAATGTGCTGAACGGTTTTAGGACTGATTCGCTGATTTCTTGAACTTAAAAACAGAGCTCGGTCTTTAACGCCGTCATTAGGTCTTTTTTTCATATATGCAGTTATTGCATTTATACAAGCCTGATTAAGATAAACGGTTCTTTCCTTGTTTCCTTTACCTGTTATAATCAAAGAGCCATCTGCCTTTATATCATTATAATCTATTGAAACAAGCTCGGCAAGGCGCATACCGCAGTTGAGAAAAAGAGTTATTATTGCATAATCTCTTTCCTTATAGGGTCCGTCAACAACTGATAAAAGTACTTCAGCCTCTTCCAGAGTTAAATACTTCGGAAGAGCCTTTTTTGTTTTTGGAATATCAAGATTTTTCATAGGATTATAATCCAGCATTCCTTGATTATCTGTTAAATAAATAAAAAATCTTCGTATTGATATAACGCGTCTTGCTCTTGTGTTGTCATTATTTTTTCTGTCATTTTTGCAATAAATTAAAAACTGATAAGCATCATTTAAGGTTATCTTTTTAATAAAGCTGATATCAATAGGGGATAAATCAATTTCAGAATCTTCTGTATTTTTATCAACTAAGCCTTTTTGCCGCATAATGTATCGGAAAAAAGTTCTTAGATCGGATGCGTATTCAATTACAGATAATTCAGAGTGACCTTTAATTGCTTCCAGATATAAAAGATACTGCTGAACAAGCCTTGGCAGCTCATTGAATTCCTCTCGTTTCATAAAAGCTCCTTTCTTTGTGAAACAGTTTCATATACAATAAATATTTTATGGAAAGGGAATTGGAGACTCCTTGATTGGATTATATCAAAATTGCAAAAATTATAAAATGATAATTAATATAGTTTTTCTTTAATTTGAATTACAATTTCAATATAAAGTTCTATTATCAATCAATAATTAATTATGAATAGATTTTAATAGCATTATCAGGTCATTAATAATTTTTATAATTATATAAATCTCTGTTCAATCTGTTCAAAAACAATTTGATAGAAATTTTCTGAATGATGCGAATCTTATTCAGAAAAAACTGAAAGCCTCCAAAATAGACTTTATAATGCGAAAAACGGTCTGTTCGCCTGTTTTTATGTTTTTACTTCCCTAAATTGAACAAAATATTTATTTTGTATAATTGTATCAAGTTTTTTATCTGTTGTCAACTATCAAATGT
>CAJTZJ010000019.1 GCA_910583925.1 uncultured Eubacterium sp. | reverse complement strand
AAAAAGCCCTTCTAGGGCTTACTCAAGCCTCCGGCTTAGCCGGAGGTCTTGACTTAAAATTGTTAAGATTTGACAAAACTATATAAGAATGGTATAATAAACCAAAATTAAATTTGCGTATTCGCTTTTAAAAAATTTATTGTTTTTTTGATATAACACTTTAGGTTAGGAGAAGCAAAACATATGAATATTGGGGTTATTTTTGCCGGTGGTGTAGGCTCTCGTATGAAATCTACCGATAAACCAAAACAGTTTCTTATGGTTCATGGCAAACCAATTATTGTTCATACAATTGAGATATTTCAACAGCATTCTGAAATAGACGGCATTATCGTTGTTTGCGTTAACGGATGGATAGACTATATGGAAGAGCTTAAACAAAATTATCGTTTAAGCAAAATCGGAAAAATCGTTTCCGGTGGTGAGACAGGTCAGTTATCCATTTATAACGGCTTAAAGGCTGCTGCTGAGGTTTACGGAACTGATGATAATATTGTTCTTATTCATGATGGTGTTCGACCGCTTATAAGCGAAAGTACGATAAGTGACAATATTGCTGCAGTAAAAAAATACGGCTCCGCAATAACTACTGTACCTGCACAGGAAACAGTTATTGTTATTAACGAAAATGATCAGGTTGATGGCATTATCAATCGTGACAGTGCAAGAATTGCAAGAGCGCCTCAAAGCTTTTATCTTAAAGAAATTTTGGAAATTCAGGAAAAGGCTATTGCAAGCGGTATCACAAATATGACCGATTCATGCACTCTTATGATGAATTTTAATAAAAAACTTTTTATCATTCCCGGTGAAAAAAACAATATTAAAATTACTACCCCGGAGGATTTCTATACTTTCAGAGCATTATCCGATGCAAAAGAAAACCAGCAGCTTGATTTAAGTGCAAAATGATAAATTCCATAACAATAAATTAAAAACAGGCATCTTAATTGATGCCTGTTTTTAATTATCCACATATTAATTTTTCATGCTTGCAACAAGACGCTTAAACATTTCATCAAGAGAAATACTTGCGTTCCAACCAAGACCTTCCAGCTTACTGCTGTCAAGCCTTATAATCATTTCAGGATTATATCCGAAAGCTGCTATATTGTCCGGAATATCAATTTTAACCTGAATATTTGAATCCTTAAATATATCGCATACCAACTGCGCCATTTCTTTTATCGAGCAAGCTGTGCTCATATTCGTAACATTATATGCTTCACCTGTTTTACCTTTAAGTAGTATATATGCTATTGCTGAAACAGCATCCGTTGTATAACAATAGCTGCGAACGGTATTGCCTTGGGTATGAAGCACAATATCTTTCTCTTCTATTGCACATCTTGCAAATTCGGCAAAAACCCTGCCATCATTATATTCAACACCGGCACCGAAGGTTTGAGAAAGTCTTGCAATTTTTACAGGAATATTGTATTCACTGGCATAGGAACAGCAAAGGCATTCAACCATCCTTTTACCTTCACTGTAGCTGCTTCTGACATTTAATTGATCAATATACCCATAATCATCTTCGCCGATTAATACAGATTTTTCATTCGGTGTGCCATATACCTCAAGTGAGGAAAGATAAACAAATCCATCAACCTTTTTTTCTTTAGCAAATTCAAGAATGGAAGTTGTTCCGTCAATAGCGGTTTTTATGGTCTCAACAGGGTGCTCCACAAAATATTTCGAACTGGTTGCACTTGCACCGTGAACGATATAGTCTACAGCACCTTTATATTCGATTTTGCCGGTAATATCACCGATAACAAAATCTATATTCGGAATTTCTCCAAACACCTTTTGAGCTTTTTCAACGCTTCTTACAAATGCTGCTATTTTAATATTTGAGCTGTTTTTTCTGTTATAGCAGGCTAAGGATTTAATAAACTGTGAGCCTATTAATCCTGTAGCACCTGTTACAAACACGGTTTTGCCGTTAAGCTCATCAAAAGGAACACCGCTTTCAACAATTTCATCAAAGTCTTTTTGTAAAACTATATCATTAGGGCTTTCAATTATCATTTTTATTTCTCCGATTAACTATTTTTTACAAATTTATCTACAGCGTTATAAATTCTTTCACACGAATTAAAATCATCAAATTCAAAGAAATCATCAGCTCGCTTAATATACTTATCCTTGCATCTGCAATCATTGTCCATATATTCGCAAAGTGTATCAATGATTTCATTATGCTCTGTGCAGATTTCGCCGAAAGCCATTGAATCATATTGATAAATGCTTTCTTCGTAAAATGGTGGAAGCGCTGCAGGATGATAATAAACAATCGGCTTTCTCATATATGCAAAATCAAACTGTACACCTGAATAATCGGTAACCATTAGACTTGCTTCGGTAAGAATTTTTTCATAGCTTACATCACTTGTTGCTTCAACAATTTTAACATAATCATTTCTGTCATAATCAACAGATTGAGCACTCATAGCAGGGTGGAGCAGAAATACAATTTCATATCCTTTTTCTTTTGCCTTATTGATTAGCTTTTTATCATTAATAAGGCTATTATATATTTTAAAATAAACGCTTTCTTTAAAATGATTATTATGTGATTTTTTTATATACGCAATACTATTATTAACAATATCTCTTCGCCAAGTCGGAGTAATCAGAATAACTTTCTGATCATTGTTTTTAAGACCATCATATCTTGCAAGACCGGTAAGAGCAATCTGTTCAGGCCTATATCCATAAATGGGTTGTAAAATATTTTCAACTTCATATTTGCTTGCACAGCAATAAAACTGAGTATTGTCAAACAATCTGTTCTGATACTGCGCAATCTGCTGAACGGTTAAACCATGCTGAATGCAAACAAGCTTTGCATTAAACAAGTCTTTAAAATACTCTCGCTCTGTTTTATTAAATCCGCAATATTCCCATATTGTTGCATGTGTTGCAAGAATAACTTCAGCAAGCAAACATATCAGCTTACATTCATATGAATTAGAAATCAAAACATTCTCTCCCGCAGCCTTAAGCCTTTCATAATCGGGAGAATCCGCATTAACAATATAATAAGGTGTTATTCCAAGCTCTTTATGATTTTTCAGATAGTGATACATATATTCGCCGTTATCCCCGGCCTTATAAAGCTTATCAAAGCTAACCCAAATCCGCTTGTTTTTATATAATCTCTTTTTAATCTGATATTCAACTCTGAGTTTATACAGGCTTTTCTGCTTATCCCAAAGATTTTTATTCTCAAGATAAGCTTTAAAAGTCTTTAAATAATTGCGTTCTCTGTTTATAAGCTTAAGCTCACCGGCTTTTCTGATGATAAGCGTATTGGGGGATTTAAAGAACATAAGCCTGTTTTTATCAAAATTCCAATAGCATCTTCCGATTTTATTGGTTAATCTGGATGCTGCCTCATTAAAAGCAAGCTTTTGAGAATATTTCTTTCCTTCTCTTTCATAAAAGAATCTGACCTTGATATAGGAACTGAGCGCAACAGGAACAGAAACATGGAACTGATACTTTTTGAGAAAAACTCTTCCAAAGCATTTTAAATACGGATAGCACTTTACCGGCTTTAAGGCAAATTCATCTCCATTTACTGTAACAACAAGGGTTATATCATCATGTTCCAAAAAGTCTACCAAAGTTGACTTTGCATCAATTTCAATATTGCCATTCTCATAATTAACAGCAGCTATTATAATCTTTTCAGCAGTAATATCACCCATATCAATAAGCTTCTTCATTGCCACATCTTCAGAAGCAAAACGCAGGTAATTATCATCCTTTTTCGATATTTTTTTAACAGGCAAATCATTCTCTGTAATATCATCATCGGGCATTACAAGATATTTGCCGATACTGCTGTTGATAATATAGTTTCTGCTGACTGCTTCATTTAATTCGGAATACAGGTAAAAATGCTTACTGTTGTCAATAATTCTGTATTCTTTTCCGAGTGACTTATATTTTAAATTTAACAGAAAATATCTTAAATTTCTTATTACTGCAAATTTTCCTATCTGCATCTTAAGAAGCATAATAAAATCAGGTATATAAGCAAAAACCTTTCCTGCCGCTTCATAAAATCTGTCAATTTCTTCACTGGTTAAAACCTTTTTATTTCTGTCATTTGAATTGCAGTTGAATCTTGAGAATAAAAGATAATAAACACAGCATAAAATAAATCTTTTTTTCGTTTCGGGATAATCCTCTGCAGACTTTGCAAGATTATATAAATAGCCCTCAACGTCCTCCTGATACCATTCCTTTTTATACTGAATTGTATTGGTTGCAAATTCATTCTCAGCAGCACTTCTGTAATAAAGCTTCTTAGACTTTATATAGTGGATTTTATTATATTGAAGTACATATCTGATTATAAAATCTTTGTCTTTTTCAGTAACAATCTTTTTATTAAAGCCTAACTCCTTAATAAGATCTTTTTCCCAGAAATAAGCTCCAAAAAAGAACGGCAGCTTGCCGGGGCTATGTAAAGCATCGTAATAACCGCCTTTTGGAGGAACAATAGGGTAGGGGCGATTGTTAAAATTAGGATCAACAAAAACAGGACATACCGAAAGAGCCTTCTTTTCATTCATAGAAAGCTTTTTCTGTATATATTGAAGCGTATTGGCATCATAAAACATTGTGTTGTCAATAAAGCTTACATATTTTCCTTCAATATAAGGCTCACAGGCATCATAAATATCTGAAATGTCATCTGAATCTGATTGGATAATCAAAATATCATCTTTATATTTTTCAGATATGATTTCCTCGTCACATTTAAGAATATTTCTGCTGTCAACAACTATACACTGAGCTGATGCAATACCGTTTTTGGCATTATTGTATTCCTCATAATCATAAATACTGTCCAGCAGGGGTGAAAGGCTGCTTTTATCAATAATATTTATAATAAATGTAAAAAACTTTTCTTCGCTGTTCATCATAACTTTCTCCTGTTTATGATTTTATTGTTGTTCAAATGCAAGATTTGCAGTTCGCTTAACCTCTGCATTTTTATCATTGATTCTCTTTTGAAGATACTCAGGCATATTTCCGAGAATAAGCCAATCTATGACACGATCGCTTGAATTTGAATCAACATAATCAAAATGAAATTCAACATATTGCTTAACTTTTTCAAATTCAAAATCCTTTTCATTGATTGCATGAATCAATTCATCAAATGTGTAAACAATTTTGCCGGGTGCAGAATGCTTATAATCTCTGTGAAAGCCTCTTGAAAAAGAATACTGAATTTCATCATATGCAAAAAACAGCATTGGCTTATTCATCAGTGAATATTCAAAAATTGAAGAAGAATAATCTGTTATAAGCAGATCTGTTATATAAAACAAATCGTTAATATTAGAATATTCAGCAACATCAATAAATTTATCTGCATGCTTTTTCTGAAGAGGAACAGGCTCTGAAATCCATGGATGGACTTTAAACAAAATAACATATTCATTGCCGCAAGCCTCATAAAGCTTATCAAAATCAATTATATTATACGGATAATAAGCGTTTTTCTTATTTTTTCCTCTGTAAGTCGGAGCAAACAAAATAACCTTTTTATTTTTACAGACCGGAAACGATTTATAAAGCATTTCCGTTTTCTCTTTTCTGTATTCTTCGTCAAGAAACTCATCAATTCTGGGCATACCCGTCGGCAAAACCTGCTCTTTATTAATGCCCCAAACCTCGGAGAAGAAATGAGCAATCTTTTCAGACCCTGCAATTCCGTATTTATACTGTCTGTGGCAGGAATAGGGACTTGGACATCCTATATTACCCCAGCGGCTGTAACCCGAGGATTTGAAACCGGCACCGGCGTGCCAGAGCTGTATAATTGTTGTTTCTTTTTTGAGCACAAGCCAATCGAAAGCAGGAACATGATCATCAAGAATGATCATTGTACTTTTTGAAAGCTTGTTAATAAATTGAAGCCAGCTTAAAATGCCCTGCCTTTCGGCAACAGAGGATCTGAATGAAAAAATACATTTAAACTGCCTGTCAAGCCCTCGTTCAATCATTCTTTTGTAAACAGCATTTTGATTGGATGAAATACTTTTGTTTTGCTCGCTCATAAAAAGAACAACCGGTTTTTTATGAGAATGAATGTTATAAAAAAGCTTGTACAGATTTTTAACAATAAACCTTCTGGTATTTTTTCCGAATGGCTTTTTTATTCTGCGAATAACCCTGTGCAGCAGTGACCCCTTGCTTACTGCTCTTTCAGCAACAGGATAACTTAAAGTATTTGCATATATATTTTTTTCAGCGGCAGATGCCATAACATACATATGAAACGGCAAAGAATAATCATTTGTAGTGCCGACATAAAATATAACATTATAAACTTTTGATTGGTTGGCATACGGAAAGGCTCTTGAATAATCATTCATTTTATCAACAATCAAAGGGGAAGTCATACAATGGGCGATTTCATTATCGCCCTGACATACAGCAATTGTATATGTTCCCCTCGGAAGGCAACGGTTATAGCCGGGATTCGTGATATTTAAAGATAATCTGTAAACATTATCAGAAATTCTTTCTGTTTCAAATTTAGCCTTAGCAAAGCGCTTGCCGTTAAGAGCATAAAAATCAACAGGTATATGCTTATCAAAATCTTTGCCGGCATGAATTTCTACATCAATATAAAGATTAATACGCTCCCAATATATATTGATAATTTCAGCATCAATTAAAGCTTGATCCACTAAATTATTCAAAATACTTTCCTCTATTCAAAAAAATTTTTAGTTGTTTTAACTTAACCGATATTCAATTTGTTAGTATATCAAATACAGCAATTAAAATCAATACTATTTTAATATTATTCTTAATACTGATTATATAATTAATATTAAATCATGTCAATAAATTTTGTTAGTTATTGCCTAACATATTTTTATACTGCAATTCTTTATAATAGTATTGAGGTGTTGATATGAGGGACAGTGAAAAATTGAATTTTGATAATAACATATACAACACTATCAGAAGAAACATCAAAAAATACAGAAAAGAAAAAAATATGACATCTGCAAAACTTGCCGAGCTTGTTGATTTGTCTCATGACTTTATAAGGCAGATAGAAAGTGAGAAAACAGCTTATAATTTTTCCGTTGATACTTTCTATAAAATATCTGTTGCTTTAGAGGTAAGCTTGGATAAGTTAATTCAAAAAGACGATAATCAGGATATTTCCTGATATATTTATGAAAGATGTTTAATTGAAAGGAAAACAGGATGGCAAGTTTTAATATTTACGGATGTTGCATTTGCAGGGATTTGTTTGGTTTTGTTCCATATAACACGCACGAGGTAGTTCATTTTTTACAATCCTCATCTCAGATATCCAATTTTCTTTTTCCTACAAAGCCAAAAAAAGAATTAACTTTTGAAGATTTTGAAAATATTGAACTTCCCAATTTCCAAAAAAAATGTATAATTCACGATTATAATAAAACTCTTTTAAATTATTATACTGAAAAGACGGATTTCATAATTGTAGATTTAACCAATATTGCAAACACAAATTTAGTCAAAGAAATTTCAGAAGATGGATATGAGCATTATTTTACTCATTCTGCATGGTTCAATAATGCGTATCGCAAGGGTCTTGACAGCTTTTTTACAAACAGTCGGTTTGAAATAATAAACCGGGTGGATTTGCTCAACAAATACGGCTCTGATATTATATTGGACAGGCTTATTAAATGGCTCAAAGAAGATTTGCATTATAAGGAAGAGCAAATCATTCTTATAGAAAATAACAGAACACCTTATTATACCCATGAAGGAAAAATGTATTATTTCCCAAGCGGAACCCGTGAAGAGGTTAATGGTATACTGGCTGAGTTGTATAAATCCTTTAAAGAAAAGTGTGTTAACTGCCATGTTATTAAGCTGCCGATAGTTGCTTATGCAGATACGGATCATCCATGGTCCTTGACAGATCAGCACTTTTGCCATGAGTTTTATGAATACTTGTATCAGTGTGTTGATGCGGTGGCAGAAGACCCGATTTTCTGTGATGAAAAAATTGCTCAGATAAGAGAAGATTTTTCACTCATCTTATACAAGAAGCTGAATACATTTTTTCAGAACAGCATTGTCGGAAAACAATTTTTAAAAGGTAATTTGTCAACTTATGACAATAAATATATTGCCTCTCAGTTTTCACAATTATACAACAATCCGATTGAAAAGAAGCCTTTAGGTGTGCTTAAAGGTTATTCAAGAGTTCTTGATTTTGATTTCCCATATTCCAGAGTGTCCGAGGGTTATGTAAATTCCGATGCCTGTATTAAAGGAATAATCGGTGCTGATAAACACCTTGATTCATATTGGTATACAGTAAACAATAGTACCTGTGTTATATTTAAGGACCATTCAATTATTGTAAAACATGCCGGAAATCAGTCTAAAGGGCAGATGAACATAATTCAGACTGTTGAGGACGTTGATGAATTATACGGAAATACCGTAACGCTTTCCGTATGGGCTCGTGTTCTGCAATTCAGCAATGATAACGGAAGAGGCGGAACACTTGCGCTTATACACAGCGACTCATATAATAAGGGTACATTCTTCAAAAGCAAGCCAATAAAAAACACAAATTGGCAAAGAATTTCCATTACCTGCAAGCTTCCTGAAAAAGAAAACTTTAAGGGCTTAACCGTTTGCTTAAGAGCAAATGCGGGAACAGGCGAAAAGCCGATAAATGCAATCGTTGAATTTAGCAGGCCAAAGCTTGAAATCGGTTCTGTTCCTACGAAATGCGAGGAATAATTTTGATTTCTTCGAAAAGCACAGAATATGGTAAAAAGAGCAGTCACAATGACTGCTCTTTAATTATAAATACTATTTCAATAAACCGTATTTCATTTTTATTCTGTCAAGCTTCTCAAGCATTGAGTCAGAAATAAACCAGAGGAATATAGCTGTTGCAATTGCGTGAATGCAATCCATAGGGAATCCTGCAACATAGTAACTTATTATAATATTCCAATTCAGCGCCTCATTTCCCCAAATCAAAGCAGAAGAGGGATTAATAATGCCGCCATAAATAACAATAGCCGAAATTGCCCCGAACACACAAAGAGAAATTCTTGAGCGGCGAAGAATACCCTTTTTATAAAGTATTCCGGCAAGAAAGCCTATTATACCCATCGCAAACATCTGCCATGGTGTCCATGGTCCCTGTGAAAACATAATATTTGAAACAAGCATTGTTATTGCACCTACAAGAAAACCTGTTTCTCCGCCAAGGGCTACGCCTGCTATAATAGTTAATGCAAGCACGGGTTTAAACTGCGGAAGCATAAAGAAAGCGGCTCTGCCTGCAATACCAAGTGCACAAAGAACAGCTATAATCGTAAGTTCTCTTGCTTTAGGCTTTCTTCCTTCAAATATCATAAAGAAGGGGAGCATACATTCAAGCAAAACAGCAAGGGCTACAAGATAATACTGTTTTATATTGATATAAAATACACCGATAAATAAGGTTAAAGGAATTAAAAGCAGAATTAAACCTATGGAAAATATTGTTCGCTTTGATAGCTTTCGCCGTTCCTCAGGTATCTGAAGGGGAATTGACTTATTGTTCGTACCCATAAATACGGCGGTCAATATAAGAAAAGCAATAAACAAACCATATACAACAATTTGTTTTATTTCTAAATCCGTTATTCCGCTAAAATCGGATATATCGCCAAAGGCTTCTGTTTTAGCAGCAAAAAAATAAATCATAAAAGCAAGCAGAGCCGATATCCCTGCACCGATTTTACGCCCAAGTGGGAGCTTTGCATTCGCCTTTCCGAAATTGCTTTCATTTTCAATTATATAATGCGCTTCTGAACTATCAGAAGATTTTGATTTTTCTCCGCCGATTGCATCAATTATATCATCAGTAGTAACAGCATTTGGCAATATATCTCTTGAAATTCTATTAGCAGATGTAGTATAAAAGCTGTTGCCGCTGAAAAACTCCTGCGGAGATCCGCTTGCTGCAATATTTCCGTCAAAAAACAAAGCACAGGTATCAGCATGTTCAGCACAAAATTCAATATCATGGCTGACCATAACAATACAGACGCCTGAATTAAGCAATTCTTTTAAAATGCTTGCAAACTCTTCTTTAAATTCAGCATCAAAGCCCTTTGTCGGCTCGTCCAAAAGCAATATATCGGGATTTAACAGAAGAAGCTTGGCAAGAGCAGCTCGCTGCTGTTCACCTCCAGAAAGGTCATACGGATGCCTGTTTTCAAGTCCGGTTAATCGGCAAAGGTTTACTGCACTTTCAATCCTTTGGTGAATTTCCTCTTCCGTCAGCTTTTTTTCATCAAAAACATCAGCCAGATCATCATAAACGGTTTTCTTGACAAACAATGTCTGCGGCTGTTGAGGTAAAAGGCAAACCTTGCCATAAGTTTTAACTTCTCCGCTCAAGGGTTTATAATAACCTGAAATCAGTTTGAGAAAAGTAGTTTTTCCGGTTCCGTTTCCGCCAAGAATACAAAAAAGTTCCCCGGAATGGGCAGTAAAGTTAACACCTGTTACAACATCAGGCAAATTTTTTTCATATCTGAACCAAATGCTCTCAGTTGAAATCTTTATATCATTAAAAGTTTTCGGCATTTTTAAATCAACTGATGTTATATCTTTTTTTTCAGTGTATTCTTTCAGAAACCCTCGTCCGTCTTTAACAGAAACAGGGCAGGGGGCTTTGGTCTGAACCGATCCCCATATTCTTGTTGCTGTAGGCATTGCAAGAAACATCCTGCTGTTAGTATCTTTAAGATACCCGCCGATTTCATCAACAGTTCCGCAGCAAAGCATCCTGCCGTTTTCCATCACAGCGGCCTTATTTGCCAAAGGCAAAACCTCTTCAAGTCGGTGTTCTGTAATTATAATTGTTGTTCCAAGCTCTGTATTAATCTTTTTTAATACTGCTAAAAAGTCTGATGCAGCAATAGGGTCAAGCTGGCTTGTCGGCTCATCCAATATCAAAACACTTGGCTGCATAACCATAACCGATGCAAGATTGAGAAGCTGCTTTTGTCCGCCGGACAGCTCTGAAACATCCTTGTAAAACCAATTCTGTATGCCAAAGAAAGATGCAATCTCGGCAACTCTTCGACGGATAGCTTCCGTATCACAGCCAAGACTTTCCAAGCCAAATGCAAGCTCATGCCATACCTTATCCGTTACAATCTGATTATCAGGGGACTGCATAACAAATCCGATTTTTGAAGCACTTTCACGCTCTGTTATACTTTCAATTGAGTTTTCACAAAACAGTATCTTGCCGGTTTTTGTTCCGTGAGGTGTAATCTGCGGCTTTAAATGACGCAGTAAGGTTGATTTTCCGCATCCGGAATGTCCAAAAAGCACGAAAAAATCCCCTGAAGCAATTGAAACAGAAAAATGGTCAATTGCGGGAATATCCGAACCAGGATAATAAAATGTTAAATTTTCGATTCTGATAATTTCCATTTTCTATCCTCTCTTTTATTTATAGCAATAGGTGTTATGCACATTGCAAAATAAACTGCAAAAAAGCTTATTGTAAATGGTTCGATAGTTACACCCTTGATACTTGGAAAGTATTTCCAATATAAATTGTCCGAAACAATTCCGACTAAAATATAAACGGCACAAAAGCAAAGCCATATGAAGCAATATTTGTCCTTTTCAGTAAACCTATAATTTGAATAAGCCGTTCTGCCTTTAAGTCCGTAGCCTCGGCTTTTCATACTGTCTGCAGTATCAATAGCATTTTCCAAAGACCATGTAACCATTATTGAAAAACAAGTTAAAGCATTTTTTAATCGTTTCAATATGCTTCCGTTTGAAATATCCCGACCTATTCCTGCCTGTGCCTCTTTAACACTTTCAAACTGTGTTTTAAATTTTGGCACAAATCTTAACACCATACTAATCATCAGAGAAAGAGAGGGAATCATTTTTCCGAAAAGATAAACAAACCTATCTGAACGCATAACTGCAGTGTAACTGCTGAACCATAATAAAACAGAAACAAGCATAACACCTGCTGCTATACCATACAAAATACTTTCAAGTGTAAGAGGATTACCTGTTGGAAGATAACACAATATAATCGTTCCGCGATGATTAAATGCGGGATTAACGATTGCGGTCAAAAGCAGTATCGGAAGAGCAAATTTAATTAATAACCCTGCTGAGTTTCCGCCATTAAGATAAATATGATAATATACAGCACAAAAAAGCGAAGCAACAAGGCATACAGGATGCATCAAAAACATTGAAAAACCAATCACAAAACAAAAATACAGTAAATTGACAATCGGATGATAGCTTGAAAAAGTATCTTTGTTTTTCATTCGGCACACCTCCAATGCTACTCATTTAAATATATATTAAAATATACATTTTTTTCTCAAATCCGTCAAGTTATTGAAAAGTATAAATATAACATTCATATAATAATAAACAATTTATTAAACTTACATTTTTCCTTACAATGTAATAATACTGTCTATTCACTTTTATTCGACAAAAAGATACAATGTATTAAACAATTTGTAATTAAGTTATATTACATACTGTATTAAAGGAAGAGAATATGGAAAGTATTACAAAAACGGAAGAACGCAATATTATATCAAAAGTAATCATTACCAACAGCAAAAAAGCAAACAGCGTATTAAAAATGAATTTTTATAAAATTGTCTTCATCTATATGCTCGGCGGAATTGTCGGCACCTTGTGGGAAACAGGACTTAATTTTTTTAATGGCTATGGTTTTGTTTATTGCAATGGAAGTATTTTTACCCCTTTTAATTTTGTTTACGGCTGCGGTGCAATAATTATAATCGGATGCCTTCATAATCAAACGGAATGGTGGAAGGTTTTTACAATCGGAGCAGTAGGCGGAGGAGCCGTTGAATACATATTAAATTTCCTTGAGGAAACATTGCTCGGAACACGCTCATGGAATTACGAAGGCAAGCTTCTTAATATAAACGGCAGAACAACGATTCCGTATATGGCTGTTTGGGGCATACTTTGTGTTGCAGTAATTTTTATTGTTTATAAACCGCTCAGCAAGCTTCTTGAAGCAATTCCCGAAAATGTTCTGAAAACCATTTCAACAGTTATGTTCATCATTTTGGCAATAGACTTAATAATTACTGTTTCGGCAATTCTTCGTTATTCGGGAAGAAATTCCAATCAGGAAGCGTTTACCGCTTTAGGAACATTTTTAGATAAAGCCTTTAATGATGAGTTTATGGCAAAAAGATTTCCGAATCTCAAATTTACATAATAAGAATCAAAGGAGAAAAGTTTATGATAGTTACAGTTGTCTGTGATGTTCTCGGAGAGGAAAACAACGGAACAACCGTTGCTACTATGAATTTAGTAAGGTATTTAAAAAGCAGGGGAGATACAGTTCGCATTCTGTGCGCTGATCAAAGCAGAAAAAATGACGAAAATGTTTATACAGTACCTAATATTGATTTTGGTATTCTTCTGAAAGCTTTTGTTAATAAGGTTGGGGTTTCTCTTGCTAAGCCTGACGAAGATATTGTCAGAAACGCTATTATCGGTGCTGATATTGTTCATATTATGTTTCCTCTTCAGCTTGGTATTGTTTCCGTAAAAATAGCAACAGAGCTTGGCATTCCCGTTACTGCAGGATTTCATATGCAGGCAGAAAACTTTACTGCATATTTTAAACTGAATAATGTTAAAACAGCAAACAAACAGGTTTACAGATTTATTTATGAACATATTTACAAATACGCTTCTGCAATCCATTATCCAACGGAATTCATTAAAAATCAGTTTGAAAAAAGCATAAAAAAGGAAACTCCCGGTTTTGTTGTTTCAAACGGCGTTAACGATTTCTTCAAAAAGCTTGATATAGAAAAACCGGATGAATTAAAGAATAAAATCGTTATACTTACAACGGGAAGATATTCCCGAGAAAAATCACAGGATACATTAATCAGAGCAATTAAATATTCAAAGTATAAAAATAAAATTCAGCTCATCTTAGCAGGTCAGGGATTTGACGAGTTATATTATAAAATTCTTTCAAAAGAACTTCCGATTACACCGATTTTCAAGCTTTGTTCAAGGGATGAAATCCTGAAAATAACAAATTATTGTGATATTTATGTTCATCCGGCAATTATCGAATTAGAAGGAATTTCCTGCCTTGAAGCAATCTGTTGCGGCAAGCTTACCATTGTTTCAAATTCCAAACTCAGTGCCACTAAAGAATTTTCTGTTCATGATAAGTGCATATTTAATGCTAAAAGTCCGAAAAGCCTTGCAAAAACAATTGATTATTGGATTGAGCATCCAAAAGAAAAGGCAGAATGTGAAGAAAAATATCTTGCTTCATCAGAAAAGTTTAATCAGAACGACTGCATGAGTAAAACAAGAGATATTCTTCTCAATGCAGCAAAGACAAAAAATCCAAATCTGCACTAAAAAAGAGCCGTTTATAACGGCTCTTTAATGTTAGTTTTTAAGACTGTGAAGCGGAGCGGGAATTTTACCGCCTCTGTTGATGAATTTTGCAGGAGATTTGGTATTGACCTTCATAACAGGTCCGGAACCTAAAAGTCCGCCGAATTCAAGCTCATCTCCTAAATTCTTTCCTATTGCCGGTATTACACGAACGGCTGTTGTTTTTCCGTTAACCATACCGATTGCAGCTTCGTCAGCAATGATACCGCTGATAACCTCTGCGGTTGTATCTCCGGGAATGACAATCATATCAAGACCAACAGAGCAAACTGCTGTCATAGCTTCAAGCTTTTCTATAGTAAGAGAACCGCTTCTTGCAGCATCTATCATACCAGCATCCTCGGAAACAGGAATAAATGCGCCGGACAGACCGCCAACGCTTGACGAAGCCATAACGCCGCCTTTTTTAACAGCATCATTAAGCATAGCCAGGCAAGCAGTTGTTCCGGCACCTCCGCACTGCTCAAGACCGATTTCTTCAAGGATATGAGCAACGGAATCGCCGACAGCAGGAGTAGGTGCAAGAGATAAATCAACTATACCAAACGGGACACCAAGCCTTTGAGAAGCCTCAACACCAACCAACTGACCCATTCTTGTAATTTTAAATGCAGTTTTTTTGATAAGCTCGGCAACCTCATTAACACTGTAATCAGGGTATTTTGAAATAGCTGCTCTAACGACACCCGGACCCGAAACGCCTACATTAATAACACAATCCGGCTCGGATAAGCCATGAAATGCACCTGCCATAAACGGATTATCCTCAGGTGCGTTGCAGAATACAACAAGCTTTCCTGCACCAATGCAATCGTTGTCCTTAGTAAGCTCGGCAGCTTCCTTAACCTTTTGACCCATAATTTTAACAGCATCCATATTGATGCCTGCTTTTGTAGAACCGATATTTACAGAAGAGCAAAGATGCTCTGTTCTTGCAAGAGCTTCGGGAATAGAATTGATAAGCTCCAAATCGCCTGCAGAAAATCCTTTCTGAACCAAAGCTGAATAACCGCCGATAAAATTAACGCCTATTGTTTGTGCGGCTTTTTCAAGAGCAAGAGCATATTTGACGGGGTCACCGCCGCTGATTCCCGCAAGAATAGCAATAGGGGTGACCGACACACGCTTGTTTATAATCGGTATACCATACTGCTTTTCAATATCTTCGCCTGTTGAAACCAGCTTTTCAGCCTTTTGACAAATTTTATCATAAACCTTATCGCAGGCTTTATCAATATTGGAATCAGCACAATCAAGCAGGGAAATACCCATTGTAGTTGTTCTGATATCCAGACATTCGTCCTGTATCATTTTAATTGTTTCAAGTATATCAAAAGTATTAATCATAAACGATTTCTCCTATATTTTGTGCATAGAATTAAAAATTTCCTCATTCATAACATGAACTGAAAGATTATTTTCTTTACCGTATTCCGAAAGAATATCAGAAAACTCAGCAAAAGGAACTGAGCAATCGGAAACATCCGCCATCATGATCATACAAAACATATCCTGAAGAATAGACTGTGTTACTTCAATAACATTAACATTTTTTTCAGCACATATGGAAGAAACCTTTGCAAGAATGCCAACCATATCCTTGCCAATAACCGTAATAACTGCTTTCATAAGCTATACCTCCTAAATTATTAAAAAGATTATAACAAAGGATAAAATTTTTTTCAATAAAAATAAGAATAATATTTAATTTTTCTTATAAATGTGTTATATTAAATAAAATTGCGGTTCAGATTTTGTTTAATCAAATTAAAGATTGATTAGGAGGTGATAGTAATAAGATACCATATTTTAAGATTTGATATTTGGCTTTGCTTGGCTTTAAGCGTTCTGCTTGCTTTCGGTGCCGGAAAAATTGCAAATAAAATTTTGCCCGAAAAGTACGAGGAGCATAAGGCTGAACATATTGTTGATGCAGGAGATATCGGCGGAATAGCCGATGATTCAATATTCAGAGCTCAGAATATTGACGACCTACTATCACACAATACCTTTACTGTAATTTCTCCGGGTATTGAATATCGAAACAAGGGAGCAGGATACTATAAAGGTATGTATTTGCAGCAATTAACTCTCCCGTCAGGCGAAATGGTTGCAGCCCGAATAAACAGTGATTCTGTTGTAAATGACGGCGAATACTATTCAGGGAATTCCACCTTGCCTGTAGGCAGAATTATAGAAGCCGATTTAACTGAAGAGCAAACATTTCTTGAACAAATAGAATTTAAATTTCCGCTTGACCGCAAAGATTTTTATATTGATATGGTTGGCGAAGCTGAAATAATGAGCGAGGAAACATTTATTGAAGCACCTGTTATGATTATTCAGCTTGTAACTGTATTGATAACATTTCCTATATTCCATCATATAGGAGCAAAATTAGGTATTTTTCCACATATTCTTCCTCAAAAAAAGAAAAAGGAAGAAAATGAATGGGATTAGATTTAGAAAGGAATTGATTATTATGGATAAAAAAATAGTTAAAACCAATATAGTATACTTACTTTTAAGCATATTCGCACCAATTGCCCTTATAGCAATCGGTATGGGAATTACATATTTATTCTTCCACGATGGCGGCTACGGCGCAGTTATTTTTTCAATGGGACCGCCGCTCATCGCTTTTATCTGGTATGTTTTCGGTATCAGCTTTATCTTTAAAAAACAATACAAAAAATTTGAAGCTGAATTGGATACAAACGGCTTCAACAGAAACCAGACATTTTACGGCAGAGGAAAATATGTTACAATAGACCTTGAAAACGGCGAAATCGGTTTAGTGTTTTATTGGAATCCGTTCAAAACCTATATTATTCCTGCTGCACGCGTTGAAAATGCATGGGTTGATGACGGAAAAACCGGCTCGGGAATTATGCAGGGCAGTAGCAGAGTCAGCTTCATTTTCATTGTTGACGGCATAAAAATCAGAGTAGACACATTTACATCAAATCAGCGTCAGCGTATGGACAGTGATTATATTTTGACAGGTATTTCTAAAGCAGATTTAATGGTTAAGATGCTTGCCCAAGCGCACGATACTTCAAATAAGCAATGAGTATTTTAAGAAAAATGCGTGCAGTTTTTCACGATGATTGGTGTAAAAACTGCACGGAAGTTATGGAAGTCAAAAAATTACAACTGTATTTTTTACCCCAAATGGTCGGAAACTATGTTTCTCATAAAAATGCTGCATACTATAAAAATAACCTTATCAAGGTTAATAAAAAAGCAGATATACCCACGGGGTATTATGCCTGCGGTGCATATTCATACCGCTGTCCGGATTGTGGTTATAAGTTCATAAAGCTGTCTGTCTTTCTGCCTGTAAGAGATCAGGAAAAACCGGAGGAAACTATCATTTTTGAAAACGGCGAAATGGACGATTTTATTTATAATTAATTTGAATTGAGGAAATCCATATGAATTTTTCAAGACTAATTGATATGCACACGCATTCCGATCATTCATTTGACGGAAATCATTCGTGTATGCTGTTGTGTGAGGGTGCTGTTGATAAAAAGCTTAGCGTGATTGCAATTACCGATCATTGCGAAATTGATTCAAAGAATACTGATTTCAGAGCATTCTGCATCAACCAGTATTTTGAAGTATGCAAGGCAAAGAAATTTTTTGAAGGTCAGCTTCTTGTACTTAAAGGTCTTGAATTGGGACAAGCAATTTATAATAAAGAGCTTGCTGAGCAAATCCTTGATAAATATGATTACGATTTTGTGTTAGGCTCAATTCATAATCTCGAAAATATGGAGGATTTCTATTTCCTTGATTACAGCAATTATGATGTTGATGATTTACTGGAAAAATATTTCAATGCCATTTATCAGCTTTGCCTTTGGGATAAATTTGATTCTCTTGCTCATTTAACTTATCCTTTAAGATATATCAAAGGAAATGCGAAAATCGATATTGATTTAACAAGATTTTCAGACATAATTGAGCAAATATTAAAAACAATTATCCGTAACGGAAAGGCATTGGAAATTAATACATCCGGTCTGTTTCTTGATCTTAATGAAACCTTGCCGCCAAAGAATATTGTTCAACTATTTAAAGACTTAGGCGGCGAATATTTAACAATTGGCTCAGACAGCCATTTTTATAATAAATTAGGTAGTGGAATTGAGCAGGGATTTCGCCTTGCAAAGGACTGCGGCTTCAAATATACAACAATATATCAGCATCGTGAGCCCGTTCAGCTTCCGATAGAATAAAAGGAGTTTATTATGAATAAATTACTTAAAATATTAGAAAATAACGCAAGATTAACCAATAAGGAAATTGCCGTTATGTTAGATAAAAGTGAAAAAGAGGTTGAAAAGGATATAACGCTGCTTGAGGATACAGGTATCCTTAAGGGTTATAAAGCGATTATAGATAAAGATAAGGCTGAGGTTGAAACTGTAACGGCTTTAATAGAAATTAAGGTTCAGCCTAAATACGGTCATGGCTTTAACGATGTTGCAAACAGAATCTCTCAGCTTGAAGAGGTTGAATCAATATATCTTATGAGCGGCGGCTTTGATTTTGCTGTTATGGTTAACGATAAATCATTTCAGGAGGTTGCTATGTTTGTTGCAAACCGTCTTTCTCCGCTTGAGGGTGTTGTTTCAACTGCAACGCACTTTATTCTGAAAAGATATAAAGAGCAGGGAGTGATCTTCTCTGATGAATTCAAAGATGATAGGGGGATTGTTTCCCTGTGTTAGATTACAGCAAATTTTTAAACAAAAAGGTTGTTAATGTTAAACCAAGCGGGATAAGAAAATTCTTTTCCATTGCTGAGGAAATGGATGATGTTATTTCTCTTGGTGTCGGCGAGCCTGATTTCCTTACGCCTTGGCATATACGAAGAACAGCGATAGATTATCTTGATAAAGGCGCAACAAGATACACTGCAAATGCGGGTCTTTTGGCATTAAGAGAAGAAATCTGCAATTATTACAGCAGAAAATTTAAAATTGATTATAATCCTAAAGAAGAAGTTCTTGTTACGGTAGGCGGCTCCGAGGGTATTGACATGGCTATCAGAACCCTTATATCAAACGAAGATGAGGTACTTGTTATTGAACCGTCATTTGTTTGCTATAAGCCGATTGTTGAAACAAGCGGTGGTATTCCTGTTCCACTGATAACAAAAGAGGAAAACAGCTTCAAGCTTGATACTGAAACACTTGAAAATGCAATAACAGATAAAACAAAGCTTTTGATTTTGCCTTATCCGAATAATCCTACCGGCGCAGTAATGCGTAAAGGTGAGCTTGAAGAAATTGCTGCAATCGTAATAAAACATAATCTTTTTGTTATTTCAGATGAAATATACAGTGAGCTTACTTATGGTAATGAGGAACATTGCTCAATCGCTTCAATTGACGGAATGCAGGAAAGAACCATTGTCATTAACGGCTTTTCCAAAACTTATTCAATGACAGGCTGGCGTCTTGGATACGCACTTGGTCCTGAGCCTGTTATTTCTCAGATGACAAAGCTTCATCAATTTGCAATTATGAGTGCTCCTACAAATTCTCAGTACGCTGCGATAGAGGCTTTAAAATACGGAGATAAGGATATTGCAAAAATGCGGGATGACTATGATATGCGCCGCAGATTTACCGTAAATGCTTTTCGTGAAATCGGGCTTGACTGCTTTGAACCTGAAGGTGCATTTTATGTTTTCCCCTGTATTAAATCAACAGGTCTTTCAAGCAATGAATTCTGTGAAAGGCTCATAATGGAAAAGCATGTTGCCGTTATACCGGGAACGGCATTCGGCGATTGCGGAGAAGGATTTATCAGAGTATCTTATTGTTATTCAATTGACAATATAAGAAAAGCAATAGATAAAATCGGAGAATTTGTAGAAGAATTAAAGGAGAAACATGGAAGTTAAGGTTAAAGCATATGCAAAAATAAATTTAATGCTTGATATTGTAAACAGACGAAATGACGGTTATCATGATTTGTTTATGATTATGCAGAGCGTTAGTGTTTACGATACAATAACCGTAACAGAGAACAAATCAAAATCAATCAGCATCACCTGCAATATTGATGATATTCCTTTAAACAATAAAAATATCGCCTGGAAAGCCGCAGAAGCTTTTTTCGAGGCAACAAAGAAAAAGAACAAAGGCATTAACATAGACATTGTAAAACGCATCCCTCACGCTGCAGGGCTTGCAGGCGGAAGTGCTGACGGCGCAGCAGTACTTGTTGCATTGAATAAAATCTATAAAACTGAATTAAGCGAAACAGCGCTTTGCAGAATCGGTGTTAAAATCGGCGCAGATGTACCTTTCTGTATAACAGGAGGAACGCTTCTGGCACAGGGAATAGGGGATATTTTAAGCAAGGTTAAGCCTTTGAGAAAATGCTATGTTCTTCTTGCAAAGCCTGATTTTGATGTTAATACCGCTTTTGCTTATAAACAGTTTGATCTTTTCGGCAAAACACATACGCCTGACAAGCTTGGCATGCTTTGCGCTGTACAATCAAGAGATTTGGATGCGGTCTGTTCTAAAATGGAAAATGTTTTTGAACAATTTATTGAAGTACCTAACCGTATTAACATAAAAGAAGTTATTAAAAATAATAATGCAAAAGGCTTTTGTATGAGCGGAAGCGGTCCTACTGTTTTCGGAATTTTTGAGAATAAGGAGGATGCTGTTAAAGCTTCTGAAGAATTAAAAAAATATGCAAAAGACATTATGATTTGTAAACCGGTCAATAAGGGCTGCAAAATAGTTGAATAAAAAAAATAAAACCTGCCTACAATCAACTTTGAAAGGCAGGTTTTATTAATGAACAAAACAATGAAAATCTTTGTACCCATATTTCTTTTTTTATTACTTATTTCTGCTTATGTAACTCCTTTTATTCAAACAAGTGAAAGAATATCCGATGATGTTTTCAGGCTTCATATCCTTGCAAATTCAGATAATGAAGAAGATCAGCAGTTAAAGCTGAAAGTCCGTGATGCTGTGCTGAAAAAAGGGCAGAATGTGTTTACTGACTGTTCTTCGCTTGAAGAAATTATAGCTTCCTGTGAAAGCAATATTGATTTGTTTGAAGAAACTGCAACAGAATGTATTAAAGAAAACGGCTATAATTACAGTGTAAACGCTTATGTTGATAAAGAATACTTCAATACAAGAGAATATGAGGAAATAACATTGCCAAGCGGTATATACAACGCACTTAAGATTGAAATCGGGGAAGCAAAGGGCCATAATTGGTGGTGCGTTATGTTTCCTGCAATCTGCTTGTCAGCAGTATCGGACAGTGAAATGAATAATATCCTTGATGAGGAAGAAATTGAACTTATTAATTCAGATAATAAGTTTGAAATAAGATTTAAATTTGTTGAGATATATGAAAAAATAAAGAGCAAAATTAAATAACAAGTCAAGACCTCCGGCTAAGCCGGAGGCTTGAGTAAGCCCTAGAAGGGCTTTTT
>CAJTZJ010000018.1 GCA_910583925.1 uncultured Eubacterium sp. | reverse complement strand
TTTATTTCCCCCGGTAGAACCGGGGGTTTTTTCTTTGCTGAAGAGACAATAAAAAGCGGAACGATGAATTCATCGTTCCGTTCTTTTTTAATCCTATTCAAAATATCCTTTATACTCAATTTTATGCTTACTATTCGGAAACAGATAATGATACAAATCAATAAAATAATCATCCGTCATACTGGCAATATAATCAACAACAATCTGATTTTTTTCTTCATCAAGATAAGAGCTTTCACGCTTATAATACGAATTTTCTACCCTATTGATATGATGTGTAAATATCTTAGAGGATTTATTGCCGTTTTCAATATCAGAAAGCAATTTATTATATAGCTCATACATCATAGGCTTTATTGTTTCGTTATACTGTTTTTCAATTTCATCATTCTTATAAATAATTTCAAAATTGCGTTTTTTTACGGCAGCAAGTGCATCATAATGCTCCTTATCCAGCATAATATAGTTCTTGCCATAGCTGTTTTCGATTATATTCACAACAAGATTATTAATGATTTCGGAATTCATTTTACCGATTTTGGTGTCCTCAAAATCATAATCGGGAGGAAGAATTTTAGCACGAACTGCATCCTGCCTGTCCTTTCCGAGATAGGCAATCATATCGCAGACACGAACAACGCAGCCCTCAAGTGTAGACGGCATAAGAGATTTATTATATTTAATATCAAGGTTGCATTTTTCGATTTCATCATCAAAGCTGCTGAAACCTTCCATCGGCTTCGGAATATATTCGCTGCATTCAAATTCGCCATTATGGCTTATGATCCCATTCAGGGTCTGAAGTGAAAGATTAAGAGGATAAATTTTATCAAGCACCCTTGCCGAATGGATATTATGAGAAAAATATCTGCCTGTTTTTTCATTATAGATTTCATTTAAAAATCTTTCTCCGGCATGGCCGAACGGAGTATGCCCGATATCGTGACCAAGAGCAATCGCCTCTATTAAATTCAGATTCAACCCAAGCATAGAACCGATATTTCTTGCAATCAGAGAAACAAGCTGAACATGGATTGCACGATGGCTTATATCATCATTTTTATAAAACGAAAAAACCTGCGTTTTATCCTGATAACGATTATAAAACGGGCTATGTATAATCTTATCAATATCCCTTACCGTTGCTGAACGCCAGAGCGAAGCTCTGTCTCGGCTATTGTCACGGCGAAGTATTTCGCTTTCATCAAAGGCAAGATTGTAATCAACATTATTTTCCCTGTCAGAAAGTATTCTTTCCTGCAGTTCATCACTTAATTTTTCATATCTTGGTTTCATAGAATCACCACCCGAGCATATTTTATCATATTATTGAAGCAATTTCTATAATTCTTATTGCTTAAAAGCAGAAAATCATATAAAATATAATTAAAATTTTATATTTGAGGGGGAAATTTATGAAACTGTTCAAAAAGGCTGCAGCTATATTATTCAGCTGCACAATGCTTGCAGCAGCAGTGCCGTTTACTGCAGCAGCAGAAACAAAACAAAGCACGGAGGTAAGCAAAATGGAGCTTAAATTTGACACAAACGGCGAATTTAAAATTCTTTTACTTGCAGATACGCAGGATACGGATGAACCGCAAAAGGAAATGCTTGAAATCATAAACAATACCTTAGACAGCGAAAATCCCGATCTGGTTATCTTCCTTGGCGACAACACCTGCTCCTTCGCAGGTGCTACGAAAGAAAAAACAGCAACAGCAATCAGAAAAATTATTGAACCGGTTGCCGAAAAAAATGTTCCTTTTGCAATGGTTTACGGAAACCACGACCATGAAGGGCTTTGCAATGAAAAAAACAAAATGACAGAAGAGGAAGCTAAAGAATTTATGCTTTCCGTTTATCAGGAATTTCCAAACTGCCTTGCCATTGAGGGCGAGGAGCTTACAGGAGTAGGAACCTATAATCTTTTAATAAAGGACAGCAAGGGCAAAAAGGACATCTTCAATCTTTGGCTTATGGATTCAAACCCATATTACGAAAACGGCTATGGCTTTGTGCAGCCCGACCAGCAGGAATGGTACATAAACACATCTAATAAACTTAAGAAAGCAAACGGCGGAACTCCGCTTCCGTCACTGCTTTTCCAGCACATTGCAGTGCCTGAGGTTTATCAGCTTGCAGATTCATCTGACAGCCCGAAATCAGGCTATGTTCACGGCAACACGGCAATGTTCAGGGATAAATACTGGAAAGCTTCATCAAAGGTTATACAGGGAAGCTTTCAGGAGGGTCCCTGCCCTGCCGATGTTCAGCATGATCAGTTCAACACTTGGAAGCAGCAAGGCGATGTTATCGGCGCATTCTTCGGCCACGATCATCCGAATGATTATCTTGGCGTGGTAGACGGAATTTATCTTGGCGCTGTGCCTGCTGCAGGCTATTACAGCTATGGTTGGAATCACGGGGCAAGAACCGTTACGCTTCACGAGAATGATTTGAAAAACTTTGATACTGAAATTCTCAGAGCAGACGATATACTTGGCTACAAGGTTAAGCCTGCCTATAAGGATAAACACGGATATGCCGAATACAAGTATAAATTTTTACCCGGTGTTATCGGAGGCAGTGTAGGAGCCGTTGCTTTAATTGCTGCCGCAGGAATTATCACTGCAGTTGTAAAAAAGAAAAAGAAATCCAAATAATAGTAAAGGGTCACAGGCAATAAGCCTGTGACCTGTTTTTATTCTTTCGTTATAACTTTTTTATTCATTGAACGCTTATGGCACTTCGGGCATTTCAAATATCTTGTTCTGCCGTTGTGCATGGAAAAAAATACAGATTTGAATTCCGGTACATATCTGTGCTTACAATGCTTACATTCATAATAGCCTGCTTCTGTTTCAATCTTTAAAGCAAAAGCCACACCTGTAATCAAAATAACAAAAGCAATTATAAATAACGGCACTCTGAAGTATAATTCCATATTTATAAAAACAGCCGCCGCTATTGTAATAAAAAATGCTGCCATGGTTAAAATACCAATAACATTTTCATACATAAGCAGCCTTTTATTATTCTGTTCTTCTTTCCTTGCCATTTCAAGCAATAGCTTTTCAGCTTTTTCATTATATTCTTTCATATTTAATCTCTCCCCGCTTAATAATTCATTAACGCTTATACCAAGCAGCTCGCAAAGCTCCTGCATTATAGAAACATCGGGCATGGATCTGCCTGTTTCCCATTTAGACACTGCCCTGTCCGTAATATTGAGCATTTCGGCAAGCTGCGCCTGTGTAAAGCATTTTTCTTTACGGCATTCCGCTATAAATTTGCCGGTTTTTAAATTGTTCATATTGTTGCCTCCTTCAATATTTATATTATCCTCAGAGCAATGATAAGTAAACATACTGTTGGTTGAGTTGGGGAAAATCAATCCTTTATATAATAGCAAAGGCTATCTATGCGCTTAACATCAACCTTTCTTTTAGCCCAGAATCTGCATACACAATTAAAGCCGCCGTCCTTTGAAACAATATAATATTTCCTGCCGGGCTGCTCTTTGATACAGGCACCAAGATAAGATACAAGCTGAAAATCAAGCGCATTCTTTCTGCCTGCTTCAACCTCTACATAAATCTTTTTTACCTGCATACTTTCAAGTTCTTTATGCAAATCCATTGTTAAATGAGCGGCATTTTTACTGTAAAAAAATATAATTTCATCATTTCTTTTCAGACCGAGAAGGGATATCCCCTCCAGCACACTTCCGCTTTCATTTTCATAATCAATCAAAAAAACAGCCATATTCAGATGATTCCCAACATTAAAAAATGCACAGCCGAAGCTGTGCAATAAAACGCGCGCCTCAACTGTCGCCAAACAAAATTGAATTTACATCTAACAAAATGCAGGTGTAATAATGCACGCGTTTTTAACAATGACAAAACGCCCACATTTTGTTAATAATCATTCAATTTTGTTTGGCAAATTTAGTATAGCATTATAGCTTTGCAAAGTCAATAAAGAGCAAGCCGCATACAATGTTTTCAAACAAAAAAATGCACAGCCGAAGCTGTGCAATAAAATGCGCGCCTCTACTGTCGCCAAACACATTTCATTTAAACCAACACAAGTGGGCATTTGAAATAAAGCACGCATTTTTAACAATGTTAAAAATACCCGCTGTGTTAATTTAAATTAATAATGTATTTGGCAAATTCAGTATAGCATTATTAAGTTATAAAGTCAATAAATCAAAAAACAAAGCTCCCCCTTGGACGCCCTTAGGGAAGCCTTTCGCTTTTACTTTAATCTATCCATAGCCTTTGAATTCATTGCAAAGTTAAGCACATTCTTTGCACAATACTGCATTTCGCCAAGCGTTATGCCGTCTTCTTTACCATAAGTTTTAAGAAGCGTTCCATCGCTTTTCTGTTTACCAACCCTTTTACCGCCCGGCATAAGCACATCCACGCAGCCGCGAACACGATACGCATTATCCTTGATATTCGGGAATTCGGGAGATTTTCTATACTGCATCCACCAATCGGTCATAATACAGCCGTCAAAGCCCCATTCATCACGAAGAATCATTCTGCAAAGCTCATAATGATAATGTCCGAAAACACCGTTTATTCTGTTATAGGAGGTCATAATCGTTTGCGGCTTTGCTTCCTTAACGCAGATTTCAAAGCCCTTTAAGTAAATTTCACGAAGCGCTCTTTCAGAAACATTGGAGCTGTTTGAATTTCTTTTATATTCCTGATTGTTGCAGGCAAAATGCTTAGGACAGGCAGATACACCATTTTTCTGAATACCTCGGATTGCCGCAGCTGCAATTTTGCCCGACACGAACGGATCTTCGGAGAAATACTCAAAGTTTCTTCCGCAAAGCGGATTTCTATGTATATTCATACCGGGAGCCAGAAGAACATCGCTTCCCCTGTCTACCATTTCTTCGCCAACCTTGGCATACAATTCTTCAACAAGCTTTTCATCAAAGGTGCAGGCAAGAAGCGTTCCGACAGGGATTAAAGAGCAGCTTGCTTTAAGGCGGATACCTGACGGACCATCAGTTGTAGTAACAGCAGGAATGCCCTTTTCAAGCAGTGACGCAAGAACACCGCCGAACACACCGGCGTTGCCCTCAGCACCAAGGGGATGACCCATAACATATGCCCCCCTGCTGATTGCTTCAAGCTCATCCGTATCAAGCTGAGCAACAAAGGCATCCATTGAAACTCTGCCCGATTTAACATCAGAAAGCTTATAGCCCTTATCTCCCGAATATTCAACGCCCTTCGGAAGATTTGTAAGAATAATATTTTTAAGATTTGTTGTTTTTGTGCTTACAGGCTTCTTTGCCAAAACCCGCTTGCCGTCTTTTTCCCTGCAGGTAAAGATATCAAAGCAGTCAGCAGGGGCGGCGGCTTCCTTAAGCTGCTCAAAAACAGCGGTTTCAGCCTGATAATATGTATAAGCAAGCTCTGCTGCTCTTACACTGTTGCCAACATAGAAATTATAAGCACCGTTTTCAATAACAAAAGCCGATTTGTTTCCCGTTTCACCCTTATCATCATAAGAAGCAAGGCGTTCGATTGAAACAAATATCGTAATCTCCTCTTCTTCATTCGGAGCAAGGGTTTTGGTTTTGGCAAAGCCTGCAAGAATTCTTGACGGATTACCGAGAACGCCGCAGGGCTTTTCAACATAAATCTGAACAACCTCTTTGCCGCTGAAGCTTTCGCCGATATTTTTAACAGTAACATGAAAGGCAAATCCGTTTTCATCTGCATTAACGGAATTGCATTTGATATCAAAATCAGTATAGGACAAGCCGAAGCCAAACGGATAAAGCACATTTTCGGGATAAAAGGTTTCAAACCAACGATAGCCTACATAAATATCCTCTTCATAATTATTGAATTGCTTTGCACCAAAGGAATTTGAGGACGGATAATCCTCATAGCTTTTAGCAACCGTATCCGTCAGCTTACCTGACGGGGTAACAGCGCCGCAAAGAATATCTGCAACCGCATTACCGCTTTCCATTCCGCCCTGCCATACAACAAGAGCAGCGCTGATTTTTCCGTTATACTCATTTATAAAACTGAAATCAATCACACTGCCGATATTAAGAAGAACAATGGTTTTCTTAAAATACTTTGTAAGAAGAGAAAGAATATTCTTTTCATCATTGTTAAGATAAAAGCTTCCCTTAACAAGTGCATTTTCCCTATCCTCTCCGGATGATCTGCCTATTGTGAAAACAGCATAATCAGAAACCTCTGCCGCTCTTTTAACAAGCCCGTCATCAACAGGCATTTCAGGAAAACAGCGAGGCCAATGCCCCCAGAATCCATGATCTATCGGATGCTTCTCGTGCCACTCTTTATAAATCTCAAAAAGTTCTGTGTTAAGTATTATACCTTTACAGTTTTTCAAACCCTCAATAAGGCTTACTGCATACGGATTATTAACATCTCCGCCCGAACCATAGCCTGTATTGAACCATTCAAGCTGATTTCTTCCGAAAACAGACACGGTTGTACCGTCTGCAAGAGGAAGTGCATTATCATTTTTTAAAAGAACAGCACCCTCAGCCGCTGCCCTTCTTAAAACTTCCGGCATACCGGGAGTGATAATTTTCGGCATTTTCTCTCTGTCTGCAGCACTGTCCTGTGATAAGCCTGTAACCTTGGAAACAAGCATTGTAACACCATTTATTACTTTTGTTTTTAAAGACATAAAATCACCCTTTCTTTTACAATACATATTATCATAAAAAAATTTATTAGTAAAGTTTTACTTTATACATAAGCAGGTAAATTACAAAATTATCGGTAATATAATAAAAAGGAGCAACCTAAAGCTGCTCCTTAGTTTTATACAATTTCAATTGAACTGCCCGTATCCCGAATTCTCCTAAAGGTTGGGCGTTCATAATCCGTTTGATTCGGGGTATGAAAGGTAAGCATTAACCCCTCTTTGCCATTAAAGAGCATTCCATGGCCGCCGTCATCCGTAATCAGCGGAGGTAAATGAATAAATTCTCCGTCTATTTCGCCATTATCTGATTTAGCAAGACACTGCGCATATTGATGATGAATAAAGGTAGACCAAATCATAAGAAGCTCGCCGTTCCTTGTTCTGTACATAAACGGACCATCCGTTATATAATGCTCGCCCTCCGGCTTTTCTTCAATATAATACGGAGAAGAAGCGCGGAACATAGTTACAGGCTCAGACCGTGCTTCACTTAAATCATCACTTAAGCGAACATAACACATTGCGCCGTCCGTAATCTGCGTATGCTCATGACAAAAAACAAGATAAGGATTGCCGTTTTTATCAATATACAGCGTTCCGTCCAGACACTCCCATTCATCAGGAGTTAAAGCCTTTTTACTATGCGGAACAAAAGGACCAAGCGGACTATTCGCCTTAAGAACAAAGGTACCCCGCAAACCGTTTTCTTTTGTAAATGTGGCAAACATATAGTAAGCACCATTATACTTATGAACCTCGGGCGCCCAATTAACTTCTTTATTTAACCCATACTGAGCCGAAGCAAAGCATTCCGAAGGATTGCTCCAATCAACAAGATTATCGGAGGTATAAACATCAAATCCGCCTGTTTTGCAACCGAAATCCTTTGCCCTTGTGCCATAAAGATAATACTTATTATTTTCAAAAAGCACATACGGATCTCTAATATTAATATCCGTTATTTTCATAATTACTCTGTCTTAATCTTTCTATTTACTGCAATATGAAGCGCAATCACAACAAGCATAAGAACAATTGATACATAAAAGCCGCCAAAATTACAAAGAGTAACACCTGCCGAAACAGCAACAATAGCAACACCTGCAAAAGCAATTACACCAATTATGGTGAAAATGATATTTCTTATTAATCCATTTTTCGTAAAAGAAAACAGAGAAACAACCAGATTGACAAGAGCAAATGCAATTGCCACTGCAAAGGCAGCAAATGCAAACAGCATTGCCCTATTTCCGAAAACATCGGACGATGAAGAAATAACCAGCTTAATAATTGAAACAAGATTTATCGTACTATCATCCAGCCTAAAGGTTGGCATAAGCAAAACCACAACCGGAGCAAAAAACATGATAAGCCTTGCAGCAGTCGGAAGCGAGCCGACTGCAGAAGTCTTTATTCCGCTTGTAATTTTTTCAACAGCAGACCATTCTTTTTCTGCAAGAGCCGCATCTTCCTTTAAACGATTATCAAAATCATAATACATTAAATTTGCATTGCAATGCGGACAATTCTGCTTGAAATAGAATGCACCGATTTTTTTATTACATTTTGGACAATTACTCATTTTCAGCAACCCCCTCTGACACATTTCTTGATACTTCTGCTCTTCTTTCCTTTAAATCAGAACGAATCTGAGCAAGCTTTTCTCCTCTTAAATCATAGAAAAGATAAGGAATAACTGAAAGCAGACTTAACATATGCGGAACAAGGATATAGAGTGCCCAGATCCACAAATCCGTATGTGCACCCTTTACAGTTTCCATTTCTCCGCCTGCAACTGAAACAAAAGTTAAGCCAATAAGAGGAAGAAGTGCGGTTCCGATAGAGGTTGAAACAGAGCCTGTAAGCTTTCCTAAGAAGGTTAAAACAGAGAAGCTTACACCCTCGTTTCTTTCTCCTGTTTTCCATTCCATATAATCAACTGTATCGCCAATCATTTCAGTTGGAATAACCATATTTATTGTATTGAAAAAGCTGAATACAAAATTCTGAATCATAAGAAGAATGGAAACAACAAGCACATTTGAATTATAGAATTTTAAGCCAAGCACAAAAACAAGAACAGCCGTTGCCATACGGCAGGTTAAATTCAGAATCACAATCTGCCTGTTATCAAACTTTTTCTTAAGCTTTGGAATAAGAAGATATGTAAGGAAGCCGAAAATCGTTCCCGGAAGGTTTATCCAAATTACTGCTGAATTGAGATTGAGAACCTCTGAATAATAGTATGTCTGAAAAACACCTGCAAGACCGCCGAGCGTTCCGATAAGATTTGAAATAATAATAAGCATAAGCGGCTTATTCTTAAACAGCACCTTAAATCCATCTAAAACGGAAGGCTCTTTAACAGTCTGAACAACGCGTTCCTTCGTTTTCCATCCTGCAAGAGAGAACAAGCCCATACCAAAAGTTCCGGCAATAATTGCAAGAATAAGGAAATCCTGAGAAAGCGTAAGCTTCCATTTTCCGCTATTACTTAAATCCATCATAACAACAAGGAAGGTAGTTGATAATCCGCCAAGAATGCTTGAAATGAATCTTGCTGATGAAATTGCTCTTGTTCTGTCATTCGGATTCGGCGAAATAGCTGTACTTAGGCTCCAGAAAGGAACATCGCCAAGCGTATAGAAAAATTCCCAAATAAAATAGGAAATATACATATAAACAATTTTTATTGTTGTTGACTTTGCATCTGCAAGAATTTCAGGACCTGCAAAAAGCATTATAGTTGCTATTGAAAGCGGCAGCGGAACAAGAATAAGAAACGGGCGGAGCTTGCCGTATCGAGTTCTTGTTTTATCAATGATACTTCCCATAAGCGGATCATTAATTGCATCCCATATGCCTAAAAACAAAATCATAGTTGAAACCGCAGTCGCCGGAATTCCGAAAACCTTTGTAAAAAACAGTGAAAGGTAGCCGCCTGCAACAAGATTGTAGCCGAAAACCTGACCTGCATTTGCAAAGCCATAGGCAAGGTTCTCTTTAACGCCGACATAGCGTATTTCTTTAGTATCTGTGTTTGACAATTTTATCCCTCCGTAATATTAGAACTGTATAATCATTATATATGATTACAAAAAAATAAGCACTTGACATAATAGATAAAAAAAACAGGCATTGTTTATGAACAATGCCTATTCAGCTATATCCCTAATATAGTTAAGGGATATTACAGAGTCATTTTCTTTATCGTATCGGAAAGCCTTATTTCCGTTTAAGCTAACCAGATAACAGCCAATTTCTTCAATAGAATAATAATCAAAATTGTTTTTGCTTATCGTTCCTGCAACAACCTTGTAATAGTTTTCACCATCATAAACTGCTGTTTCGGATGAAATAAAAAAGGAATACTCAATATTATCCGAAAGCATAAGCTCACTGTTTGAATAAGAGCTTATAAGATAAGCCGCATCATCACCGTTTATCTCATTATCATCTTTTAAAATGCCCGTTTGATTACCGTTGATGAACTTCACCCTGTTTTCCTCTTGTGTTTCAGCCTTACAGCCGCTGAATAAACAGAAAAATATAAGTAATACAAGAAATATTAAAAAGATTTTGTTTGATATCTGAATCAGTCCTTTTATATCAAGACAGCTTTAAAAATCAAATTCATCAAGGAGCTTTTCAATCCGGCTTTCGCCGAAAATACGAATACCGTTTTTATCAAGCAAATCGGCAGTAATTCCGTTTCCGTCAACAAGAGTTCCCGAAAAAGTACCGTCATAAATCTTTCCGAATCCGCAGGATGGGCTTCTTTCTTTAAGCACTGCATAGCAGCAATTATTTTCATTAGCAATATAAAGCGTTTTTTCTGCTCCGTCCTCATATTCAGCAGTAAAATCCTTACCCTCTTTTGAAATAGCCCTACCGCAGACAATTTCATTCGGTACTCTTGGAATAGAAAGCCCTCCAAAGCATTCGGGGCATATAGGTATTAATTCAAACCAATCCTTTAATCCGGCAGCTTCTTCCGTATAATTATTCCCGCCATTATATTTGCAGTTTTCTCCTAAAAGACATGCTGAAATGAGGAGCTTTGGTTTAAACGCATTAAAAATAAATTTTTCTATTGCTGCGGCAATTCCATCCTCGCCATTGGACAAGGTTTCATATTTTGCCGCTGCTTTGCAATCATCAGAAGCATTACCCATAGCAATTCCATAGCCTGCAAACTGAAGCATTTCAATATCATTATCTGCATCGCCGAAAGACATAACCTCATCAGGTGTAAAGCATAACTCTTTACACATATTATCTAATGCAACGCCCTTATTAACACCCTTATAGGTCATCTCAATATCGCCGGAAACAGGCGAAGTTCTGTCTATTTTCTCAATTGCAAACAACTTATCCTTGATTTCCTCATAATATTCGCCGTCAAAATAAAATAAATTAATTTTTTCGATATCGTTATTCTTTGCAAATTCACTTAAATTATCATGATTTATCAGACTTTGCATATAGAAATCAAGAAATTCCGGAGGTAAATCCTTATTTTTGAAAAACGCAGCCTTGCTTTCCTGCGTATTGGAAGCACCATTCGCATAAAGCTCATAATAAACAGGATAGCTTTCAAGAATATCAACCACATTTTCTACAATATCTGAAGGTATATAATTCGTGTAAATGTTTTCGCCTTTACATCTATCATACACTACAGCACCATTAGAATAAATAACATAATCAATAAAAGGCACCTGTTTAAGTACATCCTTGATAACAGACAGCGTTCTTCCGGTTGCAATAACCGTTTTGATACCCATATTATGTGCTTTTTCCAATGCTGCCTTCGTTTTATCAGTTACAGTGATATGGTCCGGAGCCATAAGTGTTCCGTCCAAATCCATTGCAATAAGTTTAATTGCCATTTTCGGTTCTCCTTATATACAAATCAGGGAAGCACAAAATCATGCTTCCCTAAATTTAAATTTCATGTCTGTTTTTAACCTTAATTCTTTCCATTGCCCTTGAAAGGTTTGCTTTGGAAACGCTGTACTCTATCTGGCTTTGCTTATGACGCAACTCTTCCTCTGCACGGATTTTAGCTTCTTCTGCACGCCTTTTATCAATTTCATCAGGAAGCTCAGCAGAAACACATACAATAAGCGCTTCATTATTCAGAAATTCGATAAAACCATCGCCGACAAAGGCTTCAATAATCTCTTCCTGATCCGTTTTAATCTTCATCTCTCCGTTATCAAGAGGAATAACAACATTTTCGTGATTCGCAAGAAAGGACATTGCACCGCCGTCTATATATGGAATCGTAAGGCATTGGCAATCGCCATCATAGAAAACTTTATTTGACGCAATAACTTTAAGCTTAAAAGTTTTCATAATTTACCGCCTCTCAATTCATATTCTTTGCCTTGTCAAGCACATCTTCAATAGTACCTACATTAAAAAAGGCAGCCTCCGGCACATCATCAACCTCGCCGTCCAAAATCGCTTTAAACCCTTTTACTGTTTCAGCTACCGGAACATAAACACCCTTCAAGCCTGTAAACATTTCAGCTACATGGAATGGCTGAGAAAGGAATTTTTCAATTTTTCTTGCTCTGAATACAGTTGTCTTATCTTCTTCGGAAAGCTCTTCCATACCAAGAATAGCAATAATATCCTGCAGTTCTTTATATTTCTGCAAATACTCCTGAACTCTTCTTGCAACATTATAATGCTCTTCGCCGACTGTATCGGCTTCAAGAATTCGGCTGTTTGATTCAAGCGGATCAACAGCCGGATAAATACCTTTTTCTGCAATCTTTCTTGAAAGAACGGTTGTTGCATCAAGATGTGCAAAGGTTGTTGCCGGAGCAGGATCGGTTAAATCATCAGCCGGAACATAAACAGCCTGAACAGATGTAATAGATCCGTTTTTAGTAGAAGCAATTCTTTCCTGAAGCTCGCCCATTTCGGTTGCCAAAGTAGGCTGATAACCAACAGCGGATGGAATTCTTCCAAGAAGCGCCGAAACCTCGGAACCCGCCTGAACAAAACGGAAAATGTTATCAATAAACAAAAGTACATCCTGATTCTGAACATCACGGAAATATTCTGCCATTGTAAGACCTGTTTCCGCAACACGCATACGCGCTCCCGGAGGCTCATTCATCTGACCGAAAACAAGCGCTGTTTTATCAATAACGCCTGATTCCTTCATTTCATTCCAAAGATCATTACCCTCTCTTGAACGCTCGCCTACACCTGTAAATATAGAATATCCGCCGTGCTCATTTGCAATATTAGTTATAAGCTCCTGAATCAGAACGGTTTTTCCAACACCGGCACCGCCGAAAAGACCGATTTTACCGCCTTTTACATAAGGTGTTAAAAGATCTATAACCTTAATGCCTGTTTCAAGAATTTCAACATTAGCCGACTGCTCTTCAAAGCTTGGCGGCTCTCTGTGGATTTCCCAATGATCCGCATCGCTTAAATCCTCAAGACCATCAATCGGCTCTCCGACTACATTAAAAAGTCTGCCAAGACATTTTCTGCCGACAGGAACAGAGATAGCGCCTCCTTTGGCAATAACCTCCATATCTTTATAAAGCCCCTCAGAAGCCGAAAGCATAACACATCTTACTGTTTTATTGCCGATATGCTGAGAAACCTCCATAACCAGCCTTTTGCCGTTTACTTCAACTTCAAGAGCATCCTTGAGCTTGGGAAGCGTACCGTCAAACTCAACATCAACAACAGGACCCATTATCTGAACTATTTTACCATTATTCATTTAGGATTTCCTCCTAACCGAAATCGTTATCATTTATTTTTTTGTGCCTTAGAGCCTGCAATAACCTCGGTAATTTCCTGCGTTATTGCCGCCTGTCTTGCACGGTTATACTGTATTCCGAGCTGCTTAATCATATCTGTTGCCGCATCCGTTGCAGTCTGCATCGCCATCATCCTTGAATTATGTTCACTGCAATAGGATTCAATTAATGCACCGTAAATAAAGCCTGCAACATAATTCGGAACTATATTATCAAAAACTGTCTGAACATTGGGTTCAAATCTTGCATTATCATAATGATTATTCTTATCCTGTGCTTCAGACTGCATTTCTTTTAAAGGCAGAATTTTTTTGAACATAGGTTCAACCGTCATTGAATTAATCATTCTTGTATAAATTACATAAACCTCATCAATTTTTTCTTCAAGAAAAAGCTCCAGAAGCTTTTCGGCAATATGCCTTGCCCTGTTCATTGACGGATTCTGCGCTGTATAATTGAAATTAATATCAATCGGGATACTCTGCTTTTCAAAATAATGCTTTCCTACCTGGCCTACAACGAAGAGCATATCATCCTCTTCATTAAGAGCAATCTCTTCCGCCAGTCTGATAACATTATGATTATATGCACCTGCAAGGCCTTTATCTGCAGTTATAACAAGATAGCCGATTCTTCTGTCTGCACCCTTTTTATGCTCTCTTTGGTCAAAAAATTTACTGCCGACCTCCGGGGCAAAATTAAGAATTTTTGCCATACTTTCCTGTATTTCAAGAAAATAAGGCTCCGTATTCTGCAAATCCTTTTTTGCCTTCTGAAGCTTGGAAGAGGATACCATATACATAGCATTTGTTATTTTCTTAGTGTCCTTAATAGACTTTATTCTGCTCAGAATCTCTCTTGCGTTAGCCATTTTTTACCTTTCTGAAATCATCAACAGCCTTAAGAATTTTATCCTTAAGTTCATCAGTAAGCACCTTGTTATCATTAATTTCGCTCATAATTTCAAAATATGAATTTTCAAAATATTCAAGCATTTCGCCCTGATACTTTTTGATTTCACCGACAGGAACATCAACAAACTTTTTACCGATTGCAGCAACAAGCGTAATAACCTGCTGTGCAAGTGAAAGCGGATGGGTAAGCGGCTGCTTCAAAAGCTCCATAAGCCCCTTGCCATAAGTTAGACCTGCCTTCGTTTCTTCATCAAGGTCAGATGAGAACTGTGTAAACACTTCCATTTCACGATACTGCGCAAGGTCAACTCGAAGAGAGCCGGCGGCTTTTTTCATAGCCTTTGTCTGCGCCGCACCGCCAACACGGGATACCGACAAACCAACATTAACAGCCGGACGCTGACCGCTGAAAAACAAATCACTTTCAAGGAAAATCTGTCCGTCTGTAATGGATATAACATTAGTCGGAATATAGGCAGATACATCTCCTGCCTGTGTTTCTATAATCGGTAGAGCCGTTATTGAGCCTCCGCCAAGTTCATCGGAAAGGCGGGAAGAACGCTCTAACAATCTTGAATGAAGATAGAATACATCCCCCGGATAAGCTTCACGACCGGGAGATCGTTCAAGCAAAAGAGAAAGTGCACGATAAGCTACAGCATGTTTACTTAAATCATCATAAATAATCAGGCAATCCTTGCCCTTGTGCATAAAATATTCTGCAATCGCCGTTGCCGAATATGGGGAAATATACTGTAATGATGCCGAATCGGAAGCAGTTGAACAAACAATAATTGTATATTCCATCGCTCCGTTTTTTTCAAGAGTGCCGACAAGCTTTGCTACGGTTGATGCTTTCTGACCGATTGCATTATAAATACAGATACAATTCTTTCCCTTTTGATTAATAATTGTATCAATCGCAATAGAGGTTTTACCCGTTTGTCTGTCGCCGATAATAAGCTCTCTCTGCCCTCTTCCAATCGGGAACATGGAATCTATTGCAAGTATTCCTGTTTCAAGAGGCTCGGAAACCGATTTTCTGTCAACAATGGACGGTGCCGGATTTTCAATGAGTCTGAATTCATCGGAAACAATATCACCTTTTCCGTCTATTGCTTCACCAAGTGAATTAACGATTCTTCCGATAAAGGCTTCACCTACGGGAATACCGGCATTCTTATGTGTTCGGCGAACCTTGGAGCCTTCGTGGATTTCATTATCATTACCGAAAATAATACAGCCGATTGTTGTGCGCTTGACATCCTGAACCATGCCCTTAATGCCGCAGTCAAAAACAACAATTTCACCATACATTACATGATCAAGACCATGAATGGTTGCTATGCCATCGCCGACTCTGATAACCGTTCCAACCTCTTCACTGTTTGTTTCAAAATCATAATCCTTAATTTCGCTTCTGAGAATGGATATAATTCCGTCTGTATCAACAGAGGAGGATTTTCTTGCATCATTAACAATTTTTTCTTTAATGCTGCTGATTTTTGATTTAAGGCTTCTGTCATACTGCTTATTGCCGATACGGATAATAAAACCGCCGATTAGGCTGTTATCCTTAACAATTTCAATTTTTGCAGAGCCTGCATTTTCTTCCTTGCAAACAAATTCCTCAATGCCCTTCAGCTGTTTTTCATCAGGTTCTGTTACACAGATAAGAGTTGCTCTTGCAACCCTATTCTTCTTATCCAGCTCTGCCGAATAAGCATCAATAACGCTGCCTAATTCATCAACCTTACATTCCTCAGCAAGATGAAGAACAATAGATTTTACGGAAAAAGAAAAAATTTCATCAACAACTTTTTTCTTTTCCTCTTTTGAAACAGACGGACTGTTTAAAATCTGAATTAATTCATCGGATACAGAAAGAATTTTCTTTGCATTATCAAGCTCCGATACACTGATTTCATTAGAAAGCAGTGTATTAACATAATCATCTATTTTGAGATTCATTTTCTTCACTGCCCTCATTTAAAAATTCATTGAAAATATCACTGTCTGTTTCAGCAGAAACACTTTTACTCAAAACCTTTTCAGCAGTTTCAATAGCAAGATTTGCAATGTCTTCCTTTGCTTTTCTGAGCTGGCTTTCACAGGCTTCATCAGACTGTTTCTTGGCAACAGCCTTTATACTTTCTGCATCAGCCTCTGCTCTGTCTATAATTCTATCATATTCAACTCTTGCAGATTGCTTTGCCTCACTGATAAGCTGTTCGGTTTCAGCATTGATATTTTCAATTTTTTCTTCATATTCTTCTTTCAGCTTTAATGCCTGATTATTCGCTTCTTCGGCATCACTGAACTGATTTTCAATTATCTCTTTACGCTTGTCCATAACCTTCATAATCGGCTTAAACAAAAATTTTCTCATAAGCAGATAAAAAATTACAAGATTAATAAGCATAAAAAGAAAATTCCAGTTAAATTTGAGCATAACCCGTTTTTCCTTTCATTAAGTTTCTTCTTAGGATTTTAAGGATTTCCTCTTATTTAACCAATAATATAACAAGAATGCTGGCAACAAGACCGTAAACGGCTGTTGCTTCTGCAAGTGCGCAGCCAAGAAGAAGTGTTGTTCTGATCTGACCTGCTGCTTCAGGCTGACGCGCAATTGCCTCAACTGCCTTACCTGTTGCTATACCGATACCTACACCTGCACCTATACCTGCTAATACAGCGATTCCTGCTCCGATTGCTATTCCCATAATAATTCTCCTTTAAAATAATTAATAATAGTTTTATAGTTTTATTCAACTTCAACAGCTTCCTGAACATACATAGCTGTTAAAAATACAAAAATATAAGCCTGCAAAATTCCGTCAAACAAATCAAAATACAAACTGAATGCTGCCGGAAGCTGAAGTATCTGAATTAACAAAATGCTTTTCAGAAGCTCCATAATTATAAATGCACCCAATACATTACCGAAAAGTCGCATACAAAGCGAAAGCGGCTTAATAATAAGCTCCAGCAAATTAATCGGCGCTACAACCCATACAGGCTCAGCAAAGGATTTCAAATGTCCTTTTAAGCCTCTTTCTCTTATACCTGCAATTTCAACAAGAATAATGCTTGTTATTGCCATTGCAGCAGTAGACTGCATACTCTTTGTAGGAGGCTTAAAGCCAAATATGCCTATAATATTTGAGGCACCGATAAAGATTGCCATACTCATAAGCCACGGTGCATATTTTTTCCCCTTGCCCGCAAGAATTCCATCAAAAAAGTTTATCAGCTTTTCCATACAGACTTCAAGAATAAGCTGTTTTTTTGTAAGCTTGCCTTCAACCTTAAGATTTCGTGTTAAGATAATTGCCAGAACAGTAAATACTGCCATGATTATCCACGAAACAACTGTTGATTCATCAACCTCAACATTGATATACGGAATAGTGAAAACAGTTTCAAGCTCAAGTTGCTCCATAAGCTCTTCTTTTAAATCCATAGTTACCGGCATCAAAGGGAAAGCAGACATAAAACCACTTCCTTTCACACTGCAAAACACTGTGTTCTGCTTTTCAATTTAAGCTAATTATAACACTGAATTTTTACATTTGCAAGAAACAAATCAAAAGAGTTTTCACTAATTGTATACAACTATTTTGCAATTCGTATAAAATTTTTATTTAAATTTCATATTTACATATTATACTGTTTAGTTTATAATAGAGAGGCATAACTGCATTTAGCAACAACTGTTAAATGTCAAAGGAGAATAAATATATATGGCACAAAAGAAAATGGTTGAGGACATTACCTCAATGGATGAAGATTTTGCAAAATGGTATACCGATATTTGCAAAAAAGCAGAGCTTGTTGAATATACAAGCGTTAAGGGCTGTATGGTTATACGGCCATACGGCTATGCTATCTGGGAAAATATTCAGAAAATCCTTGATTCTATGTTTAAAGCTACAGGGCATGAAAATGTTTGTATGCCTATGTTTATACCTGAAAGCCTTTTACAGAAGGAGAAAGATCATGTTGAGGGCTTCGCTCCTGAATGTGCATGGGTAACTGTCGGAGGAAGCGAACCGCTTGAAGAACGCCTTTGCGTTCGTCCGACCTCTGAAACTCTTTTCTGCGAGCATTTCAAAAATGTTGTTCAGTCTTACCGCGATTTGCCGAAGCTCTATAACCAATGGGTTTCAGTTGTAAGATGGGAAAAAACAACAAGACCGTTTCTTCGTTCAAGAGAATTCCTGTGGCAGGAGGGTCATACACTTCACGCAACCGCCGAGGAAGCAATTGAAGAAACAGAAAAAATGCTTAATGTCTATACGGAATTCTGCCAGAAGGAGCTTGCTATTCCGGTTGTTCAGGGTATGAAAACAGAAAGCGATAAGTTTGCAGGTGCAGAAAGAACATATTGTATTGAAGCATTGATGCATGACGGCAAGGCTCTTCAGGCAGGCACCTCTCATTATTTCGGAGACGGCTTTGCAAAGGCATTTGAAATTCAGTATTCAGATAAGGAAAACAAGCTTGTTTATCCGCATCAGACTTCATGGGGTATGACAACCCGACTTATCGGCGCTATCATTATGACACACGGCGATAACAACGGCCTGGTTCTTCCTCCTGCCGTTGCACCGATTCAGGTTATCGTAGTGCCTGTTGCTCAGCACAAGGAAGGTGTGCTTGAAAAAGCAAATGAGATTTGCGACAGATTAAAGAAAATCTGCCGTGCTAAGATTGATGCTTCAAATAATACACCGGGATGGAAATTTGCCGAATATGAAATGAAGGGTGTTCCGATCAGACTTGAAATCGGACCTAAGGATATTGAAAACAATCAATGTGTTATCGTAACACGCCATAACAGAGAAAAAACCTTTGTTTCTCTTGATGAGCTTGAAGCAATGATTCCGCAGAAGCTTGAAGAGGTCAGAAACGGAATTTATAACGCAGCTCTTGAAAACAGAGAACGCAGAACTTATATCTGCAATACACTTGATGAAATTACAAAGTCACTTGAAGAAAACGGAGATGGCTTTGTTAAAGCAATGTGGTGCGGCGATGAGGCATGCGAAGATAAGGTTAAAGACGTAACAGGCGTTGGTTCAAGGTGTATTCCTCTTGAACAGGAACAGCTTTCCGACACCTGCGTTTGCTGCGGCAAGCCCGCTAAGCACATGCTTTATTGGGGCAAAGCATATTAATTTGTATATTATATTTGAAAGAAGGATTTCTTATGGCAGTATTAGTAACAGGCGGAGCAGGGTATATCGGCAGCCACACTTGTGTTGAGCTTCTCAACGCAGGCGTTGATGTTGTAATTGTAGATAATTTCTACAACTGCAAAAAATCAAGCATAGACCGAATCAAAGCTCTTACAAACAGAGAATTCAAATGGTATGAATGTGATATCCGTGACTATGATGGAATGGACACAATCTTCAAAAAAGAACAGATTGATTCCGTGATTCACTTTGCAGGTTTGAAGGCTGTTGGCGAAAGCGTGGAAAAACCGCTTGAATATTTTGATAACAATGTTAACGGAACGCTTATTCTTCTTGATGTTATGAGAAAGAATGGCTGCAAGAAAATTGTATTTTCTTCATCAGCAACCGTTTATGGTATGAACAATGTTTCTCCGCTTACAGAAGATATGCAGGTTGGCGGCGTAACCAACCCTTACGGCAGAACAAAGTTTATGATTGAATGTATTTTACAGGATTTGTATGTATCAGACAAAGAATGGTCTATCTGCCTGCTTCGCTACTTCAATCCAATCGGTGCGCACAAGAGCGGAACAATGGGAGAAGATCCGAACGGAATTCCAAATAACCTTATGCCGTATATTACGCAGGTTGCTATCGGCAAAAGAGAGAAGCTTGGTGTTTTCGGCAATGATTATGATACACACGACGGAACAGGGGTTAGAGATTATATCCATGTAGTTGACCTTGCACTCGGCCATGTTAAGGCAGTTGAAAAGGTTAACGGCGAAAAGGGACTGTTCATTTACAATCTCGGAACAGGAAAGGGCTACAGCGTGCTTGATGTTGTCAAGGCATTTGAAAAGGCATCCGGCAAAAAGGTTCCTTATCAGATTATGCCCCGCCGTGCAGGCGATATCGCCACCTGCTATTCAGACCCGAGCAAGGCTTTGAAGGAGCTTGGCTGGAAAGCTGAAAGGGATATTGAAGAAATGTGCGAGGACAGCTGGCGCTGGCAAAGCCAGAATCCGGACGGTTATCCCGATTAATAACCAATACAAAAGATTAAGCACTCTCGTATGAGAGTGCTTTTTTGTTATATAGTTTGATATAAATAATACAATTTTAGAGTATCCGTATCAAAAAAATACAAAACATAGTTTTCCAAATTCATTTCAACCTGATTCCCATCACTGTTAAAATATTTCAATATATAATAATCACCAACAGAAACAGAATTGGAAAAGTTTTTAACATTCCCATACTCTTCAAACTGTTTTATAACTTTTTTAATTTCAAAGATATCTTGAGCGTAATAAACCTCTGTATACAAATCACTATCAGCAAATTTTTCTATATCCTTTTCGCTGTAATAATAAACATAATAGATATCTGCATCTATACCGATGTATTCTCTACCGTCATAATCACTGTAACCCTTAAAAATCGCCTCATTCTTAATATACATCGGCAAACTATCATAGATAAACATACTACCAATCCATACTGCAATTACTAATGTAATAGATAAAAAAACTTTTTTCATACTCTTATCCTTTTTGTTAATCAAATTGAACCAGAAACTTATGTAATGGTAAATGCCTTTACAGATTTTTCTAAACAAATATATAGCAAATAATAAGCACGAAAAAAGCAAAGCCTGCAAAAAAACATATATCACTTATGACTCTGAATACAGTTTTTTCAGTCAGACACAATATTTCCAACAAAATTCCAACTGCAATAACCGCTATATTAATAAAAGCGATTATCGGTAAAGCTGTTATAAGAAGAAGCGGCAGAATAAAGAAAACCAGTATATATCCAACAAATATAAAAAAAGCACATAATAGTTTTAAACGAAAAATCAAATCACTATTCCTTTTCAAATTTTCCATATTTCATACCTTATCCCATAATTTTTATATGCTTCTAAATGATCATTATACTCAACAACGATTATTTCATCTCCATGCTTATCCGTTGCAAAATAATACCGTTCTTTAATATAGATATCTGTTATTTGCCTTTTCAAAGTAATACCGTAATTGTCCAAGCTTTTACTCTTATCTATAAACACTAAGGAATGATAAACATTGAATTTATAATACAAACATATTTCATTTGAAACACCATCTGAACAATATCTCGGTCCTATAGCACAATACCACACAAAAGGAGAAGAAATTAAAATTGCAAAAATAATTAAAATAATAATCAATTTTTTCTTTTTCATTTTCTATTCCTCAACAAATTCAAGAATATCCCCCGGTTGGCAATCAAGCTCTTTGCAGATTGCTTCAAGCGTTGAAAAACGAACAGCCTTTGCCTTGCCTGTTTTTAAAATGGATAAATTCGCAGGTGTAATGCCTATTTTCTCTGCAAGCTCAAGCGAGGACATTTTGCGCTTTGCAAGCATAACATCAAGATTTACTACTATACTCATATCGTCCTCCTATATCGTGAGTTCATTTTCTTCTTTGATTTTTATTGCTGCCTCAAAAATGTTTTTAACAACTCTTACAACTACGCCTACAAACAGCTCTGCAACAGAAACACAAAATGCAAAAATCGAATAGTACCAATCAGCAATAGTGATAAAGGTTACATTTATTGCACCAACTGTATCCAGATACATCCTTAAAATAACAACTGCAACAAACAAAAGGGTTACCATAGATACAAAAAAGCAAAGCCAGCTGAATATTCTTAAAAGCTGAACATTTTTATTATCAAATACAATTCCTTTTTTTATATTAATTAAAAGCTTATCAAGGCACACAAGCGCAATATATCCAACAGGAACAGATATATAAAACGGTACAATATAAAATGCCAATGGTCCATAATCACTTACTGTTATAGGAATAATAATTGATGCCGCAGCAACAACCGTTAATATTAAATAGAATATCCTTACCATAACATGCGTTAGCTTAACTGATTTTTCTTTACTCCACATAATAATTCACATAGCCTTTCTGGCTACAAATAGTAATTATAAATCACGATGTCCTTGTTGTAGCCAGACAAGGCGTGATGTGAATTTAGCCATCTCAAAATTATGCCATAGGCAAATTTTGAGGGCAATACAATCGGAATAGTGTGATTTTTCACACTATTTCCTCCAAATGAATTATTTTCAATCTTGTTATAACACTAAAATTATCGTTTGTCAATAATATTTTATCATTTTTCGAGAATTTTATTATAAAAAAGGAGTGGCATAGCCACTCCAAAATAATTTAATAATTAAAACCAACCTAACTTTGAATTTGCATAAACAACTAAAATCAAATCCAAAACAAACATAACAAGAGAAATCACACCTGCAATAAGAGCTTTTTTATTTCGGGATTTCGTTTCATCCGAAAGCTCTGCTCCCTTATTTTTCATGACAATAGGAGCAACGATTCCCATAACACCGAATGCAGGGCAGATGCCGATTATGCAAACACCTATAATTGCCGATACAAATGAAAAGCGTGAAATCTTATCCAGTATATTTTCATTTTCGTTTTTCATATTTCTCCTCCGTTTATTTTATTCTGACATCCTGCTTTGTTCTGAAGCGATATCCATACTGATCAAGCAGGTGCATTTTATTAAGAGCAACCATTGCGCCCTTTGCAACGCACAGCTCCGCTCTCGGAGCGATCGTAACATCAAGATTAAGCGCCTCTGAAAACATTTTATCAATTCCGTATAATTCAGAACTGCCGCCTGTTAAAATAACCTCGCCTGATGTAATATCCGCCATAAGCTGAGGAGAAGTTCTTTCGAACAAAGCAACAGCAGAATTGGCAAGCTGATCAAAAAGCGGTTTTAAGCACGCATAAAGCTCATTTCCTGTTATTTCAGCTATACCGGGAAGCCCTGTTATCATATCCCTGCCCTTAACCTGCATAACAACATCTTCTTTGCGGGGAACTGCACCGCCGATATTTTTTTTAACCTCTTCGGCAGTTCTCTTACCGATAAGAATACCATATTCATCGTGAAGATATTTTGTTATTTCATCGTCAAAATGATTTCCTGCAAGCCGCAGTGTTTCAACCTGATTCATTGTACCCTGACTTACAACTGCCATATCCGTTGTTCCGCCGCCGATATCAATAACAAACACACCGGCAGGAAGAAGCGGATCAACACCTGCACCAAAAGCAGCACAAAGTGCCTCTTCAACAAGGCAAACAGACCTTGCACCTGCAGTTATGATAACAGAAACAAGCGTTCTTTTTTCAACATCCGTGCTGAGTGCTGAAATTGCAGCAACAACTCTTGGCTTGAAAAGGCTTTTACCGATAACCTTATCAATAAAAAATTTAACCATTTGCTGTGCAATGGAATAATTCGTTACAGCGCCGTTTACTATCGGCTGAATAACGGTTACACCATCCGGCTCTCTGCCCTCAAGATAATAAGCACGCCTTCCAGCATACAATATTTTTTCAGTTTCGGTATCATAAGCAACATAGGACGGCTCATTCACAACAACACCCTTGCCCGGCACTGTTATTACAATTGAGCTTGAGCCTAAATCTATACCTAAATCATAACCAAACATATTTTCATTTCCTTAAAATAATATAAACCCATTAAATATATAATAAATGTTACTCCAAGAACGGATTATTGTCAACAGTTAAAAAGTAACCGAGTGCGCTGTACCGCCTTGTTTCCTTATCATTTTCAACCATTGCCTGAACTGAATTTTCATTACCGACAAGTACAATAAGATTTTTTGCCCTTGTAAGGGCAGTATAAAACAAATTTCTGTACGACAGCTTTTGCGGCACAGAAAGAACAGGCATAACAACTGCATCAAACTCTGAACCCTGACTTTTATGTACAGTCATTGCATAGGCAAGCTCAAGCTGTTTTGCATGTTCAAGAGAATACATAGCCTCTCTGTCATCAAACTTAACATTAAGAATATCATTTGCCTTATCAATATTTGTTAAAATACCTATATCTCCGTTAAATACTCCCGTGCCGTTTTCTCCTGACTTAAACCACGGAACGTCATAATTATTTTTTATCTGCATAACCTTATCACCCTCACGCAGAACATATCCGTTATGCTTAATTTCCGCCTTTTCACGTGATGCCGGATTCAGCCTTTGCTGCAGAAGAAAATTCAGATTTTCCGTGCCTACATCACCTTTTCGGCTCGGACAAAGCACCTGAATATCCGTTAAAATATCATATCCATAGCTTACAGGAAGACGACGTGTAACAAGATCCACAATTTTTTTTGAAGCATTATATGGTGCATTCTCTCTGAGCAGAAAGAAATCCGAATGAATGTCATTATGCGACATATCGGGCATATTTCCCCTTACAACCTCATGTGCATTTGTTACAATAAGACTTTCCATTGCCTGCCTGAAAATTTTATCAAGCTCAACAACGGGAATCAGCCCGCTTTCGGTTAAATCCTTAAGCACATTACCTGCACCAACTGCAGGAAGCTGATCCTTATCACCAACCATAATAAGCCTTGCACTCATCGGAAGTGCTTCAAGAAAGCTGTCAAACAGTTTGATATCAACCATTGAAAGCTCATCAATAATTACAGCATCCACATCAAGCTTGTTCTTTCTATTATAAACAAAAGAAGGCTCCGCTGCACCGTCCTTATATTCAACCTCAAGAAGCCGATGAATCGTTTTCGCATCAAAGCCCGTAAGTTCACTCATTCTTTTAGCCGCTCTGCCTGTCGGAGCAGCAAGTGCAACATTCATTCCTCTGCTTTTCATAAGGGCAATAATACCGCGAACGGTTGTAGTTTTACCTGTTCCCGGACCGCCTGTTAAAATCAGCATACCCTGATTCACTGCAATTTCAATAGCCGCACGCTGCTTATCATCAAACTCAATATTATTGCTCTGCTCAAAGGCAAAAATCTCGCTTGAATCAACATTAATCTGCCTTGGAGGGTAATTTACCATAACCTTAATCCTGTCTGCAACTGCAGTTTCGGCATCATAGATTTCGGGAGCAAAAAGAAATTCCTTCCCGTTGATTTCAGCAGAAACAAGCTGCTGACCCTGCAAAGCGTTATCAATCGCAATTTCAGCATGATCTTCAGAGCATTCAAGATAATTCATTGCCGATTTCAAAACCGCTGTTCTCGGAAGACAGGTATGCCCGTTATCTAAATTATGACGAACGATGTATGTAACGCAAGCCTGACACCTGTAATCAAACAAATCCGGGGAGTTTATGTTATCCGCTATCTCTTCTGCTCGTGTAAAGGAATATCCCTTGTCACACACAAAAGCAAACGGATTATCAGAAATAATATCATAAGCGGCAGATTGAAACAAATTATAAGCCTGAAATGCTTCTGCTTGGCTTAAACCAAGCTTTGTCAATGCCTGAATCGTTTCTCTTGATGCAAATTGTGCCTTGAATTCCTGATGGATTTTTCGTGCTTTGGGCTTACTTATTCCCTTTATGGAAGAAAGGCGGTCTACATCATTTTCAATGACATCAAAGGCTTCTCTGCCGAATGCCTCAACAATCTTTACAGCAGTTGCTTCTCGTATACCCTTAATAATTCCGCTTGCAAGATAGCGCAGAATACCAGCTTCATTTTCAGGCAGAGTCTGCTCTATAAGACTTGCCTTAAACTGGTTACCATAAGTTGAATGATTAACCCATTCGCCCATCAGGCGCACTTCCACACCCTCAGCAAGTTCCGGAAAGCTTCCTACAACCGTTATCGGCTCACCCTCTGAAGAAATAACCATAACAGTATATCCGTTTTCACTGTTGAAATAAGTTATTTCCTCAATCGTGCCTATTAAATTTTCAAGCACTGCATCTGCCATAATTTTCACCTGAATAATTGTAACATAAATAAGACTAAATTAAAAGAGCAGAACAACAAAGTTCTGCTCTTTTCGGGAATTTTACACTTTATTAAAATTTAATCAAAATAAAATATATCTTCAAATCTAACATCAAGGGCAACACAAAGAATCAAGGCTAATTTGGCAGTTGGACAATACTGCCCGGTTTCAATAGAGCTGATTGTATTTCGGGATACACCAACCATTTGCGATAGCTGCATCTGGGATAAGCTTCGACTTGTACGAATTTCCTTTAATCTGTTTTTCAGTATTAATTTATCGTCCATATCAGCCTATTAAATCCATTATATAGTTAACAACTGAAAATACACCGGCAATCAGCCAAATCATTGAAATAATTATATAATGCCTGTCCTGAAGCTTAATCCCCTTATATAGCCATATAGCCAGATTTACCGATATCAGTATGACCAAATAGCCTTTTCCGTTTCCCTTTTCAAAGAAAATTTCCGTCATCATTAATGTAACACAGACTGCGGCTACGGATATTACGCCGACCAACGAGCTTTTTTTATTAACATCCTGTGTATATTCATCCTGTTTACTGTTTTCTTTTCTGCTTTTCTCCAAAATTTCATTTTTATCCATATTAAGCATCTCCATTGCCAAGTTTACTTTGCATTTCTATTATATCATTGCCAAGTATACTTGTCAACATGGTTTTAAATATAAAACACTTGAACAATGGAAAAAATAAGTTTTCCTTATTATAGTTACTGTATTTTTCTGCTAACAATATAAAAAGGAGCGGATATGATCCGCCCCTATGATTTATTGTTTTGAAGTAACAGCAAAACTGGTTCTTATTTTCTCTTTGCACCAACAACCTTGCTGTAGTTTGAGGTTGCATTCTTGTTCTTGCTTGTTACTGCTCTTACCTTGTAGCTATAGGTTTTAC
>CAJTZJ010000017.1 GCA_910583925.1 uncultured Eubacterium sp. | reverse complement strand
TGAAAGAAGAAAAACAGGAATTCAGAAAAGAAATATCTGAAGAGCTAAAAAAGCTTGTTCACGAAATCGGCAGAGCTGATTACAAACCAGATAAAAATATTGTTAAAGTTTTTACTGATTTATCAAATTCTTTAAGTGATTACACCGGAAGAGCTTATTATCAATATTTATCTCCTGAAAACAAGCTGAAAGTTAATGAGGTCCTTCGTTGTGCCATTTCATCAGATGACAAGCTTAATCAGATTTACAACAAAATATTTGATAATCAGCGTTCATTTATCGAAATGTATAACGATGATACAGAAAAAATCAATATGCGTTTGAATGCCTTTGAAAAACATTTCTTCGAACCTACCGGTAAAAATGATATGCGAACACTGCACAATATAATAATTGAGCAAGCTATGCTTTTCAATCAAAAAATATCGCCTGAAAGCACGGAAAATGTTGTTAGAAAAAAAGAATCTTATTCTTTTTCTAACGAGGGTACTGCTGATATGAATACAGAAAACTCAAATTCAAGCGATTCAGATAAAAATAAAAGATCTGATGATACAACTGTTCATAAACCAACTAAAACAGCATCAAAAATTCAAAATGTAGATCAGCAATCAAATTATGCAGCCTCTCTTCTGCTAAGTAGATTAGCTTATGCAATGTCAAATTTAGCAATACAGTATTCATTAAATAAACAACAGCAGGAAGATGAAGAAAAAGAGCTAAAATCACAACCGAAATTTGCTTCAAAAAATCATCAGATAAGCAAATCAAGGTTTACTGTACAAACACCGTTACAATATTAATATGAAAGGAAAAATTATGTTGTTAGAAAATGAAAACCTTATGGATTATGAAACTGAGAGAAAATTTATTACTTCTACGTATAACAAATTATCTTTTTATATTCCCGGCAAAGGAATAACAGTGGATGAAGATGGATGCATTCGATTTTATCCAATGACTGATATTGATGAATTCATTTTCGGACAGGATATTGAACCTGAACTTCTATTTGATGATTTTCAGCTCACTCCTGAAGAAAAGAATGTTATCAGAAAATTACAAAAATACAATGTCCTACTGAATGAAAAAAATATTTCGGTGGTATATATGCGTTTGGAAAAAAAGCAATTATTTCTTTTCGTAACTACTGAAGACAGACCGGAAGTATTTTACAAAATTACAGAAGCTGATATTGATAAGGTAATTAAAGATAAATTATCCGAAACTCAACCAAATACAATTTCATCAGCAAAATATATTAAGTTTTAAAAGGTGTGCACTCGGTGCACACCTTATTTTTATGAAAGGAAAATGAACTATGGCAAGTTGGGAATATTTTATTTATTCAAAATCAGGAAAATACAGTCCTGAAGATATTGCAAAAACATTAATTTCCAAGGGATATGAAAATGGAGTTAACTGCAAAGCAACTTTGAAACAAAATATAGCACTTGACAGCTTTAACGTATTCGGATCTGAAATTAAGGAAAACATTAATATTCCTGAAGGAAAGGAAGGGATAATGTTTTCTTCAGAAATAGAAAATGAAGATAAAATTAAACAATTGTTTAATATATTTCAAAGACGTGATATTGAAGTAAAGCTTAATTATAAATTCGGAGATATTGATTACAAAGATTACTTTGAAGATGCTGCACTTGAGATTGATGGTAAAACATATTTTGCTCAATTAAAATCAGAAAAAGAAATGATGGGCTCTTCACTTATTCCTGGAGAAAGTTATGTAAGCCAGGAACAGTTTGATGAAGCAACAAGATTTAACCGGCGTTATGATTTTTATAATTGCACTTTTGATGATATTAAGTTTACTGATAATGTAGCTATTGGTAAGCTCGAAAACTGTCGTTTTAATCGGTGCACCTTTGAAAATTTTGACGGAGTAAAAATGAATTTAAGTTATTCCGTGTTCTCAGATTGTAAAATAATAAGCAGCAACTTTGAAAATGCTTATTTTGAGGGAGCTGATATATACCACTCTGAAATAAACAATTCAAATTTTAAAATGGCTAACTTTTCAACAGCTTCTATACGGAACACAGAATTAAAAGGAAACGATCTTTCATCAGTGCTGTTTTATGGTGCAACACTCAACGATGTTGTTATGAACGATACAATTATTCAAAATTCGCCTCAAGGATTATATCTTGAAGATATATATTTGGATGGTGCTACTCATCAGGAGCTTGAAGCCAGACAACAGGAAATCTTCAACGAATTAAGACTTGAACCTGTTTCATCTGCCTATGTTGTTCAGCAAGCTCAGGAACAGCTTGAGCCTTTACCATCACTTGAGCCACTTGCTGAATCGGATTTGCAAAAACAACATCTTGATAAACTTAAGACTATTGCAGAATATGAACAGCGCCTTAATGTTTCACCTGAAGAACGAATTGTAGAAATGAATTACTCTACTGCTCATTGGCAGCCTAAAGATAATATAACCCCTGATCAGGCAGAAGCTGTATATAGTCATATAAAAAACAAAGAACGTATTGGATTTGAAAGAGCTAACGAAAAAAGGAAAAGCGTCGGTAAACCACCTATAACTGCCGATAAATACTATCATAATTTAAAAAATATGGCTTATGTAAGAAGATTTACTTTTGGAAATGAAAATTCTATTGATATCAAAGCCATAGAATCTGCATTAAAAGAAGTTCCGGCAGAATATGTAATCAGCCAAATGACTTCTGAACAACTTGATTTGTTTGCCGATTATTATGAAACCGCTGTTGATTATTCAGGTGGACTTGAATCGGGATTAACTAAAACTGATGCAGAGCTTTATAACCATATTATCTCAATCAGAAAAAATGAAGCACAACCAAGTGTTGAAAAAACGTCTTCTTTTTCTAACGAGCAGGATAATTCACTCTCAAACGAACACATGCAACAGCAGTTTGAAATTATAAATAAATATAATCCTGCACCAAATTCGTATCAAACCTGGATAAGAGATGCTGCCGAAATTAAAAGTTTTGAAGAAACTCTTAAGGATTCAGATTTTGCAGGATGGAAAACTGAAGGCTTCGATGAAAGCTACTCAGCAAGAGAGGCTGAGTTTGCTTTGAAATACGGTAAAATAACTGTATATAGCTCTCATCCTATTAAACAAGGTGTTTTTGTTACTCCATCCCCTATGGAAGCAAGAAGCTACAGTGCAGACGGAAAAATCTATTCAAAGGAAGTATTCCTGGATGAGATTGCCTGGATAGATCCAACGCAGGGGCAGTATGCCAATGTTGAAGAATATAAGTTATTATCCCCTTCTGAAATAGAAATAAAATCCAATGGTGAGGAATGGATCATTGTAGATAAACTCTCTCAGAAAGAATTAGAACTCCCTTCAGGTTACACACCTGATGAGCTTTTATATGCAATGGCACAGAAAAGTCCTGAATACAAAGATTTTATTAACAATAACTTTGATAAGCTTCTGAATGATATTCATGCAGCTGAACAAGCAATTTCAAACGAAGCTATCAGTGTTGAGCACGATAAATTATCTGCTGCTATATCTCAAGGTGGATTTGGAGAGGATATGGCTGACAGTGCTGCGTATCATAAATTGCAGCATTTAGAGAATCAAATGAATTTATCAAACGAAATATTAGAGAGTAAAGTTGAACCTGAAATCAATAAGCAGCCAAATTCATTATCAAAGGAAACAATGCAGTCGGAACGCTCAAAATCTTTAACAAAAGAAGAATTTGATAAGCTTACATCAGAAATCAAAGATATTGCAAAAACATATCAGGCGGATCCTGATCTGATTACTGATTATTTGGCATTCAAGGCTCAGTTTTATCAATACTCCCCTACTAATGCAATGCTTATTCATTTGCAAAATCCATACGCAACTTTTGTTGCATCATTTACAAAATGGAAGGAACTCGGCTACAGTATTAAAAAAGGACAGCATCACATTAAAATCTCAAGACCAATCGAGGTTTCTAAGTTTCCGAGAAGTGTAGACGGCAAAACACAGTGGATGAATGTAAAATATGCTTCACCTGAAGAGAAAGCAAAAATTGCAAACGGCGAGTTAGAAATAAAGAAAACAACAAAATTTATTCCTCATCAGGTTTTCGATATTTCACAAACTGACTGCCCGGTAGAAGATTACCCTAAATTTTATAATATGGGGCATCCTGATATGGAGCAGCAACAGCTTTATGAATGTGTAAAGGAATATGCCAAAGAGTGCGGTTTCACTGTACAAGAGAGAGATTTATCATCAATTTCATTGCACGGATACTATGACTTAGAGGGTAACAGCATACATATTAACTCTTTGCTCGAAGATTCCGAACGCTTAAGAACAATGTGTCATGAGCTTGCTCATGGTGTGCTACATAAAACTTCAACTCAGCCCGTGGAAATTAAAGAATTTGAGGCTGAATGCTTCAGCGCTATGCTTAAGCGTAAAATGGGCTTCCCGGTAAGCAAAGAATCAAAGAGATATATCAAACAGTATTATAATAAATCCAACTTTATTAAAAATGGAAAATTTGATATGAGTAAAACGCTTAATCGTTTATCTAAAACCTTTAATCATATTTCAAAAGGAATTGATGCAACAATTTCAAATATGGGCTTCAGCCAAGATAGAGAGCTTGCACATACTCTTTCACAGGCAAATAATAAAGCTGTTGATGTTGCAAAAATAAGTGAAAATTTTATGCAGGCTCTGTCATAGGTCAAAAGGCTGAAACAGAGCAGGAAACAAAGAAAAGTAAATTTAGAAGCAAAAGGAAGGATGATAAATGAAAAAGCCTTCAGGAATAAAAACATTCTTTGCTGTTATTGTAAGCGTAATTGCTTATTCCTTTCTAACCTTCTTATTTTCAGTACAAACTGTTATTTCCAATGGATTGCAAGGATTTGTCTCAAGCTTAAGTTTTTTAATAATTCCAAAACTTTTAATATCACTTTTATCAGGATTATTAGTATGTTTAATTAATACAAACGGTCTTGATAATATTGAAAAAAAGCAGGTCGGAAATGATCAGCACGGCGGAGCACGCTTTATGACTGAAAAAGAAGAAAAAGAAAATTATTCTTTTGTACCTGATGGAAAAGAAAAAGAACCTGGATTTGTGGTTGGAAGGAAAGATCATACTTGGGTTGTGGAAACTACAGATAAAACTATATGTTTGAATTCTCCACCTGGCGGCGGTAAAACCAAAGACATTTTTATTCCAACTGCTTATTATAATGCAAAAGTAAATAAGAATACTGATGGCAATGGAGCAAGCATCCTCAATATTGATGTAAAAAACGAAAATTATAGATCAACTGGCAGAATATATGAAAAATGCGGATATAATGTACTATGCTTAGATTTTCGCCAGCCCCTTTTCAGCCTTAAGTTTAATTTGATGAATGGAGTTAATCAGGAAATCGACCAATATAAAGCTTCAGAAAATAAGGATAACAGTCTTAGACATTATGCCAAAGCCGAAAGATATTCAAAACAAATTTCTGCAAGCATAATAAAAAATGTTATGGGTGAATCAAAAGACAGCGCATCAGATTTCTTTGATAAAACAGCTCAAGGACTTATTACCGGTTTAATCCTGATGGTTTCACAGTATGGAGCAGATAATGAACGCCATATAATAAGTGTTTTCAAACTAATTGTTGAGTTAAACGGTTTGATAGATAACGGAAACATAGAAAATGGACAGCAGCGTTCAAAGCTCATGGATTTATTGCAATACATAGATGATAAACGTATAACCGACTATGTAGGTGCAAGTGTAAATGCTGATGTAAGAACATCAATGAATGTGTTTTCTTCAGCTCTTGCCAAGCTCATAGAATTTATAGATGCCGAACTTGAACAGATGATCTGCGGCCACAGTTCTGAAATTAATGCTGTTGACTTCATTAAGAAGCCTACAGCGATTTTTCTTATCTGTCCTGATGAAGATACATCACGTCATTTCTTTGCAAGTTTGTTTATCAGATATTTCACTACACAGCTTATTGACTTAGCTGAAGCAAGTCCAAATATGACTTTATCTCGAAAAGTTTTATGCTTGTGGGATGAATTCGGTAATATGCCGCCTATTAAAGATGTTGATTCATTGTTCACTGCAGCTCGTTCAAGAGGAATCAGATTTTTATATTCTCTTCAGAGCTTCTCTCAGCTGAAGAAAAGCTATAACAAAACATATGAAGAAATCATACTTGATTCATCACAAATCCTTATGTTTACCTTTGTAGCGCCTACTGCATACGATACCGCTAAAAGGCTGTCCGATATTTTAGGATCACAGACGGTTCTTTCCGGAACAGTATCGCACAGAAAGGAAACGTTTACATTATGGAACCGGGATAATACAGCTTCATATCAAATGATAAAAAGACCACTTATGTTTCCTGAGGAAATAATGTCTATACCATTAGGAACTTTTATTGTAATCAAAACAGGCGGTAAAAATGGACAAATACGAATGAAATCACAGCTGCCACTATATTCTGATTATTGCGAAGTATATCCTGAATACAGTCAAGATATTAAATTTGAATTTGTACCAATTAGTGTACTTAACAGCGAAAAGATACGAATGCTTGCAGCAATGCAAAAGAATAAACTTACTTTAGGTATGTTTGATTAACAAAAAGACGGCTGCTCTCATTGCGGCCGTCTTTCAATTTTAAGAACACAAAAAAGGAACACAATATGAAAAGATTTATAAAAATACCAAAGGTCGTTTTTGAATTAGACCTTACTCCCCTGCAGCTTCTTGTGTACACAGGAATTGTATCACTCAAATCAAAAGAAAACTATACAACTGCAACAGCTAAAGTTATTGCTAAGCGTTGCAATATAAGCACAAACAGCGTTTATACAGCTGTAAATGCTCTTAAATCAGTTGGTTTGATTAATAAGACTAACAATATTAAAAATGGCAAAAACATTGCTAATGGTTACCATATTCGCAATGTTAGCGGTGCTTTTGTAAAAGTAGAATATACCATTTTCAAATTCAAGCTCTCCCCTTCAGAATTTGCATCTTATGTAACTATTAAAAGCAAATGCAATCACGCTAACCGTGCGTTCCCTTCCCTTAAGCAAATATCAGAGCTTGCTCACATCTGCATTGATACTGTAATCTCAGCTATCAGAGAGCTTGCAGGCAAAGGATTACTCCTTTTTCAACACTATATACGCCGTTGTGGCTGCTTCGGACACAACAATTACATACTTATTGATGAACCTGAAGCAGTAAATGCCCACAACAAGATCATTAAATTGAAATCAACATCTGCAGGAGCTTGTCTTAAAAAAGCAGCTTCTCTTTTTTTACATAAAATCGGGTACTCGAAATTTTGGGCAACGAGATTAGATTCACTTAAGAACTATATTAGAAAAAAGATACTTACTCATTATAACTCTATACACATAGTAAATTTTAAGAAGAAAAGTAAAATAGATCAGCAGATGAAACAATTCATCTGATAATACTTATAGGATAATTGCGCCTTTTTATATGCAGAATAGTTAAAAAATATGCGTTTTTTATTTTCTAACTTAAAATTTAATATTTTGTATTGACAATATGTGTTTTATCGCATATAATGAATATGTGATAAATAACATAAAGAAAGGAAATCTATGAAAAATTTCGAAGTAGAATTTTTTGAAAAATCAGATGGCTCTATTCCAGCTGAAGAATTTATTTTATCACAGGATGTAAAAATGCGAGCAAAGCTCTTACGCCTGCTCGAATTGCTTGAAGTTAAAGGTAACGAGCTGCGTGAACCTTACTCAAAACATCTTGATGATGGAATATTTGAAATTAGGGCTAAACAAGGAAATAATATTACAAGAGTTTTATATTTCTTTGTTGTAGGAAAGAAAGTTATTCTCACAAATGGATTTGTAAAAAAATCACAAAAAACACCACTATCAGAAATTCAAACTGCAAAAGAATACAGAAAAGAATACGAACAACAAATTTAAAAAGAATAATAAAAATAAAACTAATAATGAAAGGAAAAAGATATGGGAAAGAATTTCAGAGAAACTTTAAATAAACAATTGCTTGATCCTGAATTTAAAGCTGAGTGGGATGCATTAGAACCTGAATACCAAATCATTAAAGCTATGCTTGATGGAAGAAAAGCAAAAAATATAACTCAAAAGGAATTATCTGATCTAACTGGAATTAATCAAGGAGATATCAGCAGACTTGAAAACGGCAGTGCAAACCCCTCTTTAAATACAATCAAAAGACTTGCACGAGGATTAGGTTATACTGTTAAACTTGAATTCGTTCCAACAAGTAATACTACTCAAATATAAAAAGGTGCGCACTCAGTGCGCACCTTTTTTCAATTGTTCCAAGGCGGTTGATTGAAATTTGATGAATTGAGAACAATTGCATAATTAAATTCTCTTTTTATAATATCGTTAATTTCTTCATATCCAGCAAACCTACTGTTTATGTTCTTCAATAGATTTTTAAAATTATTTTGGGTTGTAATGGAAGTAAACTCGCCAACTTGATAATTAGATAAATCCTTTTCATTTATTTTAACCTGACAATCTTTATCCTGCTGAAAAACAACAAAATTATAAATGTGAATATTAAAGTAATTTTTTAAAACTTTACTGTATCTTCTTGCCTGAGCAACTGGATTAGTATATTTATTAATTTCTAATTTTTCTGTTGAAGAATTTTGATTTATGTTTATTACAGTTATACCTTGATCACTGCCTTTTCCATAATCAGAAAATTGCGTATTTGTAAATATCATCGGAAAATCATCTGTATAAATTAAAGTTAAACCTTTCCAGAATTTAGATTCTATAACATATACACCTTTATCACTTACAATAAGAAAATCAGCCTGATAGTTATGAGAACTATCCCCTTTCATATTTAAATGTCCATATATCGTCCAATTTTCATAACCTGGCTCTTTTAATAATTCTTTAAAGCAGTCAATAAGGATTAATTCGCCTGATGAAAACACTTGTCTGAAGTTTTCATGAACTAATCTACGATATGTTTTAAATTCATCTTCCATTTTAGATAATTGCTTTTTATAGGTTTCATCTTTTCTCAAAAGAAGATTGTTATAATTATTATCTTTAACATTCAGTTTTGTTTTAAAATTTATATCCTGCTGTTTAAATTGATTAGCAAAATCTATACCTTGCTGTTTTAAAATATTAAACAGCTTATCATTTTTTCTTTTCTGCACTTTAATAATGACTACTGTAATAAAAATTACTAAAATCAAAATAAATAAAAGTGCAGCAATTATGTATTTGGATAAATCAGAAAAACTACTACTTAAATAATTAAAAACTTCTTTATCAGACATAAAATACCTCATATATTGAAGTGTGCACTCGGTGCACACCTATTTTATTTAATATCTTTCATAAACTGATCCAACAAATATGAACTCTTTTGTTCGTCTACAGTTAAATTAAACATTTCAATTATTTTATTCTTAAACTCAATCATACTTGCCTTACAATTATCATCTCCATTCAATACTGCACCCATTTTTCTTGTATCAACGGCACATTGATGATATTTTGGATTGCCAAAAGCAAAATCAGGAGTAAAAATATTAGTATAATCTGTTTGTGTTACCCACGCTGCACCCATTTCATTTAGACAAGCTGGACTTTCCAAATATTCATTCGACCATAAGATTATTACAAAAACATTTGAGTTGATATTCTGTCTTAAGTATTCATAAATATTTTGACCTAATGGTATTTTATGTAACGGATGAGTTGTATAAATAAGGTCACTGTTTTGAACACCTAAACCAATAATGAATTTCTCTAGAGCATTTGCATATTTTTTATTCTCAGAACAATGGCTTAAAAATATTTTCGAAACATTGCTGATTTCTATACTATCATTTTGATAAGTATTATTAAAACTTGTCTTTATATAATCCTCATGCTCCAAACCAAATTGAATCTCCTGTAATAATTGCATTTTGTAACGAAAACCATCATAATCAAAAGAAATAACATCTAAAAAATTATCTTCACAACCATATATCTGATCTTCAGTTAAATTATTATACCAATTGCACAACCCTTCAATACAATATACAACGCTATCTAAATCGTTACATTGAAGAGAAGCTCCTAAATGTTCAAGATAATTAACAACACTTGCATCATCAGTATATTGTCTTATTATTTTATCTATCGCTCTAAATTCTAAGTTAAGCATTTTATAAGAATTCATTTTAATACTCCACAAAAATTAATACCTTACTAAACTTGACAAAGGATAAAATATCCTTTATACTATTCCGTGAAAAAGTAAAAAATAAAAACCCTCACAGCTGTTAATCAATTGGCGTTGACTAACAGCATGCGCCTTAAAGATGTAACCAGCATCTGTAAGACTTATGAGAGCTATCATTGCGTATATTTAATTATATGCATTCGAATAGATTTTGCAAGGACTCACAGTTTGTTTGGAAGACGGCTGTGAGTTCTTACTTTTTCAGCAAAAACTGAATACCACACAATTAGAAACGGTACAAAAGTTACCTTGCTAACAGTTATGCCATGACTGCGCACCAAGTGCACACGAGCGAACCTATTAAGAACCAGTTAATAGATACCTGCAGGGCAACCGGGTAAAGTATTTCAAAAGAATACTTGATTAATACATGGCGCACCTTGCGACTTGGACTGCGAGGGTAGGCATAGGATAGCAATACTAATTGATGTGCTGCACAAAGACATTATCTTTATAGCGAAATGCCAACCAATCCAAATGGATTGATTGACATTCTTGGTGCGAGAGACGGGACTTGAACCCGTACGAGTCGCCCCACACGCCCCTCAAACGTGCGCGTCTGCCGATTCCGCCACTCTCGCTCACAACGATTGATAGTATAACAGATGAATCTTTAAATGTCAACACTTATTTTAATTTTTTTTGAGAATATCAAAAATTTCTTTTGGTGAATTCACTATATAATCCGGGCGGCATACCAACAGGCTTTCAACAGAACGAAATCCCCAGGTTACTGCTATACTTTTGCAGCCAAGGTTTTTTGCTGATTCAATATCTACTGAACTGTCCCCTATCCATATGCATTCATCAGCGGATATAGCAAGCTCTGAAAGAATTTTATCTGCCATAGCAGTATCAGGCTTCTTGGGCAAATTGTCTGTAGCCCCAAGAACAATATCAAAGACATCTTTTCCAAAAAGCTCTTCCACCATTCCCTTTGCTGCCTTATCCGGTTTGTTTGTGCACACAGCAAGTTTTATCCCTTTATCCTTGATTACTTTTACAACATCAAGCATACCGGCATATACATAGGCATTTTCCATTTTTATTTCATTATATTTAATTTTAAAAGCAGCGTACTGTTCTTCCAATTGCTCAGGATTTAATTGCCCGTTAAAAGCTCTTTCAACAAGCAATTTTGCTCCGTTTCCTACAAAAGCTTTATAATTATCCTCAGTCCACTTAGACTCAATACCGCTATTTTTGAGCAGATAATCACAGGCACGGCCCAGATCAACTATGGTATTAACAAGTGTACCATCCAAATCAAATATAACACATTTTATTTTACTGTTCATACAAATCACTTAAATCTTCAGTTTTTCTTTTTTTTCTGTTTGAAACAAGCTTAAAAACAGCAACAGAAGCAATAATTCCTGCAAGAATTGCTGATTCAATATAAATTTTTTTATTATTCATTTCACTATCTAAAGATAAATTTCCGCTTTTTACATTAGTCCATAAATCAGCCTGAAGCTCAAGAATGTTTTGCGGTAAATTTTCAAAATACTGACCTGCAGGCATTTTCTGCGGATAAACGGCTTCATTTTTGTAAAGAGAATGATTTTCATTATTTTTAACGGTTACATTTGGGGAAGCATAGAAAATAAATTCAGCATTTTCCAGTGCAACCTGCGGTTCATGCATAAAGTTTATAAATGCTTCTGCACCTTTTTTATTGTGTACACACTTAGGAATACAGAAAGCATCATAAAATATGTTTACCCCCTCTTCCGGGAAACAATATGCAAGATTATCATTGTTTTCATTCATCAGAACATAATCGCCTGCGTAATAGGCAGCAAAAGCATATTCTCCGCTTTCCATAAGATTAAATACCTCATCCATAACATAAACCGGGTTTACGGCATCCTTTTGCTCAGCCAAAAGCGCTGCCGCCGCTGTCCACTCGCTTTCATCTATGGTATTAAGACTTTGACCTAAAATTGCCTGAGCAATTGCAAAAGCATCTCGTGAATTATTAAACATAAGAATTTTATCTTTATACTGCTCATCCCATAAGACCTTCCAGCTGGTCGGTTTTTCTTTAACAAGCTCTGTATTATAAATCAGGGCAGTTGTACCAATATTATAGCAAAGCGTATATTTCTGTTCAGGGTCAAAATATAAATTTTTATATCGGTTTTCAATATATCTGATATTGGGAACATTGTTCCAATCTATTTCTACAAGCATATCTTCATCAATCAGCCTGCTTATCATATAGTCACTTGGAACGATAACATCATATGAAACACCGCCTCCAGAAAGCTTTGAATACATATTTTCATTAGATTCATAATTTGTGTAATTAACCTTAGCACCGGTAAGTCTTTCAAATTCACTTACTACATTCATAGAGCCTTCAGAGCCATCAGATATATATTCGCCCCAGTTGTAAACATTAACAGAGGTTCCCTGCAAGCCAAGATTTCTGTAGTAATCAATCTGTTCCTCCGTAAATACCTCTTCATCAGCAAAAGCAACAAGATTAAAGGGTGCAAGCAAGGCAAACAAAACAAGCAAAAAAGCAATTAATTTCTTCATTTTGAATCACTCTTACCCTTTTTATCAGAGCGTGCCTGAACAATATTGATTAATAACAAAAGAACAAATATCACTATGAATATAAGAGTAGACAAAGCATACATATCCGGCTTAACACGCTTTTTAGTTAAAGAAAAAATATAAATCGGTAAGGTCTGAAAGCTTGGTCCGTTCGTAAAATACGAAATAATAAAATCATCAAGCGATAAGGTAAAACTCATAACAAGACCGGTAAATATCCCGGTTGCGATATCAGGAAATACTACCTTAAAAAAAGCTTTAAAAGGCTTACAGCCAAGATCAACGGCAGCTTCATAAATATGCATATCAAACTGCCTAAGCTTGGGAAGAATATTTAAAACAACATAGGGCAAGGAAAATGTTATATGAGCTATAAGCAGTGTTCCGAATCCAAGTACATCAGATTTATTTATAATCATGCCTGAAAACGCAAAAAGAAGCATCATAGAAATACCCGTAACGATTTCAGGATTCATCATCGGTATATTGGTAACGCCCATTATCGTTTTTTTATAAAGCTTATTTCTTGAATTAAAAATACCAACCGCAGCAAGAGTTCCGAGAGCTGTTGAGCAAACAGCAGTCGCAACAGCTAAAACAAGCGTATTTCTTAAAGCTCTCATTGCTGCTTCGTTAGAAAACATCTCATTCCACCATTTTACCGAAAAGCCTGTAAATATATAGGTACTTGCTGAATCATTAAATGAAAACAAAGCCATTACGATTATAGGAAGATAAAGAAAAATGAAGATTAAAATAACATAAGCCCTTGCACCATGGGAAAGTTTATTTTTCATATTATAACCCCTCCCTCATTATCATCAGCACCAAAATAATTCATAATACCAAGACAAATTAATATTAAAATCATCAGCACAAAAGAAAGACTTGCACCAAGATTATAATTATTTGCATTCTGAAACTGCGTTTCAATAACATCACCTATGAGAACAATCTGCCCTCCTCCGAGCTTTTGGGTAATATAAAAGGTTGAAACACAAGGAACAAAAACCATTGTAATGCCGCTTATAATTCCCGGAAGTGACAATGGCATAATTACTTTTTTCAGAATCTGAAATCTGTTTGATCCCAAATCCTGTGCAGCTTCTATAAGTGATTTATCCATTTTACTGATAACAGAATAAATCGGCAGAACCATAAACGGCAGAAAATTATAAACCATACCTAAAAGCACAGCACCGCCTGTATTCATTATTTTTACGCTTTCCATTCCAAAAAAATTTAAAACTGTATTAATGATTCCTGAATCTCCGAGAATTGTCATCAGCGAATATGTTCGAATCAGAAAATTCATCCACATGGGAAGCATAACAAGAAGAATCATCGTACCTTGCGTGCTTAATTTTGCTTTTGATATAAAATATGCAAGCGGATAACCGATAACAAGACATATCAGTGTTGCAAAAACGCCATAAAGAATGGAAAGCAGAATTGTTGGTGTGTAGCCGGGAATAGCCTCAATATATTTAAGTGTGAATGCGCCCGATGAATCGGTTAAAGCATAATATAAAACCATAATGAGCGGTGCAATAATAAATAATAAAGACCAAACCAAATAGGGCTTGTCCAATAACATTCGGGAAAACTTACTGCTCATTTTCAGCCTCCCAATCATAATCAGCATCATTGATATGATCAAATTCGTCAGAGAAGGATGAATAATCACCGAATTCTCCGCTGTATTCACTGCGTTTCATAACATGTATTGCATCAGCATCAATATACATTCCGACGGTTTCGCCGATCTGGTGAAAATCTGTTGTCTGAATAAGCCAGATAAAGCCGTTTACATCAACAAAGGTTTCAAAAAATGTACCCTTAAAAACCACATCAGTTATTACACCTGTTAATGCATTCTTTGTACCGGGCTTGCATATTTCAATATCCTCCGGTCTGACAACCGCCTCTGTTTGTTCATTTGGTTCAAAGCCTTTATCAAGGCATTTAAAGGTAGCACCCTGAAAGCTTACAAGATAATCCTTTATCATAATCGCATCAACTATATTGGATTCACCTATGAAATCAGCTACAAAAGCATTCACAGGCTCATTATAAATATCTTCAGGTGTGCCGATCTGCTGAATTTTACCCTTGTCCATAACAACAACCATATCACTCATTGACAAAGCCTCTTCCTGATCATGAGTTACATAGATAAAGGTTATTCCAAGTCTTTTCTGAATTGCCTTAAGCTCTTTTTGCATATCCTTGCGAAGCTTTAAATCAAGTGCACCGAGAGGCTCATCCAAAAGAAGCACATGCGGTCTGTTTGCAAGAGCTCTTGCAATGGCTACACGCTGCTGCTGACCGCCTGAAAGGCTGTCTATTCTTCTTTTTTCAAAGCCCTTAAGGTTAACAAGCTCAAGCATTTCAGCTACAGTTTTTCTTATTTCATCCTTCGGCATTTTCTTAAGCTCGGGACCAAAAGCTATATTCTCATAAACATTTAAATGAGAAAAAAGAGCATAACGCTGAAAAATGGTGTTTACCTTCCTTTTATGAGGCGGAACATCATTAATTACTTTACCCTCAAAAATAACCTTACCGCTGTTTGGTTCAATAAAACCTGCTATGCAGCGAAGAGTAGTTGTTTTACCGCAACCGGATGGGCCAAGCAGCGTTATAAACTCTTTTTCGTTTATATAAAGATTAAGTTTATCCAATACAACATTATCACCATATTTTACAGTGACATCCTTAAGATCAATCAATTTTTCCAATTATGCACTTCCTCTTTGTAACCCGATTTTAATATATAAAAATATTAATATTTTTAATATACCAAATTATCCACAAAAGTCAACAAATTTTTAAAATATTTTCTTTAATATTTCTTCGCCGTTCTCTACTTTTTTTACGGTATCGGCAACAAGTGTAAAATCGCATACCATAGATTTTGTTTTATGAATACAGTCATCCATTCCAAACGGAACAAAATAGTAGTTTTTATAGTTCATAAGGCTGCCGATATTTTTCGCGGCACCGCCAAGTGCATCGTTAGTAGACACACCGATGATTACAGGACGGCTGTTTCTGAGATGGCTTTTTGCCGCCATTGTAACTGCTGTATCGGCAATGCCGTTTGCAAGCTTCGCAAGTGTGTTTCCTGTACACGGAACAATACAAAGAATGTCAAACATTTTCTTAGGACCGATAGGCTCTGCCTGCTCAATTTTATGAATAATGCTGTGACCTGTAATAGAAATAATTTCATCCTGAATATCCTTTGCATCGCCAAAGCGGGTATCTGTATTATATGATGTTTCACTCATAATCGGATAAACATCATAACCCATCATAACAAGCTCTTTTAAAGCCTCAATTGTTTTTGAAAATGTACAGAAAGAACCTGTTAATGCGTAACCTATTTTCATTAAGTTAATTCCTCCTCAATTATATCTGAAACTGCCTCACCAATCAGATAGCCGGCTGTTTTCTCAGTATATCTTGACGGCATTTTTCTGCCGTTCAAAACTGCAAGACCCAAGCTGTCGGCAACAAGGGTATCCACTCCGCCGGGAAAGGATGCCAGATCAAGAATTACGGCATCTTTTTTCAGAGCGGAAAGCTCATTTTTTGTAAGTACCATATGAGGAACAGTGTTGAAAATGATATTGGCATTATTTTCTGATTTAAGCTGTTCAAAACTGATATGTTTTGCACCATTGAAAATTGCTTCATCTTTAGAGGATTTGCTTCTCGAACAAACAGTTATATCAGCACCGTAGCCTTTCAGGATATTATGAAGAGCCTTACCTATTCTTCCATAGCCGATAATCAGAATTTCGGCACGATAAAGAGAATAAGCCGTATTTTCTTCAATTAACGTTACTGCTCCTTCAGCAGTTAAAAAGGCATTTTTCAAAACAAAGCTTTCGTATTTCATATAGTCAAAGCCGTTTTTTCGATTTCCCATTCCATAAAACAAAATTTTATCCTCAAAGCCTTTAAACATATCCTCTTTTACAGGTACCGGAAGAAGCACAAAATCAGCATTTTCTGAATTCCCTGTGTGTTCAAACCCATGGTTTTCAAGATATTCTTTTGCATAAATCATTCTTTTATCTCCCGTAAAGGGAACAATAAATTTTTTTAATTTCATAACAACACCTCAGTTTCAATTCATACTATGCTTAAAAAAAATCATTGTTAATGAACGAAAGTATTTATTTTTAAATAAAATTGTAGTATAATACTAAAAAACAATTTTTAGGAGGCTTTCTCTTGAAAGATATAGATACAATACTTAAAGAGGTAAAAAGAATACATTTTATCGGAATCGGAGGTGCAGGCATGTGCCCTGTTGCCGAAATACTTATTTCTCTCGGATATAATGTATCAGGTTCAGATAATAATGATACCGAAACATTCAGAAGAATTGAAAAAGAAGGCGCAAAGGTTTATCTTGGTCAGGTTAAAGAAAATATAACGGAAGATGTTGAGCTTGTAATATATACGAATGCGATTTTAGAAGGCAATGAGGAGCTGGAATACGCAAAAGCAAATCTTCCGACTTTTGAAAGAGCAGTGGTATTGGGTGCAATAAGCCGTATTTTTTCAAACTGTATCGGAATATGCGGAACCCACGGAAAAACTACGGTTTCTTCTATGACAACGCAGATTTTGCTTGAAGCAGGGCTTGATCCAAGTGCTGTTATCGGCGGTAAGCTCCCTGCTATTGACGCATACGGAAGATACGGCAACAGCCAGAATTTTGTTTGTGAATCCTGCGAATTCAACAACACCTTTCTTCATATGAATGCGGATATGGCTGTTGTATTGAATATTGATGAGGATCATCTTGATTTCTTCGGTACTCTTGAAAATATCAAAAAATCATTCAGAGAATTCTGTAATAAAACTACAAAAATGATTATTTATAACGGCGATGATGAAAACACCGTTGATATGCTAAAGGGCATTCATGGAAAACAGCTTGTTTCTTTCGGAACAGATAACCGCTGTGAGTGGACCGCTGAAAATATAGATGTTCCCGGCGGCTTCAAATCCGAATACGATGTTTACCATAACGGAAAATTTGTAACACATATCATTCTTTCGGTTCCCGGAAGCCACAATATTTTGAATTCACTTGCTGCCTTTGTTGCTGCCTATATGAGCGGTGCTGATGTTGAAAGTATTTGCAGAGGGCTGAAAGCATTTAGGGGTGCAGGAAGAAGATTTGAATTAATCGGCACCTATAAAGGTGTTACCATTGTTGATGATTATGCCCACCACCCTGCTGAAATTGAGGTTACGCTTAATGCAGCAATGAAAATGGGATATAAAAGAGTCTGGGCAGTTCATCAGCCATTCACTTATACAAGAACTGCAAAGCTGCTTGATGACTTTGCAAGGGTGCTTCAGATTGCAGACAAATGCGTTGTTTCCGAAATTATGGGAAGCCGCGAAGTAAATAAAATCGGAATTAAAGCAACGGATTTATCAGATAAAATTCCTGATTGTATTCAGATTGATAAGCTGGAAGATATTTCCGACTTTCTTGCAGAAAACTGCGAGGACGGAGATATGGTCATTACCCTTGGCTGCGGCGATGTTTATAAAGTTTCAAGAATGCTTGTAGATAAACTTAATAAATAAGAGTAAAACCGCTTGAAGAAATCTTCAAGCGGTTTTTAGTTATTTTGTTCGTTTAAGTGTTTTCAGCAATGCTTTCGTGTCCTTATCAACTCTAAAGCTATCTCTGATTTTCGATATTGTCATATTATGAATTTCTTTTGATAAAATATGATTTTCAATCAAAGGCATTATCTTTTCACGATATTTAACAAAAGCAACAGATAATGCCCATGCTGCAGCCATATTAACATAATAATATTCACTTTTTATATTTTTTAAATAATTGATTGCCAAATCGGAATATTCATCATCAAGATAATAGTCCATCAAAATAACAATGGAAAAACGAATTTCATATTCATTTTTTGAATTCATATATTTCTTTAAATATGCAAGGAATACTGCCTTATTTTTATTGATGAATTTCAATGATGAACAAACGCAATCACAAACAGCCCAGTTGTCAATTTTCGGAACAAAGCTGTCAAGAAGAGAAATCCGTTCTTCAAACGGCAATTTCGCATATCCGATAAAAAAGCCGTGCAGCATAATTTCTTCATAATAATCCCATGCAAAATCATTATCAGGCAAAGCCTTTCCGATTTTTCTGAGTTGCGGAATTCTTACACCGATGATTTTATCGCTGTCAACATTAGGAATTAACTTGCTATGAAATTCTTTATATTTCACATCCTGATTCTTTAACAATTCTTCTCTTACATTCATTTCTATCACCAAATATATATTACCATTTCAGCTTCTCTTTTGCAAGCCTTGAAACATAATAGGAAACAGCACATAAAAATAAACCTACGGCAAGAATATAGATATAATTATCACAATAAATGAACAATTCAAATATTGAGCTGTTAACTGCGAAGCCACCGTTTATTATTGCTGCATTGGCTATAAAATAGGAAATGAAACTAAAAAGAAGAAAAATAAAATAATACTGTGTAAATTGCAGCAGCAATGTTAAAAGATAAATCGTCATATTTCCGCTTAAAAATGAAAAGAGAGTAATAAACAGGATTGCTTTCTTATGCTTTTTTACTGAAAAAGCAATTCCCAAAGCCGAAAAAAGAGAAAAATATCTTCCGCAAAGAAAAATAAACGCTTCACTGCTGTTATGATTTGAAATAAATATATCTACGGCACCGGTTGTTATTTTGCCGTTAATGAGCTTTGCTCCGCCGTAAGATGTATGGTAAATAAGAGTTTCAAAATCAGTTAAGCCAAAAGTATTAAAAATCGTATTCATAAAGCCGAATACAACGCCGTTGTTTTTACATTTATTTGCAAGAAAAATCAGAAGATCTTCGTATACATAGAGATACAGTATTACAAAAATAAATAATACCATGATAAATGACAGTTTATTATTAGGAGTTTTTATATGATTTAAGGTTATGGGAGCAATAATCAGGATTAAGCACACAAAGAAAATCTTATCAGCCTGAGAAATACCCAAAAGCTTTAAGGCATAGGCAGCTGCCGACAAAAAGGATAAAATCATAAAAGGCTTAATAAGAAAGGATAAATCGTATTTAAAATTCAGCTTTAGATTCTTTAAATTTTTCATATAAATAATATGGGTACATTTAAAGAAAAATAAACAGCACAGAAAATATTAATTTTCCATGCTGTTTTACTTACCATTTTTTACTGTCATAATCCGGGCAGGCTTTATCTTTCAAAGCCGCTCTGATTTCAACATAGCAGCCGCATTTTCTGCACATTCCCGAAATCAAATATTCACATTTCTTACAGAATGCAAGCCTTTTATTATACAACTCATTTCCAACTAATAAAGCTTTATCAAGAGTATCCAAATAATCTGAAATGGTTTGGAAAGCTGCATTCTCCCCTGCCTCCAGCAAAAGACATTTTTTACAAAGCTGTTTCATTACTTTTCAATTACGAATTTAACAACTGAGCAAGCAGGGATTGTTGCAGTAAAGCCATCCTTCAGCTGTCTGAAATCAGAGAAGTTCACTGTTTTAACAGCATCTGCATTTTCAAAATCATTTTTATCGTGAATATCCCCAGTTAAAATTTCTGCTTTAATTGATTTTACCTTAGTATCAGCAATCTGACATTTGATTTTAGCAGACTTTGTTGCAGATGTATTTGTTATAGTAGAATAAATATTTCCGTTTTCATCAACGGAAGCAGATTCAAGAAGCTGAGGGAACTTTTTCTTATCATTAGCTGAATCAATTTCATCCGTTGTAATATAAGAACCAACAAGGGTGTTTTCCTGATGATCTTTATACATTTTGAAAACATGATAAGTCGGAGTAAGAACCATTTTATCAGCTTCGGTAAGAATAACAGCCTGAAGAACATTAACTGTCTGTGCGATATTAGCCATCATAATTCTGTCAGCGTGCTTATTGAAGATATTAAGAGTCAATGCAGCTACAACAGCATCACGCATTGTATTTTGCTGATACAGAAATCCGGGATTAGTGCCAGGCTCAACATCATACCATGTTCCCCATTCATCAATTATCAGCTTAACCCATTTCTGAGGATTAACAGAATCCATAACTGCAAGATGATTGTTAATAAGCTCTTCCATTTTATAAGCCTTACAGATAGTTGAATTATATTCCTTTATATCAAATTCAGTTGATGAACCCTTATGTCCCCAATCGCCTGTAGGCAATGTATAATAATGAAGAGCAATACCCTGTGCTTGATGCTTAACCTTATCCATTACCTCTTTTGTCCAGTGATAATCACTGCCGTTCGGACCGCAGGCAATTCTTTTAATTCGGTTGTTTCCGTCATAATCTCTTACATAAGTATTATACCTTTTATAAAGACATCCGTAATATTCGGGATCCATATTGCCGCCGCAGCCCCATGATTCATTGCCGACACCGAAATACTTGATTTTCCATGGCTTATCCTGACCATTCTGTTTGCGAAGCTCTGCCATAGGAGAAACACCGTCAAAGGTCATATACTCAACCCATTCATTCATTTCCTGAACGGAGCCTGAACCAACATTTCCGTTTATATATGTATCGCAACCAAGCTGTCTGCAAAGCTCAAAATATTCATGAGTACCAAAGGAATTATCTTCAACAACACCGCCCCAATGCGTATTGATCATTTTCTTTCTGCCTTCCTTTGGACCAACGCCGTCCTTCCAGTGATATTCATCTGCAAAGCAGCCTCCCGGCCAGCGAAGAACGGGAATGCCCATTTCCTTAAGTGCATTTACAACATCACATCTCATTCCGTTAACATTAGGAATCTTGGAATTTTCACCAACATAAATTCCATCATAAATACATCTTCCGAGATGCTCGCTGAAATGGCCGTAAATATCCTTATTGATTTTGCTGATTTTCTGATTTGGATTAATTAAATACTTTTCCATAATTTTTACTCCAAAATATAATTTTTTTAAAATTATCACAAAATATACCAGTTGTCAATTCAATTGACATATTGTAATTAAAATTTTATAATTAGATATATAAACTAAGAAAGGCTATGAAAATAATATGAGAATTGAGAACTGTCTTAAGCTGATGAAAGACTTAAATTGTGATGCTTTGCTTCTTTTAAACGAAAGCAATATGCATTATCTTTGCGGATTTTCGCCAAGCGAGGGTGTTGTTCTGTTATTGAAAAACGGAAGCGGCTATCATATAGTTGATTCAAGATATACCGAAGAAGCGGAATGCCATGCAAAAGAAACAGGACTTTCCGCTATAGAAATTGCAAATAAATTTTCCGACACTGTTGCCGAGCTTTGCAAAAAAAACTCTATTAAAACAATTGCCTATGAAAACGAAACAATATCGCTGAAATCATTTTATACTTTTAAGGAAGCAACGCATTGTGATTTTATCGGTATTGATGACAAACTGATGAAAATCAGAAATATCAAATCAAATGAAGAAATTGAAATGATGATTAAAGCAAATGACATTGCTGAAAAAAGCTTTCTTGAGCTTTTGAATTTTGTAAAAACAGGCAAAAGTGAAAAAGAGCTTCAGGCATATTTTGATTATTTGATGGCTAAAAACGGTTCAGACGGATTATCATTTTCAACGATTCTCTTAACAGGAACTCATACTTCCCTGCCGCATGGGGTTCCGAGTGACAAAAAAATTGAAAGCGGCGATTTTGTTTTATTTGATTTTGGTGCAACTTATAAGGGATACCATTCGGATATGACACGCACAATAGCTGTCGGAAGTGTATCAGATGAGATGAAAGAGATGTACAACCTTGTCTTAAAAGCTCAGCTTGCAGGAATAGATGCACTGAAAAGCGGTGTTAAATGTGCTGATGTTTACAAGGCTGCTTATGATGTTCTTGAAGAAAAGAAAATGGGAAAATATTTCAGGCATTCATTGGGGCACGGTGTAGGACTTGATATTCATGAGGGTTATGTTTCCTCCCCTAACAGTAAGTATACTTATGAAGCCGGAAATATAACTTCTGTTGAACCGGGAATTTATATACCGGATAAATTCGGAATCCGAATTGAAGATGTTTGCATTGTTACAGAAAATGGATGTACGGATATATCCACTGTAGATAAGAATTTACTGATTGTTTAGAATAAAATAATTGCACTGCGATTATTATTTATCGTATATCATATTATAAGGAGAATTATTATGAAAAGGAAATTATCAATTGTTTTAGCGTTTTTTATAATGGCAGTATGCACTGCTTTTGCATTTAATGCCTATGCTGAAGAAACTACAGACAGTACAGATATAACACCAATCAGTATAACAAGCGAAAATACGGATATAAAGCTAAATGCAACCTCTTTTATCTATAACGCCAATGAAATAAAGCCGATATCGACTGTTATTTATACTGACGATAACGGCAAAAAAGTTACACTTACTAAAGGTACCGATTACGATGTGAGCTATTCCAACAATAAAAATGCAGGTAAAGCTACAGTTAAAATAGCGTGTAAAAATAAATATAAAGGCAATCTGAGTAAAACATTTACCATTAAGCCGATAAACATTTCCGATAAAGCTTTTACAGCTTCTCTTAATTATACAAGTGCTGAATATACAGGAAAAAATATATACCCTTCTATATCGGTATATTGGAATAAAAACGGAAAAAAGATTAAACTTGTTCACAAAACTGAATTTGAAGTTAAATATTCTGCTAACAAGAATATCGGAAAAGCTACAGTAACAGCCGTAGGTACAAAGAATTTTACAGGATCAATAAAAAAGACTTTCAAAATCCTGCCAAAGAAGGTAACAGGTTTTAAAGCCAAAAGCAAAACTACAAACAGCATTACGCTCAGCTGGAGTAAGCTTACAAATATTACAGGATATCAGATTGTAAGGTATGATTGGGTTAATAAAAAATATGTGCAGGTAAAGAAGGTTTCTGCCGACAAAACAAGCTATACAGTAACCGGACTTGATTCATCTGCTGCTTACAACTTTAAAATGCGGGCATATAAGCAATTAAGCGACGGAAAAACAATTTATTACGGCGATTACAGCTCTGTTGTAATAGAAGCAACAAATCCTGCAAAGGTTACTTTAACCTCAGTTACAAAAAGCGGATCAACAATTAAAGTGAATTGGAAAAAAACAAGATCTTCAGGTTACAGAATTGCATACAGCACGGATAAGAACTTTAAAAATGCAAAAGCCGTAAATGTTCCGGGCTATTCCAAAACAGCATATAGCATAAAGAATGTCAATAAAAACGCAACCTACTATGTTAAAATCAGAGCATATTATACATACAAAAATAAAACATACTATGGTGCGTACTCTTCTCCGATAAGTACCAGCTATTCCAATCTTTACAAATCCTATTCTTCTTATTATGATGAAAAAAATGTAAACAGAACAACAAACTTAAAAATTGCTTCAAAAGCAATATCAGGCACAATTATTCAGCCCGGACAGACATTTTCATTCAATAAAATTGTAGGCCCGAGAACAAAAGCTAAGGGATATAAGCCTGCAGCAGTTTTTAACGCATCGGGAACAGGTATCGGCGGAGGAATCTGCCAGGTTGCATCAACTATGTTCAACTGTGCACTGAATGCGAATATGGGCATTGTTGAAAGACATCAGCATAATGAAAGAGTAGCATATGTTCCTCTTGGCAGAGATGCTGCCATATATGAAACGGTTCAGGATTTCAAGTGGAAAAACACAACGAAGTATCCGATAAAAGTTGTAATGACTGTAAAAAATGGTAAAATTACCTGCAGCTTTTATACAAAGGTAAAAGCCGCTCCGCCGACAGTTTCACTTAAAGTTACGCAGAAAGGAAAAAACTTCACTCTTAAAAGAACAGTGAACAAAAAAGTAAACTATACTGCTTATTCAAAATATTAAATAAAGAACAAATTGAAAGCCCCACTATGTGGGGCTTTTGCATACTATTTTTTTATTTCCACAAATTTATAGCCTGCATCCGTTACAGCCTGTTTAATTGCGGCTTCATCAATTTCGCCGCTGTTTATAACAGCTCTGTTTTTTGAATGATCGGCTGTTACATCAACACCAATCTTCTTCAATGCTTCCGTAACATGAGCCTCACAGTGGGCACACATCATTCCCTCAATAACAATATAAGGCTTGCTGTCTTTTTTAAAAATGCTCATATTTATTTCCTTTCTGTTAGATTTTTTATGTGTAATTTTATTTATATTAACGATATTCAGCCTTAAAGCATTCATAACAACACAAAAGCTTGAAAGGCTCATTGCTGCGGCACCGAGCATAGGATTCAGTGTAATACCAAATGCAGGATAAAGCACACCGGCAGCAACAGGAATACCAATAATATTATAAATAAATGCCCAGAATAAGTTTTCTTTTATATTCTGAATAACCTTTCTTGAAAGCGTTATAGCTGATGGTATATCAACAGGATCACTCCGCATCAGAACTACATCGGCTGCATCAATTGCAACATCAGTTCCCGCACCGATAGCAATACCCGTACTTGCTCTGGTCAAAGCCGGAGCATCATTGATACCATCTCCTACCATAGCAACATTACCATATTCAGATAATTGCCTTATCTTTTCTTCCTTGCCGTTTGGCAAAACTTTAGAAATAACATTCTCAATTCCAACCTGCTTTGCAATTGCATTCGCAGTTTCCTCGTTATCCCCTGTTATCATAACAACAGATACACCCATATTATTCAGATTATCAACCGCAGCTTTACTTGATTGCTTAACAGTATCGGCAACTGCAATAACTCCCAAAAACTCACTTTGAGCGGCAAAGAAAAGAGGGGTTTTTCCGTTCAATGATAAGAAATCGGCATAAGTGGCATATTCATCGGGAATATTTGTTTGTTTGCTGATATATTCAGCATTTCCGCCATAAACTTTAACTGAATTAACCTCTGCAAAAAGTCCGTTTCCTGCAATCACTTTAGAATTTTCAGCATTAAGCAGCAAAATGCCCTTATCTTCACAATATTTAATAATGGCTTTTGATAAGGGATGCTCACTTTTACTTTCAATGGCATAAGCAAGTGACAAAAGCTTTTCTTCATCATCTGATTTTATATCCGTAACAGACGGATTGCCTTCAGTTACCGTACCTGTTTTATCAAGGCAAACAATATCGGTTTTGCCGGTAATTTCAAGGCTTTCAGCTGTTTTAAAAAGTATGCCGTTTTTAGCGCCTTTTCCGCTTCCTACCATTATAGCAACAGGAGTTGCCAAACCAAGTGCACATGGGCAGCTGATAACTAAAACAGATATACCCCTTGCAAGCGAAAAACCGATGCTCTGACCTGATATAAGCCATATAATCATCGTAACAAGCGCAATACACATTACAACAGGAACAAATACACCTGAGACCTTATCAGCAATTTTTGCTATAGGGGCTTTCGTTGCCGAAGCATCCGAAACCATTTTAATGATTTTGGATATAGCCGTATCCTGCCCGACAGATACTGCTCTGCATTCAATAAAACCGCTTTGATTAATCGTTGCAGCAGAGACCTTATCACCTGCCTTTTTATCAACGGGAATACTTTCTCCGGTTAACGCTGATTCATCAACAGCACTTTCCCCTTTTAAAATTACAGCATCAACAGGAATACTTTCCCCTGCTCTAACTACGAAAATATCGCCTACCTCAACAGTTTCAGCAGGAACTACCTGCTCTTTTCCATCCTTAACAACTATTGCCGTATCAGGAGCAAGCTTCATCAGGCTTTTCAGTGCATTTGTCGTTTTCCCTTTTGAATATGCTTCAAGCGTTTTTCCGACTGTTATCAGCGTTAAGATCATTGCGGCAGATTCAAAATACAAATCGTGCATATAGGCATGCGCTGAAGCTGTATTGCCAACCGATATTTCATAGGACATCAAAAACATTATTACAAGACTATAGCCAAAGGCAGCTCCAGAGCCAAGCGCAACAAGGGTATCCATATTCGGAGCTTTGTGAAGCAAACCTTTGAAACCACTTATAAAAAATTTTTGATTGATTACCATAATTGCTATCGTAAACACAAGCTGAAAAAGAGCAATTCCGATATGATTGTTCAGAAAATCGGGAATCCACCAACCCCACATCATATGCCCCATAGAAACATACATAAGCGGAATAAGAAGAACAACTGACGAAATCAGCCTCTTAATCAAAAGCGGTGTCTGCTCATCTTTTAAAGCATCTTTATTTGTATTTTTTATTGGTTTATCGGATTTTACTTCTGCACCATATCCGGCATTTACAACGGCGTTTATAATATCATGATTATCGGCGCTTCCGCCAACGGCCATTGAATTGGTTAAGAGATTAACAGAAACCATTTCAACGCCGTCAACCGTACTGACTGCCTTTTCAATCCTTGCACTGCAAGCGGCGCAGGACATACCTGTTATATCAAATTCCTTCATAATTACCTCAATCATTTCATTAATTTTTGCAGTGTTGCAAGAAGATCATCAACAGTTTCCGTCTTCCCTGCTTTTATATCATCTGCTACACAGGTTTTAATATGCGTTGATAACAGCTCTTTATTAAAAGAATTTAATGCGGCATTTGCTGCGGCAACCTGCGTAATAATATCGGTACAGTACGCATTCTTTTCTACCATACCTTTAATTCCTCTGATTTGCCCTTCAATTCGATTTAAGCGGTTAATAAGAGATTTATATTCCGCATCATCACGCCTTTTGGTTTTGAATCCGCAATTACAATTATCCATATTGAAACTCCTTTATACCCTTATAGGGTATCACTTATCAATATTATATACCCCTATCAGGTATTTGTCAACAGCAAAAAATAAATGGTGTAAAAAACACCACTTATCTTTTAATCTATTGATTTAACAATTCTATATGCACTTTCGGTTGCACTGTAAATTCTGCCTACCTCAGCAGAATCTCCGATATTATAAACGCTCTTAAACAAATCCTTAATTTCTTCATATAAAGCGTTGTCAGACCTAACACCGAGAGATAATACAACTAAGTCGCAGTAAATTTTTTCCTGTTTTTTCGTTTTGGTATTTTCAACTACAATGTATTTTTCCTGAATATCAATAAGCTTTGAAGATAGTAAAAATTCAGTATTATACTTTTCAAGCTTTGGCAAAACATCATCAAGCTGCTGAAACCAAGCACCCGGTGCTATTTCTTCTGCCATTTCAATAACCGAAACCCGGTTACCTGCTTCACAAAGCATTTCTGATGTTTCAAGCCCTGTCATACCTGACCCGATGACGCAGATTTTCTGATTTTCAGGCTTAACATTTCCATTAAGAATCTCCGTTACCGTAACAACACTTTCTCCCTTAAAAGCACTTGGAAATACGGCATTACCGCCTGTAGCATTAATAACAATTTCCGGATTATAAGAAGAAATTATATCCTTATTGGCAGTTACTCCGAAAATGAGCTTAACACCTGCATTTTTAACATTAGAATATAAGTCATCCGCACACCAATGGATTTTTTCTTTATGAGGCGGTTTATCTGCCAAATTTAGCTGACCGCCGAATGCTTTTTCTTTTTCAATTACGGTTACATCAAATTTTCTTTTTGCAAGCAGCTCTGCCGCCATTAAACCGGCTGCTCCGGCACCGATAATAACTACTTTTCTGCCGTTTCCGTTTTCTTTAAGCTTCTCACTTTCTCTTCCTACAAACGGATTAACCGAGCAGTGACCGTGATCACCTACATACGCACCCTCCATCATACTTTCAAAGCAATAAAGACAGCAGATGCAACGCTTAATTTCATCTTCTTTGCCCTCAAACACCTTATTACACCAATGCGGATCAGCAATATGAGGTCTGCCGAGTGAAATAAAATCCTGAATACCGTCTTCCAGCTGCTGTTCAGCCTGTTCGGGAGAACGAATCAGATTTGCGGCAATTACAGGAATATGAACCGCTTTTTTAACCTCCTCGGCAAGATTTTTACGCCAGCCGCATTCAAAGGTTGTAGGCTCAAGCCAATAATTAAAGGTATCATATCCTGCAGAGGAAACATCAATAGCATCAATTCCCTTTTTATCAAGAATCTTTGCCATTTCAATACCCTCTGACAGATTATAGCCTTTTCCGCTTTGCCCGATTTTTTCATACATTTCATCAACCGTCAAACGAACTATAATCGGAAAATCCTTTCCGCATTTTTCACGGACATTCTCTATTATTTCAAGCAGAAATCTCATTCTGTTTGAAAGGCTTCCGCCATATTCATCAGTTCTTTTGTTAGTTGCAGGAGATAAAAACTGCTGAATAAGATATCCGTGGCTTGCATGGATTTCAACACCGTCGCAGCCTGCTTTTTTTACTCGAAGGGCAGCATCGCCGAATTGATTAATAATTTTCTTAATTTGTGAAACGGAAAGACCTTTATTCGCACTTTCCGAAAATTTGCTTCGCTCGCATTTGCTTGGACCGGATGTTCTGAAAAACAAATCCTTCTCCACAAGCTTTTTTCCTATAGGAACAATGCAGCCGTAAAGAAGCTTACTGTAGCTGTTTTTCGGCATAATATTATCGCAAGCTACTGAAATAGGAACAGTATTAATCATTAAGTTAACATTCTGTCTGCCGGGATGATGAAGTTCAACAAAGATTTTTGCACCATGCTTATGTATTCTGTCCGCAAGATTAGACATAGAAGCAATGTTTCTGTCCTTAGAGGCAGCAAGCTGCCCAAATGAAGAAGCCCCTGTTAAATTATTGACACGGGTTATCTCTGTAATAATAAGCCCTGTTCCGCCTTTGGCTCTTTCCTCGTAATAATCAATCATTTTATCGGTTGCATTACCATTGAACTGACCGAAACCCATAAGCATCGGAGCCATAACAACTCTGTTTTTAATTTCAACATTTCCTATTTTCATAGGACTGAAAAGCATATTGTACTTCATAAAATTCCCCTTTGAATTTTCAGCAGCTTTATTTTAAAGCCTTAGATCTTTCATAATATTTTTTTGTATCCTTGGCAAGAACACCGGATAATGCCAAAAGTGAAATCAGATTCGGAAGTGCCATAAGACCGTTTGCGATATCACTGAAAGACCATGCAATATCAAGCGCTACAGTTGCTCCGACAAAAACAGCTACAGAAAAAACGACTCTGTAAATATAGCAGACAGCAGGCTTTTTAAACAAATATTCAAGCGCCTTTTCACCTTGATATTCCCAGCCAAGAATGGTTGAGAAGGCAAACATAAGAATACCTACCGTTATAATTACTGCACCTGCTTTTCCAAGTACCGAAGAAAAGGCAGAAATTGTTAAGTTTGCACCCTGAATATATTTTCCGTTTTGGTCAACGGAGCCGAGAACGCCCGATGAAGCGATGGCAAGCCCTGTAATAGTACATACAACTATTGTATCAATAAAAGTACCGCACATATTGATAAATCCCTGTGAAACATGATCATCAGATGATGCTGACGATGCAGATATAGCAGCAGAGCCAAGACCTGCTTCATTTGAGAATACACCCCTTGAAACACCGAATCTGATACTATTCATAACAGACGCTGTAATTGCTCCTGCAATACCGCCGCCAACAGCTCTTCCTCCGAATGCCATTGAAAATATAGTTGCAATACCCGATGGAATATTTTTATAATTTACTGCAATAACAATAATTCCTGATATTATGTAGAATATAGCCATAACAGGTACCAGAACAGATGAAACCTTGGCTATGGATCTAATTCCGCCGAATACAACCAAACCTGTTAACACTGCAAGCAAAATACCTGTAATCCATGTCGGAACAGAGAATGTATTATTTATTGCGTCAGAAATGGAATTAGCCTGAGAAAGATTGCCTATGCCAAAAGAAGCAAGAACTGTAAATACGGCAAAAGCACCGGCAAGAACTGCTGCTACCCTCTTATGCTTAAAGGCATTTCTGATGGTATACATCGGACCGCCGACAAACTCGCCCTTTTCATTTACAGAACGATATTTTACAGCCAAAGCGCATTCCGCATATTTCGTGGAAATACCAAAAGCAGCCGCTAACCACATCCACACAAGAGCACCCGGACCGCCGGTTACCATTGCAGTTGCAACACCAACAATATTGCCTGTTCCTATTGTACCTGCAAGCGCTGTCATCAAGGCTGAAAAGGGTGAAATTTCTCCCTTTTCCCTATTTGTTTTTCTTGCCTCCGGACTGAAAATTGCTTTTAAAGATTTCGGAAGCATTTTCCATGGAATAAACCTTAATCTAAATGTAAGAAATACACCTGTTCCCACAAGTAAAAAAAGAGTTACGGGGCCCCAAACAACACCGTCTATACCTTCTAAAACCTTTTGTAATATTTCCATAAAACAATTCTCCTATGAGTGATTATTTTTTGTAGGTTCTTGGTGCAAATAAAATCAGAATCGGGAAAAGTTCAAGCCTGCCGGCAAGCATATCAAAACAAAAAACAAGCTTTGAAAGCACGGAAAAGGAAGCATAATTCCCTGTTGGACCCACTATACCAAGACCGGGACCTACATTATTAAGACAAGTGATAACTGAAGTAACAGTTGATGTAAAATCGAATCCATTGAGTGAAACTGCAAGGATTGAAAGCATCATAATAGCAAGATAGATGACAAGATAAGAATTCGTACCCTCGATAATCTTTTTTTCAACCACATTGCCATTCATTCTGATTTTAACAATCGCATTTGGCCTTAAAGCCTTTTTGATATCGGCGTGCATCTCTTTGAAATAAAGCAAAATTCGCGTTACCTTCATTCCGCCGCCTGTTGAACCGACACAACCTCCGACAAACATCAGAGCTACCAGTAAAACCTTGCTGAATGTATTCCATTTGTCAAAATCAGCTGTTCCAAAGCCCGTTGTACTCATAATTGCATTAACATTAAAGGCAGCATCACGAATTGCATCCGTTATTCTGCTGTAACTCCCGGCTATGTTAATAGTTATGAGTGTTACGGCAGCTATATTAACTGCAACATATGTCCAGAATTCTTCATTTTTAAATGCACTTGAAAAGCGCTTAATCAGAATAAAGAAATAAAGATTAAAGTTTACGCCGAAAAGAAACATAAACACAATTATAATCCATTCAATTCTTGCACTGTTATATCCCAAAATAGAATTATTCAGCACGGAAAATCCGCCGGTACCGGCTGTAGAAAAGGCAGTTGTAACAGCATCAAAAAGTCTCATCTTAGTAAAAAGATAAAGAACAAAAATTTCAACAAGCGTTAATGCACAATATATTATGTATAATATTCTTGCGCTTTCCTGTATTTTAGATACAACCTTACCAGCCTTAGGTCCGGGAACTTCTGCCTTCATAATAAACATAGAATGGCTTTCGCCCTTTGGAATGATAGCAATCATAAAGGATAAAATACCCATACCGCCTATCCAATGCGTAAAGGAACGCCAAAATAATATAGATTTCGGAAGAGATTCAATCTCCGTCAAAATAGTTGCCCCGGTTGTTGAGAAGCCGGAACAGGTTTCAAAAAAAGCATTTACAAATTCCGGGATGGTATGGCTGATCATAAATGGCAATGCACCGAATACAGACATTATTATCCACGAAAGCCCGCAAATAACCAAACCCTCTTTTGTATAAATTGCTCTTCTTTCCGGTTTAAACAGAACAAGAAGAATGCCAATAAAAATTAAAAGCATTGCAGGAACTAAAAAAGCAATTGTTAAATTTTCCTTATAATAGAAAGATATAGTAATCGGAAGAAGCATAAGTGCTCCAATTACCATAAATATTTTACCAAGCACATATGTTACTGCTCTGTAATTCATAACACACCTTTAAAATCCTTTATTATTCTTAATCAAATATATCATTGATTTTTTCAATTTTTCTTTCCTTAGTAACAACAATAAGCCGGTCGCCAATTTCAATAGTATCATCGCCCTTGGGAAAAATTATTTTTCCTTTGCGGCTTATTGAAGCAACAAGTACATCATTTTTAAAGCTGATATCACTAAGCATTTCGCCGATATTTCTGGTTTTGGCATCAACAACAAATTCCGCTGCTTCAACCTTACCTCCAACAAGCTTATAAAGTCGCTTCATTTCTCCTGAGGCTACATGCTTTTTAGATCTTACATAATGAATAATCGTATCGCTTGCGATATCGGTTACATTAATAAAGCTGTCTGACGAAAACCTGTCAAGAAGAATGGAAAGATTAGGGTTATTTATTTTTGTTATATTCTTCGGAACATTACATGTTTCCGAAAAGGCTGTAAACATTATATTAAGCTCATCATTATTTGTAAGCGTAACAACGGCATCCATATTTTCGATGCCCTCTTCCTTCATAAAATCATAGTCATTTGCATCACCGCAGATAACGGTTGTCTTATCAAGCAAATCCGAAAGCTGTTCACATCTTTCAACATCCTTTTCAACAAGTATAACATTTTTACTTTGATTTTCAAGCATACCCGCAAGATAAAACGCTATTCTTGATCCACCGACAATCATTATATTTTTGATATTGTCAAATTTCTTGGATGGATTTAATTTATTGATTATTGATGAAAGATATTTATGATGCCCGGTAATATAAATCTTATCCTTTTCATTAATAATAAAATCGCCGTTCGGAATAAAAACATCATTACCCCTTGCAACAGCACAGATAATCATTCCGTTTTTAAATTTTGATGAAATGTTGCCCACTTTGCTGTTCGCAATCGGACTTGATGCAGAAATCTTTACCTCAGCCAAATCAACACGACCATCAGCAAAGGATTCAACATTCATTGCGCTTGGAAACTGAATAACTCGCATAATTTCAAGTGCTGCCGAAAAATCAGGGTTGAACAGAAGTGAAATACCAAGTTCACTTCTCATAAAGTTAATCTGTTTAATATACTCCGGATTTCTTACTCTGGCAATTGTATGCTTGGTACCCATTCTATGCGCAATAAAACAAGAAAGAATATTGTTTTCATCCGAAGCTGTTGTTGCAATAAGAAGATCGGCTTTTTTAGCTCCAACCTCTTCAAGGTTTTTCTTAATTGTTGCTCCGCCTACATAGCCTTGAACATCATATTTATCAACAATACTGTTTACCAGGTCTTCATTTTTATCAAACACAGTTATATTGTGATTTTCTTCAGAAAGATTTTTTGCCAGGCAGCTTCCAAGCTTACCGCAGCCAACAATAATAACATCCAAAATTCATATCCTCCGTTATTTTAATCCACTGTACTGACTATTATATAAATTATAATAAAATCCTTTTTTATCAAGAAGTTTTTTATGCGTTCCCATTTCAACCACTGAGCCGTTATTCATAACAAGAATTAAATCGGCATTCTTAATGGTTGAAAGCCTGTGCGCAACGATAAATGTTGTTTTATTCTGCATCAAAGTATTAAAAGCTTTCTGAATTTTTATCTCCGTTCTTGTATCAATACTTGAAGTAGCTTCATCAAGTATAAGCATTGGCGGATTAACAAGCATCAATCTTGTAATACAAAGAAGCTGCTTCTGCCCCTGCGAAAGGTTTCCTCCGTCAGAATCAATAAGAGTGTTATATCCGTCCGGAAGCCTTTTAATAAACGAATGAGAATGTGCTTTCTTTGCTGCTTCAACAGCCTCCTCAAATGTTGCGTCCGACTTTCCCATACAAATATTATCAAGAATCGTTCCGTTTTTCAGCCATGTATCCTGAAGAACCATTCCGAAAGCCGATCTCAGGGATTTAACATTTATATCCTGATAATTAATAGTATCAACTGAAATTGCTCCGCCCTGAATATCATAAAATTTCATCAAAAGATTTATAAGCGTTGTTTTTCCGCAGCCTGTCGGTCCGACAATTGCAACTCTCATTCCCTCTTTTACATTAAGAGATAAATCCGTAATAAGAGGCTTATCTTTCGAATATCCGAATTCAACATTTTCAAGAACAATATTTCCCTTGATATTTTTCAGAACCTTTTTATCCTCGGTATCGGGGTCAACCTCTTTCTCTTCTATAAGCCCAATCAATCTACCGGCACAGGCAAAGGCATTCTGAAGCTCGGTAACAACTCCGCTGATTTCATTAAAAGGCTTTGTATACTGATTGGCATAAGCAAGAAAAGAAGCAAGCACACCAACTGTAATTCCGCTTCCGATACCACTTTTAGAAACAGCTAAAACCGCACCAAAAAGTGCAACGGCAGCATAAACAATACTGTTTACAAATCTTGTTGCCGGATTTGTAATGGATGAATAAAAGGTTGCTCGAAGAGAATATCTGCGAAGCCTTTCATTAATTTCATCAAATTTTACCATATTCTGCTTTTTATGGCTATATGCCTCAATAACTTTTTGGTTTGAGACCATTTCATCAATAAAGGCTGTTTGCTCGCCTCTTGTTTCACTTTGAAGCTTAAACATGGAATAAGTTTTTTTAGCAATAAAACGAGCAATGAGGAAGGATAACGGAGTCAATACTACAACAACAAGTGTTATCCAGAAATTAATTGAAAGCATAAAAATCAGCGTACCAATAATTGTTGCAACACCCGTAAACAGCTGAGTAAATCCCATCAAAAGACCATCAGCAAGCTGATCGGCATCCGTTATAACTTTGCTGACTGTATCGCCCTGTGAATGGGAATCAAGATAGCTGAAAGGCAAAACCTCAATTTTCTTGAATGCTCTGTTTCTCATATCACGAACTACATTAAAAGTAATTCTGTTGTTGCAGACATTCATTATCCATTGCAAAAGCCCTGTTATTGCAACAATAATCAATATTTTAAATAGTATTTTAATTACTGAATCAAAATCTACTTTTCCTTTTCCGATTATAAAATCAATTGCATTACCAACAAGAACAGGAACATAAAGCGTTAATCCAACAGACAAAACTGCGAGCAACAAGGAAAGAAAAAGAACATATTTATATCTGCCGATATAGGAAAAAACTTTTTTCAGAATAGATTTATTATTCATTGCTATCCTCCTCTCCGAATTGAGAAGTATAGATTTCTTTATAAACATCACATTGTTCAAGAAGCTGATTATGATTTCCAACTCCGCAAACAGAGCCGTCATCAAGAACTATTATTTTATCAGCACTCATTACTGACGAAGCGCGCTGACTAACAATAAACACTGTTGGATTATAATCCAGATTCAATATTTCTTTTCTCATAGCAGCTTCCGTTGCATAGTCAAGAGCGGAGGAGCTGTCATCAAGAATAAGTATATCCGGCTTTCTGACCAAAGCTCTTGCAACAGAAAGTCTTTGCTTCTGACCGCCGGAAAGATTTGAGCCGTTCTGTTCAATCGCAGCATCCAGACCGCCCTTATCAAGTACAGTATCCAACACCTGTGCTTTTTTCAGGGCTACAAGCATTTCATCATCGGTTGCATTTTCATTACCCCATTTAAGGTTATCACGAACTGTGCCTTTAAACAATGCAGCCTTTTGAAGAACAAAGCCAATCCTTTGCCGTAAGTCATCATCAGAATATGATTTTACATCCATACCATTAACAAGAACCTTACCGCCTGTTGCATCATAAAAATGCGGAATCAGAGAAACAAGGCTTGTTTTACCGCTTCCTGTTCCGCCTATAATACCTATAACACTTCCCTTTTCAGCAATAAATGAAATATTCTCAAGCGAATTTTCAGAAGCGTCCTTATATTTTAATGACACATTATCAAAATCAACAGCATTCTCTGATTGTAATTCATTGTTTCGGTTATGCTGCAAAGAGTTTTCAAGATTCATTACGCTCTCTATTCTTGATGCACAGGCAAGGGCTTTTGTAATCGTGATAATAAGATTTGCAAGCTTAATCAGCTCAACAAGAATTTGGCTCATATAGTTATAAAGAGCAACAACCTCACCCTGAGACAGATTTCCTTTATTAACCTGCAAAGCGCCGCTGTAAATCAATGCAATAACAGCAACATTTATAATTACATAAGTAACAGGATTCATTAAGGCAGATATTTTGCCGACGCCCTTTTGAAGGCGGGTTAAAATATCATTTTTCTCAGTAAAATCATTTATCTCTGCTTCTTCCTGCGTAAAAGCTCTTATAACTCTGGCACCGCTCAGGTTTTCCCGTGTTTTAAGAGTTATGCTGTCAAGATTATTCTGAACCCGCTTATATTTTGGAATGGTATAAGCCATAATTCCGAAAACAACAAGTGAAAGAACAGGGATAACACCAACGAAAATCAATGCGCATTTTACATCAACCGTAAACGCCATTATCATTGCACCGAAAACAATAAATGGACTTCTCAAGAATAATCTTAAAACCAAGTTAACACCATTCTGAACCTGATTTGAATCTGTTGTTAATCTTGTAATAAGACTTGATGTTCCGATACTGTCAACTTCCGAAAAAGAAAGAGATTCAATCTTATCAAACAAAGCATAGCGTAGCTCTTTTCCGAATCCCGTTGCAGCCTTTGCAGCAAAGTACTGGGCAGTAATTGCAGCAACCATACCGATAACCGCCAAAGCAACAAGAATTGCAGAACAGATAACAACATAGCTGATATTATTCCTTAATATACCATTATCAATAATTGAAGCAACAACAAGCGGAACAATTAATTCAAATATTGCTTCAAGCATTTTAAAAAGAGGAGCAAAGAAGCTTTCTTTTTTATAATCCTTTAAATAGACAAGTAACTTTTTCATAATAGCTCCGAATAAATATATAAATTATTATTTATAAGATTATAATACCCAAGGCATCAAGAAATCAATACCATATATAACAAAATTTATAATTTTATAAATTTTTT
>CAJTZJ010000016.1 GCA_910583925.1 uncultured Eubacterium sp. | reverse complement strand
GGCGGCCCTTATAGGGCCTGTGCAAACCACCAGTTCAACTGGTGGTTATGATTGATTTAATATTCAATTTCGCCCTTATAAACAAGGTTACAATCACCCGTAAGGGTAATACATTCATCGGTATAGTTTACGATTAAATCGCCGCCGCGCAGTTTAACTGTAATATCTTCGCCCTTGTTGCAGTATCCGTTTGCAACGGCCGCTGCAACAGCAGCACATGCGCCTGTTCCGCAGGCAGGTGTTTCGCCGTTTCCTCGCTCCCAGACTCTCATTTTAAGGGTTCTGCTGTTAACAATTCTAACGAATTCCGTATTAATTCTTTCAGGGAAAAGCCTGCTTGATTCAAACTGCGGTCCAACCGTTTCAATGTCTGTTTTATCAACATTATTAACAAAAACAACACAGTGAGGATTGCCGACTGAAACACAGGTAATATTATAATCCTTTCCGCCGAAAACAGCCTTTCTGTTTATGATATTTTCTCCGTCAAGTGCAACAGGGATCAGACTTGGCTTGAATTCAGCACTGCCCATATTAACGGTAACTGAGGATACCAGCCCGTTTCGTGTAAACAGCTTAAGCTCTTTTATTCCGCTTGCTGTTTCAATTTTCATATTCTCTTTTTTTACCATATCATTATCATAAAGGAATTTTCCAAGGCAGCGGATTGAATTTCCTGCCATTTTTCCCTCAGAGCCGTCTATGTTGAAAATTCTCATTTTCGCATCAGCATTTTCGGATTCCTCAATAAGAACAATTCCGTCACCGCCGATACCCTTGTGTCTGTCTGAAAATTCGATAGCAAAGCTTTCGGGGCATGTAATGATACCGCATTGATTGTTAAAGAAAATATAATCATCGCCTGTGCCGTGCATTTTGCTGAATTTCAGAATGCCTTTTTTATTACGCATATTATTGATATCAACAAGCTCCGTATTAAGCTGATTGTATCTGCTTGCAATGATATCTGCAAGTGCATTCGCAGTATCAAGAGAGGTAAGTGTGGCAATACCAAGCTGATTTGCTCTGTTAAACAGCTTAATGTAATCAGCAATGCTCTTTTTATCGCCCTTGCCTGTATAAACAATATAATCAAGTTTTCCGCTTTCAACAAGCTCCATAATGGAATTATCTTCATAAAGCTTGTTTACAACCTTGACATCAATTCCAAGGCTTTCAATTGCCTTTGCAGTTTCGGGAGTAGCCCATATCTGAGCCCCGATGTCATCAAGCTTTTTGGCAAGGGATACAATCTCAAATCTATCCTGCTTGGTAACTGTAATCAGCACACCATGCCTTTCTCTTTTATGAAAGTCAACCCTGAAGCCTGCAGAAACAAGCCCCTTAAACAGTGCTTCGTTAAGGTTTTTACCAACGCCCAATACTTCGCCTGTAGATTTCATTTCAGGTCCAAGCTGACTGTTTACATCATTAAGCTTTTCAAAGCTGAAAACAGGCACTTTAACAGCATAATACGGCGGTGTTCGGTACAAGCCTGTTCCGAATCCAAGCTCCGTAAGCTTTGCACCAACCATAATTTTTGTCGCAAGCTCAACCATAGGCACGCCTGTTACCTTGCTGATATACGGTATTGTTCTTGATGCTCTCGGGTTAACCTCAATAACATAAAGCTCATTCTGATAAATAAGATACTGAATGTTGATTAATCCTTTTGTTTTTAAGGAAAGAGCAAGCTTTTCAGATACATCACAGATTTTTTCAAGCATTTTATCCTGTAAATTGTAAGGCGGGTAAACGGCAATTGAATCGCCGCTGTGAACACCGGCACGCTCAATATGCTCCATGATGCCGGGGATAAGCACATCTGTTCCGTCTGAAATACAGTCTACCTCAAGCTCTGTTCCCATCATATATTTGTCAACAAGCACAGGGTTTTCAATTCCCTGTGAAAGGATAATCTGCATATATTGCTTAACATCATCATCTGTGTAAGCAATCGTCATATTTTGTCCGCCTATAACATAGCTTGGGCGGAGCAGAACAGGGTAGGTAAGTGCATTTGCAGCTTTTAATGCTTCCTCAAGGCTCATAACGGATGAACCCTTTGGTCTGAAAATATTAAAGCTTTCAAGAAGCGCATCAAATCTTTCTCTGTCCTCGGCAATATCAATACTTTCAGCAGATGTACCTAATATATTGATATGATTTTCATCAAGGAATTTTGTAAGCTTGATAGCCGTTTGTCCGCCGAAGGCTACAACAACACCAATAGGGTTTTCAACCTTGATAATGTTCATAACATCCTCAGGGGTAAGAGGCTCAAAATAAAGCCTGTCGCCTGTGTCAAAGTCTGTTGAAACGGTTTCGGGATTGTTGTTGACAAGAATAACCTCATAACCAAGCTCCTTTAATGTCCGGACACAGTGAACGGATGAATAGTCAAATTCAATGCCTTGTCCGATTCGGATAGGACCTGATCCTAAAACAATAATCCGCTTTTTATCTTCATTTCTCTGAAGTGCTTTGCTTTCGCATACTGTGTCATATGTTGAATAAAAATACGGTGTTTCAGCTGCAAATTCAGCACCGCAGGTATCAACCATTTTATATACGGCATCTCTGTGAAATGCAAGTGAGCCTCCGCTGAGCTTTTCAAGAGCGGAATCCGTATAACCAAGCTTTTTGCCGTAAATGTATTGCTCCTTGCTGATAGGGGAATTCTTAATCTGCTTTTCATAATCTGCAAGGTTTTTCAGCTTGTACAGGAACCATTCGTCAATCATAGTGACTTCATGGATTTCTTCAGGTGTAATGCCGTCTTTAAGCGCTTTAAATACGCTGAAAAGTCTTAAATCATCCTGATTTTTGAGCAGCTCTGTTATATTCTTTCCGTCGAGTGCTTTATTATTGAGCGTATCCAGACCGATTTCAGCACCGCGAACAGCCTTCATAACAGCCATTTCAAAGGACGGAGCAATGCTCATAACCTCGCCGGTAGCTTTCATCTGTGTGCCAAGTATTCTTGAGGCATTCACAAATTTATCAAACGGCCATTTCGGAAATTTAACTACAACATAGTCAAGCGCAGGCTCAAAGCAGGCACAGGTTTTCCCTGTAACATCATTTCTGATTTCATCAAGTGTATAACCAAGCGCAATTTTAGTTGTAACCTTGGCAATGGGATAGCCTGTTGCCTTTGAGGCAAGCGCCGATGAGCGGGATACACGGGGATTCACTTCGATAACACTGTATTCAAAGCTTTCGGGATTGAGTGCAAATTGACAGTTACAGCCGCCCTCAATTCCAAGTTCCGTAATAATATCAAGCGAAGCGGAACGGAGCATCTGATATTCTTTATCTGCAAGTGTAACAGCAGGAGCAATAACAATGCTGTCACCTGTATGAACACCGACAGGGTCAAAGTTTTCCATAGAGCAGACAGCTATCACATTTCCAACGTTGTCTCTCATAACTTCAAATTCAATCTCTTTCCAGCCTGCAATGTATTTTTCAACAAGCACCTGCGTAATAGGGGAAAGCATCAAGCCGTGCTTTGCAACCTCTTCAAGCTCTTTTTCATTGTGTGCAACACCGCCGCCTGCACCGCCAAGGGTAAAGGCAGGGCGGATTATAACAGGATAGCCGATTTCGTTTGCAATCTCCTTTGAGCGTTCAAGATCGTTTGCAATGTCACTCGGAACAACAGGCTGATTAATTTTCACCATTGTATCTCTGAACATTTGACGGTCTTCTGCTTTATCAATTGCTTCGGCATCTGTTCCAAGCAGGCGAACACCCATTTTATCAAGATATCCATCCTTTGCAAGCTGCATTGAAATGGTTAATCCGGTCTGACCGCCCAAACCGCCAAGGATGCTGTCCGGTTTTTCTGTTTCAATAATTCTTTTAACGGTTTCAACAGTAAGCGGTTCAAGATAGATGCGGTCTGCCAATGCTTTGTCCGTCATAATGGTTGCAGGGTTCGAGTTGATAAGAACTACCTCAATACCCTCGTCCTTAAGAACTCGGCATGCCTGTGCACCTGCATAGTCGAATTCGGCAGCCTGTCCTATAACAATAGGACCTGAGCCGATTACAAGCACCTTTTTAATGTCTTTATTAAGAGGCATTATTCGTTACCTCCCATCATACTTATAAATTTGTCAAATAAAAATCTTGTGTCGTGCGGTCCGCTGCAGGCTTCGGGATGAAACTGAACGGAAAAGGCATTTTTACCGGGATAATCAATACCTTCATTTGTTTTATCATTTGCATTTATATAGCTGATAACACCGCCGCACTTTTCAATATCATCATTTAAAACAGCATAGCCGTGATTTTGTGAAGAGATATAAGTTCTGCCTGTTTTGGTGTTTTTTACAGGCTGATTCACTCCTCGGTGTCCGTATTTCAGCTTACTTGTTTTAGCTCCCATTGCAAGTGCTAAAAGCTGATGTCCGAGGCAGATTCCGAATATCGGCTTTTTGCCGATAAGCTTTTTTAATTCTTCAATACATTCTGTATTTTCGCTCGGATCTCCGGGACCGTTAGAAAGCATAATTCCGTCAGGATTAAGGTTTAATATATCTTCCGCCTTGGTGTTGTGGGGAACAATTGCTACATTACAACCTCTTTTTGCCAGCTCATTTGCAATATTATCCTTTTTGCCGTAATCAATAAGAACAATATTGTATCTATGCTCTTCACTCGGAATAAGTGTGGGCTTGATGACTGAGGTTGCTGCAACAGCGTTTTTTACGGAATATTCCTTTAATTTATCATAATCAACATAATTCGGATTAGAACAGATTTTTGCGTTCATAACGCCGCTTTCTCTGATTATCTTTGTAATTTCTCGTGTGTCAACATCGTAAACGCCCGGTATATTATTATCCTTAAGATATTCATCAAGTGTTTTTTTGCATCTGAAATTGGATGGATTATCGCATTTTTCTCTGACGATATAAGCGGAAACATATGGTCTTTTGCTTTCGCAGTCCTCATCAATAAAGCCGTAATTACCTATAAGAGGAAATGTCTGAAGAACGATCTGTCCATAATAGCTTGGATCTGTAAGAGTTTCAATGTAACCGCACATACCTGTTGTAAAAACAAGCTCTCCTTCAATATTTCCGCCTGCACCGAATCGCTTTCCTTCAAAAACATGCCCATCTGCAAGGCATATATATACTTTTTCGTTATCCATTGTTATCATCCTAAAAGTTTAACTAAAACTGCTTTCTGAGCGTGAAGTCTGTTTTCAGCCTCATCAAAAATCTCATCTGCATGTTCTTCAAATACCTTAGCAGTAATTTCTTCCTCTCTGTGAGCAGGCAGACAGTGAAGCACCATAGCGCCGTCATTTGCAGCAGCCATAACCTCATCATTAATCTGGAATTCCTTAAAGATTTTTTCACGCTCTGCCTTTTCCTCTTCCTGTCCCATAGAAGCCCAGACATCTGTGTAAATAACATCGGCATTTTCAGCACAGGAAAGAATGTCTGATGAGCAGGTAAATACGCCGTTTTCTTCAGCCCATTTCATAATTTCTGCATCGGGTTTGTATTCATCGGGGCAGGCAACGGCACATTCCATGCCCATTTTTATTGCACCTACAATAAGGCTGTTTGCCATATTGTTTCCATCGCCGATAAAGCAGAATTTAAGTCCCTCAAAGGAGTTTTTATGCTCACGGATTGTCATAAGATCTGCAAGCACCTGGCATGGATGGCAGTAATCGGTAAGACCGTTGATAATCGGAATAGAGCCGTATTCAGCCAAATCCTCAACTTCCTTCTGTTCAAAGGTTCTTATCATAATTCCGTCAAGATAGCGTGAAAGAACTCTTGCAGTGTCCTGAACAGGCTCGCCTCTGCCAATCTGCAAGTCCCTGTTTGAAAGGAATAATGCCTGACCTCCGAGCTGATACATTCCTGTTTCAAAGGAAACCCTTGTTCTTGTTGAGCTTTTCTGGAAAATCATACCAAGTGTTTTACCTTTTAGTAAATGATGCTCAATTCCGTGCTTTGTTTCGTATTTAAGCTGATCTGCAAGATTTAGGATATCAAGAATATCGTGTGTGCTTAAATCCTGTAATTTTAATAAGTGTTTCATTTTTCAATTACCTCTTTCAGTATATTTAATCCTTTATCAATTTCTTCATAGCTTATGTTCAGTGCAGGCAAAAGTCTGATCTTCGTTTTTGCGATAAGCACAAGAAGTCCTTTTTCAAGACAGGCATTTACAACCTCTTTAGCATCTTTTTCAGTTTCAATGCCAAGCATTAAGCCCATTCCGCTGATGCTTTTAACACCATTAACACTTTTTAAAAATTTAATGATGTATTCGCTTTTTTCGGAAACGGTTTTCATGAATTCATCATCAATTCTTTCAACAATGCTTACTGCGCCTGCTGCTGCAGCAGGATTTCCTCCGAAGGTGGAACCGTGTGAGCCTGCTGTAATATGACTTTCAACCTTTTCGCCGAATAAGACGGCACCCATTGGCAGACCGCCGGCAAGTCCTTTTGCCGTGCTTACGATATCAGGCTCAATCCCGAAGTTCATATATGCAAAATATTTACCCGTTCTGCCGTTTCCTGTCTGAACCTCGTCAACAACCATAAGAATGTCTTTTTCTTTTGCAAGCTTTTCAATTTCTTTAACAAAGCTTTCTTCAAGATTTAAAACGCCGCCCTCGCCCTGAACGCATTCAAACATAATTGCGCAGACATCATCTGTTGCCATTTTTTTGATGGTATCAATATCATTGGCAGGGCAGTATTTAAAACCGGGTGTAAACGGAGCAAAGTTTGTATGAAAGCTGTCTTGTCCTGTAGCAGCAAGGGTCGTTATGGTTCTTCCGTGAAAGGAATTCACAAGAGTGATAATTGTGCTTCTGCCTTCGCCGTATTTGTCAAAGCTGTATTTTCTTGCGTATTTTATTGCGCCTTCGTTTGCTTCAGCGCCGCTGTTTGAGAAAAACACCTTTTTCATTCCTGTTTTCTCGCAAAGAAGCTTTGCCAACTCTGCGCACGGGGCAGTGTAATACAGATTGGAGGTGTGCTGTAATTTATCAAGCTGATTTATAACAGCCTTTTTCCATTCCTCATCGGCAATGCCAAATGCAGTAACGCCGATACCAGAGCCGAAATCAATATATTCTTTGCCGTTTTCATCATAAAGTGTAGAGCCTTTTCCTTTGGTAAGTTCAACATTAAACCTGCCGTAGGTGGGGGCAACAAACTTTTCATCTAATTCTTTTGTATTCATTTTGTATCACCTGCTTCTGAACATGGTTCCCATACCCTCATCCGTAAGAAGCTCCATAAGAATAGAGTGGGGAACTCTTCCGTCTATAATAAATGCTTTTTTTACACCTTCACGAAGAGCGCTTGTCATGGAATCAATTTTCGGTATCATGCCGCCGCTGATAACACCATCGGCAATAAGTGCAGGAACATCGGATATATAAACTCTGTGAATCAGTGTGCTTTCGTCATTCCTATCTCTTAAAAGACCGACAACATCTGTCATTGAAACAAGGGTTTCAGCCTTTAACGCACCTGCAACAGCAGAAGCAACGGTATCCGCATTGATGTTATAGCAGTTTCCGTTCTCATCATATCCGATAGTTGAAATAACAGGAATAAAGCTGTTGGCAAGCACCTCATTTACAACATCCATATTTATTTCCGTAATTTCGCCTACATAACCATGCTTGTCGTCAAGAGGTTTGCATTTTATCATATTGCCGTCCATACCGGAAAGACCGATTGCGTGTCCGCCGAGGTTTCCGATCTGGCAGACCAGATCCTTGTTTACCTTGCCTGCAAGCACCATCTGAACAACATTTGCTGTATCCTTTGTTGTAACTCTTAAGCCGTCAACAAATTTGCTTTCAATCTGCATAGCATCAAGTGCTTTATTTATTTCCGGACCGCCTCCGTGAACAAGAACAACCTTGATTCCTACTGTTGAAAGCAGCACTAAATCGTGCATAACAGCTTCCTTGAGTTCTTCATTTATCATAGCGTTACCGCCGTATTTTACAACAACGATTTTTTTTCTGTATGCCTGTATATGCGGTAATGCGTGTGCAATAACATCCGCCTTCATTGCGTTTGTAATATCCATTTTATATCTCCTTACTATCAGCTTCTGTAATCGCCGTTGATTTTAACATAATCGTATGTTAAATCACATCCATAAGCTGTTATACCATAGCTTCCTTCGTTGAGGTTAACTTTAATGGTAACTTCATCATCAAGTAATACTTCTTTTGCTTTTTCTTCACTGAATGCAATTACATATCCGCCCTTGCAAACATCAATGTTTCCTTTTGATGATACATAGGATACATCTATCTTTAATGGGTCTATTTCGATATTCGCATATCCGATAGCACCAAGTATTCTTCCGCAGTTTGCATCTGCTCCGAACATTGCTGTTTTAACAAGAGGGGAACAGATAACGGATTTTGCACAGGTAATAGCAGTAGCTTCGTCTTTAGCACCGCTTACCTCACACATAACAAGCTTTGTCGCACCCTCGCCGTCTTTTGCAAGCATTCTGGTAAGATTAGCCATAACCTCATAAAGCGCAGTTTTAAAGGTTTCGTATTCATTTCCGACACTGTCAATAGTTTTGTTTTCAGCCATTCCGTTTGCCATAAGGCATATCATATCGTTAGTCGAAGTATCTCCATCAATTGAAAGGCAATTGTAGGTAACTTGTACTATATCAGAAAGTGCTTTCTGCAAAAGTTCATAGCTTATTAAACAGTCTGTTGTAATAAAGTTAAGGGTTGTTGCCATGTTCGGATGAATCATACCCGAACCCTTAGCCATACCGCCAAGGTGGCAGAGTTTGCCGTCGATTTCAAATTCTACGGCATATTCTTTCATTACGGTATCCGTTGTCATAATAGCTGTTGCAGCCTCTTTATTACCATTGTAATCAAGCTTTTCTGCCAGTATCGGAACAGCCTTTTCAACAGGCTCAATCGGAAGCACAAGTCCTATAACTCCCGTGCTTGCAACAACAACCTGTTCCTTAGGAACATGAAGTTCATTTGCAACAAGTTCGCACATCTTTTCAGCTTTTTCAATTCCGTCCGTATTACAGGTGTTTGCATTCTTCGAGTTTGCGATAACAGCAATTGCTTTGTTGCCGCTTTTTTCAAGATTTGCTTTTGTAACAGTAATCGGTGCGCCTTTTACTTTGTTTTGCGTGTATACTGCCGCTGTTGTACATACAGTATCACTTACATACATGCAAATATCATTTTTGTGCGGTTTATTTGGATTTTGATTATCTATACTCGGCATTTTAATTCCGCAGTAAATGCCGCTTGCTTTAAAGCCTTTTGCAGCACATATGCCGCCGTTAATTGTTTTCATCATTTTTATTCTCCTATAATAAGTGATTTGTGTTCGTCAATTCCAAGGCTTAAATTCATGCACTGAATTGCGGCGCCCGATGCGCCTTTGCCGAGATTGTCAAATCGGCAGGTAATAACCATTCGTTCATCATTACCGTTAATCTCAATTTCCATATCATCTCTGCTGTAAAAATTGTTTGCGCCAATCATATTTTCAGTAAAGCCGATCGGGCGAACCTTAACAGCCTTTTTGCCCTCATAATGCTCGGCAAGAATATTCCTTACATCGTTTAATGAATATTTCTTATTCATCATATTTGTGAAAAGGGGAATGCTAACTACCATTCCGCATTTGTAATCACAAATCATCGGCGAAAAAATCGGCATCTGAACCAATCCGCTTACAGCAGCCATTTCTTTAAGATGCTTGTGATTTTGTGTTAAAGCATATTGCCTCGGGCTGTCAAGCTCTTTATTTCTGTTTTGATCTTCATACTGTGCAATAGCCTTGTTACCTGCACCACTGTATCCCGAAACTGCAAAGCAGGTAAGGGGATAGTCTGCCGATATTACATTGCGTGCAACAAGCGGAGCAACGATTGCATTAAAACCGCTTGCATAGCACCCCGGGTTTGCAATAAGCTGATTTGTTTCAATTCGTCGCTTAAATTCTTCGGATAACTCCGGAAAGCCGTAAGCCCATAACGGATTTGTTCTGTGTGCTGTTGAAGCATCAATTATTTTTGTTTTTTTATTTTCTTTATCTAAAAAAGAAACAGCCTCAATTGCTGCATTATCCGGTAAGCAGAGAAATGTAATGTCGGAATGATTTATAAACTTTTTAATTTCATCCTTATCTTTTCTTTTGTCCTCGTCAATAATAAGAAGCTCTATATCATCTCTTTTTAGCAGGCGGTCCTTGATTCTTAAGCCGGTTGTTCCTGCCTGTCCGTCAATGAATACTTTTGTCATTTTTATACATAAACTCCCATATAAAATTATTATTTTAATCTATTATACACTTGCATAATTCATTGTCAATAGAAAAGCATAAAAAATTCATAAATATACATAAAAATGAATAAATATGCAGTAAAGTATTATACCTTTTATGCACAGTATAGCCTATATTGACTGGGAATAAATATTCTCTGTCTTTTTTATTCTGTTGACCTTTCCGAAATCTTTGCTTAATATAAAAGCTTGTCCCTTAATTTTGTGTGCAAAGGAGATGTTAGAAATTACAGAAAGCATTGTTATCGCAATCATTGCCATGCTCGGCACCTGCGCAGGCTCGTTCGGCGGTATTATAACTGCTTCAAAGCTGACTAATTTCAGACTTGAAAAACTTGAAGCTAAGGTGGATAAGCATAATAATTTTGCAGAAAGAATGCCTGTGGTTGAAGAAAAACTAAAGGTTTTAAACCACAGAATTGAAGATTTGGAAAGGGAGAAAAACGAATATGAGATTTACAAACGAAACATTTAAAAGAATGCTCAGAACATTCATACAGGCAGTAATCGGTTACATCGTTGCCAATCTTGCAATCGTTGATTATTCAAGCGGCAGGGATGTTGCAAAATCAGCGCTAATCGGTCTGTGTGTATCTGCTTTTGCGGCAGGCTTGTCCGCTGTTATGAATTTGCAGAAGAAAGAGGAGGTATGACGATGTATCGCTCTCCATTTAAAGCAGGCTCAAAAGAAACTTGCTCATTTAAGAAAAAAGGAAGCTGGAAGGCAGGTTATCATACAGGTGTTGACCGTGTTTCTTCCAATACGGCGCTTGTATCGCCGGCAGACGGAACAGTGCAGAGAAATGAGTATAACACAAGCTACGGCAATATGATTATCATTACAACTACAGACGGTAAATCCATCCTTATGGCACATATGAAAGAGAAAAGTAAGCTGAAGGTTGGTACTGCCATAAAAAAAGGTGATGTAGTTGGAAAAATGGGTAACACAGGCAACAGTTTCGGTGCGCATCTTCATATTGAAGTGCAGAATTCAAAGATTTGGGCATATAACAAAAATCTGCTCAATCCCAACAGCTATATTGCTTGGAATGATACAACAAGCAAAGGTATTGAAACATTCTCTTTCAAGAAAGGCGATGTTGTAACCCTTACAACAAATGTAAATGTAAGAACTGGTGCAGGTACAAACTGCAAACAGAAAACCGTATCTCAGCTTACAAAGGACGGCAAAAAGAATGCAACCTCAAAGCTTCCTTGGTCAAAGGCAACCCTTAAGTCCGGAACAAGGGTGACCATTCAATCCGTCAAAACAGTCGGCTCGGATATCTGGGCACAGATTCCTTCCGGCTGGATTTGTTTGAGGTATAATGGTAAAAACTATGCAAAGTAACAAATTACGAGCAAGTTACAATTTGGCTTAAAATCAGTAGGCGGTAGATATTCAATCCGTTTTGCTGCTTACTTAACAAGTTAAAAATGAATAAGATATAATTATAGCCCCTATTGCTCAGTTATTCTGAACATTAGGGGTTTTTGTTTTCGTGTTTTGTATTGACAAATTAAGCAATAATCTCTATAATAAAAGTGAACAAGGAGCTATCCGATAGACGGTTAGTCCCCGATAGTTAACAAATAACCGCTAACTTTCTCAGGGTTGGGCGGTTATTTTTTTATTGCCAAGACTAAAGCAACTATAAGTACAAGTGTAATTATTGTAGCATATTCCATAGCATCACCCCCTAATATGAATTAGAGGGCATTGCCCTCTGTTCATTAAGAGGACTAACCGCCTACCGTTTATAGATAACTCCTTGCCGGGCAACTTAATGCCCTGTGGATATAATAACAGCAAGCAATATGAATTGCAACTGTTATTTACAAAAGTGTTAATTAAATTTTTATTGCTCGATTTCGAGTAAATCTTCAATAGTTGTGCCAAGTGCCTTTGAAATTTTGTAAACAGTGATAACTTGTGCAGTATTTATATCTCTAAAGCCTTGTTCATAATGCTGTATGACTCTAACGCTAACATCCGCAGTTTCCGCTAATTTGGATTGTGATAATCCTTTTGCTTTTCTTGCTTCCTGTAGTTTTGACATTGTTAAACCTCCTATTATTTATTAACCTGAATAACTATACAATTCTCATATAAAGCCTTTATATTTTGTGGATAAATTGTTTTTATTTTATATGCTTTATATTTGGAAAGAATATCTTCTGCTTCGCTGTGATAGACATGTTCTTCGTTTTTAGTTTCAATCCAAATCATTGTGGATGGATTAATAACTTTTAAAAGTTCATCTATTGTCATAGTGTTATACCCACTTAAATAATTTGTCTTGCCTTTTTGTAATTTCAGTGATATAATATAACCGTAATGAGCGGTGGCAAGTACCGCCCGTTACTGTTATGGGTTGAAGCTTTGTTACTCTTGGTCGGGAAGCAAAGCTTCGATTTTTTTAATAGCCTCGTTTTTATCTTTGCTATCTTTAATGATTGTGATTATCATTTTCAAAACTGTTTCAAACTGTTGATTTGTCATTCCTTCGTTCATTATGTACTTCTTTCTGACACTTGCCGTCTTGTTTATTGAGAAGTTCCCTTCTTTCCCTCTCAACAATTAAATCATACCACACTTGTGGTATGAAGCCGAGTGTTTTTTGAAAAATAATAAGGGCGAACCAATAAAAGATACTGATAAAAAATCATGCCAAATGCAATAAAGCAGATGACATGATTTTTATTTGTTTATATTTAAAAATTGGGTACTTAAAAGGTACTGTATGAGGTGTATTGACAGGTATTGAGAGGTATTTCGATACAAGCTAAAAGTAGGCAATAAAAAAAGCCCCGTACCGCATGAACACTGGGCTTTCAGGGCTTTTTGTGCTGGAGCTGATAACCGGACTTGAACCGGTGACCTCATCCTTACCAAGGATGTGCTCTACCACCTGAGCCATATCAGCAAAAAAATGGCGACCCGGAACGGACTTGAACCGTCGACCTCCTGCGTGACAGGCAGGCGTTCTAACCAGCTGAACTACCGGGCCGTTTGCTTGCAAGTGGTATTATACATAACAGTTTGTTTAATGTCAAGTAAATTTGAAAAAATAATTGTAAAAAAACCCCGGAATAAACCGAGGTTTTCATTTCAGCTGTATCTATTGAATTAAATTAAACAATACCCTGAGCCATCATAGCATCTGCAACTTTAAGGAAGCCTGCAATATTAGCGCCGGCAACAAGGTTGCCCTCCATGCCATATTTCTTTGCAGCTTCACAACTGTTCTTGTAGATGTTTTCCATAATCTTTTTAAGTCTTTTGTCAACCTTTTCAAATTTCCAATTGTATCTTGAGCTGTTTTGGGACATCTCAAGTGCTGATGTAGCAACACCGCCTGCGTTTGTAGCCTTAGCAGGTCCAAAGAGTACCCCATTGCTGTGGAATTCGGTTATTGCCTCAGGTGTGGAAGGCATATTAGCACCCTCGCAAACAGCAATTACACCGTTAGCAACAAGTGCTTTAGCTGACTCACCGTCAAGCTCATTCTGTGTTGCACAGGGAAGAGCAATGTCACATTTAACAGTCCAAACACCCTTGCAGCCCTCGTGGTATTCTGCTTCAGGATGTGTATTTACATATTCTGAAATTCTCTTTCTCTGGACCTCTTTAAGCTGTTTGATAAGGTCAAGGTCAATACCATTATTGTCAATAATGTAGCCGTTTGAATCGCTCATAGTAATGACCTTAGCACCAAGCTGAGTTGCTTTTTCACAAGCGTAAATAGCAACATTGCCTGAACCTGAAATGGCAACGGTTTTACCCTCGAAAGATGAACCGTGATCTTTAAGCATAGCTTCTGTATAATAGCAAAGTCCGTAGCCTGTAGCTTCGGTTCTTACAAGAGAGCCGCCGTAGTTAAGCCCTTTACCTGTAAGTACACCTACATTTTCATTTCTGAGTCTTTTATACTGACCGAAAAGGTAACCGATTTCACGGCCGCCGACGCCGATATCGCCTGCAGGAACATCTGTGTCTGCGCCGATGTGCTTGGAAAGCTCTGTCATAAAGCTCTGGCAGAAGCGCATAACCTCCATATCACTTTTGCCCTTTGGATCAAAGTCAGATCCGCCTTTACCGCCGCCGATTGGAAGACCTGTTAAGCTGTTTTTGAAAATTTGCTCAAAGCCAAGGAATTTGATGATTCCTTCATAAACAGATGGATGGAAACGAAGTCCGCCCTTGTATGGACCGATTGCACTGTTGAACTGAATTCTGTAGCCTCTGTTGATTTGAACCTTTCCGTTATCATCAACCCATGGTACTCTGAATTTGATGATTCTTTCCGGCTCTACGATGCTTTCAAATACACCTCTTTCAATGTATTCAGGATGAGCCTCCGCAACGCCCACAAGAGATTCAAGTACTTCAAAAACTGCCTGATGAAATTCAGGTTCGTTCGGGTTGCGCTTGATAACTCTTTCGTAAAGACCAGCAAGATATTCATTGTTAATTGCCATTTTCTTGTCCCTCTTTCAATTGAATTTGATTATGTTTCAAATCGATAAGAATATTTTAGCAGACTAAAGTTTTGTTTACAATTAACAAAATTATAGAAATATTTTTGTGCAAAACAAAAAAAACTATATAAATTCAATATAAAAATGGTAATATTTTGAGAGTGACTGTTCACGCTTTTTTATATTTGTTTACACAGAATATTTTTTGTAAAATAATTTGTTGAAAGATTGTGTCTGTTATAGTATAATGAAAAAAACAATTAATAATATTGAAAGGGGAAGTTTTATGAAACTTACTAAAGGTGCTTCCGAAGCTACCCGAAAATATATGGTAGACGGAATACGCTATGTTTGTGAAAATTTTAAGGAGCGTGCTCCGGGAACAGGCAGTGAGAGAAAAGCGCAGAAATATCTTGCAGGCGAGCTTGAAAAATGGTCGGATAAGGTGGAAATGGAAGATTTTGACCTGCATCCCGGTGCGTTTATGGGATGGATTCCGGTAGCAGGTGTTATAGGTATTATATCTGTAATTTTCTTCTGGCTTACATATAAGAATGTTGTTTCAGGCAGTATTCTTGCAATTATAGCAACTGTTTTTGTTCTTCTTGCTCTTGCTTGTCTTGTTATTGAATTTCTTATGTATCGTGAATTTGTCGATTTTCTTTTTCCGAAGAAAACCTCAAGAAATGTTATGGCACGCCGTGCTCCGAAAGGTGAGGTTAAAAGAAGAATCATTTTCGGCGGACATACGGATGCTGCCAATGAATGGACTTACTCTCTCCATGGCGGATTAAAAAGCCTTGCTCCTGTAATGGGCGGTTCAATCGGCGGTCTTATTGCAATATCTATTTTTGATGTTGTTTGGGTTATTTATTCTCTTATGGGTGGAGCCTATGAAAGCACATTCTGGTTTGTTGCAGGAATTATTCAGCTGATACTTGTTCCTTTCTTTGTTGCTATATGCTTCTTTATCAACTGGAAGGTTATTGTTGACGGCGCAAATGACAACCTTACTGCCGATTTCATTGCTATGGGTGTTTTGAAGGAAATGGCAGAAAATGATTTCAGATTTGAAAACACAGAGGTTTGTGCACTTCTTGCCGGCTCAGAGGAAGCAGGTCTTCGCGGCTCTGTTGCATATGCTAAAAGGCATAAAGAGGATCTTTCGGATGTAGAAACAATCTTTATTGCTATGGATACAATGCGCGAAATTGAACAGCTTCAGATTTATACAAATGGCTGCACCGGTACACAAAAGAATTCAAATGCAGTTGCTGAGGTTATTTATGAAGCTGGTGTTAACTGCGGTATTGAAATGGATGAAACAGAGCTTTATCCCGGTGCTATTGATGCAGAGGGCTTCAGCCGTTACGGTCTTATGGCTTCAGGCTTCTGCGGTGTAAATCATGATCCTAAAACTTATTATCATACCCGTCTTGATACTCCTGATAATATGAGCGAAGAATGTATAAACCTTTCTCTTGATATTTGTCTTGAGGCTGCAAAGCTTTATGATGAAAAGGGCGGCATTGATGCATTTCGTGAAGAAGGTGCAAAAAGATTTAAAAGAGGTCATAATAAATAAATTTAAAATAGTTAGCCGTGCATTATGCACGGCTGTTTTTCTTATATTCCGTATGTGAATTTCTGTGGATCCTCAAAAAGGGGAATCAGCGGTGGTATAAAGGTGAACAGGAAAAAAGCACCTGCAACGATGATGAATAAGATAATGGCTATGATTTCACATATCTGTGAATTTCTTTTACTGTTTCGCATGATTCCATAGCTTATTATAAATGCTATTGCCGTTCCTATAAAGAAGGAAAGAATGTCAATAAAGGTGCTTGTTTTTCCTGTTACTCCGCTGTAGGTATAAAAAAAAGTAACAATAAACAGAATTCCGCATAATACACCCTTGATTTTTGATGAAAAGTAATTCTCTTTTTTGTGAAGTAAAAAGTATTCAATCACTGTCCATATAAGATAGGGAAAGAAAAGCAGCTTTAAGTGTTCCCAAACACTTTCGTTTACAGGGCAGAAAAGTGCAATTATTTTGCTGTAATTCAGCCATTCATAAAGAAAATGGCAAAGCGTTCCTATAACGGAAACAAATATGAATCCTAAAATTTCGTATCTGAAAAGTCTTTTGCTCATCCTAATCACCGATATTATTTTATGTAGAAAATATAAATTTATATAATTTTAATTTTTATATTGACTTTTTTTTGTTATTTTGTTATATTATTAAAGCACCTTGATGGTGCAACAACTTGACAGGTAAAACCCGTCAGCTTGCAGAAGTACTCAAGTTGGTGACGAGGCGCCCCTGCTAAGGGCGTAGGGTGGGTAACCGCCGCGAGAGTTCGAGTCTCTCCTTCTGCGCCAAAAAAACACGAGCACAAAAGTGCTCGTGTTTTTTTTATGTAAAAAGGAAATTCAAGATGAGGCTCTGGATTTTGAAGCCGAAAGCAGAAAACATTTTGGAAAAGGTATAAGTACCTTTTAATAGCAAGATGAAAACCTTTCCTTCTGCACAAAAAATATAGGTAATGTGCATACAATTGATTACAATTCAGTAGAAAATGTTTACACAAAAAGCCATAATGTCCTAACATATTTTGAAATTTGTGCGATAATAATTTACTTTTTATTATTCTTAGATTATAATAACCGAAAGGGGTGATTTTATGAAAAATAGAAAGGAAAAGAGTAAAATATTAAAGATCCGCCCGTTTAATATGGCGAATTTTTCCGGAGGTTCCGGATATTTAGTATTTTCGCTGCTGTATCAGGCTATGGCGATTTTTCCGGCAATGGTTTTAATCTGGGCAGGCTCTCTGATAAAGCTTCCAAAAAATGATGACGGTGAAACAGTTAAGGAAAGAGCCGGTAAGCGTTTTTATTGTATATCTGTTCCTTTTACTGTTGTTTTGATTATTTTTGCTGCGGTATTGGCTTTTATAACAAATTACGGGACTTTTTTTGAATATTGGTTTGAAGTCATTTTGATTGTTCTTGCTCCGACGCTTTCTGCATTTTTCATCATCAAAAGGTGTCATAAGGAAGTGATTGATGGCAAAAATGTCTTTAAAATGATATTTGTTTCATTTATTAGTGTATTTGCAGTTTTAGCTGTTACTTTTTTATTATGTGTATTTGTGATTGACCCGATATTAACAAGTTTTTTGGATTGAGGCTGTTATGATTATTAAAACAAGGCGTGAAAAATTCGGTGGCATCGTTTTCTTTGAAAAGCCCGGATTTGTCGGGTATGTCAATTCGGCAATGGCAGATGCTATCGGTATAAAGAAAAACAGAAATGCACATTATATAGATGCAGTATTTGCCTCTCCGCTGGATGCACATTTTGCTGTTACCACACGATGCAATATGTATTGTAAGGGCTGTTATAATACCATAAAAAGCGATGCAAATGTTGATATCGATTTGAATAAAGCAAAGCGGATTATAGATAATCTTGCCGCATTGTTTGTGTTATCTGTATCGTTTGGCGGCGGAGAGCCGACATTGTATCCTGATATTATTGAGTTGGCAGAGTACGCAAGAAGCAAAAACATTCTGCCGAATATGACCACAAACGGATTGACTATGGATGCGGAATTTGCAAAAAAATGCAGGGTTTTCGGAAATGTTCATTTCAGCATACATAAACCGGCGGATATGGAAATTGCATTCCGTGCTGCAAAAATATATCGGAAATATACAGGTAAAAAAGCAGGGCTTAATTTGCTGATTACAACGGAAACCTATCCGCTTTTAGAGGAAATTATAAAAAAATCCCGTAAATCGGCTTTTAATAAAATATTATTTTTAAGATATAAGCAAACGAACAAGAATGTCGGCATAGACGGTTTATCTATGGATGATAAAATGCCGCTGTTATTTGATAAGCTTAAGCATCTGCAAAGGAAATGCAGGCTCAAGTTTCTTTTTGATTGTTCCTCTATGCAGGAGCTTGCTTTTTCCGGAAGCGTTTCCGCAAGGCTTTTAAAAAAGGTGGATGCAAACGGCTGTTTCGGCGGTAATATGTATATTGCTATAGATGTAAACGGCAGATATAAGCCCTGCTCTTTTTGGGGCGAAACAGCAGGGGATGCCGAGTTTTTGAATTTTGACAATTGGATTACAAACCCCAAATTGGTTGAATTCAGAAATTACAGGGTGTCTGACAGATGTATGAATTGCGATTACGGCGAATTGTGCAATGGCGGATGCCGATTGAAATATTTGGAATGTAAAATTTAATAATGTCGTTAAGCTGATTTCTGATTGTTTCCGAAATCAGTTTTTTGATGATTATCTTTTTGTTGTAATTGCATAAATATTATTTCTATGTTAACATAGAAATAACAAAACAAGAGAGGTACAAGTATGAACGAAAGGATTTTTTTGCTTGAGGATGATGCTTTTCTGCGGGACGGGCTTTCCGAAATGCTGCAAAAGGAAGGCTATATAACAAAATGTGCAAGCACCTGCGGCGAAGCAAAAGTATTGCTTTCGGGTTCAAGATTCAATTTAATTATATTTGATGTGATGTTGCCGGACGGCAGCGGTCTTGATTTATGTACGGAAATAAGAAAAGCAGATACGAATATACCTATTCTTTTTCTTACTGCCTGTGATGATGAAATACAGATTGTACGCGGGCTTGATGCAGGCGCAGATGATTATGTAACGAAGCCGTTCAAGCTTCAGGAATTGCTTTCCAGAATTCGTGCTCTTCTCAGAAGAAATAGTAATCTGATTATGAAAAGCAAGGACATTGTTATAAATCCGCAGAATATAACGGTTATGAAAAACGGAAAAAATATTTTTGTAACCCCTACGGAATTTCAGATTTTGTCTATTCTTATCAGGAATAACGGCATCATTGTAACAAGAAATACGCTGCTTCAGAATATCTGGGATGATAATAATAATTTTATTGATGATAATACGCTGTCTGTTCACATCAGCCGTCTGCGTGAAAAAGTCGGTGCAGAGCATATTGTTACTGTTCGTGGTGTTGGTTACAGATGGGAGGAGCAATGATGTCTACTCTTGAAATTGTTTTGTTTGTCTGTATTGCAGTTTTGTTTGTGCTTTTTCTGATTGTGTTAAAATCTGAAATAAGGCAAAGGAAGTCTATAATAAGACTTAGAGAAAGTATTGAGGATTTTATAAATAACGGAACCTTAACCGATTTCAGCGTTATGGATAACAGCTTTGCCATGTTGCAGAACAGCATAGCGGATCTTGAAAATATTATTGTGCTTGAAAAGAGCAATACACGGATGGAAACCAAGAAAAATGAAGAGTTTATCTCAGATATATCTCATCAGCTGAAAACGCCTCTGGCAGGGCTTCGTCTTTACTGCGAAATGGAAAATGCCTCTTCTCCGTCTGAATATACATGCAAAGAGCTTCAGCTGATTGAGCGTATGGAAAATCTGATTCAAAAACTTTTAAGACTTGAAAAAATCAGATCTGATTCCTATGTTATGGATTTTAAAATGTATAATGTTCGGGATATAGTTGACGGACTGCTTTCTGAGTTCTATCATCTTTTTCCGAATAAAACCTATAATGCTGTTGGAAGCAGCAGACTTCGATGTGATAAATCGTGGTTGTCCGAGGCAATCGGAAATATAGTCAAAAATGCAAGTGAGCATACAGGCGATGACGGAATTATTAATATCAGTATTGATAGCACGAAGAGTTTAACAACTGTTGAAATAAGCGATAATGGGGGAGGAATTTCCGACAGCGAAATCCCTAACCTTTTTACAAGATTTTATCGTACTGCCGATGCTCCTCCAAGCGGAGCAGGCATAGGACTTGCAATTACAAAAGCTATTGTTGAAAAGCACCACGGCATTATTGCTGCTGAAAATAAAAACGGAGGGCTTACAATTACTATGTGCCTGCCCCATACAGACGGCTATGAAAAAATCGGTTAATATTAAAGAGCAGTCTTGAAGTGAATTCTGAAAACCACTTCAAAACTGCTCTTTTTATTGCTGTTTTGTATTATTAAGTTACTGTCTTTCGGCTGAATAATTGATATTTACCGATTTGTTAAATAGCATATAGTTGTATTTAGGACGCCATTCATCACCTGTTTCAACATTACTAAATGTTTCTTCATCTGCGCCAACATTTATAACCGTTACACCTTTAAGCTCTTTATCTTCCTTATATACGGCATCCCATAAAGCATGGTGTCCTATATAAGTAACGGAACTTGGAATGTAAATGTAGGAAAGATTCCGGCAGTAATATAAGCAGTCTGAGCCTATGTATTCAAGTCCTTCAGGCAGTGAATTGTAAATGCTTTTCATTGAGGCAATTGAATTGTAGGTTACATCCGTTATATCACTGTCTGTTGTGTAGCTGTATATATTGCGAAGCTCTGTATTCTTGAATACAGCCATGGATTCCATTGTTTTAACACCTTCAGGTATATAAAGGTCTGTAATGTTTGAATAAGCAAATGCAAGCTGTCCGATTTTTGTTACTGTTGATGGAATAACATATGTTCTTATCTGCTTGTTGTATTCAGTTAAGAATACCTCGTCATATTTTTCAGTTGTGCCGAAAAGCTCTTCCATTGGATTTCCCGCATCGTCAACAAGATTGTCATATCCCAGCTTTGCTCTTAAATACTTATCATGATCGTTAGGGTAGAAAACTACCTCCGTTAAATCCTTGTTATAAATAACACCGTCAATATCACAATAATATGGGTTCTCATCATCAATCCATACATTCTGAACCCACCAGCAACTGTAAATTGATTTCCCATCTATGGATTTTACATCCTTACCAATTGAAATTGTATTAAGCTTTTCATCGCAGTTAAACGCATATTCGTCAATAACGGAAATCGGCTTTGTGGTATCTTTTTCACCTGTTTCAATATCAACAACATAATCGACTACAATATCAGTAATATCACCGGGATTTGAGAATTTAACTAGCTCGTAGGTCCCGTCCTCCAGTGCTTTATATTCGTATGTATCGCTGTGAACTGCACGAACCGAGAAATACATTGCCATTCCGATTGCAACAATAAGTACAAGGATAACTAATATTTTTTTAGTAGTTGCGTTTTTGAATGGCTGGTTGATATGCGGGGCCTGCAGTCCTTCAATCTGGTAGGTCCATATTTCATCATCCGGAATGTCAAGTGTATATGCAGCAGCAGCTTCCTGTTCTTCCATAGCTTCCTGAGTGAGGAAATCGTCTTTTACTTTGGTTTTTTTCTGCTTCTTTTTCATGACATTACCTCCTCAACCTCTTTTTCTTCAGATACTGCTGAATTTTCAGCTTTGTCATCATCCGTTATATTATGCTCTTTATTATACAGCTTTCGTGTTACTTCCTCTCTTCGGCGAAGAACCTCAATAACCTTACTCTGCTTATTATCGTCATAATCCCAGAACATATACGGGATTGTCATAAGAAGATAGCCGACGATATCAAATATAATGGGTATTACAATAATTTTAATTCTTGAGGAGTCTATAAACAATACATCCCAGTTGCTGTTGAAACCGAATTTTAAAAGTAAAATCGGAATAATCATACCAACAAAAGAGGTAATGGGACCTGTAAACCATCCGAATACACCTGAAAAGCTTTCAAGCCTTTCTCCTGACAGATACATTTGATAGTCGTTGATACGGACATCCATATCGTAAGAAACGGATTTCGGAACGGTCTGAACCATTTCCGTAATAAACAGCATTACAACGCTTAGCGTGCCGCAGAGAACAAGATTATCTCCGCAGAACAGATAGCTGCAGACGATTACAGTGTAGCAAAGCGCCCTTGAAAGCTGATAGAATATCATAATCTGCTTGTACGAAAATCTCTTTATAAAATAGGGTGTAAAGAAATCCGGGGGGGTGCCTGCAAAGGATACCAATGCAACTAATAAGCTGTATGTAAGTCCGCTCAGACGGAAAGTGTAAAGATAAAGAATTGTTGTAAATGCAAGCATACCGTTTCCGAGAGAATCAAGAAGACCAACGATAGTCAGTGTCCATCTGTATTTATTTCTCATTACACCGAAAATGCCGTCCCAGAAATTTATATTAACCTTCTTTTCAATTGGAGGCTGGGGAATTCTTTCCTTAATTCTACCTGCAAAAATCATTGTTAATATTGCTGAAGCAAGAAATGTAAATGGTATAATGTATTTGAACACGGCAATATCTGCCCATTTATCTTTTGTCATACCGATAAATACGGGAAGAAGAATGGCAAGGATTGATTGCGCAAAGTGAGAAAGCTTGATAGGATATGTTCTTACAAAAATTCTTTCACGTACATTCGGGCTGCAGTTCTGCGCGCAGTTTTCAAGCTGGCTCTTTTGTCCGCTTGCAAAGCCGAACAAATTATAAATCGAGAATAAAAGGTTTGCAACCCATACTCTTGTTGTTACATCTGTAATTGTGGTATAGAAAGGCAGCCAGCCAATCAAAAATACCATTATGGTTTTTGGAACAATGTCACAGTATAATGAATACTTGTATCTTCCGAATTTCGGAATCAGCTTTTTACGCCAGAAAATATTTCTTGCGCCTGACCAGCCGTTCCATAAAATATGTGTGCCAAGGATTTTGAATGCCGATGCAGCACTTATACCCTCAAGTCCGTTCAGATATGTAACGAATTTTCCGGATTGATCAAAAAGCTGTGAATAATCACCTATAATCATAGACAAGCCTATAATGATAAGCAGAAAATATACACCGTTGAATTTCCGTTCGGTTTTTTTAGGCAGAAATCCAAGGTTGTCATTAATTACCCATCCCATCATTGTCCATATATAATTAAGCGGCATATTGATAAGCGCAATTATGGAAAATGTTAAATACGGCAGCTTATAATGATACATCATTAAATAACAGCTAGCCGCGAAGGTAAGATATTCAAGTGTTTTATTGCCTACATAGTTGCTTCCGTTGCCTACAAGAATATCAAGATATTCTCTGTAAGGAACATATTTGCCCGGTGCAGGCTTAGTCCAGTGTGTTTTTACATCTGTGAAAAATTGACCGATTTTAGATCCGCCTTTTTCAGACATATAAAAATTCCCCCTTTAAATTTGCTGTTAACAATTATAGCATACCACTAAGCAGTTTGCACTATATTTTTTGTAATTTTATTCTTTTTTTATACATTTTTGTTATCTTACGATATCTTAAGATAAAATTAATGTAATTGTAAGACAAATACTATATGATTAAGCTGTAAAATAGATTATGCATTATACAAAAGGAGCAGTTTTTATGAAAATTATAGAATGCACAAATCTGACAAAGGAATATCTTAACGGAGAAAATGTTGTAAAAGCCGTTGATGATATTACCATATCATTTGAACAGGGAGAATTTTGTGCTATTACCGGTCCGTCCGGTTCGGGAAAATCAACCTTTCTTCACATGCTCAGCAGTCTGGAATATCCAACCTCAGGATATGTAACCTATGGAGAAAAAAGGCTTTCGGATTATAATGATAATCAGCTTTCTATTTTAAGACGCAGACGCTTCGGTTTTGTTTTTCAGTCCTACAATCTTGTTCAGGAATTAACGGGTTATGAAAATATTCTTCTTCCCATTATGCTTGATAAGAAAAAGCCTGATGAAGAATATCTTAATAAAATAATCAAAATTCTTGGTATCGAAGACAGAGTAGAGCATCTTCCATCTGCTCTTTCTGGAGGTCAGCAGCAGCGAATTGCCATCGCAAGGGCGCTTGCCAATAAGCCTGCAATCCTTTTTGCTGATGAACCGACAGGTAACCTTGACGGTAAAAGCGGCAGGGAAGTGCTTTCTCTTCTTAAATTTGTAAGTAAGGAATTGGGTGTAACCCTTATTCTTGTTACCCATGATTTGCATGTTGCCGAGCAGGCAGACAGGATTTTAACAATTGAAGATGGCAGAATTGTAAGAGACAGCAAAGCAGTGGAGGACTAAGCCGTGAGAAAGAAACTGACAGTTAATACGCTTGCTTTCGGTAATCTTAAAAATCATAAAAAGCAGTATACCGTTATGGTTATCGGTATTATTCTGGCTATGGTTTTTTCATCAAGTGTAATCATTTCTCTGTTCAGCTTTCATTATTCCCGCCTTGAAATGGGCAGAAAAGCTATGGGAATACAGGATGAAATACTGATTAATATTTCTGAGCAGGCAATGAAAAATGCCGATAAAGAAGGCTATATTGATGAATACGGCTTTGCCCATATGGTCGGCTTTGCTTCAACCTCTGCTGCAAATGAAGAAAATGGTTTTTATCTTGCTTGGCTTGATGATGATGCAAAGGCACTTTCGTATCAATCCTTTATTGAGGGTTCATATCCAACAAATGAAAATGAGATAGCACTGGAACAGTCTGTTCTGTCCAGGCTTGGCATTGAAGCCCGAATCGGTGATGAAATTACACTTGATGTTTTTCCGCAGAACGGAAAATCTCATATCGGTACATTCAAAACGAAAAGCTATAAGCTGGTCGGAATAGCTGAGGATAAATATTCGCATTTACCTGTTTTGTCTGATTCCTGCGTTCCGTCTGCTTTTGTATGTGAGGATCTGCAGACCGATGTTGGAGGCAAAGAAGGTCTTGTCTGCTATTTTACTTATGCGGATTTTGATTTTGAGCCGTTTATCACTGTAGATGGTCAGACAACAATACAGGATAGAACAAGTGTATTGCACGACTATCTTGGTCAGTCTGATTTTGTTCACTTAGATAACGAAAATTCATTTGAAAATATATATACAGATTACAGAAATTATTATGGCGGCTTTATGGAAGAAAGCAATATCATATACATTTCTATTATCGGAATTATACTTGCGTTAACCTCCTGTATTGCAATTGTTAATTCCTTTAATGCAAATATTCTGGAGCGAAAGCAGCAGATTGGTATGCTCCGTGCTGTTGGTACAACAAGAAAGCAGATTATCAATATTTTAGGCAGGGAAGCACTGATTATTTCATTTGTGTCTATCCCTGTCAGTCTTGTGATTTCTAATTTGCTTGTTCTTGCTCTTTTAAATGTACTCAGTGATGATTTTGTTTTAACAATAGATGTTTTATCTGTTATCTTATGCGGAATTGTCGGTTTAATTACGGTAATGCTGGCTGCTCTTATTCCGATTATCCATGCAACAAGGATAATGCCTATGCAGGCTATAAGGAATATAGATGTATCCCGTAAAATGAAAACCAAGAAAATCAGATCGCAAAAGGAATTTTCCGTTCCGAAGCTTCTTGCTGAAAGAAGTATGACATTCCATAAGGGAAATCAGATTGCGGTTTCAGTAATTCTGATTTCAACCATTCTTTTTTCGTGTTTCGGTTTTTCATTTGTTTCTTATGAAAAGAAGCATCCTGATCAATATGGCTATGACTATACTGTCAGAACGGAATACAATAATGGAATGGCATATACAAATTCCTTTGATAAAACCGGCGGAATGTCTGATGCAGATAAGAACAGTATAGCGGCTGCTCCGTATATTTCAAAAGCCTTCGGCGTAAAAAGCTGCAATATAAATGTTCTGCTTGATGAATATACCGATTATTTTAAAATTCTTGCACAGGACAGCGTTTATGAAAACCTTGGTTTGGATGAATATAACGGAGGCAATTATGCTGAATTGGTTTTAAGTGATTTTACTGAATACTACAGCAATATTAAATCACAGGCAGGCTTTAGAAAGGATTTTCTTCCGACAACGCTTTATGCCGTTGATGACTGGAAGCTGGAAGAGCTTGAAGATAATTTGATTTCGGGAAACATCAATCTTGATAAGCTTACCTCGGGCGAGGAAATTATTCTTATTGCGCCTCAAAAAGCGGCGGTATGTATTGTAGACGATGGTAACAGCTTCTGGGATGTAACCCTTCTTGATGAGAAGGTTGATAATAAATTTGACTATGCCGTTTATGGCGAGTATGAATACAAAGCAGGGGATATAATTGATTTAAGTATGATTATGGGCGATCCCGATGATACGATTTATACCGAAACCGAAAACATCTATAACTTTGAAAAGGTTGATAAAAAGGTTAAAGTCGGTGCAGTTATCAGCCCCGAATATTTCAGTTCCAGTGAAGTAAATCAATGGATTCTTGATGGCAAAAAATTCGGAGTTTTAACCTCTATAGCCGGAATGAACAGATTTTCACAAAACGAAAAATATCAGCGTGTCAACCTGTTTGTTGACGGCGAAATCAATGATGAAATGAATGAGTCGGTAATATCCTATGCAGAACCGATACTTTATAAATATGATACAAATATTTATTCATCATACGAATCAAAGAAAAGATCAGAATCCGAAAGCAATTCAATGCTTGTTGTTATGATTTCGCTTATTATAATCGGTTTTGCTGTCTGTGCAAGCTTAACAAATAATGCGTTTACCGCAAGTATTCGTGAAAGAAAAAGGGAACTCGGAACGCTTCGTGCAGTTGGCATTTCAAGAAAAGAATTTGTTGAATCGTATGTAAGGCGGCTTTTGAAAACCTTTGCAATTGGTTATGGCATCGGCTTCGGCTTGTTTGCATCAATTTATCTTGTCTGTGCAATGGTTGTATCTTTTAAAAATCAAAGTGTCAAGGCTTATATTAGCAGCTTAGAGTTTGTGTTTGATTTCAATCCGTGGGTTACAATTGCATTCTGCATTATCCTGTTTGGAATATGCAGTATAAACCTGTGGGTAAAAATCAGACAAGAAATGAAAAACAGTATTATAGATAATATAAGGGAGTTATAGAGATAATGAAAAAATTTGTTGCATTTATTACAGTGTTTATGCTGTGTTTTTCCTTTACCGTTCCTGCCTTTGCGGAAGAGTCGGAAACAACTGTGGATGGTTCACTGCCAAGAGTAATGCTTTCTTCATATAGTATTGAGGGCGATAGCATTTCCCCTGATAAAGAAAAGGAAATAGAGATTGTAATAAAGAATTACAGTTCAAAAAAAGCAATATACAATATTAAGCTTTCCCTAACAGAGGATTCGGGCGATATCAGACCAAAAGGAACGGGAACAAAGTATGTAAGCAAAATCGGTGCAAGCAGTACATACACATGGAAAGTTCCTGTTGTTGCTTCAAAAACCGCTAAGACGGGCGAGCATAAGCTTGCACTTAATGTTGAATATGAAGATAAATATTATTCGTCCTATTCCGCATCGGATATTATATATGTTAATGTAAAACAGTCTGTTTCTCTTGATTATGATTCCATTCAGCTTCCTGTAAAGGTAACGCAGGGGAATACGGAAACCGTTTCACCGAATCTAATGAATACGGGAAAAAGTACAATAAGAAACTGTAAGCTCAGCTTTGATATTGACGGACTTGAAAGCGGGGGAGTGCTGTTTATCGGAGAAATTCCTGCGGGTTCAAGCGCAGCAGGCAGTGCCAATCTTCGCGTAAGCTCAGAGAAGCTTGGAGAGGTAAAGGGAACTGTTACGATATCCTATGAGGATGAATTCGGAAAAGCTTATTCCGAAAAGGTTGATGTTTCAACTGCAATTGAGGAAAAGAAAGAGGTTGCCGAAGAAAAAAGGGAAGATGAACAGAACAATCCCCTCTGGTGGCTTTTCCTTATCGCAGGTATAGCAGCAGGCGGTGCTTTGGGTTTTGGTATTCCTGCCATTATCCGTTCAAATAAACAGCGTAAAGAGGACGAAAGAAGATTATAAAAAAAGCGAACATGAGTGTTCGCTTTTTTTATGTTATCTCTTGAATTTTTTCGGTTTTATATTTATTATATATGTCTGTTATTACTTTTGAATTGAAAGGATTAATAAATGAATATTATAGTAAGACAATATAATGAAGCGGATTTATCGGAAATGATTAAAATCTGGAATGAGGTTGTTGAAGATGGTATTGCATTTCCTCAGGAAGAGATTTTAAACGATGAAAGCGGAAAAGAATTTTTTGCTTCTCAAACCTATTGCGCTGTTGCTGCTGATTCGGAAAATGGAAACATTTATGGTCTGTATATCCTGCATCCTAATAATGTGGGCAGGTGCGGTCATATCTGCAATGCAAGCTATGCTGTTAAATCGGAGAGCAGGGGACTGCACATCGGCGAAAAGCTTGTTTCGGATTGTCTGCTTCAGGGAAAGAAGCACGGCTTTGGTATTCTTCAGTTCAATGCTGTAGTGTCTACAAATATCCATGCAAGGCATCTTTATGAAAGGCTCGGTTTCGTTCAGCTCGGAACAATTCCGAAAGGCTTTCGTATGAAGGATGGTCATTATGAAGATATCTGTCCATATTATCATGGATTGTAATAAGTAACAATATAAAAGAAAAAACACCCCAAGGGGTGTTTTTTTATGGCGGAGAGGATGGGATTCTCTTCTTGCTATCGAAAGGTCCACCGGACCTTTCTCCTAAAAATTTTCGCTTTACAGCTCAATTTTTAGAGCCGCGTGTTCGAATCACATTTTATTGTACAAAAAAAACAAGCACAAAGGTGCTTGTTTTTCTATGGCGGAGAGGATGGGATTCGAACCCATGTGGCTTTTGGCCAAACGGTTTTCAAGACCGCCTCGTTATGACCGCTTCGATACCTCTCCGTATCTGCTCGAATATATTATCATAAGAATATTCCGTTGTCAAGACTTTTTTACAAAAAACCAGCTGTGCATTGCACAGCTGATTTTAGTGTTATTAATTTCAAAATCGGCAAGAGTCTGATGGTAATCAGTTTTCCTCGCTCATTTTAGCAAAGCATTCACTGCAGTATACAGGTCTGTCTTCCTTTGGCTGAAATGGAACCTTACAAGCGGCTCCGCAGCTTGCGCAGATAGCATCATGCATTTCTCTCGGTCCTCTTGATGCTGTTTTTCTTGCATTTCTGCAATCCTTACATCTCTGAGGCTCGTTAACAAAGCCTTTTTCAGCGTAGAATTCCTGTTCGCCTGCTGTGAAAACAAATTCATTTCCGCAATCCTTGCAAACTAAAGTTTTATCTTCGTACATTTTTTTACCTCTCTTTCATAATAATTTGTTGCAGTTAATGTCCGTAGACAATCAGAAGGAAACTACTTTTAGTTTCTTTCTAATGCGTTGTAAAGCGTTATCTATCGCTTTAGGCTTTTTGCAAAGCTTATCTGCGATTTCGGTGTAACTGCAACCAATCATATGTAATCTCAAAACGATATTTTCAAATTCGGAGAGTTCATTTTGAAGTTGATTTGTTAACAAGGATACGCTTTCCTTAGCAAGGAAAGAATCTTCGGCACTCAGCGCTGTGTTATTATTAACAGTAACCTCTTCAAGCGAAACGAGAATCCCTTGAGGAATATCTTTTCGCCTGCTGACCTTGCGTAATGCCGTTTGTAGAGAATTATTGATGCAGGTGTAGCAATAGGTACTAAAAGCTGTGCCTTTGCTGCAATCAAAAGATTTAATGGCAGCAAGCAGTCCAATCATACCCTCCTGTATAAGATCATCTCTTTCAATAGGGGAATCGGAGTATTTAGATGCCAATGCTTCAACTGCTGTCCTGTATCTTGTGATAATGAATGTTAGTGCTTCATTATCTCCTTCTTTGCATAGTGAAAGAATTTCAGCTTCATTTAATTCGTTTATCGCCTTCATATATTCCACCTATTACACTATACATCACTGTGTCTAAAATTGTCAAGAAAAATTTATTTCTTGTCATAATACTTTCATATAGAATATAGAAAAATTGTAATCAGAGTAATCAGACATTGAATCTGAACTCTACAATATCTCCGTCTTTCATAACATATTCCTTGCCTTCGCTCTTAACAAGACCCTTTTCTTTGCATACACTGAGACTGCCGTTTTCCATTAAATCCTCAAAGGAAACAACTTCTGCTCTTATAAAGCCTCTTTCAAAATCCGTGTGGATTTTTCCGGCTGCCTGTGGTGCCTTTGTGCCTTCGTTAATAGTCCATGCACGAACCTCTTTTTTTCCTGCTGTAAGGAATGAAATCAGACCAAGCAAGTGATAACTTTTTTTTATGAGTCTGTCAAGTCCGCTTTTCTCAAGACCCATGTCGGCAAGAAAGATTTCCTTTTCCTCTTCTTCAAGTGTTGCAATTTCAGCTTCCATTTCAGCACAGATAGGTAATGTTTCGGCATCTTCTTCTGCAGCAATAGTCTTAACTATATTAAAGTTTTTGTTACCGTCGATTCCGTTTGCAAAATCGTCCTCGCTCATATTGCAGGCATAGATAACCGGTTTTATTGTAAGAAGCGAAACCTCTTTAAGGTATTCCTGCTCGTCCTCTGAAATTTCAACGGATCTTGCTGTTTTTCCTTCTTCCATTTCGGAATAAAGCTTTTCAAGGAATGCAACTTCGGGTGCAATGGTTTTATCACCTTTCATAGCCTTTTTTCGGCTGTCAATTCTTCTGGCAAGAATGTCAAGGTCTGATAAAATAAGCTCAAGATTGATTGTTTCGATATCTCTTGCGGGGTCAATAGAGCCGTCAACATGGGTTATGTCATTGTTTTCAAAGCATCTTACAACATGGATAACAGAGTCTACCTCTCTGATGTGGCTTAAAAATTTGTTTCCGAGTCCTTCTCCCTTTGAGGCACCTTTAACAAGTCCTGCTATATCAACAAATTCAATTGTTGCAGGTGTAAATTTATCGGGCTGATACATTTCTGCAAGCTTATCAAGCCTTTCGTCAGGTACGCTGACCATACCAACATTTGGCTCAATTGTGCAGAAAGGGTAGTTTGCACTTTGTGCGCCTGCGTTTGTTATTGCATTAAAAAGTGTACTTTTTCCAACATTCGGAAGTCCTACAATTCCAAGTTTCATAATGTTCTCCTTGTGTTTATTTATTTAAAGCTTTTTCCCAATAAAGCTCCTTTTCATTTGCCGCACTGGGATAAGCCGAACGAATTGCTTTGCACAGCAATTCGATTTTTTTGCCGACATTATTACTAATATTTTCTTTATCATCGGAATCTGCATTTTCACATAAATATCTGAAAGTGTCTGCCGTATCCTCAACCATATCGGATGTTGCATAATTGCTTATAAAATATTCGTTATAATCTTCGGAATCTATGTTTCTGTATTCATCATCGATATATTCAAAGTCGTTCGGATTCAAGCTGCACCATTCCCCATAAAAATCCGAATGGTAGTTTTCTGTATAGAAATCAGATATTCTGTTATCTATCAGGTGCATAAATTCATGGAAGAATACGCCCTTGCAGAAGTCATGATATCCGAAAACAATCATCATATCCTCATTAAAATCAACTGCATAGGCGGAAATGCCTTCAATCCTTTTAACAATATCAAATTTTATTCCGTCATTATTTTTATCATAGCTGTAAATTTCATTTACAAACCCGTCAGGGAAAAGTGCAAGGTATGTATTTATATCGGATAAAATGGAATTTAGCTGTAAAGCGTTAATTCCATATTCCGTTTCGTTAACCCAATAATCCTCAATAACCTCATCAATATTAACTTTGATTGCATATGTATCATTAATTTCTTTGATAATGTTTTCATTGTCCTTATTGAAATCTTCTTTTGTTTTTACTGAAAGATCAAGCTGGTTATTCATGGAGTCATCATTATATTTCCATATGTAAGGAATTGATACGGCTCCGTCTGTTTGCACATTTGTATTTGTTAATACAAAAACAGCATATTTGTCGCTGATTTTTCCGAATTGAATATTAACCGACAATTTATTCAGTCCGTTAAATTTAAGGGTATTGCTGCTGACTCCGTTTTTATAATCGTCAACGGAAATGATAATTTCACGGTCATTTTCTGTATAGTTGAGTTTTAATACTTTTTTATCATATTCATCAATGAAGTCTGAATTACCGCTGTTGCTGATATAAAATTTTCCGGGTTCATCATAAAAAACACAGATTGTTTTGTTTTCGGTTTGCGATACGGCATAACCGTTTCTGAAATCAAATTCCTTAGTTAGTAATTCTGATTTTGGTGCATCTTCGATATTAAGATCAGATACATAATCGGCATCGCCTTTTTTATTTAAGCATAAATCATAAGCAATAGCCTTTTCATCAATATTATCGTAAACAATTATCTCGTTTTCATTGCCGAATACGGCCTCTGTTACATTATCCAATCCGCAGTCACTAAGGTTTGTTTGTGCAGTTACTTTATTTTTTTCAGCATTATAAACAGATAAAAGATAGTCTTCTGTTCCTTTATATGTTAAGAATAGAATGTTATCTTCTGATATATCAATAGAGGAATAGTATTCGGCATTTTTTGAAATAGAAGTAATTTCATAATGTGCTGAATTGTTTTTGTTCAAAATGTTCGTTATATTTGAGCATCCGCATAAAAAAATAATGGATAAAAGTAAAGTGATTGCCGAAATAGATTTTGCTTTTTTCATAATCACGCCCTCTTTAAATCAATGAACAGTGTTTCACATATGTATATATGAGTATATAATAATTATAACATCTTTTCAAGTCTTGACAACTATAAATAAAAATAATAAAATAGATATTAAAATTATAAAGTAAATTAGGAGGGTATTATGGAATTAAATGGTTCTCAGATTGTTCTTGAGGTACTTAAGGAACAGGGTGTAGACACTGTTTTTGGTTACCCCGGAGGAACAATTCTAAATATTTTTGATGAGCTTTATAAATATGGCGATACATTTAATCATATTCTGACAGCTCATGAGCAGGGCGCATCCCACGCTGCGGACGGATATGCCCGTGCAACGGGCAGGGTTGGGGTTTGCTTTGCTACATCCGGTCCCGGCTCAACAAACCTTGTAACCGGTATTGCAACTGCTTATATGGATTCAATCCCTGTTGTCGCCATTACCTGCAATTATGCAACATCCGGTCTTGGCAGAGATTCGTTTCAGGAAATTGATATTACAGGTGTAACTATGCCTATCACAAAGCATAACTTTATGGTAAAGGATATTAATGAACTGGCTTCAACACTTCGCCGTGCTTTTGAAATTGCACAAAGCGGAAGAAAAGGTCCGGTACTTGTTGATATTCCGAAGGATATTACCGCAGCTATGTGCGAATATGAGCCTCAGCCAAAGGTAGAGCCTCTTGAGAATGCACAGCCGAAGCAAAGCTGCTTTGACAGAGCCGTTGAGCTTATTTCCAATGCGGAAAAGCCGCTTATTTATGTTGGCGGCGGTGCAATTCTTTCTGATGTCGGTCAGGATTTAATTTCATTTGCAGAAAAAATTGATGCGCCTGTTGTATCATCACTTATGGGTCTTGGTGCTTTCCCGAATGGTCATCCCCTGCATCTTGGGTTAATCGGTATGCACGGTCATTTTGAATGCAATAAGGCGGCTCATGAGTGTGATGTTCTTATCGTTGCAGGAGCTCGTTTCTCTGACCGTGTTGCAGGAAACAGAGCAAAATTTGCACCTAACGCAGAAATTCTGCATATTGATGTTGATTCTGCTGAGATGGACAAGAATATTGTTTCAAATTATCATTTAAAGGGAACGCTTTCAGAGGTTATTCCTATGCTTACTAAGGCTGTTCCTCAACAGAATCATAATGCGTGGAAGGCTGAAATAGATGGCTTCAGGCGTCCGTTCAATCAGCTTCAGATTGGTGATTATGTTAATCCCCAGACTCTTATTGAAGCTGTTGATAAAAAATCTCCTGCAGATACAATTGTTGTAACGGATGTAGGTCAGCATCAGCTTTGGGCTGCTCAGTTTTATAAATATACTCAGCCACATACCTTCCTTTCATCAGGCGGTCTTGGCACAATGGGGTATTCCATGGGTGCCGCAATCGGTGCGGCTTTCGGCTGTCCGGATAAGCGTGTTGTTATGTTTGCAGGTGATGGTGGCTTCCATATGAACCTGAATGAGCTTGCAACAATGGCATCATATAATGTTCCGGTTGTTATGTTTGTTATGAATAATAAAGTGCTTGGTATGGTTCGCCAGTGGCAGAAGATTTTTTACGGCAATCGTTTTTCGGATACAGACCCAAACCGTGCAACGGATTTTGTTAAGGTTGCAGAGGCTTTCGGTGTAAAAGGACTTCGTATCAATACTAATGATGAAATTGATAAGGTACTCGATGAAGCATTTGCTGTAAACGGACCGGTAGTTGTTGAATGCAGAATTTCTCCGGATTCTAATGTTCTTCCGATGATTCCGCCGGGTGGTTCAGTAGCAGATATTAAGGAGGAAATGTAATTATGGCAGAAGAAAAGCTTGTATTATCAGTTCTTGTTGATAATGTTTCCGGTGTTTTGCAGCGTGTTGCAAGCCTTTTTTCAAGGCGTGGATATAATATCAGCTCGTTAACTGTCAGTGAAACGGAAGATCCTCTTTTCTCAAGAATGACGATTGAAACATATACAGAGCCTGAAAATTTCAGACAGATCAGAGCGCAGATTTCAAAGCTTGAAATTGTAAAAAAGGTTGCAGTTCTTAATGCTGAAAATTCTGTTTCATCTGAGCTGCTTCTTGTTAAAGTTCGTGCAAAGGGCATTGAAAAGAAAAATCATCTTCTTGAGGTAAACAGAAGATTTGGCGCAAGAGTTGTTGATGTTACTCTTGAAAGCTTTACCTTTGAGCTTACGGGCAGAGCGGAATCAATTGAAAACTTTATTAAAGAGGTTTCGGCGTTCGGCATTATTGAAATGGCAAAAACAGGTGTAACCTCTCTTGAAAGAGGGGCAGATTCCTTTAAAGAAGATTTAATGTAATTAAAGAAATAAGGTGAATATATATGGGTATGACTATGACTCAGAAAATATTAGCTGCGCATGCAGGGCTTGATTCGGTTGTTGCAGGGCAGTTAATAGAAGCAAATCTGGATATGGTGCTCGGAAATGATGTAACATCTCCTGTTGCTATCAATGAAATGAATAAATTCGGCAAGGATTCAATTTTTGACAAAACAAGAATTTCTCTTGTAATGGACCATTTTACTCCGAATAAGGATATTCAGTCAGCTGAAAACTGTAAGCAGGTTCGTGAATTTGCTAAAAAGCATGATATTCTTCATTATTATGATGTTGGTAATATGGGCATTGAGCATGCACTTCTTCCGGAAAAAGGTATTGTTACCTGCGGCGACTGCATTATCGGTGCAGACAGCCACACATGTACTTATGGTGCTCTTGGTGCTTTTTCAACAGGTGTCGGCTCAACGGATATGGCAGCAGGTATGATAACAGGTAAGGCTTGGTTTAAAGTGCCGAGCGCAATCAAGGTTGTGGTAACAGGCGAAAAAGCTCCGTTTATAAGCGGCAAGGATGTTATTCTTCATATTATAGGCAAAATCGGTGTTGACGGCGCTCTTTACAAAAGCCTTGAATTTACAGGCGACGGCATTAAAAATCTTTCTATGGATGATCGTCTTTGTATTTCAAATATGGCCATTGAATGCGGTGCTAAAAACGGAATTTTCCCTGTTGATACTGTAACACTTGAATATGTAAACGGCAGGTCATTAAGAGAATATAAGGTTTATGAGGCTGATGCGGATGCAGAATATGACAGCACGATTACTGTTGATTTGAGTACGCTTCGTCCTACTGTTGCTTTTCCTCATCTTCCTGAAAATACAAAAACAATTGATGAAGTGCCTGAGATTAAAATTGACCAGGTAGTTATCGGCTCCTGCACGAACGGAAGAATGGAGGATATGCGCATTGCTGCTTCCGTTCTTAAGGGCAGAAAGGTTGCTGATGGTGTTCGAGTAATCGTTATTCCTGCAACCCAGCAGATTTATCTCAATTGTGTTAAAGAGGGGCTTGCCGAAATCTTTGTGGAAGCAGGAGCAATTGTTTCAACGCCAACCTGCGGTCCTTGTCTTGGCGGTCATATGGGAATTCTTGCAAACGGTGAAAAGGCTGTTTCAACCTCAAACCGTAACTTTGTCGGCAGAATGGGACACACAAAATCTGAAATTTATCTTGCTTCTCCTGCAGTAGCAGCAGCTTCGGCTGTAAAAGGCTATATTGCAGATCCTGCAAAAATATAGGAGGTCAGCTATGAAAGCAAAAGGAACAGTTCATAAATTCGGAAATAATATTGATACGGATGTTATCATTCCTGCAAGATATCTTAATAAAAGTGATGAAGCTTGGCTTGCTTCTCATTGTATGGAGGATATTGATAAGGATTTCGTAACCAATGTAAAAAAAGGGGATATAATGGTTGCCGAAGCTAATTTTGGCTGTGGCTCTTCCAGAGAGCATGCACCGATAGCGATTAAGGCAAGCGGCATTTCCTGCGTTATTGCTTCCACCTTTGCAAGAATTTTTTACAGAAATGCAATTAATATCGGGCTTGCAATTCTTGAATGTGATGAGGCTGCAAAGGATATCAAGGGCGGCGATGAGATAGAGGTTGATTTTGACAGCGGTGTTATTACAAATGTAACAACCGGTAAAACCTATAAGGCTCAGCCATTCCCTCCATTCATTCAGGATATTATTTCAAAAGGCGGACTTTTGAATTCTATCAGATAAAATATACTGTTTAGTAAATAATCTGCGGTGGTATTGAAATGGAATTGTTGATTAATTCTGATTTATTAAATAAAAGCGGAAGCGGTTCATCCGAATATTGGTTTTCTTATAGGGATTATACCGTAAAAAATATCAGAGATTTGGATACGGGAGAAAAGCCTGAGGATATGGGGCAAACTACTTATTTTGTATCTATAGGCTTAATCCCTTTTATTACTATAAGCAACGAAGAAATTATTCGAGGCTTTATAAATGAAAAGGGAAGCGAAAAGCTTAAATCAATTCTGGATAAAATACAAGGCGAGGAGTTTATTGATACTTTCTGGAAATACTTTAATGCCTATCCCGAGCTTAAGGACGGAATTGATGAATTTTCAATAGAGTACACACATAATAAAATTGCATCCTGGTGCAATGAAAATAATATAAACTATAGATTTGAATAATGAAGACAAATGGGCGAACAATGTAAAATTTCAGTTCGCCTCTTTGCTTTTATAATTTTTAAAGGGGAAAAACTATGTTATTAACAAAATTCGGCGAAGAGCTTATTAAGGAAAATCCTTTAAGCGAATATCCTCGTCCACAGTTCGTAAGAAACAGCTACATAAACTTAAATGGAAAATGGAAATGCGAATTTTCAGGCAGTAAATCACTGCCGGAACAATTTTCAACTGATATTATTGTTCCTTTTTCCCCGGAGACTCCGCTTTCCGGTGTAAATCGTGTACTCAGTCCGAATGAATTTCTTCATTATGAAAAGATTTTTGAAATTCCCGCAGATTTTAATAAAGGCAGAGTTTTTCTTCATTTCGGAGCTGTAGACCAGATTGCTACAGTATTTATTAACGGCTTTGAAATCGGAACGCATAAGGGCGGGTATACTCCGTTTAAATTTGAAATAACAGACTTCATCCGAACAGGGCAGAACACTTTGAATGTAACGGTTGTTGACTATTCAGATACAAAGGAATATTCCAAGGGCAAGCAGAAATTCAAGCGTGGCGGTATATGGTACAGCCCGCAAAGCGGTATCTGGCAGACGGTATGGCTTGAAAGTACTCCTGTGGAATTTCTTGAAAGAGTTAAAATAACTCCGGATTATGATAATGAGCAGGTGCATTTTGAATTTTTCGGAACAGATGATGTTGTTACCACCATTTATGACGGTGATGAAATCATTGCAGAAACAAAAGAAACAACAGTTAAACTTCCGGATTTTAAATCTTGGTCACCTGAAAATCCTTTCCTTTATACTGTAACATTCAATGCCTGCGGGGAGGTTATTAAATCTTATTTCGGTATGCGTAAATACTCTGTCGGCGAGGACAAAAACGGTATAAAACGATTGTTCCTCAACAATAAGCCGTATTTCCATAATGGGCTTCTTGATCAGGGTTATTATCCGGATGGATTTTTAACGCCTCCAAGCAACAGTGCTATGGAATTTGATGTTAAGAAAATGAAGGAGCTTGGCTTTAATATGTTAAGAAAGCATATTAAAATAGAACCGCTTCTTTGGTATCATTACTGCGATGTAAACGGAATTCTAGTTTGGCAGGATATGGTAAACGGCGGAGGTAATTACGGACTTGAAATTTCTGTTTTGCCTTTTGTCGGAATTAATCTTGATGATACGAATTATAAAACCTTTAAAAGAACGGATAAGGAAGCAAGAGATTTATATTATGAAGAGTTAACCGATATGGTTGATTATCTTTATAATTGTCCTTGTATTGCTCTTTGGGTGCCTTTTAATGAAGGATGGGGTCAGTTTGATTCAAAAATCGCTTATGATATGCTGAAAAAGATGGATCCGTCAAGAACGGTTGATTCTACCTCGGGCTGGCATGACAGGGGTGCTTCAGATGTTATTTCAAAGCATATTTATTTTACTCCGATAAAGGTAAAAGCGGGAAACAGACCTTATGTACTTTCCGAATTCGGAGGCTACTCGCAGAAAATATCCGGTCATACATTCAATAACAAAATGTTTGGATATAAGATTTATAAAACAAAGGATAGTCTTACAAAGGCATATAAACGAACATTTGAAAAAACAATTATTCCTCAGATTAAAACAGGGCTTTCTGCAACTGTTTATACGCAGGTTACTGATGTTGAGGATGAGCTTAACGGAATTTTAACTTACGATAGAAAAGTGGTAAAAATAGACGAAGAAACGATTAAAGAAATAAACAGAAAGGTTAAATTATAATGAATCAGCTTGAAGTAAAAGACGGCGTAAAAGCAACAATAAAAACAAATATGGGAGATATGGAATTCGTTTTATTTCCTGAGGTTGCCCCAAAGGCGGTAGAAAACTTTGTTGCCCATGCAAAAGAGGGCTATTATAATGGTCTTATTTTTCATCGTGTAATCAATGATTTTATGATTCAGGGCGGTGATCCGACAGGAACAGGCTGCGGCGGAGAGTCTGTTTACGGTAAAGCCTTTGAGGATGAGTTTTCAATTGATGCCCGTAATTATTACGGTGCTCTTTCAATGGCTAACTCAGGTCCGAATACAAACGGTAGCCAGTTTTTTATTGTGCAGGCTAAATCCGTTCCTGCCAATCTTTTGGAGCAGATGGAACAGCTCAAAGATAATGGCTATCCGGAAATGGTTATTGAGAATTATAAAAAGGTTGGCGGAACACCCTGGCTTGATTTCCACCATACTGTTTTCGGTCAGCTTATCAGCGGCGAAAAAACACTTGAGGATATTGCAGTCGTTAAATGCGGTATGGGCGATAAGCCGGTCTATGATGTTACCATAGATTCAATCGAAATAACAGAATAAATTTATACCTTTTTGCCTCCTTGGTTAAAGGGCGGCGGCAATCGTTAGGTTGACGAAAGGGTTTATAAAACTAAAGGCTTCTCAATAGGGGCACCCT
>CAJTZJ010000015.1:47470-54590 GCA_910583925.1 uncultured Eubacterium sp. | reverse complement strand
CAGAGGGCTTTGCCCGTAAAATGAAAACCACGCGTTTGACGCGTGGCTGGTTTTTTATTGACCTTTTGATTTCAATATGATAGAATAAATCTGCCAAACGAATTGAATAATATACACAGAAGCGTACTGTACGTTTTTTTCTTTGTATAAAAACGCATTCTCCTGTATGGTACTTCTGTGCTTATTATGGGGTCTTAGACTCAATTCGTTTGGCGACGACTGGGGAAATGCGTTTTTGGCGCAGCTTCGGCTGCGCATTTTTTATTTTCAGGGGAGAGACAATGCATATGGAAAAATCACTTTATTAGGAGAAAAAATAGCTTACAGCAAAGAAAAACTTCAGTTTTCTAAAAAAGAATTGGCAGAGCATATGGGCATTTCTGTAAGTACACTGTCTAGATACAAAAAAGGAATATCTATGCCGTCTTTAATGCCGTTATATATACTTTCATTAATAATGGATATGCCTATGGAAACTTTTGTTTCCGATGATTTTTCATTGGAAGAATTCAAAAAAACGAGTGCAAAAACCACAAGCGAAATGTTTATTGAATTGCACAACGATATAGTTAAAGAAATTTTTTTAACAAAAAAGCGTTGGTAGAACCAACGCTTTTTATTATGCAAATATTACATTGAAGTGTGGAATGTTCTTGCGATAACCTCTTCCTGCTTTTCACGGGTAAGCTTATTAAAGTTTACTGCATATCCGGAAACACGGATTGTAAGCGACGGATAAAGGGTTGGATCATTCATGGCATCAATTAATTTCTGACGATTCAGAACATTAACATTAAGATGATGCGCATTCTGAGCAAAATAGCCATCCAGCATCGTTGTTAAATGACTGATTCGGTTTTCCATATCACTGCCGAGTGTATCGGGCGTAATTGAAAATGTATTTGAAATTCCATCCTGACAGCAGCCATAATCCAGCTTGGCAACTGAGTTAAGAGAAGCAAGAGCGCCCTCTGAATCTCTGCCATGCATCGGGTTTGCACCCGGAGCGAAAGGCTCGCCTGCTTTTCTTCCGTCAGGCGTTGCGCCTGTTTTCTTTCCGTACATCACATTTGATGTAATTGTAAGAATTGAAAGCGTATGCTTAGCACCTCTGTATGCAGGTGTTTTGCAAAGCTCATTATAGAAATAGGAAATAAGATCCTTAGCAATATCATCAACACGGTCATCATCATTTCCGTATTTCGGGAAATTGCCCTCTGTTTTGAAATCGGTAATAATTCCTCTTTCATCCTTAACAGGCGTTACCTTTGCATATTTAATAGCAGAAAGAGAGTCAACAACAACGGAAAATCCCGAAACACCAAATGCCATAAGACGCTCAACATCTGTATCATGAAGGCTCATCATAAGCCTTTCATAAGCATACTTATCGTGCATATAGTGAATAATATTCATTGTATTAACATAAAGACGAGCCATCCAGGAAAGATATTCCTTATATGCCTTTACTACCTTGTCATAATCAAGAACGGCTTCATCGAAAGCCTTGCTTTCAGGTGCAATCTGATCGCCGTGAACCTCATCCTTTCCGCCGTTAAGCGCCATAAGAAGAACCTTTGCAAGATTGCAGCGAGCGCCGAAGAACTGCATCTGCTTACCCTCTTTCATAGCAGATACACAGCAGGCGATTGCATAATCATCGCCGTAATCCTTTCTCATAACATCATCATTCTCATACTGAATTGAATCTGTATCAATAGAAACCTGCGCACAGAAATTCTTAAAGCCCTGAGGAAGCTTATTGCTCCACAAAACGGTAATATTCGGCTCTGCACTTGAGCCAAGGTTATAAAGAGTCTGCAGTACACGGAAGGAAGTTTTTGAAACCATATGCTTTCCTTCATTTGTAACGCCGCCGAGTGAGCAGGTTACCCAGACCGGATCGCCTGCAAAAAGATCATTATATTCGGGTGTACGGAGATGGCGCACAAGACGAAGCTTAACAACAAGATCATCAATAAGCTCCTGCGCACCCTTTTCATCAAGGATACCCTCTGCAAAATCTCTTTCAATATAGCAATCAATAAATTCAGCAATTCTTCCGATTGAGTTTGCAGCACCGTTTTGCTCCTTGATAGCACCAAGATAACCGAAATAGAGCCACTGAATTGCTTCTCTTGCATTCTTCGCAGGAACGGAAATATCAAAGCCATGGTCAAGTGCCATAATTTTAAGCTGATTCATAAATTCAAGCTGCTTTGCAAGGTCCTCCATAAGATGAACGGTTTCTTCATCAATAATATCCTTTTCGCCAAGCTTTTTCTTATCAAGCTTTTTTTGCTCAATCAGATAATCCATACCGTAAAGCGCAATTCTGCGGTAATCGCCGATAATTCTTCCTCTTGCATAAGCATCCGGAAGACCTGTTAAAATACCTGCATGGCGCGCTTTCTTCATTGTGTCTGTATACGCACGGAAAACACCGGTATTATGCGTTGTTCTGTAAGTAAATTCATCCTTTATTGTATCAGACATTTCATATCCGTAAGCTTCGCAGGCCTGAACAGCATTTCTGTACCCTGCAAAAGGAGAAACACCTCTTTTCAGCGGCTCATCGGTCTGAAGACCAACAATAATATCATCTTCCTTACTAACATAGCCCGGCTTGTGCGAAAGAATGGTAAGCACCTTGCTTGTATCAACATCCAATACGCCGCCCTTTTCATTTTCAGCAATCAGCAGCTCATCAAGCTTCTTTCTTACCCTTTCGGTTCTTTCTGTAGGAGCCTCAAGGAAGGAAGCATCGCCGTTATAGGCTGTATAATTTTTATTTATAAAGTCACGAACATTGATGCCGTCGCACCATTCACCTGTTTTAAAGCCTCTCCAAGCATCATTCATAGTTTTATCCTCCTTAATTTTATCTTTTCCACAATTTAATATAATATTGTAATAATATGAATGATAATCATTACAATCTATTCTCCTCGCTACTATGATAACAAACTTATATTCATATTGCAATTGATATTTATTTGGAAAATAAGAGCGATTTTAAAATATTTATAGTTAAATTGCACAAAGTTTATGTTATTTTAAACTAACCACAATATATGGTGGATATATTTTCTATATATGTAATATGTTGTTGTTTTAATAAAGCAACAAATATTATACACTCTGTATTTACACTTTTGTAATAATTATACATAAAAAGCTCAGTTTCTCATATTTTATGCCGATTTCAAGCCAAAAAGCTCAAAAACGGCAGCTTACAAGTAAAATCTACATATCGTTAATTTTTTTGTGTTTTTAAAAAAACAGCACAATATATTGTATTTTTTGCAAAAAAGTTATTGACAGTAACGCTATGTTTTGGTATGATGATAAAGCACCACACAACGCATGTTACCATTTTGTAACAACTGGACTATCAAGCAAAATGTGTGAAATCGTTTGTATGTTATATAAATAGTATAGAATTTGGGGTATTACGGATTATGAAGATTATTAAGAGAAACGGCTCAGAAGTAGATTTTGATTTAAATAAAATCGCTGTAGCCGTAACAAAGGCAAATGCAGCCTGCGAAAAAGAAGAGCTTTCAGCATCTCAGATTAAAGACATTGCAGAATATGTTGAATTCAAAATTCAGAAAGCAAACAGAGCGCTTTCCGTTGAAGAAATTCAGGATATCGTTGAAAATCAGATTATGGCTCAGGGGGCCTTTGAGGTTGCAAGAAGATATGTTAAATATCGTTACAACAGAACACTTATCAGAAAAGCAAATACAACTGATAATCAGATTTTATCACTTATTGAATGCAACAACGAAGAGGTTAAACAGGAAAATTCAAATAAAAACCCAACCGTAAACAGCGTTCAGCGAGATTATATGGCAGGCGAGGTTTCAAAAGACCTTACAAAGCGTATTCTTTTGCCCCCGGATATTGTTGAAGCACACGAAAACGGAATCATCCATTTCCACGATGCAGACTATTTTGCACAGCATATGCACAACTGCGATCTGGTTAACCTTGAGGATATGCTCCAGAACGGAACCGTTATCAGCGGAACAATGATCGAAAAGCCGCACAGCTTTTCTACAGCCTGCAATATTGCAACACAGATTATTGCGCAGATTGCTTCAAGCCAGTACGGCGGACAAAGCATCAGCCTTTCCCATCTTGCGCCATTCGTTGATTTAAGCCGTAATAAGTTCAAAAAGGATGTTCGTGCTGAATTTGAAGCTGCGGGTATTGAGCCGACGGACGAGCAGGTTGATAAGATTACCGAACTTCGTGTAAGAGATGAAATCAACCGCGGCGTTCAGATGATTCAGTATCAGGTTATTACGCTTATGACAACAAACGGACAGGCTCCGTTCGTTACTGTATTTATGTATCTTGATGAGGTTCCCGAAGGTCAGACAAGAGATGACCTTAAGCTTATTATTGAAGAGGTTCTGCGCCAGCGTATCAAGGGCGTAAAAAATGAAAGCGGTGTTTGGATTACACCGGCATTCCCAAAGCTTATTTATGTGCTTGACGAAGATAATATTACCGAGGGGTCAAAATATTGGGATGTTACCTGCCTTGCTGCTGAATGTACAGCAAAAAGAATGGTTCCCGATTATATTTCTGCAAAGAAAATGAGAGAGCTTAAGGTTGATAAAAACGGCAATTCGAATGTTTATACCTGTATGGGCTGCCGTTCATTCCTTACACCTTATGTTGACCCTAAAACAAACAAGCCGAAATATTACGGCAGATTTAACCAGGGTGTTGTAACGCTTAATCTTGTTGACATTGCTTGCTCATCAGGCGGAGATATGGCAAAATTCTGGAATATATTTGACGAAAGACTTGAGCTTTGCTACCGTGCACTTATGTGCCGCCACAACAGATTGCTCGGCACACCAAGCGATGTTGCTCCGATTCTTTGGCAGTATGGTGCACTTGCAAGACTTAAAAAAGGCGAAACAATTGACAAACTGCTCTTCGGCGGCTATTCAACAATTTCTCTTGGCTATGCGGGACTTTACGAATGTGTTAAATATATGACAGGCAAGAGCCATACGGATGATGAAGCAAAAGACTTTGCCCTTTCAGTTATGCAGAAAATGAATGATGCCTGCCAGACTTGGAAGAAACAGGAGAATATTGATTTTTCCGTTTACGGCACACCGCTTGAATCCACAACATACAAATTTTCAAAATGCCTTCAGAAGCGTTTCGGAAAAATTCCGGGTGTTACGGATAAAAATTATATTACAAACAGCTATCATGTTCATGTTACCGAAGAAATTGATGCATTCAAGAAGCTTTCTTTTGAAGCCGAATTCCAGAAGCTTTCTCCCGGCGGAGCAATCAGCTATGTAGAGGTTCCGAATATGCAGGACAACATCCCTGCTGTATTAAGCGTTATGCAGTATATTTATGATCACATTATGTATGCAGAGCTAAACACAAAGAGCGATTACTGCCAGTGCTGCGGCTACAACGGTGAAATCAATGTTGTTGATAACGGAGAGGGCAAGCTTGTATGGAGATGCCCGAACTGCGGCAACGAGAATCAGGATAAAATGAATGTTGCCCGCCGTACCTGCGGCTATATCGGAACACAGTTCTGGAATCAGGGCAGAACGCAGGAAATTAAAGAAAGAGTATTACATTTATAATATGAATGTTGCGGAAATAAAAACAAACGATATTGCAAACGGAGAGGGCGTTCGTACCTCTCTTTTTGTATCAGGCTGCCGCCACTGCTGTCCCGATTGCTTCAATTTCATGGCATGGGATTTTCAATACGGCAAACCATTTACGGAAGAAACAGAGAAAGAAATTCTTGATTCAATCCATTACCCTTGGATTGCAGGCTTGTCTATTCTTGGAGGGGAGCCGTTTGAGCCTGAAAATCAAAAGGCTCTTTTAAAGCTTGTTCGGGATTTCAAAAAGAAATATCCGAATAAAACCATCTGGTGCTACAGCGGCTTTACCATTGAGGAAATTGCAGGAATAAAGCCCTCTCGTGCCAAAACAGATATTTCCCTGCAGCTTTTAAAGGAAATGGATGTTCTTGTTGACGGAAGGTTTGAAAAAGAAAAAAAGAATATTATGCTTAAATTCCGCGGTTCTGAAAATCAAAGAATTATTGATGTTCAAAGAACCTTAAAAGAAAAGGAAATCCATTTGTATCTTAACTAAATCTTTATTTTTTCTTTAGCAAATTGAATATTCAAGTTATTATAATTAAGCACATAGAAAGTCTATGTGCTTTTTTGTCACTTAGATTAAAGGAAATATATAAAAGGAGTATACGGATGAAAAGAAGAAAGAAAAAATCAGGATTTATAACAATAGCAGCAATTATCATCGTCATCGCTGCTGCTTTTGTATTTTTCAGAACTGCAGATTCAAATGAAATATTCTCATCGGAAACTGCCAAAGAAACCGTAAGCAGATATGCCGAAAAGCACGGAATTGATTACAATGAATATCCGGAAAACCTGATTGCACTGCTAAGCAGAAATGAGGAAACAAAGGATTTCGTGCTTTCTTATCCGAAAGAACACAAGAAAGAGCAAAAGGTTGATATGAGCGAATATAAAAACAGCACCTCCGTGCCTCTGTTTATGCAATGGGACAAGCGATGGGGATATATTAAATACAGCGGTGATATTGCAGGACTTACGGGCTGCGGCCCTGTCTGCCTTTCAATGGCAGCATACCATTTAACAAAAGACGAGGATATGTCACCCGATAAAATAATCAAATTCGCAAAGAAAAACGGATATGCTTTAAACGGAATTACGGAAAAGGGATCATCCTGGACTTTGATAAGTGAAGGCGGAGAAAAGCTTGGACTTGATGTTACCGAGCTTCCGCTTGATGAAAACAGAATCATAAAAAATCTTGAAGTCGGAAATCCGATTATCTGCTCCATGGGTCCCGGAGATTTTACAACAACCGGTCATTTTATTGTTTTAGTTGGATATGAAAACGGAAAAATAAAGGTTAATGATCCAAACAGTATTAAAAATTCCGAAAAGGAATGGACATACGAAGGTATTAAAGACCAGATTCGAAATCTTTGGGCAATTCGTAATTAAATGTATAGATAATGAAAAGCGTTGGTAAACCAACGCTTTTTTGTTTAGAA
>CAJTZJ010000015.1:0-47370 GCA_910583925.1 uncultured Eubacterium sp. | reverse complement strand
ATAAGCTATTTTTTCTCCGCATAGACTGTATTTTTCCATGTTTTTCTCCTCAAAATAAAAAATGCGCAGCCGAAGCTGCGCCAAAAACGCATTGCTCCGATTTGCTGCGACACAAAAACAAAACATAATAGGGAATACCATATCTGCTTCTTGGAGTATGCGTTTTATACATACTAATAACAGATATATTATTCCCCAATATTTTATTTTGTGTCGCAACAGTATTTTAGCATATTGAAATCAAAAGGTCAACAAAAAAGACTTCTCTACAAGGGGCATCCCTTATAGAGAAGTCTTTTCATTTAAAACAATACTATTTAATAATACTTTCGCCGTTCATTTCAGTTGGCTGAGGAAGTCCCATAACCTTAAGCATTGTAGGTGCGATATCGCAAAGCTTACCGCCCTCGCGGACATCGCAAGGATAATTGACAATAATGAAAGGAACAGGATTCGTTGTATGCGCTGTGAAAGGCTCGCCGTTTTCATCAAGCATCTTATCTGCATTGCCATGATCGGCGGTTACAAAGAGAACGCCGTCCATTTCCTTAACCGCCTCAACAAGAGAGCCAACGCAGGTATCAACCGTTTCAACGGCCTGAACCGCAGCCGGAATAATTCCTGTATGGCCAACCATATCGCAGTTTGCAAAATTTACAATAACTGCATCGTATTTGCCGCTTCTTACTGCTTCATTCAGCTTTTCGGAAACCTGAGGGGCGCTCATTTCAGGCATTAAATCAAAGGTTGAAATCTTCGGGGAATCAACAAGAATTCTGTCCTCGCCCTCATACTGCTTTTCTTCACCGCCGTTGAAGAAGAAGGTTACATGAGCATATTTCTGCGTTTCAGCAATACGAAGCTGTGTTTTGCCCTGTGCTGAAAGATATTCGCCAAGCGTATTTGTCAAGGCTTCAGGACCGAAAGCAACCGCAACATTCGGCATTTCCGCATCATACTGTGTCATACAAACATAATTGAGCGGGAAGAAGCCTTTTTTTCTTTCAAAACCTGTAAAATCAGGATCAACAAATGTTCTTGTAATTTCTCTTGCACGGTCAGGGCGGAAATTAAAGAAGATAACACTGTCATTTTCCTTAACTCTGCCATCTTTGCCGATAACTGTTGGCAATACGAATTCATCTGTTAAATGCTTGCCGTCTTCATCAATCGTTTCGTATGAAGCCTTAACTGCTTCAACGGCATCATCGGCCTGAATACCCTCGCCGTAAACAACAGCAGCGTAAGCCTTTTCAACACGATCCCAGATATTATCACGATCCATTGCATAAAATCTGCCCATAACGGAAGCAATTTTTCCAACACCGATTTCTTTCATTTTTGCTTCAAGCTCTTCAAGATAAGCAACTGCCGATGACGGCGGAACATCACGGCCGTCAAGAAGCGCATGAATATAAACATTTTCCACACCGTTTTTCTTTGCCATTTCAAGAAGACCATAAAGATGCTCTGTATGGCTGTGAACACCGCCGGGAGATACAAGACCGATTAGATGAAGAGACTTGTCCTTCGCATTTTCCATAGCACTGCAAAGTGCAGGATTTTCATAAGCCTCGCCGTCTGCAAAAGCCTTTGTTATACGGGTTAACGGCTGATAAACAACTCGTCCTGCTCCCATATTGGTGTGGCCAACCTCACTGTTTCCCATCTGACCGTCAGGAAGCCCAACATCCATACCGGAAGCACCGATATAGGTCATAGGACATTCTGCCATAAGCTTATCCAGATTCGGCGTTTTTGCCATAGCAATAGCATTGCCGTAATCGCTGTCATTTTTACCGAAGCCATCCATTATACATAAAACAACTGGTTTTTTCATAAAGTATCTTTCCTCCGAAACAAAGTCCCCTCGCTGTCAGGCAAGAGGACTTTTTAATTATAAGTTTAATTATTTGCTTGCTGCCTTAACAATGATTGAAAAATCCTCTGCCTTAAGAGAAGCACCGCCGATAAGACCGCCATCTACATTCTCTTTTGAAAGAAGCTCATCAGCATTCTTTGCATTCATTGAACCGCCGTACTGAACAACAAAAGCATCAGCAGCAGCCTTGCCGTAAAGCTCTGCAATAACAGAACGGATATAACCGTTAACCTCATCAGCCTGATCAGCCGTTGCAGTTTTTCCTGTACCGATAGCCCAAACCGGCTCATAAGCAATAATTACATTCTTAAGTTCCTCTTCCGTTACACCCTGAAGAGCAATCTTTGTCTGAAGACCAACAACCTCAAATGTTACACCCTGCTCTCTTTCAGCAAGAACTTCACCTACGCAAAGAATAACCTTAAGTCCGTTATCAAGCGCAGCACGAACTCTTTTATTAACTGTTTCATCTGTTTCGCCAAAATACTGACGGCGCTCTGAATGACCGATAATTACATAAGGCACACCCATAGCCTTAAGCATAGGAGCCGAAACCTCAGCAGTAAAAGCACCGCTTTCAGCCCAGTGGCAGTTTTCAGCACCAACCATAATATTTGAGCCTGCTGTTGCATCAAGAGCAGCCTGAAGATCTACAAAAGGTGCACAGATAACAACATCACAATCTGCATCCGCAACAAGCGGCTTCATTTCATTAAGAAGAGCAGTTGTTTCAGCAGGTGTATTGTTCATTTTCCAGTTACCTGCGATAACTGCTTTACGAAGATTTTTATTCATAACACAAACCTCTTTAATATCATTTTTTATTCTAAATTGCTTCCATTGTTAAAGGGAAGCGGAGAGATTCACATCGGAAATCTCCCCCGCAAGCATTTTCCCTGCACTGACAAGGAAAGCTTTAATAATACTTAATTAATCCTTATCGTTAAGAGCAACAATACCGGGAAGTTCTTTGCCCTCAAGGAATTCAAGAGAAGCACCGCCGCCGGTTGAGATATGGCTCATTTTATCGCTGTAGCCAAGCTTTGTAACAGCAGCAACTGAATCACCGCCGCCAACGATTGAGATAGCACCGGAATCTGCAACTGCATTTGCAACGGCAATTGTACCTGCTGCAAAGTTATCCCATTCTGAAACACCCATCGGACCATTCCAGATAATTGTACCTGCACCCTTGATTGCGTTTGTGAACAATTCCTGTGTCTTAGGACCGATATCAAGACCCATCCAGCCATCAGGGATTTTATCACTGTCTACAACCATAGCCTCTGTATTTTCATCATATTCCTTACCAACTTTATTATCAATAGGAATAAGGAACTTAACACCTTTAGCCTCAGCATCCTTCATCATCTGGCCAGCATTTTCAACCTGTTCCTCTTCAAGAAGAGATGTTCCGATTTCATAGCCGAGTGATTTCATAAATGTATAAGCCATACCGCCGCCGATAATAAGCGTATTGCACTTATCAAGAAGGTTTGTAATTACACCGATTTTATCGGAAACCTTTGCACCGCCGAGGATTGCAACAAGCGGGCGCTTAGGATCTGCAAGAGCACCGCCCATAAATTCAATTTCCTTCTGAATAAGATAACCGCATACAGCAGGAAGAAAAGCAGCTACGCCTGTTGTTGAGCAGTGCGCTCTGTGCGCTGTACCGAAAGCATCATTTACAAATATGTCAGCAAGAGATGCAAGCTCTTTTGAGAAGTTTTCTTCATTCTTTGTTTCTTCTTTTCTGTAGCGAACATTTTCAAGAAGCATAACATCGCCGTCTTCAAGAGCAGCAGCCATAGCCTTTGCATTTTCGCCTACAACATTTTCATCTTCAGCAAGTTTTACCTCTTTGCCGAGATACTCTGAAAGTCTTGCAGCAACAGGAGCAAGGCTGAATTCAGGCTTGTACTCACCCTTAGGTCTGCCAAGATGTGAGCAAAGGATAACCTTTGCACCGTTTTCAACAAGATACTTGATAGTCGGAAGAGCAGCAACAATTCTTTTATCGTTTGTAATTTCGCCATCCTTAAGCGGAACATTGAAATCGCAGCGAGCAAGAACCTTTTTGCCCTTTACATCGATATCTTCGATTGTTTTTTTATTTAATGCGTTCATTGTAATACCTCTCTTAATTAAAATTAGTATTTAAAATTTTTACGATAAATATTATATTATATACTGTCTTTAAAATCAATACATATTTTTCCTTGCACTGTTAATTTTTTGACAAACTTATGAATGTCCGGCTTGGAGCACAAAAATATTACAAAATAATTAAAAAATATTGACAAATATAACTCTGTAATGTTACTATTAATAATACTTATATTGTGTAATAAAGGAGAGAGAAATGATGAAAAAAAGAGTATTAAGCATTTTTTTATCCATATTAACTATATTGCTTGTTATCCCGGGCATTCATTTTTCCGCTGAGGCGGCGGATTATTCGACGGAGCTGCGGAAAAAGGGCTTTCCGGAATCCTATGTTTCTTCTTTGAATAAACTGAAGCAGGCACATCCGAACTGGAATTTTGAGGTGCTTAAGGTTGGAGAAACTTTTTCCTATTCTGTTTCACAGGAAAGAAAATCCCATTCTCAGCAGCTTATTCAGAATTATTCGGGAAATAACGGAAAGGGTTATTACTGCACCTGCAGCAAATGCTACAAAAACGGCGCACCGCTTGTTAAAGAATATCCCAACTGGGTTTCCGCCTCGCAAAAGGCGGTTGAATATTATTTGGACCCGAGAAATTTTCTGGATGAAAAGCATATTTTTCAGTTTGAATCCACCTTGTATAATGCAAGCCAGACACAGGCAGGTGTTGAAAGTATCCTTAAAGGAACATGGATGTATGATTCAATTATTGTATATAAAAACGCAAAAGGGGAAAGCGTTACATATAAAAGGAATTCAAAATCCGTAAAATATTCACAGGCAATTATGGATGCCTCGCAGTACAGCGGGCTTTCCGCTTATTATCTTGCCTCCAAAATCGTTCAGGAGGTTGGCGGAAGCAAGCCTACTGCCGGAGGTGCAAGCGGAACATATTCAGGCTATAAGGGAATTTATAATTATTATAACATAGGTGCTAATACCGGAGCAGCAGACGGATTAAAATGGGCTGCCACTGCCCCGAGCAACAGTTCTCATGTTCAGACAAGCTCCGGCGTTTCCGTTAATTTAAGAAGCAAACCAACAACAAAATCTTCAATTGTTGCTTCTGTTCCGAGCGGAACAAGTGTTAAAAATTACGAATACACTGCCAAACAGGCTGACGGATACAAATGGGTTAAGCTTACCAATGTATCCATAGGCGGAAAAACCTATACAGGCTATATCCGTTCAGACTACTTTGTTGAAAAAGCCGGAAAAGATACTTATAACAGACCATGGACAAACCCCTATCGTACTATAAGCAGCGGCGCAAAATGGATTGCCGATAATTTCGGAAAGCAGTATACAGGCTATCTTCAGAAGTTCAATGTGAACCCTGCATCCGGCTATATGCACAGCCACGAATATATGGCAAATATTCAGGCTGCATCAACGGAGGCTGTTAAAACCTACAATGCCTATAAAAATGTTGGCGCATTAAACAACGCAATCACATTTTCAATCCCTGTTTTCAACAATATGCCGGGTTCATCTCTTGCTGCGCCTAAATTAAATCCGGTAAAAATCAATACTAACGGCAGCTTTACACTCTCCTGGAATTCTGTTTCAAATGCAGATAAATATAAGATTTATATCAAGCAGACAGACGGCTCATATAAACTGATGAAAACAACCAGTGCAACTTCGTTTACTACTGCCGTTGCCGCTATAGGCAGAACATATTCTTACAAAATAAAAGCAGTAAACAGCAAATATAATATTTCTTCCGCTTTCAGCAATATTGAATCTGCAAAATATGACAATAAGCTCAGCTCACCAAATATGAGCCCTGTTGTTATAAACTCGGACTGCAGCTTCAAACTTTCCTGGAGTGCAGTTTCAGGGGCAGATAAATATGAGATTTATCTTCTTGGCTCTAACGGAAAATATAATCTTATGAAAACCACAACCGCTACCTCGTTTACGACTGCTGTTGCCACATACGGCAGAAAGTATTCCTACAAGGTCAGAGCGGTAAACAGCAGTAAAAACATTTACTCTGATTTCAGCAATGTTGTATCTGCTACGAACACAAAGCTTACTGTTCCGACCTTCAATGCTGTTAAAGTAAATTCTGATTGCAGCTTTACTCTTTCGTGGAGTTCTGTTTACGGGGCAGACAAATATGAGATTTATCTTCTTGGCTCTAACGGAAAATATAATCTTATGAAAACCACAACTGCAGCTTCATTTACTACTGCTGTTGCCACATACGGCAGAATGTATTCTTATAAAGTCAGAGCAGTAGACAGTGAAAATAATGTTTACTCTGAATACAGCAATATTGTTTCAGCTACTAACAGTATGCTCCCTCCTTCAACCTTCAATCCCGTAAAAGTAAATTCCGACGGCAGTTTTAACCTTTCATGGACCGCTGTTTCAGGGGCAGACAAGTATGAGATTTATCTTCTTGGCTCTAACGGAAAATATAATCTTATGAAAACCACAACCGCTACCTCGTTTACGACTGCTGTTGCCACATACGGCAGAGAATACGCTTATAAAGTAAGAGCAATAGACAGCAAGAATAATGTTTATTCTGAATTCAGCAATGTTATAACAGGTGTAAACAAGAAAAAAATGTCAACACCAACTTTAAAAAGTATTATAGTAAACGATAACGGAACATTCACTCTTTCATGGAATGCTGTTACAGGTGCTGATAAATATGAAATATACATTTACAACAACAATACAGGCATTTATCAGCTTAACGGAACAGTAGCTAAAACAAGTGCTACAACTGCTTATGCTCCTTACAATGTTAAATATTCGTATAAAATAAGAGCATTGGACAGTGAAAGCAAGGTGTATTCCGATTTCAGCAATGTTGTATCTGCTACCAATAAGGTTAAGCTTTCCTCTCCTACAATGAAGGATGTTGTTGTAAATTCAAACGGCAGCTTTAAGCTTTCCTGGAACTCCGTTGCAGGTGCTGATAAATATGAAATATATATCCTTAATACAAGCGGAACCGCATATAATCTTATGAAAACCACAACTTCTGCTTCATTTACCACCGCTGTTGCAACTGTAGGTAGAAAATACTCTTACAAAGTAAAAGCAATAAACAGTAAGAACAAGGTTTATTCCGATTTCAGCAATATTGTATCGGCAGAATACAATAAAAAGCTGAAGGCACCGAAAATGAACAGCGTTGTTAAAAATTCAAACGGCAGCTTTAAGCTTTCCTGGAACTCCGTTGCAGGTGCTGATAAATATGAACTTTACATCAGGCAGGCAGACGGCTCTTATAAGCTTATGAAAACAACAACAGCAACCTCATTTACTACTGCCTTTGCTACATACGGTAAGCAATATTCCTATAAAGCAAAAGCTGTAGACAGTAAAAGCAAGGTTTATTCCGATTTCAGCAATGTTGTTTCAGCTACGAACAACAAAAGACTTTCAACCCCGTCAAATGTTAAGCTTACGGTTAATTCAGCTCCATCCTTTACGATTTCATGGAATGCTGTTTCCGGAGCAAATCAGTATGAGGTATATCTTTACCAGAATGGCTCTTTCAAGAAAATAAGAACTGTAACTGCAAATAAAACAACACTGAACAATCCTATAAAAGGTAAGCAGTATATATACAAAATCCGAGCAACAGATTCAAAAAACAATGCTGTATCCGATTATTCGGCAACTGTAAATGGAAGATACTAAAAACAAAAAAGCTTCTCTTTGGAACACTAAGGAGAAGCTCTTTTTATACTAACTGACATCGTTTTACCAACACTCATAACAATCAGTTACACATTTGGTTTTGGTATACAAAAAAGCCCAAGGGAAATCCCTTGGGCTTAAATACTTTTAATTAAAGATTAGACTTTACTGTTTCAAGCTCTGTTCTGAGTTCTTCAGGAAGAGTATCGCCGAACTTAGCATAAAGCTCTTCAACACCCTTGAATTCTTCTTCCCATGCAGCCTTATCCACATCAAGAATCTTTTCAAGATCTTCTTTAGTCATATCAAGACCCTCAAGGTTGATATCATCAGCATATGGAAGATAACCAATAGCTGTTTCCTGAGCATCTACCTTGCCGTCGCAGCGATCAATAATCCAGTCAAGGACACGCATATTGTCGCCAAAACCGGGCCAAAGGAAGTTACCCTCGTCATCTTTACGGAACCAGTTAACATTAAAGATTTTCGGGGCCTTATCAGGATCAAGTGTTTCACCAATCTCAATCCAGTGTTTCCAGTAGTCACCCATATTGTAACCGCAGAACGGAAGCATAGCCATAGGATCACGGCGAACAACACCAACAGCGCCTGTTGCAGCAGCAGTTGTTTCAGAACCCATAATTGAACCTACGAATACACCGTTGTTCCAGCTCTTTGACTGATAAACAAGAGGGGTAAGCTTAGCACGGCGTCCGCCGAATACGATAGCTGAAATCGGAACACCCTGTGGGTTTTCAAATTCAGCTGAAATACATGGGCAGTTTGTTGCAGGAGCAGTAAATCTTGAGTTTGGATGAGCGCCCTTCTCTGTTGCTTCTGCACCATTCCAAGGATTGCCCTTCCAATCAATAGCATTTGTAGGAGGATTCTTATCAAGACCTTCCCACCAAACAGTATTATTATCAAGATTATGGCAAACATTTGTGAAAATAGTGCCGCTCATTGTTGACTTAAGCGCATTTGGATTTGATTTCATATTTGTTCCCGGAGCAACGCCGAAGAAACCGTTTTCAGGGTTGATAGCATAAAGACGACCGTCAGGACCTTTTCTGATCCAGGAAATATCATCACCAACACACCATACTTTGTAACCCTTCTTCTGATATCCTTCCGGAGGAATAAGCATAGCAAGGTTTGTTTTACCGCAGGCACTTGGGAATGCTGCGCAGATATACTTAACTTCGCCGTTTGGCTTTTCAAGACCAAGGATAAGCATATGCTCAGCCTGCCACATCTCGTTTTTACCAAGATAAGAAGCTATACGAAGAGCAAAGCATTTTTTACCAAGAAGAACATTTCCGCCGTAAGCAGAGTTAACGGAAATAATTGTGTTATCCTCAGGGAACTGGCAAATCCATCTGTTTTCAGGATCAACATTACATTTGCAGTGCATACCGCGAACCCAATCATTTGAATCGCCGAGCGCATCAAGAACTGCTGTGCCGATTCTGGTCATGATATTCATATTAAGAACAACATAGATAGAATCTGTAATTTCAATACCGATTTTTGAGAACGGAGAACCAACAGGGCCCATTGAATAAGGGATGATATACATTGTTCTGCCCTCATATGAACCGGCAGCAATATTGTAAAGCATTTCATATGCCTTTTCAGGATCCATCCAATGGTTTGTAGGACCTGCATCCTTTTCGTTCTTAGAACAGATAAGAGTTCTGTCCTCAACACGGGCAACATCATTTTCAGCTGTTCTGTGAAGATAGCAATCCGGAAGAAGCTCTTCATTAAGCTTAATCATTTCGCCTGTTTCAACTGCTTCAGCCTTAAGTGCATCAATCTGTTCTTTTGAACCATCAATCCACATAATTTTTGATGGCTTTAAAAGCGCAACCTTTTCATCAAGCCAAGCAAGAAGTGACTTATTGTTTGTAAGATTTGTTTCCATATTTCTTCTCCTTTATACAGAATACAATTTGTGATAAAAATTATTGAAATAGCCGCAATTTTTATCAGTTTATATTATACCAAGTTTTAAAATAAATTCAATAGGCATAATATATAAATTGACTAAAAATTAACAATATCTATTGGCATTGTTGCATAAGCATTAAGGCTGGATTCCGCCCTCACCCCCGCAAGATATTCATAATAACCCTGCGAAGCAACCATGGCGGCATTATCGCCGCAGTATTTAAGCTCGGGCAGATACAGCTTTCGGTTATGTTTTCGGCAAAGCTGTTCGCTTTTGCTTCTTAAAAGCGAATTGGCAGAAACTCCGCCGGCAAGTACAATTTTATTATATCCGAATTTTTCCGAAACTTTTTCAAGATTTGAAATTAAGCAATCAACAACATTTTTCTGAAATGATGCCGCCAAATCGGGAATGTTAATTCTTTCGCCCTTCTGTTCGGCATTATGAACAGTGTTTATAACAGAGGTTTTCAGTCCGCTGAAGGAAAAATCAAACGGTGCCCCATCAACTTTTGGATGCGGAAAAGCATATGCGTCAGAATTTCCCGTTTTGCTTATTTTATCAATACTGATACCTCCGGGATACGGCAGCCCCATCGTTCTGCCTGCTTTATCAAGTGCCTCGCCTGCTGCATCATCACGGGTTTTGCCGATGATTTCATAATCCGTATAACTGTTTACCGCAACGATATGTGAATGCCCGCCGCTGACTATAAGACAAAGAAAGGGCGGTTCCAAATCAGATGTTAAATAATTGGATGCAATATGCGAACGCAGATGATGAACCGGCACAAGGGGCTTATCTGCCGCAGCAGCAAGTCCCTTTGCAAAATTAACACCAACAAGCAACGCACCGATAAGCCCGGGCGCAAAAGTAACCGCAATTGCATCTATGTCATCCATCGTGCAATCTGCCTGCATCAATGCTTCTTTTACAACGCCGCTGATAGACTCAGCATGACGGCGTGAAGCAATTTCAGGCACAACGCCGCCGTACAGCTTATGCTCCTCAAGAGAGGAGGCAATTATATTTGATTTAACAGTTCTTCCATCCTCAACAACCGCTGCCGCAGTTTCATCACAGGAGGATTCAATTCCTAAAATTTTCATTTTTATGTACCTTTGCCAATATTTTATTCTGATAATTCCTGTATGGAATGAATTTCAATAATTTTATTATTATATTTATCCGCTATTTCTTTAAGCTTTGCCTCTGTTTTCTTTGCCATATTTAGAATTCCTTTTTCATCAAAACTGCATTTTCCGTTGGATTACTGTAATAATCCTTACGAATGCCTGTATCCACAAAGCCCAGTAACTTATAAAGATTGATTGCAGGCAAATTGCTTTCACGAACATCCAGAAAAATCGCATCTGTTTCATTTACCTCAAAGCTTTTTAAAAGCAGCTTTTCTGCGATGCCCTGCCGCCTGTATTCGGGCAGAACGGCAACACGAATGATATCCGCCTCGCCGCAGACAATATACAGCATAGCATAGCCAACTGCTTTTCCTTGCTCAACAGCAACATAAATATGCGAGCAATCATTTTTCAATTCGCCCTCAAGAACCGTTTTGCTCCACGGGTTTGAAAAACAGCTTTTTTCAATTTCTGCAACATCAGAAACATATTCAGTTGAAAATTCCTTAATTTCCATAAGCATTACCATTTTTATATTGAATTTATTAAAACATAATTTCAGGAACAACAAAGCAAAACGGAACAAGATATGATTTTTTCAGTGTGCATCAAACCAGGTTTTGCCGATCTTGCCGTCAGCAAGCAGGCGAACTTTCATACTGCACGCCTTTTCCATTTCCTCTGTTACAATTGCAAGCGCTGTTTCGGCTTCATTTTCAGGAGCTTCAACAATAAGCTCATCGTGCACCTGAAGTATCAGACGGGACTGCAGCTTTTCCTTTTCAAGCCTTTCCGCAACCTTAACCATAGCTATCTTAATAATATCAGCAGCCGTACCCTGAATAGGCATATTTCTTGCCACACGCTCGCCGAAGGCACGAAGCATATGATTACTTGACGCAAGCTCGGGAAGATAGCGGCGGCGTTTAAATAAAGTTTCGGCATAGCCGTTATCTTTTGCAATTTCAATCATTCTGTTCATATAGGAAGCAACGCCGCTGAAATGCTTTAAGTAGCCGTCAATGTAATCCTTTGCCTCTTTATTTGATACCCCGATATCCTTTGCAAGACTGAATGCACCAATACCATAAACAATTCCGAAATTAACAGCCTTTGCCCTTGAACGCATAGTCGGAGTAACCATTTCAATAGGAAGACCGAATACCTGCGAAGCAGTAGTTCTGTGAATATCCTCTCCGCTGTTAAATGCATCTATCATATTTTTGTCATCAGCCAAATCGGCAAGAACACGCAGCTCAATCTGGCTATAATCTGCATCAATAAGCACTGCGCCGTCTTTTGCACGGAAGAATTTTCTCATCTCTCTGCCAAGCTCTGTTCTGATTGGAATATTCTGCAAATTCGGCTCAAGTGATGAAATTCTGCCTGTTCTTGTTTCTACCTGATTAAATGAGGTATGAATTCTGCCATCCTCCGCAATAACCTTGATCAGTCCCTCACAATAGGTTGATTTCAGCTTTGAAAGACTTCTGTATTCAAGAATGAGGGAAACCACAGGATAATCAGGAGCAAGCTCCTCAAGAATTTCAGCCTTTGTTGAATATCCGCTCTTGGTCTTTTTCTTACACGGAATACCCATTTCCTCAAAAAGAATGACTCCAAGCTGCTTCGGCGAATTAATATTGAATTCGTGACCGACTGAACTGTAAATCTCAGCGGTAAGCTCCTTAAGCCTTTCGGAAAGCCTTTTGCCGAACGCTTCGATACCCTCTTTGTCTACCTCAAAGCCGGCTATTTCCATTTTTCCGAGAACTCTTGCAAGCGGAAGCTCAATATCAGTTAGCAGCTTCGTCTGCTCCGCCTCCTCCAGCAGGATATTTGTTTTATCAAAAAGCGGCTTTAAAACAGCAGCAAAAGAAACCGCCTGTTCCACTCCGCCCATTTCATTCTGATATTCAGGAACAGTAACGCCATATTCAAGACACATATGGTCTATATCATAATTTGTATCGGACGGGCGCAAAAGATAAGCAGAAAGCATTAAATCGCCGCAAACATTATTGCAGTTTATGCCCATTTTTGCTGCAAGACGATGAAGCTCCTTTGTGTTGTAGCTGAATTTCTTAATGCCGCTTTCAAAAAACTCTTTTATAAAGCTGCTGAATTCTTCACAATAAGACGGCATAACAATAATTTCATCGTCTGATGCAAAATAAATATCGCAAATACTGCCGTCTATACAATCCGCATAAAAGTAAGCCTCATCCTTTCCGATTTTTTCAAGAAGCTCCTTTGAAGAGGTGCAGATTGATTTTATAATTTCTCTCGGCTTTTCTTTAACCGCTTCTGTCTTTGCATCATTCCTGTTCAAGCCGAATTTGTCAATAAGGCTGAAAAGCTCAAGCCTTGCAAATTCGGCAGCAGCAAGGGCCTTATCCCCACCGGATACAACATATGCAGAAGCATTTTTATCAATCGGCGCATCGGTGCGTATTGTTCCCAAATCAAGAGAAAGATACGCCTTTTCCTTATCGTTTCTGAGCTTTTCACGAACACCTTTTTTGATATCAATTTCATCAAGCTTTTCATAGATTGAATCAATAGTTTTAAACCTTTGGATTAAATCAAGCGCCGTTTTTGCACCAACACCTGCTACACCGGGGATATTGTCACTTGAGTCACCTTGTAAAGCCTTAACCTGAATAAGCCCGGCAGGAACAATACCGTATTCCTCCAGAATTGCGTTTTCATCATAAATATCCGTAACCGTCTGCCCCATTTTTGTTCTGGCAAGCAGAACCTGAACACCGCCGTGGGCAAGCTGGAGAGAATCCCGGTCACCCGTTGCAATAAAGCATTCATCGCCATTGCTGCGGCAGCCTTCGGCAAGCGTGCCGAGAATATCATCAGCCTCCCATCCCTCACACTCAATCGTTTTATATCCGAGATAATGAAGCAGATTTTTTAAAACGGGCATCTGCTGCCTTAATTCATCAGGCATACCATGACGCCCTGCTTTGTACGCATCATACATTTTATGGCGGAAGGTAGGTGCATGAACATCAAACGCAACTACAACTGCATCGGGATTGCATAAATCCTGATTTTTAAGAAGAATATTAAGAAAGCCGTAAATCGCATTTGTGTAATATCCGCTTTTTGTTGTTAAAAGCTTTATTCCGTAAAATGCACGGTTTACGATGCTGTTTCCGTCAATAACAAGTAATCTCATATTTTAACCTCTGGATATCAATATATAGTTGAATATATTGTACCATATTTAATAAAAAAATAAAATAAAAAATACAAAAATAGCTCATTGAATAACCAATGAGCTATTTTGTAACAATCGTATAAATCTTTATTATTCGTTATCACCAATGCCTTCGGCACCATTTTTATCAAACATACAAAGTGCTTCAAGCATAATCTCAATACCAACCTCAATACATTCCGGACGAAGATTTTCAGGAGTATCAAGCCTTGTATGATAATATCTTGGCGGAGCAGGATCCATAGCAGCAAAGCCTGTTGCCGGGATACCGCGCTGAGTAAATGCCGCAGCATCCGAGCCGCCGATATATATGGATTCATACTTAACATCAAATCCGCAGTTTGCACACGCATCGTGAACAAGCTCTTTTACACCCTTATGATGTTTAAGAGTACCTGATAAATCTCTGTCATAAACTGCCATTGTTTCAAGATCACGGAAAGTATCAAGCGCAACAACAGCGGTTGGTATTTCCTTAAGCTCCTTTTCATGAGCCTTTGCATAAGCCTTTGCACCGCGAAGACCGGCTTCCTCAGAACCTGAGCAGATCATAACAACCTCTGTGTTTTCAAAGCGAATACCAGCCTCATCAAGAGCCTTGATTGCAGCCATACCTACATAACAGCCCGAAAGATTATCCGATGCGCCCGGAACAGACTTAGTCCAGCTCTGGAAGAAAAGAAACGCAAGTTCAAAAGGAATGAAAATGCAGGAAACAACAAATAATGCAATAAACATAGGATGAAGAACTTCCATTTTGCCAGCTGCAACAATACCGCCGTGCGTTGCACCGACAATTATGCCGACAACAGCTATTGCTGTCTGAACAACAAGACCTACAACAGCAGGAATCTCAACAAAAAGCTTTGCCTGAAGACCGCCGATAAGATAATTCAGCGTCCATTCAAACTGAGAATCCGAATGGCCAATCATAACAATACGCTTCTTAACCTCGCCTGTCGGCTTTCTTGTGGCAATCATATTATGTGATGTCTGCTTCGGGAAAAGAAAATCATCAAACTGCTTATACATAAGAAATTCAAAAACAAGCGGAATAAAGGCAAGCACGCAAAGTACAAGCGCCCAGATCGGACTTACAAACCAGTTTACAAAAACACTTGCAACACCACAGGCAACCGTAAACGGAATAAAGCCCATAAAGCCCTGACGATGAAGCGTAAATTCTTCAATTTTTGTTTCTTCACAGTAGTTTTTCATATCCTTTTCAAACCACTGCTGTGCACGATGCTCTTCCGGTGAACCCGGCTTACGGGGACCAATCTTATTACAAACCTTTGTTATGCCCTTAACCGCGTACTCCGTTTGACGCTTAATGTCAAATTTTTCGCTGTATTCTTTTGCTATTTTCATAAGCGCTTCTCCTCAAAAATTAAAATTACAGTTTATTCTATCACATTTGAATAATATTTACAAGAAAATATTTACAGATGCACAAATTTTTATGACAAATGATGAATAAAAAGTCCTGAAAGCAGCTTCGGCTCAAACCATGTTGATTTCGGAGGCATTATTTTTCCTGCATCGGCAATAGCAATTAAATCATCTGTTGTTGTAGGATACATTGAAAAGGCAAGCCGCATATCTGTTTTTGCACGCCGTTCAAGCTCGCCAAGCCCCCTTATTCCGCCGACAAAATCAATCCGGCTGTCATTTTTCGGATCTTGAATTCCAAGAATAGGCTCCAAAAGGCTTTCCTGCAAAATTGAAACATCAAGCCTTGCAACAGGATCATTCTCATTTATTACAGATTTTTTTGCCTTTAAAGAATACCATTCCTTATCAAGATACATACCAAAGGTGTGCCTTTCGGTTGGATGATATGACTCGTTTTCCTTTTTTATTTCAAAATTTTCAAATACACGGCTTAAAAATTCATCGGAGGACATACCGTTTAAATCCTTAACAACCCTGTTGTAATCCATAATTTCAAGTTCATTATCGGGAAAAGCAACCGCAAGAAAGTAATTGAATTCCTCATTCCCCGTATAATTGGGGTTTTCCTCTCTTCTCATCTGCCCGACCTTAACTGCCGAGGCACAGCGGTGATGCCCATCTGCAATATAAAGATATTCTATATCTTTAAAAAGGGATGATAAGCGATTTATGATTTCCGTATCATCAACAACCCAGACTGTCTGAAGAACATCATCCGCTTCAAAGTTATAAACCGGCTCTTTTTCATTCATCCAAAGAGAAACCGTCATATTAATTGCCGTATTTTTTCTGTAGGTTAAAAATATAGGTCCGGTATTTGCATCTGTTATATTAACATGATTAATGCGGTCTTTTTCTTTTTTGGCAAGTGTTTTCTCGTGCTTTTTAATAATGTTATTCATATAATCATCAATTGAAGCGCAGCCAACAAGACCAACCTGTGCCCTGCCGTTCATAATCTGCCTGTATATATAAAAACACGGTGCTTCATCCTGTATCATAGCCCCTGTGTTTTCAAGAGCAAGAAGATTTTCCTTTGCCTTTTCATAAATTTCCCTGCTGTACTTATCTGCACCGACAGGAAAATCTATTTCCGCCCTGTCAACATGGAGAAAGGAAAGCGAATTCCCCTTTACCATTTCTCTTGCTTCCTCACTGCTCATAACATCATAAGGCAAAGCCGGGATTAAGGATTGGTTTCTTTGGGCAGGGCGGTATGCCCTGAAGGATTTAAAAACTGCCATAATTAATTACCTTTATTTTTATCATAAATTATTCTTAAGCCATCAATAAGCAAATTATCATCAACGATAACATCAAGATTCGTTGCCTTTGCTATTGCCTTTCCAAGACCGCCTGTTACAACAACGGTTGCCTTTTCGCCCAGTTCCTTTTCAAATCGTGCCACAAGCCCCTCAAGCATAGCAGCCGTACCGATAACAGATCCGCATTTCATAGCATCAATCGTATTTCTTCCGATTATTTTGGACGGAGCGGAAATATCAATCTGCGGAAGCTGCGCTGTTCCGCTGGCAAGAGAATTTATGGCTGTTTTAACACCGCACATAATTGCGCCCCCGATATGTGCACCTGTTTTGTCAATAACAGATGCCGTTGTAGCCGTTCCGAAATCGAATACAATGGCCGGAAGCGGATATTTATTGATAACGGCAACATCGCCTACAACAATATCTGCACCCATTTCCGCAGGATTATCCAGCTTGATATTCAGCCCTGTTTTTATTCCGGGACCTACAACAACTGCATCCACTGCACAAACAAGCTTAACGCTTTTCATCAGCGTTCTTACAAGGGCCGGAACAACACTTGAAATAATTGCACCATCAATCCCCTTAACTCCGTTAACCTCAAGAAAGGTTTTCAGCTTCATTGAATATTCAATTTCCGTTTCATTCACATTCGTTGAAAGCCTGCCTGAGCAAACCATCTTTTCATCATCCAGAACACCCAATACAATATTTGTGTTTCCAACATCGACAGCAAGAAGCATACAAACTCTCCTTATTTGTAAATTTCGGATATATTATATTATATTTTTTCTGAATTGTAAATAAAAAAGAGGGCATAAGGAACGCCCTACATAAAGAATACTTGCTAAAAAATATATCGTTTTCACCGAGATTTTTAATTTTGAGATGGGCAAAATCAGAAAATTTAAACCAAATACTTCTTTATGCAGGGTACCCCAAGCCCTCCCTTGATATCGAATAAACAGATTATCTGAATAATATATAGCAATACAAGCCACCGTTTCGGTTGTATTCGGTTGTTTCACTCGTTTCCGCTATTGTGCCTGTAGCAGCGATTACAATATTTTTTCCGGAAAGGCTTACACCCGTGTTGCCGGCTCTTTTTGTTAAAAAAGCAAAACGATTTCTGTGGAGCTTACCTGTAAAATCAGTTACGCCGGGAGGCGAATTTCCTGCAAATACGATAGCAAAGCTCGGATTAAAACTGCATTCCGTTTCAATCGTTCTTGCCGAATTACTGCCGTTTCCATAATAAAAGCCAACAAAATGCGGCTCATTCCATTCAGAACGCTCAGATTGTGAAATATGCTTTGACATATCATTTGTATGTTCTTTAATAGCATTGTCTATCGTTGCATTATCGTAATTAAAATCTTCTCTTTTAGGAATATCGGTGCTTATCCATTTATTAAGAGATAAAAAATCTGTTTTCTGTGCTGAACCCATAATTATTCTCCTCTAAAATTATTTTATATTTTCAAGTGTTACAAACGGAATATTCCTTTTGTCAATCTCAAACCAGCGAAAAGCTGCAGCATCCCATATTGAAAAAGCATAACCCATTTTGTTATCAACCAAAACCGTACAGGGATTATGCGAGGAAATCAGCTTAGAATATTCATCAAGGCGCGGACGGTATAAAGCCCCCTCATAAGAAAAATCCATAATATTTCCGCTCACTGTATAAGATGAGCCTGTACCAAGCGAGTTAACAATATCATCAAAACGGGATTTGGAATAAAATCCAATTTTATCAGATACGGCAGAAATAACATTTTTCCTTGATTTATCGTTGCTTGATGCCGGTTGCTCCGAAATCATACTTAAAAACATTGAAATGCCCAAACCCTCGGCAGTGCTTATAAAAATGTTTTTAAGCACCTCCGACATTTTTGCTTCGGCAAGGCTTATTGCCGCCGCATACGCCTTCATTTCTGCTTTTGTAAAAGAACCATCCGAAGCCGAAAAGCCAAGCCTTTTCATAAGATTCTCAAGGCGGAGATATATTTCACTATTCATGAATAAAAACCTCTACATTATCAAGCTTCAGGAAATTACTGCTACCGCAGGCAACTGCCTGTATACTTCCCGAACCCAGAAAAACATTAATATATTCCACACCGTCAATTCCGCTGCAGTACGCTGCAATAGCAGATTCACTGTAATTCCGCCCGATTTTTTCATTGCTGCAGAATTCCTTAACCCTTTCCTTAATTTTATTTTCCATTTCGGAAGAGCTGTAGCCGCTTAACATCTTAACCTCAGCCGTTACATCAAACAGCTGCTCGGTTGCCGCCGTGAATACAAGAGTTACACCGCACAGCACGGCAAACCCAAGCATATCCGTTGCTTCATTTTTAAGAGCATCGCTGATTTTTCCGCTCTTGGTTTTCAAACAGACATTAAGCCTGTAGTTTTCAGAAGGAAATACAACCGCATCTGTTACCTCGCTTAAAGTAAGCAGTGTTTCTCTGACCGCCTCTGCACTGACGGCATTCTTTCTGCTTTTATAAGAAGATAAAATTCTTTCTCTTAAGGCTTCATCACTTTCCATATCCCATCCGCCTGAAAAATCAGCACTGCTGACTGCCGATTCCAGATAAGCAGGCGGATTCACAGCCGTGAATGCTGTTTTCGATTGGATGTTATATTCAGAACCTGTCTTAAGGGCAGTAACTGAAACAGAAATCGAAAATGCGACGGATGAAATGCTGTATGCTCTGTCTGTGGCAAACTGAATAAATGGCTTGTCTGACACTGAAAAAATCGTTCCCTTTGGAATAGATACCGTACTGCCGATACTGCTTTCTGTTCTGTAAACAGTAATTGCACCCTTTGCATAAGAAGCCGTTTTTCTTGTTATACTTCTCAGTTCAGCGTGCCTGTCTAAGAACTCGCTGGTTGCAGTTTGCGGAAAACTTTGCTTCATAATGTAATCGCCATAGGCTGAAACAGAATAAATCTCTGAAGCAACCGCCTTAAATCTTGCTTCAATATCAGATAGCTCTTTAACCGCTTCACCCTTTTCACCTGCAAACTCAATCTTCATAGAATTCAATATTTCATCATAAGTTAGATTCATACCTTTATAAACACCTGCCTTTCAAGGTTATTTACAATAACCGTAAATTCAAAGCTTTTATCCGTTATTTTTACCGATTTGATATAAACACCGTTTAGGCTTGATACGGCCTGCCTTGCCAAACCGATAATGTATTTATCCGTCTTATACTCAGCTGAAAAAATATGAGAGCCAAAATTTTTATCGGGATAAAATCTGCCCTTTTCGGTCCTTATATTTAAAGCCACATTCTGCAAAAGCTCATCAATGTACTCGATTTCCTTTAAGGTTTTACCGCTTTTAACATAGTCGCCGTTATTGATTTCAGGAGTCAAAAACAACCTCTCCTTTTTGATTTCTAATTTTTCCGTCTTTTGTAAAAACAAAGCCGTTTATTTCTGCATCCCCGTTATTTTTCAGCATTATTTTCGCATTGCCTATTGATGTTATGGATATTTCGCCGGTAGAAAGTCTTTCGTTTTTCATTTTGGTGCCTGCCCCTGCCGTTCCGCCTGCACTGTTTATAAGCAGAATCTCTTCGCCGTCCGGTGCATAGGCCGAATAACCATACGGAGCATAATTCCGAACCTCTTCGCTCTGAATTGTAGAAGCCGTTTTTATAACGGCATTTCCGCCCACCGAAACTGCCCCGATTTCAGAAAAATCCTTATCAGCCCTGCCGAATTTTTTACTAAGCCACATAATTTATCATTTCTCCGTTTATTTTCTTTTTCAAGAGAACGGTTGTTTGCTCTCCGTTTTCATTTTTGCAGACTGCAAGCTCAGATACATAAAATTCTTCATCGTTGAAGCAATCATCAAAATCAATGATAACCCTGTCAAAAATTTCCAAATCGCTTTCTCCTAAAATTACTGCAGAAACCGAATAATATTCAGCAAGCGATTTTTCTATCATTTTTTCGGCATTGATTTCTCTCTGCCATAACGGGATTGATGAAAGATTCATCATTCGCTTTCTTTCAATACCCATTTTCTGAACAAAACCGCTTTTAAAATGATACGAATAGTTATCTGCGGAATTGATTTTATAATCAATCTCGCTTATCGGCTCACTTCTGTTTATAACATAAGAAAGCGACAGAATATTATAATCATCAAGTCTTTTAACAATGCTGTTTTTCTCATATGTTTTCAGAACATTTTCAGGTGTTGCATAAACAGGGGTTCCCGAAACAGCAGAAACATAATTGTTTATTGCGCCGTAACAGCTTGTACCCTTTGGAACAAGATAGCTGTTTTCCGAATATAATTCGGGAAGATTCATTTTAAATCCGAAATCCTTTGCATTTGAAAACCAAAGCTGTCTTGCAGAAGGATTTTTATACTGACACGGAACAGCTTCATTATCAACAAGAAGAGATGCGCTGCTTCGTGCATAAATAAAACAGATTTTCCCCGATGCAGAAAAAGTAATTTTTTGCTTATCGCAAAAGCCGTTAAAAGAAAGCTTGTTATTTTTGTAAGCCTTTACAACACTGATTTCGCCAATATTTTCACCGCAGGAAAAGCTTAATCGAAGCCCATCACAAGGTGCTTCCGCTTCACTGACAAGCTCATAGGAAATCATTTTCTCAGGCTCAAAAACATTTCCGTCCATATCAAATAACTGAAAAGTCACTGAAGCACCACCTTATCGCCTTTTTTTACGGAAAACGGATTAGGAAAGCTGTTTATCTCCATAAGCTTTTCTATACTTTTATCACAGCGAAACGCAATATCATACATATTTTCGTTTTCCTCTGCATATGTAAAGCCGAAATCATATTCGCTGTTCTTGACCGGGCATTTTTCAACAAAAGAAATACTGTAGGAAATACAGTTTTTCTTTGCATCCTCCTTGATATCAACGGAAGATAAATAAGCATTATAGCAGCTGCCGTCCGGAAGAAAGAGCCAGCCGGGCTTTCGGCTTTTGATCAGCATTTTAAGTTTGAACGAAGCATCCGCTCCGTCATCATTCCAGAAACAGCCGTCCGCCGTGATAACCGCCGCCCTCTCGGAAAGATGGTAAACATTGCTTTTACCGCTTAAAACCGGGTTTTCCTTAATTCGCTGTGCAAGCTCTGTTTTAATAAAAAGAGGATTATTCGGAAATTCAAAATCCTTGAATTTCATTTTAACCATTATGAATCCTCCCCCGAGAGCAAATTATCATACCGCTTTGAATCAAGACGAATGTATTCGGAAATTTCTTTCATTTCTTCATATTCCTTACCATCATTCATTATTTTTTCCTCCAAAGGTAAGTTCATTGTTAAAGGTAAAAACAGCCCTCATAATATAACACTGTGCAAGGCTGTTTGCTTTCATTTCAGAAATATTGATTGAAACAATATTAAAATCGGAAACATCTCTGCATATTCTGAAAACTATAGCTTCGGGAACTGTTAAATCTGACTCAAACGGAAGAAAAACATCCGCAAAAACACTGAATGTACCTGCCTTTACATTCTCATTAACTGAATTATCATCAAGCTCAATACTTTTGATTCCGACAGCGACAGCCGGATTATTAAGAACCGTAGGCTTAATCGCATTGGGATAAGCCCTTGTTATCTGAATATCCGCAAAATACCTGTCATCAAGAATGCGGCTTAAAAACTCATTTAAAATGCTTTCAGCCTCAATCATTTTCTTCACACACCTTTCTTAAAACACCTCTGTAAAAAAGCACCTTATCACCCATTTTAACTGCATCTCTTTTTTTAAAAATATACTTTACACCGTCTGAAACAAGATATGCCTTGTCTGAAAGAGAAAGAACATTATGGTCAAACGGACCTATATATGTATAATAATCGGCACTGACCCTGCCGATTGCCGTTTCCTTCGGCTCAAAATTTGATTTATTGCTTCGCCATCTCGGAGAAAGAACTGCATAAAACGGAACAGAAACCCATCCTTCGTCCTTAAGAAAAACCCTTTCGCCAACCTGCTTCAGCCCGTTTTTTACTTTATATGCGTTGTTATTCATTTAAACACCTAAAAAAGCAAAACCATTTTTTTCATCAAGTCCGGAAACAGATTTGAAAAGCGGCTTGCAGTCATTCACTGCAGAAGCAAGAGCCTCGGCTGCAAGACCTTTAAAATCCGTATCCTGCTTAACCGTTACTTCGCCTGCCGTAAAAGAGGTTATCCCTTCCGCTTTTTCGGCAATACAGCAAATTGAATTATATGCCTTTACCGCAGCAAGCTGAATCACTCTTGCATCCTTTTCATCTGCATGCCTGCCGAGCAATTCTGAAACACTTAAAGAAGCCGCCAGAATAAATTGGCTGTATGTTTCAATCTCTTTTTCATCAAAGCCGCCCATCAGTGCAACCGCTTTCTTTACAAGCTCTGTATCAATCATAGCTTCACTTCCCTTTCTGCCGTTAAATTTTAGTATGCAAGCATTTTTGCAGCATCACCGAATATAGTTGAAAAGCCTGTGATTGCAGTAATCGCACAGCGTTCAAGCTGACGGTCAATTAGCTTGTCATATTCGGTTAAAATGCCGCCTGCCTGCACTTTTTCAAGAGCAGCATTCTTATCAAGTGCAATAATCTTCTTTTCTGCGGCACCGCTCATTTTCAATACCTCAGCACCAAACGGTGTAATCATCTTGCCTGTTCCGTGAAAATTCTGACCTGCATACGAATCCTTAAACTCCGTAATGGAAAGCATATCCGCAAGTGCTGAAGGAGCTGCTATAAGCGTAGTTGTATTATATGGAGAAAGCGCATCCCAAAGCTTAACAAGATCCGCATAACTGACTGCCGCGCCCACTCCGGAAATGTTCTCAATACCGGAACCCTCAAGCACCTCCATAGCATCATTAAACTGCGTTCTTGCAATATACGCTCCAATCTGCTTGAGCGTTACAGTAAATAAATCAAGCTTCTGGAACTTGATTGCCTCATAGGATGCTACCAGCATTCTGCCTCTCTTTTTTAACTTTGTAAGCTTATCCTTGGTTTTAACATTTGTTTCGGGGATTAATTCACCCTCGCCTACAAGCTGAAGCTCCTTGTCCTCCTCAGACGGAATACTTTCAATTGCTCTATAATCAAGTGCATCAATATTCGTTGTTGCGGCGATAATTTTGGGAAGAATATCCTCCTCTTCAAGTCCCTGCTGAACAGCACGGGAAATATATTCAGGAAAAAGTGCCGCTGAATCCGTTGTTTTAAAAAACTTTGAAATTGTATCAGAGCCGGCTCCCGAAACCTTGATATCAAATCTTTTGAGCTGGCGCTGATAAGCATCAAGCCCCTCATAGTCCGTTCCTATATAGTTTTCAGACGGATCAAGCTCTTCAAGCGAAGCCGTAAATCCCTTTGATGTTGAATAAAGTCCTTTTTCAAGTTTAATATTATCAAATGCCATTTGTAAATCTCCTTAAATTCTGAATTCATTTAAATTATTATTTGATTTCTTTTGTGCTGTTCTTAGCTGAGGCTGCGGCATATTTTCCGTTGCCTGCTGCTTTTCAAAAGCATTTTTAAAGCTTAACAGCTCCTTGATTGTCATAACTGCTGCCACACCGCCGAAAATGCCCAAATCCATTTCAGGAATGGATTTTGCACAAAGAGAAACAAGCTCTTTAACAAGACTTTTCTTATATTCCTCACCAAGAGAGGCAAGCTCCTCTTTCTCTTCAATATAGGCACAGATCTCTCTTGCTTTGCTTTTTGAAAGAATAATCTCGTTTTCATCGGTAATAAGGCTTTTTTTAATATCGTTCATATCAAAATCTCCGTTTTTCAGATTAAATGATTTTGTAACTCCTGCATCCCGCTGCGCAGGCACGGCAACAAAGCTCCATTCATATGCATCTGCAGCATCACTTAAAATACTGAAGCAGATTTGATTGCCGTATGTTCTGCCGTTTATATGATTGCATTCTCCGCTTTTCCTGCTTTTGCCGCAGATTGAGCAAACCGAAGCATTCATAGCACAGGAAACAGAAACCTCTTTTTTTATTCCTGCTTCAATTTCTGTTATAAAGGATTTGTTTTCATCATTTCTTACCATATATGCCTTGGCACGAAGTGCATAATAATCCTCGCCGTCTGCCGTTTTTCTGCCATCACATTTTTCAATCCAAGTTTCAAAAATACGAGCAGTCTGATCTGATGTTTTCATTGAATGATCCTTAATCCCTGTTTTGCCGACAAATAGTTCTGCAAGCTCATTAAGAGCGGAAACAGAGAATTTTTCATAATCCCTGTCCACATCATTGCTGCAAAGCGTAACAGAGAAAATATAAAGTTCCTCCTCTGAAAAAGCTTTTCTTGTAAACTGCCTGATCTTGTCAAAATCATCCTGAACAGGAGTATAACCCTTTTCTATATATCCGTCTGTCAAGCGTAAACCTCCCTTAAAATCTTTTCTGTCTGAGCATCATATAGGCGAGCCCTTGCCATTTCTGTTTCGTCCTGCATTGTAATGCTGTCCCACACAATTTCAACAGATGAGCCTATGCCGTTTATTTCAAGATACTTTTTGCCGATTCTGAGCAAAACAGGATTAAGAATTCTTCTGTATGCCTCAAGCTCGGTTGTTAAAACATCCGCCTGCTGTGAACTCATTCGTTCTGTTGTAGACCAGCTAAGACCAAGCATATACGGAGGCAGACCTGTTTTGGCAATAATCTGCTCCATAAGCTGCTTAACAGGGACCTCACTGTTAAGCACACCGCTGTCTGCTCCGATAACCTTTACCGAAACATCACCGACGGCAACAAAATCCTTAATCGTATCCTTGCTGCTCATAGCATCACGCCATGCTTCCGCCATCTGCTCAGCACGCTCCTTTGCATTGCCTGAATCAATGCTGTCGCCCGGCTTATATGTAACTGCATATCTCAGATTCCCGGCATGGCTCCAGTTTTCTCCGATTGTGTTATAAATTGTAAGCAAAACATCGGAAACAAACGGCAATCCGCGCAAAAGGCTTGTACCGAGGATTTTTCCCGGCTCAGGATTTAACGCTGAAAACAAAATCAAATCCTGATTGGAAAGCTTTTCATTGTTGTTGTAAAATTCAATATCAAGATTATTGGCTCCTCTTTTAACCTCAAGCGCATCCAGTTCGCCGTTATAAAGTGCATAAAAACCATTTTCATCCGCAATCATTTCACCCACTGCTGAGCCATAAGTAAGCAAATCCGCAAGATATGTTGAAATAAATGAATCAATCCCCGTTTGATTTCCGCCAACATTTATACGGCTGAAAAATGAGTTGATTTCATCATCAAGCCCTTTGCTTCCTGTTTCATAATGAAACCCCTCACAAAGTCTTACTATCTTGCAAATTGCAACATCTATAACGGGTACACTTTCACGAAGATGGGAATAAACCCGATTGTTTAAATTCATTGGTACCCGGCTGTTTATCTGCCAAAACGGATGATTGGAATAACTGCTTGTCTGAACAGCAGAAACACCGGCTTCCTTTTCCCCGACTTTTTTATTTCTTTGAAACAAGCCCAAACCTTCACTTCCTTTCCACTGCAACAGAGAACAAACTGTTTTCTTTTTTTCCGTTTAAAACGGTTGCAACAAAATAGCGTATATCATCCATCGCATGATCATTTTCCTTTTTCGGCGCATCTCTTTTTATACCGTTATCCCAGCGATAAACAGAGAATTCCCGGATTGTATCAGCACAGTTCGGATAAAAAAAGATTTCCCCATTTTTCAGTGCATTGCAAACATAATTAATACCCTTTAAAACATCATTGTCTGCTTTGATAACCCTGAACACTCCATGGCGCTTAACTGTTTCAATAAAGCTTGCTGCCGACGGATCGATTATAATTGCTTCTATTTTCCGCCCGTTAACAAGCGATAAAAGCTTTTCGTAATACTCCTCGTCCGTAAGCTGAATTCCCCTATCTCTGCTGCTGTGGTAATATTCATCAAGGCGGTACCAGCCATCCTCCGCCTTGCCCCAAAGCCCAAGTGAAAACGGATTAACCGTTCCGTAATCACAGGATAAATAGTATAAAAAGAATTTACCTCCGCTTTTTCTGATATGGCACCTGTTATCAAACATAGGATAAACAAGCCCATCAGCTGCAACCCATCTTCCGTCTATAAAGCGTTCATAAAAGGCACCGCTGTAAAGACTTTTATATCTGTTTATAACAGACGAGGACAAGGACGGATTATCCTCCATTTTAAAATGAATATACAGCATATTTTTTGCATCGCTTTTCTTTATCCACTCGGTATAAAACCAATGAAAGGGATGCTCCGGGTTGCAGTTAAACCAAAATTTTGAATGTTCTAGGGAACACCTCGCCAATGCCTGCTCAACAAAGGAACGCGGCATAAGCGCAACCTCATCCAGAAGCACGCCGCCAAGCGTCATTCCCTGTATAAGCGAAGCAGAGGATTCATCTCTTCCGCCAAAAATATAAAAGCGGTTTTTGTTATTTCCCTTTTCAATTTCAAGTAAATTCCGGCTGATTTTATAATCGCATTTGAAGCCCAGGGATAAAAGATTGGGAATTAACGGAGTTATAACATTGCGCCTCAGTGATGAAATTGTTTTCCCGCAAATGGCAAAAGAGGTATCGCAAAAATTGTAAAACGCCCAGCTGATAAAGGAAATACTCATACAAAGTGTTTTGCCGGAGCGCACAGCTCCATCACAAATAACACCGTTTTTCTCTTTATACGGGCTGGTATCACACCACCAGGTAAGCACTTTCAGCTGTTTTTTTGAAAAAGATACAAATTTATTCATTCTGATCATATCCCGTGAATGCACTTTTTGCGCCCTCCTCTAAAGCTTTATAAAAGCTGAGCGGCTGAGAAGGAGAATCACTTTTAATATCCCTTAATTTTTCAAGTGCCTTAATTCTGTCAAAAAATTTAATTTCCATTCCGCCGCCCTTCGGACGCTTAATTTCGCTTATGTTAAACAGATCAAGGCTTGGCAGCTTTTCCGTTATTTCATTTTCATCTGCAAAAAGAAGATAGATTGCATCCTTTATTTCTCCGAAAGCAAGGCGCTTTAAACCTTTGCAAACCTCTTCCTCAGTTGTTTTCTTTCTTCGTCCCATATTTTTACCTCACGATTATATTGAAGAGCAATTCACCCTCCATAAATACCCAAAACAGCAAAAAAATATAGCCCGTTTCTGCATAAACGAGCCGATTTCAGAGAAAATAAATTTATTTATTCGTTTTATAGCCATAAAAAAGCATAAAAAACAGGGCAGATAAAAATCTGCCCTGCAAAAATATTCAATTAGTTAAGCACCTTGAAATCAACCTTGCCAACCTTTGTTCTCGGAAGTGCATCAATGAAAACAATTTCTCTTGGAACAGACCATTTTGAAAGGTTCTGCTCACCGAACATTTTAATCTTTTCAATAAGTACTGCTTCATCATCGTTGTTAAATTTCTTGTTTTTAACAACAAAAAGCTTAAGCATCGTTTTACCGCCGTCTTCCTTGCCGATAACACAGCAGTCATAAATCTCAGCCATAGCACGATAAGTTTCTTCAATAAATGAAGGATATACAAGATAGCCGCTTATTTTATAAACTCTCTTCAGACGCTGACGGTAATAAATATCTCCGCGTTCATCAATGAAACACATATCCCCCGTATGAAGCCAAACTCTGCCATCCTCATGCTCAACAAGCATTTTAGCCGTTTCCTCCGGATCATTCCAATAGCCCTGCATAAGCGTAGGAGAATAAACGCAAAGCTCGCCGTCCTCGCCCTCGCACTTTTCAGTTGTGCCCGGCTCAACGGTCATTGTTTCAATATTGTAGCAGGGAACACCGATACAGCCCTGCGGAGCTTCACGGCGCGGATCGGTAAATGTGCATACAGTAACACATTCTGTTAAACCATAGCCTGTAACAAAATGAACCTTTGCACCGTTTTCCTTAAGAAGTCTATCCATTTTTTCGGTAAGTGAATAAGGAACAACATCGCCGCCGGAGCCGATAAGCTTCATTGAGCTCATATCAATACCCTTAAGATAGCCTGCCTTATAAACCTTTTCAAAGAAATCCGGTACACCGAAAATATAATTAAGATGATATTTTTTAATTGAATCGGAACACATTTTTGCATCAAATGTCGGGAACAGCGCCTGAGCCATACCAACACACATTGAAACATGCATACAAAGAGCAAATCCAAAGCCGTGGAAAACCGGAAGTGCGGAAAGCATTCCGTCCGTTTCCTGATTCACCTTCATATTCATAACCTGCTCTACAACATCAACAAGCTGATAGGAAAGATTATTTATTGCTTCAGAGGTAAGCATAACGCCCTTTGGATTGCCTGTTGTACCGCCGGTCATCATAATAGCTGCTGTTGCAAGAGAATCTGCTGCAGTTTCAACAACGCCGTTCGCCTTTATATACGCTTCACCCTCATTAAGAAAATCTGCCCAATCAATAAGCTTTTTCACATTTTCGGCAGAAGCGGTTTTACCCTTGATTTTCTTCTTATAAAGCATATTTGCAATAAAGCCATAAGGAGATTTAGGGAAATACTGGGCAGTTCTGCATTTTATAAGAGTTAAATCGGGATTCTGAGTAAAGGCTTTTTCAGAAACATCAAAGCAGAAAGCAAATTTCGCATCAACAAGATTTATTGTATAATCAGCCTCACTTTTTACTGAAAGCGGATGAAGCATTGAAGCAATAGCGCCGATTTTGTTTACAGCATAAATCGCAGCAACACACTGAGGCATATTAGGAAGACAGATAACAACTCTGTCACCTTTTTTTACGCCGTTTGCAACAAGCGCAGCAGCGCACTTATCAACCATATCCGCTGTTTCGTTCCAGCTTAAAGTATTATTGTAATAATAAAGGCAAGGATTATCTCCTCTTTCGTTCGCCGAATGCTCAAACTGCTGATACATTGTAGTTCTTACATTGTACTTTGATGTGTATTCAATCATATGGATACCCCGTTTCTTAATTGTTACTGTTTACCATTTTAATTCAAGCCGGCAGCAAATTCAACAGCGCCCGGGTTTTTTTAATTATTTCTTTATATTTTACCAAATAATGAACATGTTTATATTTGACTTTTTATGTGCTTATGCTATTATATAAACTATATTTACGGAAAGAAGTTTAACTTATGGCTTATAAAATAAAAAAAGACCCGATTCATAAAATACCAAAGGCTCAGCTGATTTTTTGGCTTATCGTGCGCCTTGCAATGCTGATATGCGCCGCATATTCCTTTATCTGCGGCGATCTTGTTATGGGCTTTGAATCCGTTTTCTGTTTTATTTTTACGCATTTGTGGGATATGTTTCAGATTTTCGGAAACGGCTCTTTTATTGAGGAGGTTCCCCCTCTTTCCCAGACACTGCTGAATGTAATTATATTTATAGGTATAGTCATCGGCTCTTATTTCGGATTATTTGACAATCTCTCCTGGTTTGATAATTTTATGCATGTGCTGTCCGGCTTTGTCTGTGCTGCCTTCGGATATGACTTCGCCTGCATAATCCAGCGAAAAAAAGGGCAGTGCGCCGCAACGCTTGCTGCAATATTTGCGCTTATGTTTGCGCTTTCCATTGCAGTCGGCTGGGAATTTTACGAATTTCTTATGGACACGCTGCACGGAACAAACCTTCAGCTTGCAAAAGAGGGTGCGGAAACCGCAATGTTTGATTTATCAAAATACCGCGGTGAATACGGCTATATCGGACTTGTTGACACAATGACAGATATGATGATGAACGCATGCGGCGGTGTAATCGGAATGATATTTATGATTATTATCAGAAACAGAAAGAAAAAGTAATTACAATGCCGAAATTAAAGATTTAACAATGAAAAATAATAAAACAGCAAAAAAAATAATATTTGTACTTGCAGCAGTTGTTTTTACTTTGGCTGCTGTTTATCTTGCCGTATTTTTTTATAACCAGCATGCAGCAGACGGGGAATATAACAACATTCCCACTAAACCGACTCAAAAATATGAACCTTTAGCATATAATCCTATTGATTTTGATGCATTAATTAAAGGAAACAACGAAATTTACGCATGGATAAAAATAGATGATACAAAGGTAGATTATCCGATTGTCCAGCACAGCGCCGAGGATGAAGGCTTTTATTTAACCCACAGCGCTGTTGATAAATCTTATCTTAAAAGCGGAGCAATTTATACCGAAACCTGCAATAAAAGGGATTTTTCAGATCCCGTAACGCTTGTTTACGGTCATAATAATTACGGCGACAGTATGTTTACAACACTGCATAGATTTGAAGATAAAGACTTTTTTGACAGGCACGAATTTGTTTATATCTATACCCCGTCAAGAAAGCTTACCTATAAAATTATTTCTGCTTTTCAATATGATGACCGGCATATTATGAATACAAATGACTTTTCTGATCGGGATACTCTTCTGGAATTTCAGCAGATGCTTTTAAATCCCGAAAGCGATAATAAGAATGTTCGCAAAGCCATTACCGAAGAAATCAATGAAAGCAGTAAAATAATGGTACTTTCAACCTGTATAACAGGGGATAAAAGCAGCAGATATCTTGTTTGCTGCCTGCTTGTTAATAATGAAAAAACGGATTAAAGCGGGATATCGGGAATGTTATCCCCTGCAAATATTTATATAATCGGAATATTTCGTAGTTCCCAACACATCAAAAAACATCCTCACTCAGACGAGAGAGGATGTTTTCTTTTATTTTTTATGCAAGCTTTGCCTTACCTGTACATAGCTCATAATATCTTCCCTTAAGCTCAAGAAGTACCTCGTGATTGCCTCTTTCAAGGATTTCTCCATGCTCAAGCACCATAATTGCATCTGAATTTCTTACAGTTGAAAGTCTGTGGGCAATAACAAAAACCGTTCTGCCAATCATAAGCCTATCCATACCATGCTCAATATGAAGCTCTGTTCTTGTATCAACAGAAGAGGTTGCCTCATCCAGAATCAGCACCGCAGGCTTCGCAACCGCCGCTCTCGCAATAGCAAGAAGCTGCCTCTGACCCTGTGAAAGATTATCACCATCACCTGAAATAACAGTATTATATCCATTCGGCAATCTGCGGATAAAGCTATGCGCTGAAGCAAGTTTTGCCGCAGCAATACATTCTTCATCAGTTGCTTCAAGTCTGCCATAGCGAATATTATCCATAACCGTTCCTGTAAACAAATGCGTATCTTGAAGCACGATAGAAAGCGATTTTCTTAAATCATCCTTTTTAATACGCTTAATGTCAATTCCATCGTAGGTAATAACGCCGTCCTGAATATCATAAAAGCGGTTTATAAGATTTGTAATTGTTGTTTTTCCTGCACCTGTTGAGCCGACAAACGCAATCTTCTGACCCGGCTTTGCATAAAGGCTCACATTTTTAAGAACTGTTTTCTCAGGAACATAACCGAAGGTTACATTATCAAAAATAACATTTCCTTCAACAGGAGTTAATGCACCATTATCATTCCAATACCATTTTCTTTCGCCATCTGTAAATTCTTCTTTAAGAGTAACTGTACCCTCATCAGATTCCGGCTCCATTTCCATAACCTCAAAAACGCGTTCTGCACCTGCAAGAGCAGAGAAAATCGTGTTCATCTGATTTGTAATCTGATTGATTGGCTGAGAGAACTGCCTTGTATAAGTTAAAAATGAGGTTAACTTACCGATTGTAAAGGCAACAGGATTTGCAATAACAAGAAGCGCACCGATAATCGTTATAACAGCATACGCGGTATTGTTGATTCCGGCCGAACAGGGACCCATTATTCCCGAATAGAAATTTGCCTTTGTTGCACTTTTTCTGAAATTCTCATTAAGCTCGTAAAATTCCTCGTTTGCCTCCTCCTCGTGATTGAAAACCTTAACAACCTTCATTCCTTCAACGGTTTCCTCAATAAAACCATTCATCTCGCCAAGATTTTTCTGCTGAAGCTGGAAATACTTTCTTGTTTTCTTTCCGATTGTTGAAGCAACGAAAATCATAAGAACAAGAAAAACAATCATTATAAGGAACAAACGCCAGTTGAAATAAATCATCATTACCACAATACCAATCATTGTAAACACCGATGAAACAAGCTGAACAATAGACTGCTCCAGCATCATCTGCATATTATCAACATCATTGGTAAAACGGCTCATAATCTCGCCGTGGGTTTTACTGTCAAAATATCTCAGCGGAAGTGACTGAAGATGATTGAATAAATCTTTTCTGATTGTGTTTGATGTTTTATAAGCAATATTAACCATAATCTTACTTTGAGCAAAGCTTAATACAGAAGCAGTAATATAAAACACAGCAAGTATTATAAGCTGCTTTATAAGCTCCGATTGATTAAAATGAGGATAAATTGCTTTGTCAATAATCGGCTGAAGCCTTGCAGATGCAAGAACTGAACAGGCTGTTGAAGCAATAACCGTAAATGAAACTAAAAAAAGCAGATACTTGCTTTTTCCGATATATTCAAGCATTTTATTAACCGTTTTTTTTGCGTTTTTCGGCTTTGCATAGCCGCCGTCAGGTGCTCCGTGCGGTCCCGGCATTATTCAATCACTCCTTTCTGTTGTGTATTATAAATTTCCTGATAAATTTCATTTGTTTCCATCAGCTCATTATGATTGCCGACACCTTTAATCTCGCCGTCATCCATAACAAGGATTTCATCTGCTTCCTTAACCGATGAAATTCTCTGCGCTATAATAAATACTGTTGTATCTTTAAGCTCGTTATAGAAAGCATTGCGGATTTTAGCCTCCGTTGCAGTATCTACAGCTGAGGTAGAATCATCAAGAATAAGAATTTTCGGTTTCTTAATCATGGCACGGGCAATACAAAGGCGCTGCTTCTGTCCGCCCGAAAGATTCAAACCGCCCTGTGCAAGCACTGTGTCATAGCCATCCGGCTGGCGCATAATAAAATCGTGTGCCTGAGCCGCCTTGCAGGCCGCAATAATCTCCTCATCGGTTGCATCCTTTTTGCCCCATCGGATATTCTCCTTGATTGTACCCGTAAACAAAACATTATTTTGAAGAACAACACCGATAAGCTCTCTCAATTCTTCAATATCATAATTACGGACATCCACATCATCAATAAGAACCCTGCCGCCTGTTACATCATAAAGCCTCGGAATAAGGGAAACCAGACTTGATTTGCCGCAGCCCGTTCCGCCGACTATTCCGATAATCTGCCCGGGCTCTGCAGTAAAGCTGATACCATTCAGAATATCATCTCCGTCCGTCTGCGTTGAATATCTGAAATTCACATTTTCAAACTGTACTCTTCCGTGCTTTTCTGCGGTAAGCGTTTTCTCATTGTTTACTATATCTATATCCGCATCAAGAACCTCTTTAATACGATCGGCACAGGCCTTTCCCCTTGCAACCATAACAAGCAGCATAGCAATCATCATAAGGCTCATCAAAATTTCCATAACATATGAAATAAAGCTTAACAAATCGCCCGTTGTCATATCCCCGGCATTAATTGACACACCGCCCTTATAGATAACCATAACCATTGTAAGGTTGAAAATAAGCATCATAAGCGGCATAGCAAGAATAATCATTCCTGCTGCTTTTTCACCCATTGCCGATAAATTGTCATTTGCCTTTTTAAATTTTTTCTTTTCGTGATCCTCACGAACAAATGCCTTAACAACTCTTATTCCGATAAGATTTTCCTGAACAACACTGTTTAAAGCATCTATCTTTTTCTGCATCTTTTTAAACATCGGAAATCCGAATTTCATAACGATGCCAACTGCAATTATAATTAAAGGAAGTGCAAACAAAAGCATCGAAGCAAGCCTCGGATTGATAGAAACAGCAAAAAACGATGCAACGATAAGCATAGACGGCATACGAATCAGCATACGAAGAATCATCATCGTCATATTCTGAATCATTGTAACATCGTTTGTAAGCCTTGTTGTAAGAGAGGCGGTTGAAAATTCATCAATATTCTTAAAAGAAAATGACGAAATTTTTTTGAACATTGCATTTCTTATTCTTGCCGCAAATTTCTGGCTTACCTCTGACGAAAGCTTCATACAGGTAATACCGCCGACTATTGCAATAAGGGAAACAAGAATCATGATAACCGCTTCCTTAAGAACATATGCTCTGCCGTCTGCGGCGCTCATCGTTTCATTAATTACAGGCGTAACACCGTTATCAATAATTTTACCCATTAATTTCGGCAGATAAAGCTGGCAGGCAGCTTCAAGAACCATGCCAAGTGAGCCGATAACGGAAGCAATCCACAAACCCTTTAAAAATTTCATAAGCCTTGTTTTGCTTTTCTTCTTTTCTTTTTTATTTTTCACATTCTTCATCTCCTTTAAAATCGTGGGGGCGCTTATACGAATAATCAGATTCTCCCGTTGCATTAAAAATAATACGATCCAAATAAGTTCTTAGCTGCTTAGCCTCTTCTTCACTGAAGCCCGAAAGCATCTTTTTATGATTATCAAATAGTTTTTCGTGAATATTTTTAAGTGCAGTTCTGCCCTTTTCGTTTATATATATATGACTGATTCTCATATCATTTTCATCATTACGCTTTTCTATAAAGCCCTGCTTCTCAAGCCTTTTAAGAGATACGGAAATACTTGCAAGGCTTGTATGAAGATATTTTGCTATTTCAGACGGCTTCAGACCTTCCTTATGCATAATTAAAAATAAAATCTCATCCTGTCCCTGAAACACACCGTTTTCCGATAAAACACTGCGGAAATTGTCTTTTCCGATTTTTGAAATATAGTTAACTGTAGGAAATAGCGGAAAATGCTTTTCACACTCCTTATGCACGCCAAACCCTCCTTTTTACAAAATGTTATGCAACTAACATTAGTTGACTAACAAACATTCTACACACGAAAATATCGTTTGTCAAGCACAAATAATAAAAATTCACAATTTTTCAAAACTATATTTGCAAAACAATACTGATTGTGTTAGAATATGCGATTGAATTGAGGTATACAGTATGAATTTATATGATTACAATACAGTAAACAGAATATTAACCTCACATGGCTTTACCTTTTCAAAGGCGCTCGGTCAGAATTTTATTATAGACCCCGAGGTTTGCCCTGCCATGGCAGATGCGCTTTGTGCTGATGAAAAAACAGGTGTGCTTGAAATAGGTCCCGGTATCGGTGTTCTTACAAAGGAGCTTTGCAAAGTATGCGGAAAGGTTATATCCATCGAGCTTGATAAAAGACTTTTCCCCGTTTTAAAGGAAACACTCAGCGAATTTGACAACCTTGAGATCGTTGAGGGAGATGTTCTGAAACTCAATTTACAAGAAATCATAAAAGAAAAGCTTGGCAATATGGATTCGGTTAAGGTTTGTGCAAACCTGCCCTATTATATAACCTCCCCCGTTATAATGTGCCTGCTTGAACAGAGCCTTCCTATAGACGAAATAATTGTTATGGTCCAGAAGGAGGCAGCCGAACGGCTTACTGCCGAAATCGGCTCAAGAGAATCCGGAGCCGTTACCGTTGCAGTAAATTATTACGCAGAAGCAGAAATGCTTTTTGAAGTTAAGAAAACCAGCTTCTGCCCCGCCCCCAAGGTAGACAGCGCAGTTATCAGACTGAAAACAAGAAAAAAGCCTGCAGTAAAGATTGCGAATGAACAGCATTTCTTTAAAATTGTCAAGGCTGCATTTTCTCAAAGAAGAAAAACAGCTATAAACTGCCTTTCAAACGGACTTGGTATTCCAAAGGCTGAAATCAGCAAGGCATTGAATACAATCGGCAAAAACGAAAAATCCAGGGCAGAAAACTTTACTATGGAGGAATTCGCCCGGCTTTCAGAGCTTTTATGATTCGGCAATAAAGGGAAATCCGAACCATGGTTTTACTTGCTTTTTATTGCTAAAAGACAGCAAATAAATATCTATTGCTGCCCAAATTTAAACAAAAATAAGGAGGAATTTTAAATGGCATCTAAGGAAAAAAGAGAAAATATATTTTCTTCATATCCGATACCAAAAGCAGTTGCGGCTTTAGCCATTCCGTCTGTTTTGTCAAGTATAGTAAATGTTATCTACAATATGGCAGACACTTATTTTGTTTCCCTTATGAAAGACACTGATGCAACGGCGGCAGTTTCCATAACTATGCCTGTTTTTCTTTTCTTCGTTGCATTCGGAAACATATTCGGCGTTGGCGGCTCAGCTTATATTTCCCGCTCAATGGGCGAAGGCAAAAAGGAAAAGGCAAAAAAAATAAGTGCCTTTTCCATTTACTCTTCAATACTCTCAGGCGCAATTCTTCTTGCCCTGATTTTAATTTTTATCCATCCGCTTATTAATGCACTCGGCGCAACAAACGAAGCTATTTATAATTACGGCTATGATTATCTTAAATATATCGCAGTCGGCGGTCCTATGATTGTTACTTCCATAACTGCAAGCAACCTTGTAAGAGGTGAGGGCGCTGCAAAAGAATCTATGATAGGTATGATGATAGGTACTGTAACCAACATTATTCTTGATCCTATTATGATTTTAACTCTTGATATGGGAGTCGGCGGTGCTGCAATTGCAACCGTAATAGGAAATATTGCTTCCGTAGTTTATTATGCTGCTTATTTAATAAAAGGGAATTCTATTTTATCCTGCAATCCTGCCCGTTTTTCTGTTAAAGAAGGAATTGCCAAAAATGTTATTCCTATCGGAATTCCCGCTGCAATAAACAATATTTTAATGAGTCTTTCAAACATTATTTTAAATAATTTTATGAAGGATTTCGGCGGAGAAGCCGTTGCCGCTCTTGGCATTGCCATGAAGGTAAATATGCTTATCGTTTTCGTTCAGATGGGAACAGGAATGGGAATTCAGCCGCTTATCGGGTATTCCTACGGTTCAAGGAATATGGAAAGACTGCGAAAAACAATGCGGTTTACCATGCTCTGCACATTTATAATCGGAACGGTTTTAACGATCATTTACTTTATTTTCACCCCGCAGATTATTAATCTCTTCAACGGCGAGGGAGATGCGCTTGTAACGGATTACGGCGTTAAAATTCTTCGCGGATTAAATATTGCAGGTCCGTTTATCGGAATTTTATTCACTTATAACTTTGCTTTTCAGGGTATGGGGAAATCCATTCCGAGCCTAATACTTTCCCTTGGCAGACAGGGACTTATCTTCCTGCCGTTCCTTATTGTAATGAGTAAATATGTTGGCTTTAACGGAATTGTTTATGCTCAGTCAACAGCAGACCTTGCCTGCATCATTCTTGCAATCATAATGTTTTCCATAATTAAATCCAAAATTAAAAAAGATCCGGCATATTATCCACAAAAAAATAATAAATAATGAAAACGAGCAGGTGGTAACACTTGCTCGTTTTTTACAGTATTGAAATTTTTACTTGTATGCTTTAAATACTTTGCAGGGACGGGCAATGCTCGTCCGCATTTTTTTTGCATTTCTTTTATTCAAAAATTTATTTTCCGTTTATAATAAAGGCAATCAATTCTTCAATATCATCAAAACCATCATAATCGCCCACTATTCCGTTACGATGATAAACAATACCATTCTTCTCATTTTCTTCAAGACAATTGAGCAAACGCTCTTCCCCATATCTTTTAACAAACAAGGTAAAAGCGTACGGCTTAATTTTATTCAGCAAGCCTTTTCTGCAATTTTCATTGCAATTATAACAGTGCTCTAAATCTTTTGAAAGTGAACACCTTCTGTTTTCGCACCAATCTTTATCAGGACAGTCATTTGAATTGCATCCACTGCATTTGTCATTTTCAGAACACAAACAGCAGGCAAGTCCGCATCGTGCAACTCCCAAGTCTCTTTTCATTCTTTAGTCCTCATACAGATTGTTCTTGTCAAGCCCCTGTTCCAATCCGCTCATTCCGACAACTCTCGGCCATTTATTTGTTTCAATAATAGTTGTTGCATTTATATTTCCTAAATGGCAATAAAAATGCCGCATCTGCCCTATTATACATTCAAGCCGATTATGCTTGTAGCCATCAGGCTTTTGATATAAATCCTCATCATTAAGTCCATCAAGATAAGCAAGGATTTTATTCTGAACCGTTTCAAAGTATGCAATCAATTCTTCTCTTGACAAAACTTTTTCACCCATATAATTCAAACTGTTCAGCCTCTCTTCATAAAAAGGCGGTTCTTCATATTTTGTTGGATTGATAAACCATTGGTCACAGGAATGTAATGTATGGTAGCAATGCTTCCAAATTGGCATACCACATAACATATAATCCATATCACATGTAACAAGACTTATATAAAAATTATGAAACATGATTTCCGTACTTGTTTTTACTGTTTCAATCAATCGCCTTTCCATAATAAATCTCCTGAATTTTTAATAATATAATTGTATGACGAACACTTACCCGCTTTTATTGATCTATAATATTTTTATAGCTAAATCCTCTTTGCAAAACGAATACACTTTTCAAAGAAATCATACCGCATTTCTTTTGTCATTGTCCATTTCCAGTCCATATCCGTTTCTTTAACCGGATGCTTATCTGAAGCAATAAGAACACTAACCATATTCATTCCTAAATATTCACCAACACTGAAAAGGGCAGCCGTTTCCATATCAACACCGACTGCGCCCTTATCACGCCATAGATTTTCCTTATAAAAGGTTTGACGATATACCGCATCTGTTGAAACGATGGGAAAAGACACCGAATTTTCTATATGCTTCAAAGCTTTGCCGTGTAATTCATCGTTCGGATAAAAATCTTCTCTTTTTTCATAGTAGTGAAGAGAGGTTCCCTCTTCACTGAAAGCCTTATTCGGAACAAGAATCGCTCCGCTGCTTATCTTTTCCGAGAAAGCCCCGAACATTCCAACCGACACCACATTCTTAACACCCAAAGCATTAAGCGTTTCAAGTGTATCAACAGCCATGGGTGCACCCCAGCCGCCGTGTAAAAAACAAATATCATATTTTTTCAATTTGTAAATCGCACGGGAATGCAGAAAGCTTGGAAAGCTATCGGTAATCAGCTGACTTCTATAATGCTTTTTTAAATAATCAACACCGCTGTGCATATAAAACAATATTGCCGTTTCCGGTAATACAGTACCGCCTTTTTTACGATTGCTTTGAATATGCTTTACGGCAGTGATAACAGCAGATGTGTTATCCTCTTTAAACTTCCACATAATGATTATCCTAAAAAACTGTAATTTTATAAAGCCCTGCACCATGCGGAGCAACAGCTGCTTTCAATGTATTTTTAACCTTACCCATACTTTCCTTTTTCCAAATATTATAGGCATTATAATATGTATCCGGCATAAGAACTTCCTTTAAATCAACAGAAATATTTCTTTCCTTGTTCTCTGTATTGAATACGGCAATATATTTGCATTTTTTGCCGTTGCTTACCCATATTATTGTACCCTTTCCGTTTTTCTCTTTTCTTAATAACTGATGCGCACCATAGGATAAGCGGTGCATTTTCATATATTCTTCATTTGTTAAAAGTGAAAGAGTCCATTCATCATTTTCGGGCATATTTCCGCCGAACATAAGCGGACTTCTGAAAATTCCCCACAAGGTCATCATTGTAATCTGTTCCGGCTTTGTAAAATTTGTATATCTGTCTGCATTGCCATGGCACGGTGCATTTTTTGAAAGCCTGCCCAAAGGGAGCATATCGCAATCGGGCCATCTGCCGCTGCCAACATAATTCTGCCAGGTATAACAGCGGGAAAACATATCATGAAGCTTATCCCACTGATCCCAGAAATCGCCTGTCATACGCCACATATTTGCGTTTTTTGAAAGATGATCTGCATTGTCAATATGAGCAGGACCGGGAGAAAGTGAAAGCACCATATCTCTGCCGCAGTTATCAATTGCTTTTCTTATCATTTCAATTTCATAATCCGCCGAATAAGGATTATCCCACTGCCTGAATTCCGTTACGCAGATATCATCGCATTTGATAAAATCCACACCCCATGCGGCATATAACTCAAATATGGAATTATAATATTCCTGTGCAGCAGAAGTATTTTTACAGCCATACATATCTGTATTCCATGAGCAGACCGAAAAATGATGCGCAATCTCTCTGCAGGTAAAGGCACTGTTTTTTATAGGCAGATTTGCATGAACCGCACAGCGCGGAACACCTCTCATAATATGTATACCGAATTTAAGACCAAGGCTGTGACAGTAATCGGCAATTTCCTTAAATCCCTTTCCGTTTCCGGCACTCGGAAAACGATTTTCTGCAGGCATTAATCTGCCATATTCATCTGTATTAAGCTCTGTGAAATTATTATAATCATTGCTTTTTGCCTTCGGCTCATACCATTGAATATCACAAACAATATATTCCCAGCCAAACGGCTTCAAATATTTTGCCATATAATCGGCATTTTCTCGAAGCTGTTTTTCATTAACGGCTGCGCCGAAGCAGTCCCAGCTGTTCCAACCAAGCGGCGGTGTTTTTGCAAACCTTCCGTGCATAACAAATTTTCCTTTCCTTATACAATTCTATTTACATTATTATACATTAAATTCCCGATGTCAAGAGAAACCGCTGCACATTGAATGCACAGCGGTTTCCATACAAAAGCAGAATGCAAAATACACAATGCTCTATTTTAAATATTCAAAATAATACAAATAAACATCCTCAAGAGAAATATTATTCTTGACAGAAATATAATTTTCCTTGGGAGTATCCGTTACAATTCTTAATGAAATGCCATTTTGATCGTGAATGATATTGCCGAGCCCTACTTTATGTTGAAGCAATAAGAGTTCTTCCTTGGCTCCCCTGATTTCAAACACCTTATCGGATACGCTTTTCATAAGATTTTCGGGCGTATCCTTTTTTACCAAATTGCCTTTTTTCAGCAAAATTACCTCATCAGCAATGCACTCAATATCAGACACAATATGGGTTGCCAAAAGAATAATTTTATCCTTCGATAATTCTGCCAGCAGATTGCGGAAATTGATTCTTTCCTTAGGGTCAAGCCCTGCAGTAGGCTCATCAAGAATCAATATTTTAGGATCATTAAGCAGTGCCTGCGCAAACAGCAAACGCTGTTTCATTCCGCCGGAAAATGTACCGGTCTTTGAATTTCTCACATCATACAGGTTAACCTTTTTCAGCATATCGTCAATCAACGCATTATTATGCTTTATTCCTTTAACCGAACACATATATTTCAGATACATATAAGCGCTGAAATCATTATAAAGAGCCTGCTGCTGCGGCATATATCCTATTAAATCACGATATTTCGCGCCCATTGATAATATATCCTTATTATCTGTCAATATTTCACCCGAGGTTCGTTTTACATTATCGGTAATAAGATTTATCAGTGTGGTTTTTCCAGATCCGTTCGGGCCTAGTATTCCGTATATCCCCTCGCTTAAAGTAAGCGTCAAATCATGCACAGCCATATTGCTGCCATATGCTTTTGTCAGATTTTTTATTTCTATTTTCATATACTACCTACCCCTCGTTAAACACCATCTTCTTTGACATAAGCAAAGCAATCCAATACAAATCAGGATTAAAACAAAATGCAGAATAAAGCTATTCAGGCTGATGCCTTTATCCAAAATCAGCGAATTAAAATTAAACAAAAAGGATACCGATATTGCCTTTACCGAATAAATATTTATCATATAAAGCGCACTTGGCAGTACAAATATACACGCCGATATAATGATTGCTGCAAGCTGTGACATAAATGCCGATAGTGCAGCGATTATCAGACCGATAACCGTTACAAATATAAATTCAAAAACAAAATTCAAGATAATATATTCAAAAATTCTTATATTTAAGCCGATATCCTGCAAACATTGCAGATTTTGAATATCCGCATTCAGATTGCCAAGCTCATAAAGATAATTATTCTGAATAAAAAAAGATAAATACGATAGTAAAGTCAATACAAAGGTTTTTGGAATAACTGTAAGTATCTTTTTTAAATACAACTGCTTTCTGCCGTTTTTTGAGCAATGGTTGAGTGTCAGCATATTTGATGCCTTTTCGATAGAAAATACCGAAGACAGGATCATAACCACCGCACAGATTAAAAGCAAAATTTCCGTTTGATTGCTTTGTTTAAAAAACAGATTATTATAGCCTGTTTCATTTATAAGCACCGGTTTTATTCCCTTATCGGAAAGCTGTTCGATTCTGCTAATCTGCTCTGTCAGCTTATCAACGGCTTTTCTCTGCGTATCATACGCATCATTTTTTGCTTTTGCAAGTTCGTATTCTTCAATAGAAATTTCCCCGTCGGCATATGCTTCGCTTTTAAGATTAAATTCCGCTTCAACCGCCTTAAGTTCAAGCTTCATTTTATCAATACTGTTATAAACCGCATCATCAAGCTCACCGCCGTATTCCTCATAATAATCCTTCAAAAACAGCTCTGTTGATGAAAAAACAAGCGTATTTGTATTGAAGCTGAATACAATTACCGCAATAAAAGCAACTGCAACAAGTAATCCTTTTCCCGTGTGCATTATTTTATAGGTTTCAAATCTGCCCGCATAGAAAACGCTTTGTATCTTAGTATATAATACAGACAATCTGTTAAACAAAACATATATAATGCGAAAAACCTTTTTAGGTGTCTTTATAGGATAATTGTGTTTTTCACTGATAATAACCAATCCCGAAGCAATAAAAGTGATCAGCAATACAATCATCCAAACAATTGTATCTGCTCTGACAGGAACAGAAAAAAGAGAAATTAAGCTATAATCCGTTATGCTCTTGTAATCAAAAAGCGTAAATATGTTGAATATTTTAAAAAAGGATAAATTGCTTTGAACAGAAATATTTTTATAAAGCAGCAACTCTGCTGCCGCTGTTATTCCTGCAATACCGCTAGCCAGAATGATATTGCTGCTTAATGAAATAAAAAACCAGATAACAACAGCAATCATAACAGCAAAAATTGCCTTGAAAACAATATGTATTGCAAACAACTGTAAAAAATTTATGTGCAGAATACAATCCGAAAATATATCTGATGATTGTATTGCAGCATATAAATTAAGCGGTGCATTATAGATTTTGAATGAAATAAACAATTCAGATATATAAAGTAAAGCAGAGCACAAGGCAGAAAACAAAATCAAAATGGGAATCTGCTTCAACCTCAATATACTTCGTCCGTTCTTGCAGGTATGAATCAGAAAATTAACATTTCTTTCCGCCAGAAAACTTACCGCAAGAAAAACACACAGTAAAATAAGAATAAAATCGCCGGTTTGATAATTTAAAACGGATCGAACAGGTAAATCATTAACTAAGGTTAAATCCAAATCTCTGTTCTTAGAAAAATCTTCTGTTGACTTTTGAATAGATTTATAGGAAAAAGAATTTTTATCGGAAAAAAGCTTTTTCGATGATAATTCCCTGCCGTTTTCAAGTATTGAATCAATATAATCTTTATAACCATTCTGATATTCAAGCTGATATGAAAAATGAGAATAAAATTCCGTTAATGCAGAAAGCTCCTCATAGGAATATACTCTGTCTTTATATTCCTTATACAATACAGGATTTTCCTGAATTAGCAATGCTTCCTCCTCAGCAAAATACTCGTATTCCTCGGCATTTTCAACCTTAAGCTTTTCTATATCTGCAAAGCTTTTCAGAATCTGAAATTCGTTGCGTTTTTCAATGATTAAATCATCAGAATCAGACTTTGAAAAAATATAGGAATTATCATCAAACACTTCAGCATAGGTATCAATCCTTATTCCAAAATCTTCAATATTTTTTTGCTGAGTTATGTAAAAAGCAACACAATTAAGCAGTAATAATGAAATTACTGCTGCAATAAATTTTTTGTTTTTAAATATTCTGCATAGCTCCATAAAGAATTATTCCATATCAATAAATTGCTTATCGGGCGAGGTAATCTGTGATTTATCAAGTACATAGTATCCCTTTGCGCCTTCTGATTCCACAACCTCACCTGTAACCGTAATCTCCTTAAAAATCATTACATCATCTCCGCCGAAATAGCAATCATCCTCCGGATTTTTCGGTACAATTTCCGTTATATAATTTCCGCTTTTGTCATAAACATATATTTTTCTGTCCTTGAAGTTTTCATCAATATACATCTTTTGTTTGTTATCAAAATAAATATACTTGCTGTCAGCAGAAATATAGCAAGGGCCATTTATATTACAAAAAAATGTTGTTTCCTTTGTTTTTAAATCATAACATTCAACTGTTTTTTCATCTTTTCCGTAATAAACCTTTCCGCTGTCAGCAGTATGAGAATATTTTCTTTCGGGAATCTGATTTGTTTCCAATGTATGTATATCCATATAATTTAAAATGGAATTGTAACCATTTCCTGCTTCGTCCTCATAAGAAGATGTCATAAAAAACAGTTTATTTCCATAAGCACTTAATCCAAATATATTTGTACCTATACCACTAAACTCAAATATTTTTTGAGGAGCATTTTTTTCTATTTCACCAAGCTTAACTCTAAAAATTGAAACAGTATTTTCTTTCATTTCATATGTACAATTAACATAATATACATATCCTCTGTGAACAATAAATAATGTTGATATCTGTCCACTGCTATCAAACAAATATGCGGCTTTCTTTCTTTTGAAGTTATTAAGTGAAAACTGAAAAATATAATTATGTTTTACTGTTTTCTCTTGTTCATACCCTAAAATATAAATATTATTATCGTAGTACCTAACACTCATACCATGATAAAACTGAAATGGAGATAAATATGCTAAGCAATCTGAGTTCTGATGCTTACAATTTGTTTTACTGCACACGAGATATGACTCTTTTTTTTCTGTATCATAAAAGTACAGCTTTAAATCCGTTATAAAATAGTATCCGCCATCAACCTTAATAAATGAAGAAAATGAATCAATATAATTTTGAAAATCTTCATTCGCAATATATTCTTCAGAATTTTGATTTATATTTACATTAATTTGATTTGATGAACAGCCTGTAAATAATATAATAACAACTGTTATTATAGCTGTTATAATATTATATTTCTTGCTCATACGCACTCCCTTGCTTTTCTTTAATAATTTTAATTTATTTATATCAGTCATCTGATGCAAATCCAGCCGCCATTTGTTCTACATCCTCGGTTGATAACGAACCATCAAATACAGTTATACAGTTGCTTTCACTTGTAATATCATAGTTTTTTGCAATTATAAATGGTGAATCATCAATATTAATTTCCTCTAATTTCATTATTGGGTCTGTATCTATACTAAAAACACTGCATTTATTATAATCGCTTTCCAAACCAAAAATAAATAATGTACACAAGTCATATTCATCATTATATATTTCAAAATAATTTAATCCATTAATACTAGAATTGAGATTTCCGCCTTCATTATAATACAGATTTTTACCAAAACTGCATTTTTTTAAATATCTAAAACTATATCCACTATTATCTTTATTAAATGAATCGGTATATAGAATTCCAACATAATCATTATATTCTTTCATTGCAAGAACTGTAATCGGGTTATCTTCATTAGCTGCTAGATGCGAATTAATTGACTTATCACTTTTAATATTAATTAATGTACTTCTATAAAAGCAAATCGTAAAAACACATACAATTAAAACGATTATTAATGTAAAACTCAACGCTAATTTCTTTTTCATATAATTACTCCCATTACAGGTCAAGGCCAAAAGCCCTGACCTGCTTCTAATTAAATTTATGAAAATGGATATGTATAAACTGCCGGGTTAGGCGATACAATTGTATTGTTAAATAAAGCAGCATGGTAAATATTCACCTTAGTAAATTTGTATCCGCCCTTTGCCGTACTGGATACAGATGCAACTCCCGATGATGTAGCATTATCCACACCCTTATCTACATTTACAGGTGCAACCTGTTCTCCCTTTTTATCAACAACTGTTGTCAGAATTGTCGTTGCAATTCTTGTTGCTTTTACCTTAGATTCCGTTTTTGCATAAACAAGAACATTAGATGTTGAACGATACATGGAAATTGTATATCCACTTGATGAATAATCTCCAACATATTTAGGTATAACGGTTGCTGCAGATACATACATCGCACTGGTAAATACTGTAACAGCCATTAACACTGCAGCAATTAAAGCTGCTATTCTTTTTGATTTTTTCATAAATTTTTATCCTTTCTTTTATAATAATTGATTTGTGTATGCTTTGCAATAAATATTTATGTATCAGAAGTCGGATTAATTAAACCATTGGAAACACCTCTTTCATTTTTTATTTTAATAAAACTTTATCAGAAGAATATATCCTCTTACATATATAGTCGTTTTTTTTATGAAAATGTAACATAATTTTTTTTAAAACTGTTCACAAATATATACAAATTGCAAAAGGCAAAGGCAAAGTGCATACACACTCTGCCTTACAATCATAACCACCAGTTGAACTGGTGGTTTGCACAGGCCCTATAAGGGCCGCCT
>CAJTZJ010000014.1 GCA_910583925.1 uncultured Eubacterium sp. | reverse complement strand
TATATACAAATTGCAAAAGGCAAAGGCAAAGTGCATACACACTCTGCCTTACAATAAAAAATCCCGAACAGGCTTTTACACCTTTCGGGATTTTATTTATTCCATATCAATAAATTGCTTATCGGGCGAGGTAATCTGTGATTTATCAAGCACATAATAACCCTTTGCACCTTCTGATTCCACAACCTCACCTGTAACCGTAATTTCCTTAAAAATCATTACATCATCCCCGCCGAAATAACAGGCATCCGTCGGGTTCTTTGGCACAATTTCTGTAACAAAACTGCCCTTTTTATCATAAACATATATTTTTCTGTCATTAAAGTTCTCTTCTATGTGCATTTTCTGCCTGTTATCAAAATAAATATAGTTGCTGTCAGCAGAAATATAGCAAGGTCCGTTTATATTACAAAAAAATGTTGTTTCCTTTGTTTTTAAATCATAACATTCAACTGTTTTTTCATCTTTTTCGTAATATACTTTTCCCTCATCCGCTATATGTGAAAATTCTCTTTCCGGAATCTGGTTTGTTTCCAGCGTATGTATATCCATATAATGCAGTGTTGTTTTATAGCCGTTTCCCTTTTCATCCTCATAATCTGCCGCCATAAAAAACAGATTGTTGCCGTATGCACTTAAGCCGAATATAGTTGCACCGATTCCGCTGAATGTATAAATCGCTTCGGGCGCAGTGTCCGATGTGTCCCCTAATTTTGCTCTGTAAAGTGTTACTGTACTTTCTTTCATCGGGGATTCTCCATGAACAAAATACACATATCCTCTGTGCATTGCATACATTATGGAAAGCTGTTCGCTGCTGTCAAACATATATGTTGCCTTTTTATGCTTAAGGGTTTCAAGAGATATCCGGTATAGATAATTCTTCCGCCTGATTTTCCCCTCTTTTTCAAATCCCAAAACATATAAAGCGTTATCATAATAATGCATACCCGTCATCGGAATATACTGTAACGGTGAAAAATAAGCAGGGCAGTCTGAACCGCTGTGTTCGCAATTTGTTTTGTTGCACACGGGATAGGCTTCATTTTTTTCCGTATCATAAAAATTCAGCGTTAAGCCGTTCATAAAATAATATCCGTTATCCGTTTTTACAAAGGAAGAATAGGAATCCAGATAATTCTGATAATCCTCATTTGCAACATATTCTTCGGCATTCTGGTTTACATTTGCGTTAATTTGATTTGATGTGCAGCCCGTAAATAACAGAAATGTTATCAGAAGCACTGTTGTTATGATAATATATCTCTTTTTCATAAACACTCCATTTAAATATTGGTCTGAATTTGATTGAAGATTTTTCGTGTTCGTTCATGCCTGCTGATGAAAAATCATCAGCAGGCATTTTATGATTTATATGTTCCCTGTCTATTTCCGTTTTATCCGAAGGCTTTCTCATACAATTCTTCCAGTTCTTTATCGGGTTTTGCTTCCGTATCATTCCTTAACATATTGAACCATTCCTTATCCGTTTCCAGATAGTTTTCGTTGTATTCACGGGGAGTATCCTGCGAAGCGCCACAGGCTTCCAGATGGTGAAAAATATTCAGCAATTCATATTCCTTTAAAATAATATACGGTTCATTTGCAGGAACTTCAAACTCATCCATCTTCCTTACGGTATTCCCCATTGCATCCGCTTCATAAACAATGCATCTGCTTTCATCCCGTCCGATATCATATACAAAGCACGGAACCTGCAATGCATCTTCAGCCAATGCACTTATCAGCGGACAAGTAACATTCCCACCGGGAGAACCGCCTTTATAATAATATCGGTTCTTGTACAGCCTGTGCTTTATGTAGTGTGCAAAAAAAGCATAATCCTCCGCATTTGTTCCGTTAAGAGGGTCCTCAGCCATCGGGTCCTTATATAAAATACCGAGATGATCCTCATACTTCTGCATTGCAAGAATTTCTATAGGATTATCCGTATCTTCGGAAAGCTCTTTGATAATAGTTTCCTCACTGTATCCGTTCAGCAATGTGCTGCCGTATATAAAATACGCAGAAATAAGCCCAATCATGATAAATCCAAATATACCGATGCCTATAATTACCGCTTTTTTCCTTTTGGTCATAATGAAAAGCCCTCTTTCACAAACAGATTTTATCAATTGCCGGTGCCGAAGCACCGGCAGCAATTAATACCAATGAAGCTCCCCGGTTGCACCTTTTTCTGCTGTGCCTTTTTTTACAATATGCGCGGAGGACAGATTCTCAAAACGGTTTGACAAACTTAATGTTTTTATTACTGCCAAATTTCCTGCCGATGTAGCATTTGTTTTTTCTGAGGGTTTGCCTACATAACGAACAACTTCGCCTCTGCTGTCCACCTCACAGCCGATGACATACGCATATATGTAATCAAAATTCTTCACTGATGTAGTTAATGCCTGTGCATTGTTCTTATCTTTTGAAGACAAAGAGCAGATTGCTCCCTGACCGCCGCAGCTTATTGTTTTTGTGTCAGATTTTCCTGCTGCATAAGCAGGAACTGCGCTTGAAAACATTGTAACGGTCATTAATACTGCAGCGATTAATGCTGCTAATCTTTTAGATTTTTTCATAAATTTTTATCCTTTCTTTTATAATAATTGATTTGTGTATGCTTTGCAATAAATATTTATGTATTTGATGCTAAATTAATAATACATCGGAAACCCCTCTTTCATTTTGTTCTTATTAAAGATTTAACAAAAGAAAATCTCTTCATATATATAGTTGCATTTTCTGAAAAATGCAACAGACTTTTTACACAATCAACAATAATATCAAAAAATAAAAAGGCAAAGTGCATACACACTCTGCCTTACAATAAAAAATCCCGAACAGGCTTTTACACCTTTCGGGATTTTATTTATTCAATTATTCAGCCATCTTAAGAGCGGCTTCTTTTTCAGCCTTTCGTTCGGCCCTTTTCTTTTTGGCTTTATAGCCCATAAGCTTATCCAGATGTTCCTGCGGAGTTGAGCACGCACCGAGAGTTACGGTTTTCTGCCCGTAAATTCCATGAAAATCCGAACCGCCTGTTAACAGAAGCTTTTGCTTTTTGCAAATCTCCGTAAGCCTGTTTACAGTTTCCTCATCAGCTGACGGATGCCATACCTCAACCCCATCAAGGCCCATAGAAGTATATTTTTCAATTTCGTTAAAATTATCAAATAAAGCCGGATGCGCAAGAACAGCTATACCGCCTGCACCATGAATTTCATTGATAACCTCTTCTACACTTGGATATTTAGTTGGGGCAAGAATATTCGTTTCGTTAGAAGCATCAAAAAGAGCATAATACAAATCACCGAAGATTTTGTCTGTATAACCTGCATCCATAAGCGCATGCATAATATGCTGCTTGTAAAGATTGGTTGAGCCTGACGCATGATTGATTATGAAATCTGATGTAATAGGAAAACGGCTTGCAACCTTAAGCATCATAATCTGACCTGCTCTTTTTCTTGCTACCGATACGCGCTTGCATACCGCCTCAAGCCTGTTGGGAGCATCCGCAAGATAGCTAAGAAGATGCACCTTTTTTCCTGCTTCAAAATCAAATGCCGAAATTTCGACACCCGGTATAACCGTTACACCATAGCGTTTGCCTATAACCTGACCTCTTACTGTACCTGCAAGGCAATCGTGATCTGTTATGGCAATAGTATCTATACCGCTTTTCTGAGCAATAACGATTAAATCTTCTATGCCGACCGAACCGTCACTTAATTTTGTATGACAATGTAAATCTGCTGCCATAACCTGCCTCCTTCCAATTTGATAAAAAAGGGTGGAATACCCTTAACATAGACATTTTAACATTCTTATTCTATCATTTTCTTCTGAAAAATGCAAGTTATAAATGTAACAAAATTTGGCGAAGTGTACAACAAATTACTATTAAATTTTGTTAAAATCACTAAAAAAAGGATTTTGAAGCTCTCTATATAATGCTGAAACAGGTAAACCAACCACATTAAAATAATCGCCCTCAATTCTTTCAACAAAAAGTGAACCATAGCCCTGAATACCATAAGCACCAGCCTTATCAAGACATTCTCCTGTTTTAATATATGTGCTTATCTCTCCGTCCGAAAGCTCATAAAATTTCACCTTTGTTTCCTTAAAAAAGGACTTTTTACCCTGAGGACTGATAAGAGTAACACCTGTATAAACAGAATGCTCCTTGCCGCTAAGCTCCTTAAGTATGGAAAAGGCTTCCTCTTCATCGGCAGGCTTGCCGAGAATCTTTCCGTTCAAAACCACCATTGTATCTGCTCCGATAATAACATCATTATCGTTCATAAATGGCTCTGCCTTGATTCTTGAAAGATAAAGAACCGCATTCTCAGGGCTCATATCCTCCGGTATAGTTTCATCTACATCTCTTGATACGGCCATAAAATCTTTTGTGATTAAGCTCAAAAGCTCTTTTCTTCGTGGTGATTTGGAAGCTAAAATAAGCATTTACAACACTCCTCTGTAATAAAGTCCCCTTGTATAATCAAAATCAGCCCTGCTCCCGTTCTTATAGAAAACAGTGATTTTTTCAACATCCTCTTTACTCTCATCCGTAAAGTAAAAATGGATAAAATCGGTTTTAATTTCCCTCATTCTGTCTGCCATATATAGAGGCACACTGTTTAATATTTCAACACAGGGATACGGCGAGCAGACAACAGGAAAAACAATTCCCTTTCTGTCTGTCAAAAAACCGTTTTTTCGGCATTTTTCACAGCCGATATTATATTTAACAGGGCAGTTTCTGGTCAGCATAAGCGGCAATCTGCCGTAAGCAATAATGCCTGTATCCTCCGAATTAATTTGATTCGCCTCATCTATAGTTAATTCAAAGGAAAGAATTGGCGAATGAATCTGACCTGCCGCACTGCTGTTAAAAACATTCAGTCCGAAATCTCCAAACACATTAAAGCCAAGTTTTTCAGCCAGCTTATATGCACCGAGATTTCCGCAAAGTGCGTTTTTTACGCCTGCCCTTTTGAGCTGAAGAAGCCTTGTTTCAAGCTGCTCCTCCTTGCCGAAAAGTCCTCTCGGCAGCTCAACACCTGCTCTGTTATCAATAAAATCCTCTATATCAGACCAAACAGGAATAAAAATCCGTTCAAAAGGATGCCTGTCCGGTATCTGCTCCGCATCAGCAAATCTTGCCGTAAAATACGGCTTTCCCTCCGCTGATTTGGGATTTACTTTTTCTATCGGGAACGCTTTAACCCTTTTCCTTTCCGTTTCGGAAAGCTTCTGTACCGCTTCTCTTCTTAAAGCATTTATCTTGGACACAGGCAAAATAAGCCCGTCATCAAGAATTATTTCAACATTTTCTGCATAAAACTGAGTTCCGCCAAGCTTTGAAAGCCTTTCTTCCAGACCTTCTCTGCTCATTGGCTTATTTACGGCAGCTTCAGGAATATCGCCGGTAACCGCCACCGTTTTTCCAAGAGCAGACGCTGTTAATTTAACCGGATTATCTCTTAAGCATTCCAGCTTTAAATCAATCGGAACAAGCGGATTTTCATTATCATAAAGATGAGAAAGCTCTTTTAAAACATCATTTGCCGCAACAACATCTTCCTTCTGCCTTATGCCGAACATTTCCCTGCTCATCTCATTATTGAAATAGCCCTGCGTAAAGCCGCTTCGGCTGAAAACACTCTTGAGCAAGATTTCATCTTTAATCGAATATTCATTATCTATCGCTTTTTTTACAGCTGTTACAGCCGCTGCAATATATTCGGGGCGCTTCATTCTGCCCTCTATTTTAAGACTTATAACACCAAGCTGCTTTATTTTTGAAAGCTGTCTTATAAGACTTAAATCCTTCAGGCTAAGATCAAAGCTTTTACTGTTATCGGCAGAAAAGGACAAACGGCAAGGCTGCGCACAAAGCCCTCTGTTGCCGCTTCTCTGACCAAGCATTGAGGATAAATAGCACTGCCCGGAAACGCTCATACAAAGTGCACCGTGTATAAACATTTCCAGCTCTAAATCCGTTTTTTCTCTTATCTCTGCAATTTCCTCTGCAGTTAACTCTCTTGGAAGAACCGCTCTTGATATTCCCATTTCCTTAAGTGCATGAACACCCTCTGGCGTAACAATACTCATCTGTGTTGAGCCATGAAGCTTTGCATCCGGGAAGCAGGATTTTATCATTTGGATAACACCGAGATCCTGAACAATAAACGCATCAACACCATAAGAAAGCGATTTTTTTACCAGCGCATATGCTTCTTCCATCTCACTGTCCCTGCAGAGAGTATTCATAGTAAGATAAACCTTAACGCCTCTCTGATGGCAGTAAGCAACAGCCCTTTCAAGCTCCGCATCATTAAAATTGCCGGCATTACGACGAGCATTAAGCACCTTACCACCAAGGTAAACTGCATCAGCACCACATCTTACACCGGCAACGAGAGACTCCTGCGAACCGGCAGGAGCTAATATTTCAAATTTCATATTATGCGTTCAGCTTTTTTCTGAGATTTTCAAGCTCTCTGTTCAAGCGATCTATCTCTCGTCTTTCAACATCAACCTCTATCTTGGACCTTGCGGCATCCTCAATATAATCCTTAATCTGCGCACGAAGATTATCAGCAGCAGCAGTTGCTTTTTTACAGCTGTCTGCCTGGTCAAGAGCAACGAGAACAGCACACTGAATTAAAGAAAGGCTTGGGTTAGCACTTGTAACAGCCTTCATTTCAGCATCAAGAAGCTCACCGAGGCTCTCTACATATTCCGGCTCATCCTCGCTTACGATTGTATAATTCGCACCGCAAATCTTAAGCTGCACTTTATTTTTCTGAGTCATAATTATGCCTCCAACAACAAATTTCGTTTTTTTATATAGTATAAGTATAGCAAGATAATAAATTCTTGTCAAATACTAAAAATTTCTGCTGAATTCTGACGAATAAAAACAGCACAAAACCGCTTTATAAATGCAGAATTAAAACAGCAAAGCCGATATAGACAAGCAGCGAAACAACATCCGAAATCGTTGTAATAAACGGATTTGCAAGCACTGCCGGATCAAGACCCATTTTTTTTGCAATAATAGGCAGCGTGCTTCCTATTATTTTAGCACAAATCGTTTCAACAAGAATAGTGAGGCTGATAACAATACAAACCGTAAAGCTCAATGCATCATTTCCAAGAACGATACGGTCAAATAATATAAGCTTAACAAAGCACACAACAGCCAAGGAAAAACCGCTGATTACACCTGTACGGAATTCCTTCCACATTACCTTGAAAATATCTTTAAAGCCAACCTCATCAAGCGAAATGGCACGAATAATCATTGCACTGGACTGTCCGCCCGAATTACCGCCTGTTCCCATAAGCATAGGTATAAATGCTGTTAAAACAGAGGCCTGAAGAAGCTTGTTTTCAAAGGTTGTTAAAATCTGGCTTGTAAGCGTTGCAGAAATCATAAGCAACATAAGCCACGGAATTCTTTTTTTCCATAAATCTATAACGCTTGTTTTCAGATAAGGGGTATCCGTTGGCGTAATAGCCGCCATCTTCTGGATATCCTCAGTGTTTTCCTCCTGAATAACATCAATTGCATCATCAACCGTAATGATACCGACAAGTCTGTTTTCCATATCAACAACGGGAAGAGCAAGGAAATCATATTTTGAAAGCGTTCGTGTAGCCGTTTCCCGGTCATCAAGCGTATTTATGGAAATAACATTCGTTTCCATAAATTCCTCAATAACATCATCAGAATCGCTTAAAAGCAATTCCTTTACTGTTGTTACACCGATAAGATGCCTTGAAGCATCTGTTACATAGCAGGTATAAATCGTTTCTTTATCCAGACCCGTTCGTCTGATTCTTTTAAAAGCATCCTCAACGGTCATATCCTTTTTGAGATCAACGAATTCAGGGGTCATAATTGAGCCTGCCGAATCCTCTGGATATTTCAGGATTGTATTTATAGCTTCCCTTGTTTCGGGATCTGTATTCTTAAGAATTCGCTTAACGATTGTTGCCGGCATTTCCTCAATAATATCGGCAGCATCGTCAATATATATTTCATCCAGCACTTCCTTAAGCTCTGTATCAGAAAAGGCAATGATTAAATTCTCCTGCGTATCACCGTCAAATTCAACGAAAGTATCCGCAGCATTTTCCTTTGTTAAAAGACGGAAAAGAAATACACGCTCCCGCTCATCAAAAACATTTTCAAGCAGCTGAGCAATATCGGCAGGATTAATCTCATTAATATACTTTTTCAGCTCGCTGATATTCCTTTGGCTGTGAAGCTCGTTTATGCGCTCCATCATTTCATCAAATTCCACAAACTCACATCCTTTTCCAATATAAATCAAGAATCCTCTGTTCCATCCTTGTTGAAGGAAAGTGGCAGCCATCAGGCTGACGAAGGGATTCATACAAATCAACACACCTTTTTGCCTGCCTTGATAAAAGCAGAATCCCCGCCTGCAGGGAAAGGATTCCGTAACAGTTCGTTTGCGGCTATGCTTACGAATCAACAATCAGGCATTCGTTTTATAAAAAGGCTTTTCTTCACTGTCATAAACATTAACCGTAATTCTTCTTGCAATTTTAGCGGCAATAAGAATCACAATCAGACCGGCTGCCACAGAAAGGCAGATAATTGAAAAAACCGGTTTCTGATAAAACAATTCGCCGTCTACAAACGAAACAAACGCCGGATTATTTTTTTCAGCTTTTACCTCATCCATCGTTTTATCAACCCGACGAACCGTAAAGGTATATTTCTTTGTTGTACCGTCTGAAGCAAGAACCGTTATACTGAGTGTCGGTTCCTGACTGCTGTTTATCTCAATGCTTAAAGGATCACAGTGCGCATTGATATCCTGTGTAATCGGCGTTACATCCAACTGCGTCAAATCATTCGGAATATAAAGCTTATACTCGGTATCCGTATCATTAATAGCGGGCTGAACCTCGCCGTATTCACTTGCAATCCCCGATAAATTCGCATTGGAAGACAGGGTAAAATCAACAACATTGCTGTAATTAAAGGTATAAATAACGCTTCCGTTCTCAAACGAAAGGGTAACAATAATTGCATTCTGATGATTTAAGCCATCATAGCTGTAGGTAACAAAAACATTTGCATCGCCTGCAACATGATAACCGCTTAGTGTAGGGCTGACCGCAGGATCCTCAAGTGTAACGGTATACATGGTTTTGTTTTTCTGAAAGCCGCCGTCTATCTCTGCATTCGTAAACGAAATAGTTTCAAGATACGGAACATTGGACAGCGGCAAAAGCTGGTTTTCCTCAGCATATGCCGAAAAAGAAACAGCCAAACTGCAAAATACCATGATCAAAGCAAATATTAAAGAAAATATTTTTTTCGTTTTCATCATTATTTATCAGCAAGAATAAAGCTAACTATTCCGCTTTCCTCCAATTTTTCTTTAATTAAATATTTATCGCCAGATGTTTTAATGTAATACACCTGATTTTCATTAAGATTATTTTTCATTTTTTCCGATATTTCATTGCTGCTTTCATCTGCTGCCTTTTCGCTGAGCGAAATATTTACAGCTTCCAGAAGCTTAATATCACTTCCGATATCCTTATAAAGCTTTGCGGAAAGTACATCAAATCCATCCTCATACTTTTCGCTTATATCGCTTGGAAGCTTCGTTTCATTCAGAATAAAAACCTTCACTCCCTGTGTATTCGCCTCTTCGATGATATCCTTAATATATCTGTAAGCCAAATCCGAATTCGGATTCAGATAAGTATTGCCGCTATCATCGGTATAAACCTTGCCGCTGTCATCAAGAACCGCCAGCTCACTGTTCTTTGCAGGAACAACATTATCCTGATAACAGGAAACAATTCCGACGGGAAGCATATCCGAACGGGTCAGTTCACTTACGGACTCCTTAAACGCAGCAGACGGAAAGGCAACCGCCCCGTAGGCATCAACATTTGCAAGCGCACTCCTGTAAGCAACAGAGCCATCCGGTCTCTTTATATCAAAGGCAACACTGCTGAAGGAATGAGTTTGTGCCTCCGATATAACAGACGACAGCATAACTGCATTATCAAGAGAAACCGGCTCAACATAACAGCTTTCAATATGGATTGAGATTTTATTGAATCCATCGTCCTTATCGGAAACCGCATCAGCCAGTTCCGGCATTCTGTGACGGATCATATAAACATCCATTGCCGCATAGCCTGCAAAAAGAATTGCAATTCCGATTAAAATACAGCCAATTACTCTGAATATCTTTTTGATTTTCTTTCTAAGCTTTTTTCTTTTGTTTTTCGGCTTTTTCTTTGGTCTTAAATAATCGAATTTATCGGAATAAATTCCGTCATCAGCATATTTATCCGCAAAATCAATTTCCCTGCCCTGAATTTCTTCAGTCCATGTTTGATTCCGTTTAACATTTTTATAAAAACGCTTTCTCTTTCTTTTTTTCATATACCTCTTGCATTCCTTTTTAAGAGAGAAATGGTTTCAGCAGGATTTTCGCTTTTGAATACTGCCGATCCGGCAACAAAAACATTAGCCCCTGCTTTTGCACAAACCTTTATGGTTTCGGCATTAATTCCGCCGTCTACCTGAATATCAACATCCGGATAACGGTTTCGCAGCTTTTCAATTTTCGGCATCATATCCGCCATAAAACTCTGCCCGCCGAAGCCCGGTTCAACCGTCATAACAAGAACCATAGAAAGCTTATCCATAAACGGATAAACCGTATCAATGCTTGTTCCCGGTTTAACAGCAATCGCAGCCTTGCAGCCGCAGGAAATAATTTTATCTATCGTTTCTTCAGGATTGCTTTCGCTTTCAATATGAAAAGAAATAATATCTGCCCCTGCATCAACGAAATCTTCAATATACTTTAACGGCTCGGAAATCATAAGATGAACATCAAACGGAACATCGCAGACACTTTTAAGCGCTTTAATAACAGGCGCACCGATTGTAATATTCGGCACAAAATGCCCATCCATAACATCAAGATGAATAAGCTCTGCCCCTGCATTTTTACATTTGTTCAGCTCCGCTTCAAGATTAGCAAAATCCGAAGCGAGCATTGACGGCGATATTTTAATTTTCATAGCTTCTCCTTACATCCGAACACGGCTTAAATCTGCTGATTTGCCTTTATGCGTAATTTATCAAATTTTGTATAGGCATAAGTATTTATATTATACATTCAAAAAGTCTTAAAATCAACTAAATAATATAATAAATTAAATTATACTTGTATTTAATATATAAGTGTAGTAAAATATACCCGTTATTTTGAATAGTTAAAAAGCATATTATATGGAGGAAAAATTATGATACAGGCAAATAATGTTACCGTTCAGTTCGGCGGCAAAGCTTTGTTTGAAAGAGTTAATGTTATATTCTCTCCCGGCAACTGTTATGGTATTATCGGTGCAAACGGTGCCGGTAAATCAACCTTTTTAAAGGTTTTAAGCGGAGATTTAGAGCCTCAGAAAGGCGATGTTTTTATGACTCCCGGCGAAAGGCTTTCTGTTTTGGAGCAGGACCACTTTAAATATGATGAATATGAGGTTGTAAGAACGGTTCTTATGGGCAACCCGCGCCTTATTGAAATTATGGAGGAAAAGGACGCACTTTATGCAAAGCCTGATTTCAGTGAGGAAGACGGTATCCGTGCAGGCGAGCTTGAAGCCGAATTTGCCGATCTGGACGGCTGGAACGCTGAATCAGATGCAGAATTTATGCTCAATAAGCTCGGCGTTACAGATGAATATCATTATCTTAAAATGGCAGAGCTTCCGTCTGACTTGAAGGTTAAGGTACTTCTTGCAAAAGCACTTTTCGGAAACCCGGATGTACTTCTTCTTGACGAGCCTACAAACCATCTTGATTTATCAGCCATCCGCTGGCTTGAAAACTTTCTTCTTGACTTTGAAAATACGGTTATTGTTGTTTCTCATGACAGACATTTCCTGAATAAAGTCTGCACCCATATCTGCGATGTTGACTTCGGCAAAATTCAGATGTATGTCGGCAACTATGATTTCTGGTATGAATACACACAGATGCGTCAGCGTCAGCAGAGAGATCAGAATAAAAAGAATGAGCAGAAAATCAAGGAATTGCAGGAATTCATTCAGCGATTCAGTGCAAATGCTTCCAAATCAAAACAGGCAACAAGCCGTAAGAAACAGCTTGATGCCCTTGAAATGATTGAAATGCCCGTTTCATCAAGACGATTCCCATATGTAGATTTCAAACCGGACAGGGAATGCGGAAACGATCTTCTCCGTGTTGACCATCTTACCAAAACAATAGGCGACAGAAAGGTGCTTGATGATATCTCGTTCGTTATTCACCCAAGGGAAAAGGTTGCCTTTGTAGGCTCGGATGTTGTTGCAAAAACAACGCTTTTTAAAATCATTATGGGCGAAATGGAGCCTGACGAAGGCGAATTCAAATGGGGTGTTACAACAACACAAAGCTATTTCCCGAGCGACAACAGCGAATATTTTGACGGTGTAGATCTTAATCTTATAGACTGGCTTCGCCAGTACACAACCCAGACGCTTGAAACAGATATAAGAAGCTGGCTCGGACGAATGCTTTTCAGCGGCGACGACGCTCTTAAAATGTCCAATGTGCTTTCGGGAGGCGAGCGTGTTCGCTGCATGCTTTGCAAAATGATGCTCAGCGGCGCCAATGTGCTTGTTCTTGATGAACCTACAAACCATCTTGATCTTGAGTCTATTACAGCACTTAATAACGGACTGATTCGTTATCCTGAAACCGTTCTTTTCACATCACATGATCATCAGTTCATTCAGACGGTTGCAGACAGAATTATTGAAATTTCAGGCAATAAAATCGTTGACCACAAGGGCACATACGACGAATTCCTTGAAACCTTTGACGAAGATCAGCTAAAAAAATATTAAGATAAAAGCCACGGCAGGGGCATCCTGCCGTGGCTTTTATTTTTATTCAACCGTAACCGATTTTGCAAGATTCCTGGGTTTATCAATGGGAAGTCCCTTTTCATCGGCAACATAATATGCAAGAAGCTGAAGCGGAACAACCTCTATTGACGGAGTTAAAAACGGAATGGAATCCGGATAAGAAATCACTGTTTCAAACTGTTCCAAATCGGCTTTAAGACTTTCCGGAGCAAAAACGATAACTCTTGCACCTCTTGCCGCAACCTCAATCAGATTTGAAACTGTTTTCGCAAGCAAATCGCGGTTGCTGATTAAACCAATGCAAACCGTATCCTTTTCAATAAGGCTTATCGTTCCGTGCTTAAGCTCACTTGCCGGATAACCGACACAATCAATATAGCTGATTTCCTTAAGCTTTAACGCACCCTCAAGAGAAACACCGAAATCCACATTTCTGCCAAGAAAAAAGCACCTGGTAATATCCTTTAATCCCCTTGCAAGCTGATGGAGCTCATCGGATTTTGCGATAATCTTTTCCATTTTTTTCGGAAGAAGCTGACTCATATTAACAGCAATTTCACTGAAAACCTCAGTACACGCATTCCTCCTTCCGGCAACATAAAGGCAAAGCGTATTCAGCACTGCAAGCTGACAGGAAAATGCCTTTGTTGTTGCAACAGCAACCTCCGCACCGGCAAGCGTTAAAATATTATAATCGCTCATATTTGCAATTGTGCTTTCGGGAACATTAACAATGCTGATTGTTTTTGCGCCCATTTCCTTCGCCTGCTTCAACGCAGCAAGGCTGTCTGCCGTTTCGCCGCTTTGGCTGATAATAATGACAAGGCAGTTTTTATCAATAACTGGATCTGCATATCTGAATTCGCCTGCGTATTCAGCAAAGGCAGGAATTTTTGCAATCTTTTCAAAATTATATTTTGCGATAAGTCCTACATGATATGCTGAGCCGCAGCCAACAATATAAATCCGGTTAAGCGCCTTAAACACATCATCTGTAAACGGCATATCTTTAAAGAATGGCTCACCGTCATTGATGACGGCATTAAGAGATTCTCTTACAACAGCCGGCTCTTCATGGATTTCTTTCATCATAAAATGCTTAAATTCGCCTTTATCGGCAGCATTTTTATTCAATGCAATTGTTTTGACTTCTTTATTGATTTCATTGAAATCTTTACCGTAAACCTGAATTTCATCAGCAGAAACTTTAGCAGTTTCGCCATCCTCAAGATAAACCGCCCTGTTCGTATAATGAAGAAGCGGATTCACATCCGAGGCAATAAAGCTTTCGCCCTCTCCCAATCCAATAATAAGCGGAGAACCTTTCTTGGTACAGTAGAATTCATTCTGATTATCCGTACAGATAATTCCAAGCGCATACGAGCCCTCCAAAAGTTTAACCGTTTTTCTGATTGCATCTAATACATCGCCGTTGTAATTCAGTTCAAGCAGCTTTGGAATAACCTCCGTATCCGTTTCACTTTCAAAAGTAATTCCGTTCATTGCAAGGCTTTCTCTGATATCCTTGTAATTTTCAATAATACCATTATGGACAACAGCAAAATGCTTTGAGCAATGCGGATGCGCATTGCTTTCATTTGCCTTGCCGTGGGTTGCCCAGCGGGTGTGACCGATACCAAGGCTGCCCCTTATTACACAGCCATTAAGCTTTTTTTCAAGATTCCTGATTTCGCCCTTTGCCTTTGCTACACTGAGCTTATTTTTATCCAAAACAGCAATACCGCCGCTGTCATATCCTCTGTATTCTAAATCCTTAAGCCCCTGAATAAGGATTCCGGTTGCTTCACTTTTTCCGATATATCCGATAATTCCGCACATAAAAACGCTCCTCAAGCTTATATAATATTATTTAAGTCTTGCCGCAATAACACTCATATCATCTTCCTTTTGCCCTTCGGAAACATTAAGCGCTTCTTTCAGAATACTATCGGCAATCTCCTGCGGCGTATTCTCCTCAAAACCCTTTAGAAGCGCCGAAAGCCATTCTCCGCCAAGCTCTGTAATTCCGTCACTCATCATAACAATCAGATCCCCTCTGCTTAAAACAGCTGTTCTCTTAGCAAATTCAATACCCCTTAAAATTCCTGCCGGCATAGAGGTTAATTCGCACTTTGTTACTCTGTTGCCCTTAATTATATAGGTTGCAGGCGCACCTGCCTTGTATAAATCAACCCTGCCTGTAAATAAATCAACAGAAGCACAATCAATTGTTGCCAGACTTTCTTCATTGGACTTAACAAGAAGCGCAGAGTTAACTACCTTAAGTGCACTGTCAAAACCAAAGCCTGCCGAAAGCAAACGGGAAAGCAGTCCTGCACCCATTGCTCCGTCCAGCGCTGCCCGGTTTCCTCTGCCCATTCCGTCACTGATAATAAGTATGCTGTGCCCTCTGCTGTCATGAACAAGCTTAATTGTATCTCCGCAAAGCTTTCCTTCTGCACTGTGCTGAGCAAAGCCGATTTCAAAGCTGTAATTCGGTCTTTCGGCAAAGGTAACCATCGTTTCATCGCGAAAATGAGTAACCTTTCCCTTTTCAAAATTTCTTCCGCATATTTTTGAAATCTCTTTTTTTATTTCAGGTTTTGAAAGAGCAACCTCTCTGCCATTTGTAACAATTTCTATTCTTACTCTGCTGAATTTATCCTCAATAACAGAAATATTTTTAGGAAAAATTTCATATTCGCCAAGAAGCCTTCTTATTCTGCCTGCTGCAATATTATCAAAATACTCAGCCTCATCAAATTCTCTGGCAAGATCAGCCAGCATATCGGCAATGGAGAAAAACTGGTCCGAAGCAACAACTCTGATTTCATTCGTTTTTCTGTTTATGATTTCTTCGGAAATATATTCCTCTTTCGTTAGGCTTTCCTTTGATTTTTCGGCATTTCTTTCGTTAATTTCATTTATTTTTTCGCGAACTTCATTTACACACTCACTTATATTATTCATTGCCGAAGCAGCAAAACGAAGCCTGACAACAAGACTTTGGCGAAGTGAGCCATCAGGAGTAATATCTGCACTGCCGTGAAACAGCTCTTCTATTTTAGCAATAGCATTGTTTGGAATAAGTGCAAAAACAAGACTGGAAGCTATTGTTTCTATCGAAATAAACATTCCTGATTCGCTTCCCGAAGCAAGCGAAAACAGAACTGTTGACGCACAAAAGGAAATTGCGGCATTCCATTTTCCGACAGGGCTGAAAAGCGAAGCAAGCATAGTTGAAAAGGCATACGCCCCGGCAAGAAACATTGTATCATTACTATGAAGTCCGAGTGATAACCCGAGCGCCAGAGAAAGAATGGTTCCGATCTGATAGGAGCCGCATTTTGAAGCCAGCAATATAATGAGTACGGCAACAATTCTTGCCGGGGAAATCCCTGCGATGCTAAGTCTGGACAGGCTCATCAATACTACAGAGCAGGATATAATAATACAGGTTAAATCCGAAACAGGCAAAGCCTTGAATCGAAAACGGCGAAAATTGCAGTTTACAGCTTTAAAAAAGAAGAAGGAGCCGCCAAGACCCAGCATACTTTCAGCAAAGGTTAAACCGTACTGTGCCACCATTGCTCCCGTTTTTACATTAACAACAATACCCGTTGAAAGCAAAGATAAACAGGAAATCAGCATCGGCATATACGGCTGATTTTTCATATCGGCAATTGAAATTGCAAATGTTCCGAGCGACACAATCAGTATTGCAGCAGCATATCTTGCAAAATTATCCGAGCAGAATAAAAGATATCCAAAGGTGCTGCCAAGCGCCGTAAAAATAAAATTATTCTTTTTAGATACGGAAATAAGAGAAATTGAAAAAGGCGATGCTGATTTTAAAACCTCACAGCTGCTTAGCATAAAACCAACTGCAAAATACATAATCGCCTCTATAATTTTCCGCTGCCTTAATCGCTCGGTTTTTTCGGCAAATTCCTGCTTTTTTCGGGTTATAGTTTTCATTTTTACACATCCGTAAAATTAAATTCTTCTCCCCGTTCAACACATTATATATAGAATTGTGCAAAAAAAATGTCGCTTTATAGAAAGCGGCATAATCATATAATCCGACAAACATAAAAACAGAGGGCAAAAAGCCCTCTGAAAAATTTTTACACGGTTTTTACGCTTCTTCACTATGTCTTTCAACAAGCTCCGCAAGCATTTTCTCATGCGATTTTCTGTCTATTTCATACTTAAGAGTAGGAATAATGGAAATCGCCATACCGATTGCAGGCGGAATAGAAATAAGAAGCCACATTGCTTTTGCATAATCAGGATAATCCACAGCAAAGCTTGCACCCTTTTCAAGTGCCGCATTCATTGCGGAAATATTAACATCCGTATAACCAACTGCCGCATAAACATACGCCGAAACAATAGATGCAACACCTGCCTGAAACTTAGTGATAAAGCTCTGACCACTGAAAAATACACCATCCGGACGGAAGCCGTGATGATATTCCTCATAATCAATACAATCCGAAATCATAACAGACTGGCAAACACTTGAACCGCCAAGACCGGCACCGGCGCCAAAGATAAGAATACCAAGAAGAATTACCCAATGCATTTTATCAAGACCTGTTGGATCTATCATATAGATAATAAAAATAAGTGCCATCGGAATTGCCGAACCGATACCGAATACATTGTAAACCTTTTTGCTGTCATACTTCTTAAGAAGATTCGGGCAAATACCCATTGAAACAAACTGACCAAGGAAAAATCCGCCGCCTATAACAGCAATAATAAGCAAAACCTTAGGGCTGGTAAACGCATTGGCTAAATTACCGCTGCAGTAATAGTAAGCAAACAATGTCATTACAACAATCATCATAAGCTGCATAGGTGAGCGAAGAATGCCGCTGATAAGAATTCTTCTGAAGGGCTTACAGTTCCACATAAGAGCAAAACTTTCCTTCATTGTTTTTGTTTCCTCCGAAACAGGCACCTTTTCTCTTGTTCCGATTCCTGCAAGCTGGAACAGAATTGATGCAATAACGGTAAACAAAATACCTACAATGATAAATCCTGCCTGTGCATCTGCTGCTTTCTGAAGCAATCCATTTGCAGCCTGTGAAACAGCAACGATGGAAACAACCACTAAACCGCCTGCAACGGAGGCCATTATTCTTGCAAGAGAAATAAGCGTTGAACGGTCCTTTTCATCCTCACTCATACGGCTTATAATACCCCAAAGCGGAATATCACCAACGGTATAACTCATGCCCCATAAAATATAGGAAAGTGCCGCCCACGCAACAATAAGTATCATAGCTGTATTATTTCCGTCTGCCTTTGCTGTTGCATAGTTGCCGTTTAAAAATGCAACACAGGTGATAACACAGATTACAGCAGGAGAAAAAATGAGATAGGGACGGCATTTGCCCCATTTTGTTTTTGTTTTGTCTACAATGGTACCCATCATAGGGTCATTAACCGCATCCCAAACTCTTGCTATAGCAAAAATCCAGCCAAGAGCAATCGCAGGCAGGCATATTACATTCTGAAAATAGTAATAAAGCCCCGTGGCAACAATATTATAAATCATATTTTGCCCGAAAAGCCCTGTAAGGTACATATTGCGTTCTTTTTTAGTATAAGTTTTTACCTGTGCCATAAATAAATACCCCTTTTAAGATGTTACATATTTAATTATAATGTAAATATATCTATTTATCAAGGGAAATTGAAAAATTAGACGAAATAAAAAGCTCCTCCCAAAACTGAACAAACCGAAAAAACCTCCCTTTAACAAGGGAGGTATATAAATCCGAGCCGGTATTTATTTCAAAATTTCATCAGCAAGCGTTTCCAATGCTTCTATATCTGCAGCTTTCATTGTTGATTTTATTGAAACCTTGTTTTCGCAGATTGAAATATTTTTCATAGGCTCTAAAATAGACGCCATAGCCCTGCTTGCACAAGGAGCCCACGAACCGTTTTCAACAAGAGCAACTGTTCTGTTCTGATATGCCTTACTCTTAAGATGATGTAAAAATGCCTCCATAGGAGGAAAGACGCCGCCATCATAGCTTGCTGCAAGAAGCACCATTTTTCCGTATTTAAACGCATCTTCAACTGCTTCTGCAATATCATCTCTTGATAAATCTGTAATCGGAACCTTTTTGCAGCCCTTTGCTTCAAGAATTTCCTTAAGTTTAAAGGCGACCTTTTCTGTGTTACCGTGAATAGAAGCATAAGCGATAAATACACCCTCTGCCTCAACACCATAGGAAGACCAGATATTATAAAGATTAATATAGTATTCAAGATTTTCAGACAGAACAGGTCCGTGAAGCGGACAGATAATCCGAACATCAAGAGCCGAAGTCTTTTTAAGAAGTGTCTGTACAGGAGCACCGTATTTACCAACAATATTGAAATAATATCTTCTTGCCTCGCATGCCCAGTCCTCATCACAATCAAGTGCACCGAACTTTCCGAAAGCATCGGCAGTGAAAAGCACTTTTTCGCTTTCCTCGTAAGAAACCATAACCTCAGGCCAATGAACCATCGGAGCCATTATAAACGATAATGTATGGCTGCCGAGAGAAAGGGTATCTCCCTCTTTAACAACAAGCGTTGAAACGCTTTCATCAATATTGAAAAACTGAGGAAGCATAACAAATGTTTTTGCATTTCCCACAAGCGTGATGGACGGATATTTTTCAGTAAGAAGCTTGATATTTGAAGCATGATCAGGCTCCATATGAGAAATAACAAGATAATCGGGCTTTCTGCCATTAAGCTCTTTTTCAAGATTTTCAAGCCATTCATCTGTTTTTCTTGCATCAACAGTATCCATAACGGCAATTTTCTCATCAAGAATTACATAAGAGTTGTACGCAATACCGTTCGGGATAATGTACTGACTTTCAAAAAGATCCAGATCCTTATCATTTACACCTATATATTTAATATTGTCTGTAACTTTAACCATTTATTTTTCCTCCGTTTTACTAAAAAATAAATATATTATTGCTTTAAATAAGATAGCACAATCCATACTTGTTTTCAAGATGTTTTATAATCCGTCAGATTGAAATAACCCCAAGTGCTTCAAGCACTGAACTTACAAGAATTATAAAAATGAAAACAGGAGCAACCCATTTTACCATAACGGTATAAAACTTTTTCATTTTGAAGCTGCCGTTGATTTCCACCTCTTCAATAATTGTTTTAGGCTTAACAACAAAGCCGACAACAATGCAGGTAAGCATTCCTACAACCGGCATCATAATGCTGTTTGAAAGAAAATCAAGGAAATCAAGAATATCAAAACCGAAAAGCTTGATATGATTTAAAATGCCGAACCCAAGTGAGCAGAAAACACCGATTGCTACAGCATAAACATAAACAACAGCTGTAGCTTTCTTTCTGCCGATTTTATACTTATCGTCAATACCGGCAACAATAGCTTCCATAACGGAAACGGCACTTGTTAATGCCGCAAAGAACACCAGCACAAAGAAAAGTGCACCGACAACATTTCCGAACGGCATTCCGTTAAACACCTTTGGAAGTGTTACAAACATAAGGCTTGGACCCTTGCCGAGAGCATCCGCATTTCCGCCTGAATAAGCAAAAACTGCCGGAACAATCATCAGACCTGCAAGAAACGCAATAAGTGTATCAAAAAACTCTATCTGACGAACGGATTTTTCAATACTGTCTTCCTTTCTGACATACGAGCCATAGGTAATCATAATTCCCATTGCAAGACTCATGGAAAAGAACAATTGCCCCAGTGCAGCCAGAATCGTTTTAACGCTTAAATGCGAAATATCGGGCTTAAGATAATACACAACGCCTTCTCCGGCACCATCTCTTGTTACAACAAAAACAGTTAAAACGATCGTAAGCACAAGCAGCATCGGCATAAGAATTTTGCTGAACTTTTCAATACCCTTGTTTACCCCAAGGAAAATAATAACAGCAACAAGTGTTGCAAATATAAGGAAGAAAACAAGCGGGGACACCGTTGACGAAATAAAGGACGGAAAATACTGGTCATCAGCCGCTTGAGAAACTGAGCCTGAAAGCATAACAGCACCATATTTCGTTACCCAACCGCCTATAACACAATAGTACGGCAGAATAAGAACAGGAACTAAAGTTGTAAGCTTTCCGAGCCAGCCCCATTTTTTATTCAAAGCACCAAAGGCCTCCATAGGACTTAAACGGGTTTTCCTTCCGATAGAAATTTCCGTTACCATAAGTGCAAAACCAAAGGTTACTGCCAGAATAAAATAGATAAGAAGGAACATTCCTCCGCCGTATTTTGCAGCAAGATATGGGAAGCGCCAAAGATTCCCCAAACCAACTGCGGAGCTGGCCGCAGCAAATATAAATCCGATGCTGCCTGTAAAATGACTTCTGCTTTTTTCCATATAATAAATCTCCAATTATATAATGTTTTTAAAATAATACTCTATTTATATCAGCTTTTAACATATTTGTCAAATTTGTTTGGATAATTAACAAATAAATTATTTTATGCCTGTTCCCGGCAGTTGACAATATAAAATAATGGTAGTAAAATTAAACCATATAATAACAGAAAATAAACAGAAAGGATGTTTTTACTATGGAAAAAAAGAACATAGATTGGTCAAATCTCGGATTCGGCTATATGCCTACGGATATGAGATTTGTTTCTGATTACAAGGACGGCAAATGGGATGAGGGTTCATTAACGGCAGACAATACGATTACAATGAGCGAATGTGCCTGCGTACTTCAGTATGCTCAAACTATTTTTGAAGGCTTAAAGGCATACACAACAGCAGACGGCAGAATTGTTTGCTTCCGCCCTGACCTGAATGCAGCCCGCCTTGCCGATTCAGCAAGAAGACTTCAGATGCCTGTTTTCCCTGAGGATAAATTTATTGAAGCAGTTGAAAAAGTTGTTAAGGCAAATGCCGAATGGGTTCCTCCGTACGGCTCAGGTGCAACGCTTTATATCCGTCCGTTTATGTTCGGCTCAAACTCAGTTATAGGCGTTAAGCCTGCTGATGAATATCAGTTCAGAATGTTCTGTACACCTGTTGGTCCTTATTTCAAGGGTGGTGCAAAGCCGATTACAATCCGTGTTTGCGATTTTGACAGAGCTGCTCCGCACGGAACCGGCAATATCAAAGCAGGTTTGAACTATGCAATGAGCCTTTACGCAATTGTTGATGCACATAATCAGGGATATGACGAAAATATGTACCTTGATGCAGCAACAAGAACATATGTTGAGGAAACCGGAGGTGCAAACTTCCTTTTCGTTACTAAGGACGGTACAATTGTAACTCCGAAATCCGATTCCATTCTTCCATCTATTACAAGACGCTCCCTTTGCGTGGTAGCAGAGGAAATCCTCGGAATGAAGGTTGAGCATCGTCCTGTAAAAATTGATGAGGTAAAGGACTTTGCGGAATGCGGTCTTTGCGGAACAGCTGCCGTTATCAGCCCTGTTGGCAAAATCGTTGACCACGGCACTGAAATCTGCTTCCCAAGCGGAATGGATGAAATGGGTCCTGTTATCAAAAAGCTTTATGATACGCTTACAGGCATTCAGATGGGTACAATCGAAGGTCCTGAGGGTTGGGTTCACGAGATTAAAGCTGATTAATTAAATATTACAACAAACGAGCACTCTGCATAAATGCAGAGTGCTTTTCGATTATCAGATATACCTGCCATTTTTATTTACAGAATTTGTGACTGCCTATGACCTTAACTACCGGTCTTGAATGCATAAATTTATCGTTTGTTTTTGCAGGATTAAAATAATAAATTGCGCCGCCGGACGGATCCCAGCCGTTAAGTGCATCGATAGCAGCTTTTTTTGAGGTTTCGGAAATCGGCTGATACCAGTTGCTGTCATTCACACAGGAAAATGCACCGTTCTGATAAACAACACCGCTTATACTATCCGGAAATGAGCTGTGCGCCACACGATTTAAGATAACTGCACCGACAGCAACCTGACCCTCATAGCTTTCTCCTCGTGCCTCTGCTGAAATAACCTTTCCCAGAAGCTGCACATCTGCATCACTGTAAGAAGTATTATTTGTTGTACTGCCTCCGCTCAGACCTAAATAAAGAAGCGTAGCACTGCCGACTATTCCATCTGCCGTAAGACCGACATTTCGCTGAAAGCTTTTAACCGCATTCTGCGTATTTATACCGTAAATTCCGTCTACTCTGTCTTTATAATATCCCAAATCGCTCAGCTTCTGCTGAATTCTTCTGACCTCATCACCGCTTGAACCGTATTTTGAAACAGCGTAAACTGCTTCCTCCTTATAGCAAAGCTCATATGCCGCAAGCCCTGCTGTACCTGCGCCTAATGCAATTGCAAACACAAGTAAAAAAATATAAAAATTACGAAACGCTTTTTGAACTGTCATTTCTTCCACTCCTTATAAAACTAAACTGAATAAAAATGTTAATGCTGCTCCGGCACCAAGACAAAGTATTGACTGCATAATCAGATAACGGATTTCCTTTTTCGTTTTTCTGCTTTTCGGAGGCTTACCTGCAGATGAAGCGTAGCTTTCTGCCTCTTTTTTTAATTTTGCCCTATCTTCGTTTCCATATTCAGGCTTTACAAAAAAAATTATTCTTTCAAAATACGGATTTTCCGTGTTTGTGATTTCAAGAACCTGTCTGTTTACTCCTTTTATCATTTTCATCCTATATCCTTTCAAAATTATACAAATAGTGTTGGATTTTCCTTGGCTGAATATTCATCTTTTTAAAAATGATTTTTAGCTATTATTCCCATAAAATTTGTCTTGACAAGGCTTGATAATAACAATTTGTATATCCGCTTTTACACATCAAAAATGTTGAAAACTATGTTGAAAATGTTTAAAACTATTTAAAAATCGGCTTATTTATGGCATTTTTCATTGTTGAAAAGTATTTAAAACATAATTTTTTCAAGTTTTCAATGATTTACACATAGTTTTCAACATTTTGTAAAGTTACAAATTATTACAATATTTTTTAGCTATTTTGCTATTTTTGCTATTCACTATTGACAGGGAATATGTTATAATTTCATCAATGAAAACAAAGGAAATTATACGGATAATGATAATTGAGGAGAATAAAAACACCATTGTATTAAAGAATGTAAAATGTCTTGATCTTGCCCTTACCCTGGATTGCGGGCAGTCCTTCAGATGGGTTGAAGAGGCTGATGGCTCTTGGAGCGGAGCTGCATACGGAAAATACCTTAATATAAAGAAAAAACGAAACGGCGATTTGATTTTCAATACAACGGCAAATGATTTTAACGCAGTCTGGCGAAATTATTTTGATTTGGACAGGGATTATACCAAAATTTGTAAAAAGCTTAAAGAGGATACGCTCGTTGCTTCTACCATTGATGAATATTACGGAATAAGAATTTTGAATCAGGAGCCATGGGAAGCACTGGTGTCCTTTGTGATAAGCCAACAGAATAATATAAAGCGCATTAAGAGAATTATCAAAAGGCTTTGCGATACATACGGCGAGAAAATTAATGATGCGTGGAACACTTTTCCAAGCGCCGAAGTATTAAGCAGACTTTCTGTTGAAGATTTTGAGGCACTCGGCACAGGATACAGAGGTAAATACTTAAAAAAGCTTGCTGATGATGTGGCAGCCGGCAAAATTAAGCTTGAAGAAATAAAAATGATGCGCCTTGAGGATGCAAGGCAGGCACTTCTTGATATTTACGGAATCGGAATGAAGGTTGCAGACTGTGCTCTTTTATTTGGATTTCAATTTATCGAATGCTTCCCTGTAGATGTATGGATGAAAAGAGTGCTTGAATTCTATCCTAACGGGCTGCCTGCATGCTTTAAAGGCTACGAGGGAATCGCCCAGCAGTATCTTTTTCACTGGGCAAGAAATAATTTATAATGATTGGATGAATGTATGCAAAAATTATTTGTTGATTTTGAAATTAGCGATAAAATTGTTCTGGATGAAGAACAAAGCCGTCACATAGCAAAAAGCCTCAGAATGAGAAAAGGGGATATGTTAACCGTCTGTAACGGCAACGGAACAGATTACGGCTGTATGATTGACGAAATAACGAAAACCACCGTTACCCTTTCCGTTTGCTATAAACAGGCATGCGAAAGCGAACCAAGCGTTAAGGTATCGCTCTATCAAGGGGTACCAAAGGGCGATAAAATGGAGGATATCATTCAAAAATGCGTTGAACTTGGTATTTTCAGTATCACGCCTGTTCTTACAAAAAGAAGCATAAGCCGTCCCGACGAAAAGCAGGCAGCAAAAAAACAACAGCGATATGCGAAAATTGCACTTGAAGCCGCCCAGCAAAGCGGCAGAGGAATTGTTCCTGAAATCAATAAAATGGTTGATTTTAAAAAGGCCGTTTCGGAATGCGAAGCCAATTTAATTATCCTGTTTTATGAGGGCGGAGGGCAGAGTATTAAATCGCTTATTAATCAGGATATAAAGTCCGTTGCAATATTTATCGGACCGGAGGGAGGATTCGATAAGGAAGAGGTTGAAGCTGTACTCAAAAAAGGCGGAATAAAAGCAACGCTCGGAAAAAGAATTTTGAGAACACAGACAGCCCCCGTTGCAGCACTTGCATCAATTATGCTTTTAACAAATAATATGGAATAAAAAATCAGTTAAAAACGCTTCTTTATGCAGGGTGTTCCCCTTAAGAAGCGTTTTTTTCTTGACGAAAATTTACGATATGGCAGAATAACTTTGTTTGGAGACAGTTGAGCTTTGTGTTTTCTGCGTAGCTTCGGCTGCGCATTTTTATGGATAAAAATATGAATAGGTATAATCTTGTAGCAGGAGAAAACCGGAACACTGCGGAAAAACCATAGGCATAACGCTGGAGCAGATGGGAAAAGCAATAGGGCTTGACAACAAAAAATTCACAGATATGAAACGCCCTCACAATAATACACACAAACGCTTTATATATGTATCCCATTATGTTCAAAATACCTATGGAATTCTTTACTCACAGGGATTTATCATCAGAAGGCTAAAAAACAGATCTCAAATCCCATTTTGCAGCATTGAAACCGAAAAAATCAATTCGGAAAACAGATAATTACAGTTTTAGCATAAATAAACAGGGCAGAGTTAAACTCTGCCCTGTTTTCATTTTTAAATCATTTCTTATTTTGTAATATCAACAAATTCGGAATTCATACCGATACTATAAAGTGCATCGGTATCTGTTGAAGTATTATCAACATACCACTTACTGCCGATTTTAACCTCAGAAACCTCACAGTGTGCAACCTCTGTACCATCATCAAGCGCAACCGCAACAATTACCTTGGAAGCAGCAGTGATATCATCTGCCGAAACACCGTAAGTATCCAAAACATCTTTACTTAAAGCTGCTTTATAAGCATTCAGGTCTGTAACATCCTCGCTGTTGGTTACTTTTACAGTAAACTTATAATCCTTGCCGAAGGCTGTCTGATAAGCACCTGTTGATTCCTCCTGAATAACAGTTTTACCATCTGCCGCAAGTGTTTTTTCTGTTCCTGTCAAGGAATTTCCATAAGAAGCAACATTCGCCTCAAGAGCAGTAAACATAACCTCATCGCTCATATAATCATCGCCGAAAACTTCTTTTCTTACCTCAACCAGCTTATTAAAATAGCTTGTGTAAACTTTGCTGTAATCATCCCAGCCACCGTTTTGCATCAGCTCTTCATAATAACTGAGCATTCTTCTTGCAACCTCGCCTGCAAGGCTTCCGTCATCATTCTTTGTTGCATCTGACTTATGCTCATCCGTATCAAGTCCTGTTTTCTTTAATTCCTTGAAAGCATCCTTATCCATTCCCGCTTCATAGCCGGGATAGATAATAGGATACATAAACTGCTGGCGGACAAAATCGCCGTATTTTTCGCTCTTTGCTGCAAGAGTAAATTTATAAGCATTATATCCATCACCCTTCTGCGCAACAGTATCAACGAAATTAACAGCAACCTTTTCCTTATCAAAGGCAACATATTTGCTTTTAAAGGTTAAGCTTGTGATTAAAACCAACACGGCAGCAACTACTATGAAAACCGAAACGGCATAGAGACCGTAATTGAATTTTTTATTTTCCTTAGCCATAATCAATTACCCCCCCTCTATTATTCTGCAGCTGCTTCATCAGCAGCATCCGAAGCCTCAGCCTTAGCAGCACGGCGCTCCTGAAGAGCCTCTGTAATCATAGCCTTCTTCTTGCCTACATTATCATAGAAGAAAATCGGAATAGCCTGAAGAAGAACGAACACTGCAGGAATAATTGTGTAAATCATAAGCATTCTGTTAAGTGTTGTGTCTGTCTGCGGAGCATAAGCCACATTAACATCCTGAGATACCTGATACTGTGACCATGTATAAAGGAGCCATGGACCAAGACCCTTTGTTAAAGCAGAAGCAACCTTTGAAAACAGACCATAGCCGGCATAAGCAATACCATCCTGGCGCTTGCCTGTTTTATATTCAATTTCATCAACACAGTCTGCAATCATAATATTCGGGGTGGTATTTGTGTTACCATGCTGAAGTCCGCAGAAGAAATTGATGATCAGGAATGGAATAATAAGCGCTTTATTAAAGCCAATCGCACTTGAAACAAGATAAAGAATTGCCAATGCGCTTGCGCCGTAAACGCAGAATATAATATAGGTCTGCTTGGTTGAAAACTTTTTAAGCACAAAGTTTACAAGAAGTGTTCCTACGGCAGTACCGATACCCATAGGAAGAAGCAGTGCAAGCTTTAAATCCTTTGAGCCCAAAAGATAAATTGCAATATAAAGTGAAACGGTGCCGTAAACGCCTCTTCCGCAGCCTGCAAGCTTAGTAAGAGAAACCATCAAAAGGTTTTTATTTCCGAAAACAACCTTAACCGCATCCTTTATGCTTACCTTTTCCTGTGTAAACGGAACACGCTCCTTATTGTTTGCAAAGAAAATCATTGTAAATAAGATCAGACCGAGTGCACAAACTGCTGTTGAAACAACAAGATCAAGACCCTGACCCTCGGCATTTTTAAACTGCTGCTGTCCCATAACGGCCTTCATAATGATGCCGACAACCATAATAACAACCATACCGCCGCTCTGACCCACAGAACGAAGGAAAGAAGAAATTGAAATAGCTGTTGAACGCTCGCTTGGATTCGGCGAGCAAAGAGAACCGAAGCAGTTTGAAGGACTTTCCACTGCACAGGAAACGGCAGTATACAAGCTGTAAACTACAAACATCCAAATAATTGCCATGGTCTGAGAATTTGTATTTGGTGCAACAAAAACAAGAAGTGCTATTACAGCAAGCGGAATAACACCAAAGCCAACCCATGGCTTAACCTTACCGAATTTTGTTCTTGTACGGTCTACAAGATAGCCGATAACAAGCTCACATACAGCACCTACAAAGCCTGCTGCAAGAAAAACCGTTGAAATGGCATTTGACATTGTTACCGTATCAAAACCTTTTCCCTTAAATGCGAAGTCTGCAAAGAAAGTGGCAGTATAGTCCGGCATCCATCCGGTTAAAAGAGCAACACCGAATAAGCCGATACCATATGTAATAATCTCTGAGAACTTCATATACTTTTTCTGTTCTTTTATTTCAGACATAAAGTAACCCCTTTTCCTAAATTTTCAACTAGTTATTTTAACAAGAAATGAATAAAGTATCAATAACTTTATATTCAATTTTATAATTATTTTTTAATTTAACACAGCATTTTTATGTTTTATCATTATTGATTATTCGTTCAAGTCTGTTGATATCCCTTGCAAATCTCCGCTGGCTGATGAGAACAACAAGCTCATCACCCTCCAGAATAACCGTATCGCCCTTTGGCGTTATCGGTACTTCATTACGCTCAACGGAAACAATCAGACAATGCTTTCCCCAATCAATATCCGATATTCTTTTTCCGCTTATCGAGCTTCCTGTCGGAACAACATAGGTTTTCAGCACCTTTTCCCCTGCCTTGGAAGGAACATTTTCCTTACCTTTAAGAATCCTGTCAAGCAAAGCAGAATAAAACGGAGCCGAACCAAGCATATTTGCCGTTGCATAAGAAACAAGGCTGACAGCAACAAGAGGAAGCAGCGTATGCATATTTCCCGTTATCTCAAAAACAACAATCACACCGGTTAACGGAGCCCGAACGATGGAAGCAAACAGCCCCGCCATACCCAGAACAATAAATTCCTCTCTCAAATCGCCGGTCAGATTGAATAAATCCGTTGCGGCAGAGGCAAAAACCGCCCCGATATATGTACCGAGAACGGTTAAAGGATACAATGTTCCGCCGGGTGCACCTGAGCTGAAGCTGAATGCTCCGAAAAGAAATTTTGCAATAATAAGCAAAAGCATAACCGAAACACCCGGATGCTCCTTTAAAAGAAAATCCACCATACTATGACCGCCGCAAAGCACCTGCGGCAACAGCAGACCGACAATACCGCTGATTACAAAAACAAAAGCCAGCTTGACCCATCCGGGAATTTTCGAAATTTTCCTGTATAAATCCTGCCCTTTAACCATAACTATATTATATAAAGAGCCGAAAATGCCAAGAAACAGACCCAAAATAATGATAAGCCAATAATAGCGAAGCGGCAGGTTATCCGCGTTAAAATTGAAAACCGTTCCCTGTCCGAAAAAGATTTTTGATACAAAATCAGCCGTAACCGTTGCAACAATTCCCATACAGAGAATCGCCTTATCAAAGGTATGATGTATTTCCTCAAGAACAAACATAATTCCCGCAAGAGGCGCATTGAACGCAGCCGCCATACCTGCTCCTGCACCGCAGCTTATCATTCTCAGCTCCGTAGTTTTATCAGCCTTGGTTACTGTTGCAACGCCCTTTGCCGCCATTGCACCAAACTGAATACTGGGGCCTTCTCTTCCAAGCGAAAGCCCGGAAAAAATTGAAGCGGTGCTTCCGATAAGCTTTGCCGCAATAACACGCAGCCAGTTATGCGAAAAATGACCTCTTATTTCCCCTGTAACCTGAGGAATTCCCGAACCTCCCGAAAGAGGTTCCCACTGAATTATAAAAGAAACACCTGCACCGAGAACAGCAAGTAAAACAAGCCATACAGCCGTTTTAAACGGATTACCCTTAACATAATCAATTACCGTATAAAGATATTCCTCTGCCTTTGAAAGCAAAAATCTGTAAAGCACGCAAACAAGTCCTGCCGCAATACCAACCTCTATTCCCCTTACAATAAGGTAAAAGCTTTCTTTTCTGTGGTATTCTATTTTTCTAAAAGTTGATTTTCCCTTTTCTTTCATCAGATACTCCTATTAATAATTATATAATATTATACATATTTTAATTGCACTTTGTATTATTATATTACACCGCAAAAATTTGTCAACTCACAAAAAATATTGACAAAATATTGACAAACCGGAAGTTTTATGGTATAATCAAGTCAACATTGAGGGAGTAATTCCACAAATCATATTGTGAACTTTTGCCACCAACCGAGGAAAGAAAGCCTCTGGCAAAGTTTTAATGAATGAGACTCGTATGCGGACTTCCGTGTATGAGCTTTTTTTAAACCATTTTTTAATGTTTGAACATGAAAGAGCCGAAACTCAAGCTTCGACTTTTTGATGCTTAAGCAGAAAATAAACAGTTCATACTATCAAAGGAGGTTATCAGATGATTTGGGTATGGGTTGCCGTTATAGCAATTGCAATCGTTGTTGAGGTTTTCAGTGCACAGCTTCTATCAATCTGGTTTGCAGTTGGCGGTATTGCAGCCTTGGCGGCAAGCTTTTTTACGGATAATATTGCGATACAGATTTTTCTGTTTTTTGCAGTTTCAATTGTTTCTCTTGCAATTATCTATCCGCTTGCAAAAAAAGTGCTGAAAACGGATTATGTTAAAACGAATGCAGACCGATATATCGGAAAGCTTGCAGTGGTAACAGAAGAAATATCCAACATTGATGCCAAGGGTCAGGTTAAGGTTGATAACCAAATCTGGTCGGCACGAAGCCAAAACGGAGAAACAATTTCCGAAGGAACCAAAGTTAATGTTCTCCGAATAGAGGGCGTTAAGCTGATTGTATCAGCAGACGAAAACATTTAATTTATAAAGGAGATTTTTTATTATGGAAGGATTCTTAATTTTTATTGGTATAGTTATTCTTATACTACTCATTATAGGCATTGCAAACATCAAAATTATTCCGCAGTCCAAAGCTTATGTTGTTGAACGACTTGGTAAATATTCAGCAACCTGGGAAACAGGCGGTCTTAAAATCAAAATTCCTTTTATCGAAAGAATTGCAAAAATTGTTTCACTTAAGGAACAGGTTGTAGACTTTGCACCACAGGCTGTTATTACAAAGGATAATGTTACAATGAAGATAGACACGGTTGTCTTCTTCCAGATAACAGACCCTAAGCTTTATTGCTATGGTGTTGAAGCACCGCTTGCGGCTATTGAAAATCTTACTGCAACAACGCTTCGTAACATCATTGGTGAAATGGAGCTTGATGCAACCCTTACATCAAGAGATACAATCAACACAAAAATCCGTTCTATCCTTGATGAGGCAACAGATCCTTGGGGGATCAAGGTAAACCGAGTTGAGCTTAAAAACATTCTTCCTCCGAAAGAAATTCAGGATTCAATGGAGAAGCAGATGAAGGCGGAGCGTGAGCGCCGTGAAGCTATTCTTCGTGCCGAAGGTGACAAGCAGAGCCGTATTCTTGAAGCACAGGGCTTTAAAGAGTCTAAAATCCTTGAGGCTGAGGCTGAAAAGCAATCTGCAATTCTTCGTGCCGAAGCAGTCCGTGAGCAGAAAATCCGTGAAGCAGACGGTGAGGCACAGGCGATTCTCAAAATCAAGCAGGCGGAAGCCGATGGTATCAGAATGATTAAGGAAGCCGATCCATCAGATGCTGTTGTAAAAATCAAATCACTTGAAGCATTTGCAAAAGCAGCAGACGGTCAGTCAACAAAAATTATTATTCCAAGTGAAATTCAGTCGCTTGCAGGCCTTGCTACAGGCCTTGACGGTGTGCTTAAAAAATAATCATTTTCAAAAATATGATATGAAAAAAGTATTTATAGCAAAACTCGGAATAGAGCGTTTATTTTACGAATGTATTTGTATTCTTCCGATTAATATGATAATAAGCTTTACATTATGGGCTGTTTTCAACAAGCAAACTACAGTTTTTATATTCTCATTCATAATAATAAATTTATTATGGGTAATACGGAATAGTTTTGTAATATTCAAAAACGGAAAGATAGAATTCAGAACTGTATTCTTCGGAAAATCTTGTATAGTTGAATGCAGCCATGCAACAGAATTAAGGCTGATTCATTCAAAGGAACTATTGAAAATAATCAGAAATACAACACAGCAAAATCCTGTTAAAACAAATTGCTTAAGTATTTTTCTGCCACAGAATAATGTAATTGCCTTTAAAGATCAAAACTATTCAACTGTTCTGATAAGCGTTTATAAAAGCAATAAGCTGCTATCCTTGATAGAAAAATTTACTGAAGATAATCAAAGCACAGCATTACAGCAAAATAAGCAAAGTGTTGCTCCGATACCAAATTATAATGGAAGCAGAACAGAAAAATATTTTATCAATATGCCGTTAGGAAATCATATTAAATGCTATTTTAAAAGCTTTATTGTAACTATTCTTTCACCTGCGGTTTTATCAGCTGTTTTATCCTTTGCTTTCAGCAGGATATTTCCTTCGCTTGATTTCAGAATGATATTTATAATCTTATTTATAATCCACTCCGCTTGGTTTTATGTTTTTGAAATAAATCTTATTGTTCAGAACAAGCTGGTTGCTGCAATCAAATTAAATTGCTATGCAAATAAAGCAACCCCGGCCATTATGTATCAGTATATTAAAGATGTTCACTACATTTCATCTATAGAAGAGCAGCAGAATATTCTAAATACAAAGCAAAATATAATAAAAACACCGCACCCCGATTATTTTTGGGAAAATGTTATTTATATTGAACTTGAAAACGGAACGGTCGCATTGCTTTCAATACATAATCACGAAAAATTATATAATCATCTAAAACAATATCTAATCAATAAGGAGAATTCATTATGATCAGTGTAACAACCCCAACTCTTGAAAACGGAGTAATTGTTGAATACAAAGGAATTGTAACAGGCGAAATTGTTGCAGGTATTAATTTCATTAAGGATTTCGGAGCATCCATAAGAAATATCGTCGGCGGAAGATCCGCAGGATACGAAGAAGAACTTATTGAAGCAAGAAATAATGCGTTAAGAGAGATGGAAGCAAAGGCTGCACAAATCGGTGCAAATGCAGTTGTCGGCGTTAAAATTGACTATGAATCATTCGGCAATGCGGGAATGATTATGGTTATCGCAACAGGAACGGCTGTTGTTGTCCAGAATAAATAAAGCCATATGATTAAAGCCTCCCCTTTTGAAAGGGGAAGGCTGATAAAAGCGGAAAGCAGTTGATTAGAATCAACTGCTTTTTATTATCTATAAACACCAACAGAGATAATATTTCTGCTTTTCTTTGTCTTACCAAGCACACCGTTATAAACAAATCTGCCCTTGCCGCGAACGGAAACGATATCATTTGTCTTTGGTATATATGAAAAATTTTCGCAAAGTCGGCTGTTAACATAAATTTTCCGAGCAACAAACAGCTCTTTTACCGCACTGCGAGATAAATTATAAACGGCAGAAGTGATAACATCCAGCCGTTCGGAAGCAGTAACCAACTGCTCTGTTTCGGGCTTTTTGACAGCCGAATCCGGAAGTTTATAAACAATACTGCATCTTACAATCGTATGGCAAACCTTGGAAAGTTCCCGAACAATATATTCCGCAATCGTACTCAGACAGAAAATATAGCCGATATTATCAGCAATAACAATATCGCCGAGCACCTCTCTTTTTATACCAAGCCCCATAAGAGAGCCCAGGAAATCCCTGTGCGAAAGCTTATCCGCAAATTTCGGAGAGGCAGGCTCCGCTTGAATGATGCTTATCGGAAATTCCGCGTCTTCCAAATCATATCCAAATGCAGAAATGCAGCGTTCCGCTCCGTCATAGCCCCCGTAAAGTCGATAAGAAATATTAAAATGTAATGCGCTTAAAACGCTTTCCTCCTCCATATTTAAAAAATCGGAAAAGGTGGTATAGCAGCGTTGTTCCGCTCTGTCTGCCAGCTCTAAAAATCTTTTTTCTGAATTTTCCATAGTCTTATTTTATTATATTCTCATTGTTTTTTCAATAATAACAGGTTATAATTTATTTGGTGATACAAAATGAAAATATTCGTTATATTTACAGGCGGAACAATTGGTTCTTCGTCAAATGGGGAATTCATTTCTCCAAACGGCAAAAACAAAAGGCTTCTTCTTGAAATGTTTAAAAAAGAATACGGAAACAATATTGAATTTGAAATTTCAGAGCCATATTATGCCTTGAGTGAAAATAATACAGGAAAAACAATCGAACATCTTATTGCAGCCGTTTACGATGCAAAAAAAGAGAATTACAACGGAATTATCGTTACTCACGGAACAGATTCATTGCAATATTCCGCCGCTGCACTTTCATATGCACTTGGGAATTCCTGCAAGCCCGTTATGCTTGTTTCCAGCAACTTTGTATTGACAGACGAAAGTGCAAACGGACTTCCGAACTTTGCAGCAGCCGTTGATTTCATTGAAAACAAATATGGAAACGGCGTTTTTGTGCCATACAAAAACAGCGACGGAAAACTTTATATTCATCGAGCATCCAGGCTTTTGCAGCACAGCGAGCTTGCAGACGATATTTTCAGCATTAAAAATAAATATTACGGAAGCTATAACGGCGATACCTTCATTAAAAATCCGGATTTTGACGAAAAAGAAGATGAAATAAAGCCTTTTGGTAAAATTACACTTTCCGAATTCAGCGAAGACATTAAAATTTTCAACGCATATGTAGGCAACGGATATCCTCAAATTGATGATAACACGAAAGCTGTTTTGGTAAAAACATACCATTCCGGCACAATTTGTACAGATAACGACAGTTTTAAAAAATTTGCAGAATCGATAAAAAACAATAAAATCCCCTGCTATATCTGCGGTGCAGATAACAGAGAAATATATGAAAGCGCAAAGGGTTTTGCAGATTACGGAATAACTGTTCTTCCGCCGGCCGCATTTATATCACAATATATCAAGCTTTGGATTTCAACGGAAAACAACATTGATTTCAATAAAATATTCAATAATTCCCTTGGCGGGGATTTGCTGTAAAATAGATTTAGGGGTGGAAAACCCGTCACCTACAAATTCTGTTGAAATAAACAACCATAGGGGATAGCACTGCTCGTCCGTTTTTTATGAAAAAACAAAAATCCCTCCGTCTGCACAAGATGCAGACACCTCTATTCTGAAATCCCGCCAAAGTTTAAACTGTATATAAAAAAGCAGGGTATACACCCTGCTTCATTTTTTATTGCTTTGTCAGCGTTCGGCTTAACCAAGTTCTGAGAAGTACTTGATTGTGCGAACCATCTGTGATGTGTAGCTGTTCTCGTTATCATACCAAGAAACAACCTGTACCTCATAAAGGTCATTTCCAAGAGGAAGAACCATTGTCTGAGTAGCATCAAAGAGTGAACCGTAACGCATACCAACGATATCTGAAGAAACGATTTCATCAGTGTTGTAGCCGAAGCTCTCATTTGCAGCAGCCTTCATAGCAGCATTGATACCATCAACAGTTACATCGCTGCCCTTAACAACAGCTGTAAGAATTGTTGTTGAACCTGTTGGAGTAGGAACACGCTGAGCAGAGCCGATAAGCTTGCCGTTAAGCTCAGGAATTACAAGACCGATAGCCTTTGCAGCACCTGTTGAATTTGGAACGATATTAACAGCAGCAGCACGAGAACGACGAAGATCGCCTTTTCTCTGAGGGCCGTCAAGTGTCATCTGGTCACCTGTGTAAGCGTGGATTGTGCACATGATACCGCTCTGAACCTCTGCATAATCGTTAAGAGCCTTAGCCATAGGAGCAAGGCAGTTTGTTGTGCAGGAAGCAGCAGAAATAACTGTATCTTCAGCTGTAAGCTTATCATGGTTTACATTGTAAACGATTGTTGGAAGATCATTTCCTGCAGGAGCAGAAATAACAACCTTACGAGCACCGGCCTTAACATGAGCAGATGCCTTATCCTTTGAGCAGTAGAAGCCTGTGCATTCAAGAACAACATCTACACCAAGCTCGCCCCAAGGAAGCTCTTCAGCGTTAGCCTTTGCATAAATTTTAATTTCTTTGCCATCTACGATGATAGAATCATCAGTTGCTTCAACTGTATCAGCAAGAGCATACTTACCCTGTGATGAATCATACTTAAGAAGATGAGCAAGCATCTTTGGGCTTGTAAGATCGTTGATAGCAACAACCTCATAGCCTTCAGCACCAAACATCTGGCGGAAAGCAAGACGACCGATACGGCCAAAACCATTAATAGCAACCTTTACCATTTGGAATTACCTCCGAAAAATAATGATTATTTAAAATATCGCACTTCCGATATTTTATTGCTTATATTTTATACTGTTTGTCCCCGAATATCAAGCATTTTTTCCCATTTGTTATACATTTTATAATAAATTGCTAAAAATTTAACAAAATTTATTTATTCTGTTGTCTTTTTATTATTCTTTCTAAGGATAATTACAGGAATCAGTGTTAATACGGCAACAGCAGCCGCTGCCCAGAACATAACATTGCCGGGTGCCGAGGTTACAACATTATATTCATTTGTATATGTAATCTTTGAGAAACGGCAAACAATATTACCTACAAACGGACCGATAATCATAGGAATAAGAACATAGAAAATAATTCTGATGCCCTGGAAGGAGCCAACCTTGCCCTCCGGCATATAATCACGAACGGAAGCATTCATAGCAATTCCGAACAATGCCCAACCGAGAAGCGCAGGAACAGCACAGATAAAGAAAACAACAATATTCTTTGCAAAGCCGGCTGCAAAAAGCCCTGCGAAATACAGAACAACAGAGAACACCATAAATTTATCCTTGCCAAGCTTATCCATTAATTTACCTGCCGATATAACAAGAGCAACTGCAATAAGAACAACAACAGCGGCAACAGCCATAATTGCAGGCGTTAAGGAAGCAAGAACATTATCCAAACTGAAATTCATTACCTTACCGAGATAAATAAATATGTACGGGAAAAACACCTGAAAAGCTGTTGAGGTAAAGCAGTTTGCAGAAAGAGCAAGATACAGCTTTTTGTTTTCCTTAACAACAGACAGACGGAATCCATAAAGTAAATCCTTCCAGAAGGAACCGCTCTGCACCGTTTTAACCTTACTGTCTTTAATCGAAAACAATCCGATTATACCGCAAAGTGTTACAATAGCGCCAAGTCCGATAAATATAACATCATAGCCGATACTTTCAACTGCACCTGCAAGACCCATAACACCCGCTGTTGCCACAAGCGGCAGAATCGTTAAAACGCTTTCAACTGTTGCACGGTTGCGGGTGTTTGTAACATCCGTTACCCAAGCATTGAATGCCGCATCATTGCCTGTTGAGCCGATAAAAGACATTATACAGTCCATAACAATAACCATAGCAACGGTTACAGTTAAAATCTTAATTTCATCATGAAGATGGAAAAGTTCGGCAGTATGATCTCTTGAAATAACGCCGAAGCTTGCTGTTACGATACCCCAAAGGATATAGCCGATTGAAATAAACGGCTTGCGCTTTCCGATTTTATCACTCAAAGTACCCATTAAAAAGGTTGCCACAACAGTAAAAGAAGCACTTGCTGCAACCATTATGCTGATAGCGCTCATAACATCAATTGAGCCGTTTACCGCCTCCTGCGTAGCACCGTTATAAATTGAATTGTAAAGAAAGGTGTTGAAAAACATATTTTCAACAGCCCATGCAATCTGCCCCATCAAGCCAAAAAGAATTATGTTCAGCCAGATTCTTCCGCCAAGCTTCGTTTTATTATTGTCCATAAATAATTCCCCCTTATAGTTTATTATGAGGGGGAAAGCATTATTTGTCAACAAAAAATTTTACAAACAACTTTTTATTGTAACAACATATTTGCTCATATGTAAAGCACTGCCCTATTATCGGGCAGTGCTTATTTTTATTTCTTCGGCAGCTTAACAGTAGCCTTAAACAAATCGCCATCTATGGTAATCATAAGCTCACCATTATTCAGTCTGCAAAGCTCTTTTGCAATGGACAGCCCTAGTCCGTTTCCGTCCTGGCTTCGAGATTTATCGCCCCTTACAAAGCGTTCGGTTAATTCCTCTGCAGTAATATTAAGCTGTTCCTTTGAAATATTTTTAATCTCAAAGTAACCGTAATTCAAGTCCGAATAAACCCTTGCATAAATACGGGAGCCGGGAGCCGAATACTTTCTTGCATTTGAAAGCAGATTTTCAAACACACGGTAAATCTTCATTCCGTCTGCCATAACAATGTGCTTATCAACCGACTCTTCAAAAATAACCTGAAGATTATTCTTTTCAATATCAGCCGTTTCCTCAACAACCGCCTGTGCGGCAAGTTCATTCAGATTAATCAGTGTTCTGTTAATTGTAACATTGCCCGAGGAAACCTTTGATGCCTCAATCAAATCCTCAATAAGCCTTTTAAGCTTATTTGATTTTTCCGCTATAACAGCCATATATTTCTTTGCATCCTCATCCTCAATATCACATTTCTGAAGCAAATCAATATAATTAATAACTGAGGTAAGAGGTGTTTTTAAATCGTGAGAAACATTTGTAATCAGCTCTGTTTTCGTGCGTTCATCCTTAACCGCCTTTATAACTGCCTGCTGAAGCTGCGCATTTGTTGATTCCAAGCTGTCCGCAAGAATCTTAAGGCTTTGAGGAAGCTTTTCCGTATTATAAGGCAAAGGCGCTCCCTTTTCGCTTGCAGCAATAATATCATCAAGCGATTTCATATATTTAACTGCCCTGTAAACAAGGTAACCGTCTGCACCGAGAAGAACAACCGTTCCGAGGAAACCGCAGAAATTCAAAAAGCCTTCATATGCAGAAAACAGCAAAATGATAATACCGAATGAAACAAGATTAAATAATGTATAAAGAAGAACAGCCGGAATAGATCTTTTGTGAAGCCTTTTCGGATTAAAGGCATAGCCTCCGAGCGCTCTGCCGATTCCCCTGAAGAATTTTTCTGTAATTTTGAAAAGTCCGAAAACAAACCACTTTAACACCTTGAAAATCAAAACAATGATTCTTACAACAAGAAGCTTTGAAAAAATGGGGTAATCACATTTAACTGTTCTTGACAGCGAGGTTGCAAAGCTTAAAATCATCAGCCAGATGAGCATGGACACCGCACTGACAACAAATACAAACCAACCGGATTTGTATAAGATATCAAAATCGCTATGTAAATATCCGCCTCCAAGGTATACGACATAACTGAAAATAAGAGCACCGACACCAAATCCTGCAAAGCCGACTGCCGTACCCATCAAAGCAAAATGTAAATCAACAGGCATTTTATCCAGCTTCGCCATTGAAAGTTCGCCGTCCTTATGCCCCGCAAGACGGCAGGAAATAATCGTAATCAGAATTAACAAAACAAAGGAAACTACAATGTTGATACAGACCAGATTAAAGTTTATGTCTTTTGCATCCAGATAGTTTTGATAAACAGCCATTAAATTATCATCCAATTTAAATTGCGGATCTACCCGTACATAGAAATTATAATTATTGTTACTGTAAAAATAACCGGAATCAACGATTCCGGTTAAACCGCCGCTTACATAAAAGCCCTTTCCGTTTGGCTCATAAACAATGGTATCCCCTTCACCGTTTTTAACGCTTTGAATAAACGCCTTTGCATTTGTTTCAACATTGGTAATAACCGTTCCGTCATTATGAACAGCGTAATATTGAATATTTTTAAGAGAAATGTAATTAAGTCCGTAATATTCTTGTCCGCCCCAATCCGAAATAGAATTATCATAATATTGTCTTATCATATTTCGGGCCGTTTCTTCATCATGACCGAAATTTATTCCGTCATCACTGTGATTGGCATTATAAAGACGCTGATTGGAATAAAGCATATATTGTGTATAATAAAATCCGTCATCGCCTTCATACACCTTTCTGCCGTCCTCAAGTTCGCCGATTGCATAAGAATTATCCGAATTGTCTCCATATTCTTCCGTTGTATAGATAATTCTTCGAACTTCATCTTTGTTCAGACGATTTTCATTTTCCGCCTTTTTGTATGCTTTATAAAAGCTGTCAATATAAGCCTGTTTTTCCTGCTCTTTTTCATTGATGATTAAATCATACTGAATGGAATCAAGATTTTCTCTAAGCATCCTTTTGAACGAAGCCGTATCATAGAATTCTGATATATTCTGCTTCAGAACATTTTCCCCATAAAACGAAAGACAACTTGCAAGCTGAACAACATTGCTCATCAGGCACGCCACCATAAGAAGCGCAAGCAAAACGCACAGCAGCTTATTTCCGTTGCTGTATTTAAATTTTTTCCACTTTGTATCCAAGACCATACACCACCTTAATATATTTCGGGTCTTTCGGATTAATCTCTATCTTTTCTCTTATGTTTTTAATATGTACCGTAACCGTTTTTTCCGAACGGAAGGAGGGTTCATTCCAGACAGCCTCATAAATCTGCCCCGAGGAAAGCACTCTGCCGAGATTTTTGCAAAGATATTCAAGAATCATATACTCCGTTGCAGTAAGCTTGATGTTTTCTCCGTCAACCGAAACGGTTTTCGCATCCGTATCAACAATCAAACCGCCTGTAACAATCTGGGTATCCTTTTTAACAAATCCCGAAAAAGAAATATACCTTCTTATCTGGGATTTAACTCTTGCAACAAGCTCAAGCGGATTAAACGGTTTTGTAACATAATCATCCGCTCCAAAGCCAAGCCCGGCAATTTTATCCGTATCCTCTGATTTAGCGGAAAGCATAATAATCGGAAAATTATACTTTTCCCGGATTTTAAGTGTTGCCTGCAAACCATCCATTCTCGGCATCATGATATCCAGTACAAGGCAATGAATTTCATTTTTTTCAATCATTTCAAGTGCCTGTATTCCGTCCTCTGCTTTAAGAACATTGTAGCCCTCAAGCTTAAGATAAATTTCTATTGAATCAAGAATCGCCTTGTCATCATCGCAAACCAGTATTGTTTCCATCCATATCACTCCCTTTCGCTATTTTAACATATTAAACACACAAGATAAACCCGTTAAGTATATTTAACTACAATAAAATTCAAGCTTGGTAATGAAAAAGTAAAGAAAAAATAAAAAAACACGGAAGATGAGAGCTTTCCTCAATCCGTGCTTTTCTATACCTATTAATATATTAGATTTGATCAAGTGCCTGCTGAATATCCTCAATAATATCCTCCGCAGTCTCTATACCGCAGGAAAATCTTATCAGATCAGCCGATACACCTGCTTCGGCAAGCTCTTCATCTGTAAGCTGACGATGCGTTGATGATGCAGGGTGCAGACAGCAGGTGCGTGCATCTGCAACATGGGTTACAATCGCAACAAGCTTTAAGCTGTTCATAAATTTAACGCCGGCTTCTCTTCCGCCCTTAACACCAAAGGAAACAACACCGCAGGTGCCGTTCGGCATATATTTCTGAGCGATATCATACTGCGCATCGCCCTCAAGCATCGGACACTTAACCCAAGTAATTTTTTCATTGTTTTTAAGATACTCGGAAACCTTTCTGGCATTTTCGCAGTGGCGTGCCATTCTTAAATGAAGGGTTTCCAAACCTACATTAAGAAGAAAAGCGTTATTCGGAGCCTGAACAGAGCCTAAATCTCTCATAAGCTGAACGGTTGCTTTGGTAATATAAGCAGCCTCTCCGAAATCCTTTGAATATGTCAATCCGTGGTAGCTTTCATCGGGAGTTGTAAGCCCCGGGAATTTATCATTCTGCTCCCAATTGAACTTTCCGCTGTCAACAATAGCACCGCCGATTGTTGATGCGTGGCCCTCCATATATTTTGTTGTTGAATGGGTAACAATATCACAGCCGAATTCAAACGGACGGCAATTCACCGGGGTTGCAAAGGTATTGTCCATAATAAGCGGAATTCCGTTTTCGTGGGCAACCTCGGCAAAAAGCGCTATATCAAGAATATCAAGGCTTGGATTGGAAATGGTTTCGCCGAAGATACATTTTGTATTCGGCTGAATGGCAGCCTGAATTTCCTCTTTGCTTGCTCTTGGAGAAACAAAGGTAAAATCAATACCAAGCTTTCTCATCGTAACATTGAAAAGATTAAAGGTTCCGCCGTAAATAGCTGAACTTGAAACAACATGATCGCCTGCCTGCGCAATATTGAAAACAGCATAAAAGTTTGCTGCCTGACCTGATGAGGTAAGCATTCCTGCAACACCGCCCTCTAAAAGAGCAATTTTTGCAGCAGCATAATCACAGGTTGGATTCTGTAAGCGGGAATAGAAATAGCCTGTTGCCTTTAAATCAAACAGATCGCCCATTTCTTCGCTTGTATCATATTTATAGGTTGTGCTCTGAACAATAGGGATGACTCTCGGATCGCCGTTTTTCGGCTTGTATGCACCCTGAACACACAAAGTATCTAATTTCATAAATTCCCTCCAATGTTATATTAATCGTTGATAAAATGACTCATTATACCGGGGCCGAAATCAATAAAGTTGCCCGTATTTGCTGCGGTTTCCTCATTTATAGTTTCTACGCCCTCAACTTCTTTATTCTTATGATAAATAAGATAAGGAACGGGATCGGAAGCATGCGTTCTTGTTACAATCGGGGTTGGATGATCGGGAAGCACCATAATCTTGTAATCGTCATATTTCTTAAGTCCCTCAGACAGAATCGGAAGCACTCTTTCGTCTATCATTTCAATAGCACGAACCTTGTTTTCCGGCTCATTTCTATGGCCGCATTCATCCGTTGCTTCAAAATGGATATAAACAAGATCGTTTCTTTCCAATATATCAAGCCCTGCTTCTGCCTTGCCCTCAAAATTGGTATCTATATATCCTGTTGCACCCTCAACCTCGGCAACCTCCATTTCAGCGCAGCCGCCGATACCCTTAATAAGGTCAACAGCAGAAACAACGCCGCCTTTAACACCTGTAACCTCTTCAAACGGGCTGAACGCAGGTCTTGTGCCCTCGCCCCAGAGCCAGATTGAATTAGCAGGACGCTTGCCCTTTGCCTTTCTGGCAATATTTACGGGATGATTCTTTAAAATATCATAGGATTTTTTCATCATTTCAATCAGAGGTTTTGCATTTTCACTTGTTGAAAGATAATCTGTAATCACTTTGCCTGTAATATCATGGGGAGGGGTCATTTTTCCCAAATCCGTTGTGCCGTTATCCCATATAAGACAATGACGATAGGAAACACCCGGATAGAATCTGAAAACATCATTTCCAAGCTCTTCCTCAATCGTTTTAATGATTTCCTCTGCTTCCTCCGTTGAAATATCATCGGCACAGTAATCTTCAATTGTTTTTTCCTCATAAGGCTTATCATCCTCAGAAAGTGTAACAAGATTGCACCTTAAAGAAACATCGGTTTTCTTCATATCAATACCGATAGACGCAGCCTCAAGCGGACTTCTGCCCGTATAATACTTCATAGGATCAAAGCCCATAACGCTCATATTGGCAACATCAGAGCCGGGCTTTAATCCCTCGGCAACTGTTCGCACCAAGCCAACCTCAGCACGCTGAGCAAGATAATCAAGATTCGGCTTTTTTGCAACCATCATAGGTGTTTTGCCGTCAAGCACAGGAACAGGATAATCTGCCATTCCATCATAAAGAACAACTACATATTTCATTTTTTGTCCTCCCTAAAATATGTAAATAGTTTTAATCGCAGGATTCAATAGCCTCGGCGAACTGCATAGAATCCATCCGTCTGCACAATGTGCATCCGCCTCCCTTTGACAAGGGAGGCAAAATGCTTAATAAATTTTATTTAAAATATTTAACGCCGCTTTCAAATATCTTCATATCCTTTTCAAAAGGAACATTTGCATAAAGGTTTTCGCCCTTTCTTTCGCTGTGTCCCATTTTACCGAATACACGGCCGTCAGGAGAGGTAATACCCTCAACTGCACAAACAGAGCCATTTGGATTAAACGGCATATCGGCAACAGGATTTCCGTTCGGATCAACATACTGCGTTGCAACCTGTCCGTTTTCAATAAGCTTTTTCATTACATCATCGTTTGCAACAAATCTGCCCTCTCCGTGCGAAATCGGAATAGCGAACATATCGCCTGCCTCAACACCTGAAAGCCATGGCGATTTTGTGCTGGTAACACGGGTATATGCCATGGAAGAAATATGTCTGCCGATTGTATTGAAGGTAAGAGTAGGATCCTCCGGCTTGATTTCACGGATTTCACCGTAAGGAACAAGACCGAGCTTAATCAGCGCCTGGAAGCCGTTACAAATACCGAGCATAAGACCGTCATGACAGTTAAGAAGCTTTGAAACAGCCTCACGAACCTTTGGATTGCGGAAAGTTGTTGCAATAAACTTGCCGGATCCCTCAGGCTCATCGCCGCCTGAAAATCCACCCGGAAGCATAACAATCTGGCTTTCATTGATTGACTGAACCATTTTATCAATCGTTTCATTGATAGCAGCTGATGAAAGGTTGTTTACAACAAGAATTTCAGCCTCTGCGCCTGCTTTCTCAAATGCTCTTGCCGTGTCTATCTCACAGTTTGTACCCGGAAAAGCAGGAATAAATACCTTTGGCTTTGCAACCTTATTCTTCGCAACAAAGATGGAACGCTCTTTATAAAGAGGAACATCATAAGGCATATCTGCATTTGCCCTGCTGTCTGTCGGGAATACACCTTCAAGCTTACCTGTCCAAGCTTCAATAAGCTCATCAACGGTAAGCACCTCACCGTCAATAATAAATACACCGTTATCGTTTACTGCACCAAGCTCTGCCGCATTTTCAAATTCGGCACCTGCTGCAAGCTCAAGAACAATATTGCCCTGCTTTGCAGCAAAGAGTGTTTCTTTATCAAGATTCTGCGCAAAGGTAAAGCCCATTTTATTACCGAATGCCATTTTGCAGATACAAGCAGCTGCACCGCCTTCCTTCACTACGCTTGCTGAAAGAATATTGCCGTTTCTTATACCCTCATAAACGCTTACCATAAACGCCATTGCCTTTTCATAAGCAGGAAGCCCTGTTTCTTCATCAACAGGAAGCTCTGCCAGAACAACCTTTGAGCCTGCACGCTTAAACTGAGCGGAAGCCGTTTTGGAAGCCTCGCTCATACCAACAGCAAAGGAAACCAGAGTCGGCGGAACATCAAGCTCGTTGAATGAGCCGCTCATGCTGTCCTTACCGCCGATTGACGGAGTTCCGTAGCCCACCTGAGCAGAAACAGCACCCAGAAGAGCAGCTGTCGGCTTGCCCCAACGCTTCGGATCGTTATTTAATCTTTCAAAATACTCCTGGAAAGTAAGTCTGGCTTCAGCAGGATTACAGCCAACGCAGGCAAGCTTTGCAAGAGATTCGGTTACTGCAAAAGCAGCTGAATGGAACGGACTCCAGCGTGAAAGCTTAGGAATAAAACCATAGGACATAACCGTTGCTGTATCTGTTTCGCCCTCAAGAAGCGGAATTTTAGCAACCATGGCTTCTTCAGGTGTAAGCTGATATTTACCTGCATAAGGCATAAGAACGGTTGCCGCACCGATTGAGGCATCAAAGCGTTCAACAAGACCCTTCTGGCTGCAAACCTCAAGTCTTGAAAGGTTTGCCTTAAGTGCTTCGGCAACGCTCTTTTCCTCAAGCTCGGCAGGAACAGCGTTTCTGTAATTTTCATTTTCATCAACAGCTGTAATAACTGCATCTGCGTGCTGGGTAACACCGTTTGTATTCAGGAAATCACGGCTTAAATCAACAATTTTATCGCCTCTCCACATCATTACAAGGCGGTTTGCACCGGTAACAACGGCAACAGGTGTAGCCTCTAGGTTTTCCTGATTTGAAAGCGCAATAAATTTATCAACATCTTCCTTGTTAAGAACAACTGCCATTCTTTCCTGTGATTCGGAAATAGCAAGCTCTGTGCCGTCAAGACCGTCATATTTCTTCGGCACCTTATCCAGATCAATGCTAAGACCGTCTGCAAGCTCGCCGATTGCAACCGATACACCGCCTGCACCGAAATCGTTGCATCTTTTAATCATTTTTGATACGGCAGGGTTGCGGAACAATCTCTGAATTTTTCTTTCTGTAGGCGGATTACCCTTCTGCACCTCTGCACCGCAGGTTTCAATGGAAGAGCTGTTGTGCGCCTTTGAAGAACCTGTTGCGCCGCCGCAGCCGTCACGGCCTGTGCGTCCGCCGAGAAGAACGATAATATCGCCGTCCTGCGGAACCTCACGGATAACATTTTCCTTTGGAGATGCACCGATAACTGCACCAATCTCCATCCTTTTTGCAACATAGCCGTCATCATATAATTCCGTTACCTGACCGGTCGCAAGACCAATCTGGTTTCCATAGCTTGAATAACCCTGCGCAGCACCTGTTGTAATCTTTTTCTGCGGAAGCTTTGCATCAAGCGTTTCCTCAAACGGAGTTGTAGGATCACCCGAGCCTGTTACACGCATTGCCTGATAAACATATGCTCTGCCTGAAAGCGGATCACGGATTGCTCCGCCAAGGCAGGTTGCCGCACCGCCGAAAGGCTCAATTTCTGTTGGATGATTATGTGTTTCATTTTTGAACTGAACAAGCCATTGCTCTGTTTTGCCGTCAATAACAACCGGAACTTCAATGGAGCAGGCATTGATTTCTTCGCTTTCATCAAGGTTGGTAACCAAACCGCGCTTTTTAAGAACCTTAGTTCCGATACACGCCATATCCATAAGGCAAACATCTTTTTCACGATTTCCGTAAACTTCTTTTCTGATTTCAAAATACTGATTCAGTGCATCCTCTATTGCCTTTTTGTATCTTCCATCCTCAATTTCAATTGTATCAAGCTTCGTGCTGAAGGTAGTATGGCGGCAATGGTCGCTCCAATAAGTATCAATAACCTTAAGCTCTGTTAAGCTCGGATCTCTTTCCTCTGAGCGAAAATAATCACGAACCCAGCATAAATCGGCAACGCTCATTGCAAAACCCATTGCAGAATGATATTCTGCTATTTCTTCATCGGATTTCTGAATAAAGCCCTCTATACGAACGATATCACCAGGTACATCTGATGAAATATCAAGCGTTTCGGGCATATCCATAGATGCCTCTCTTGATTCAACAGGGTTGATTATATATGCTTTGATTTTATCAAATTCTTTATCGCTTATATTTCCCTTAACAGCAATAACCTTTGCACTTGAAACAACAGGGCGGTCGCCTGCAGTTAAAAGCTGAATGCACTGTGCTGCGCTGTCTGCTCTCTGATCGTACTGCCCGGGAAGAAATTCCGTTGCAAAACAGCGCCAATCGCTCGGGATATCAATTTCATCATAAACATTATCAAGATTCGGCTCCGAAAGAATTTCACGAACAGCCTGAGCAAATTCCTCCTTTGAAACTCTTTCTGCATCATAGCGATTAATAATTCTTAAATTTTCAATGCCTTTAATGCCAACATTTGTTTTTAAATCCTCAAGAATGTGGCGGGCCTCAATATCGTTTCCTGCTTTTTTTTCAACATAAACACGAAATACATTAGCCATATTTTAGTTCTCCTTGTTAAAAATTGTAAACACATAATAATGTAATTAAATTACATTTTAGATATAATACCATAAAGATGTAGTTTTGCATATAGAAAATCTGAAATTTTAGTCAATAATTTGTAAAATTCTGATTAACATCAACATTTTTTTTAATAATATGTTATACTGTATCATAGAGATAATATAAACGCAGTACGGTGCAAATACCGCACTGTAAAAACACAGCAAAATCAAAGGGGTTCCAATAAACTGTGATGGAGAATACAATTAACGAAAATTCATATGAGGTTGAGTTTCTGAACTGCACCGTTGACAAGGCACAGGACTTTAAAATCATTGACTGTGACAGCCACTTTGCGGAATTTGCAGGAATTCATCCGTCTAAAATCAGGCAGGGAAAATTATTTTTAAGAGATATACTTAAACCTGTAGACAGGGAGTATGTTTTTAAAAAAATCTGCAAAAAGGATTCAAAATATGTTTACATAGATTTTGATATATTAAATGCTGAAAAAGAGCCTGTTTTTATACACTGCTCGGCAAAAAATTACGAGGATTCCTCTCTTTGCAGGCTTGTTTTTGCCGATGTTTCAAAAAGCAGAGAAAAGAACAGAGAGTTAGCACAGCAGGCAAGTGCCGCAAACAGCCTTATAGAGCTTGTTGCCGGCGGTGTCTGCCTGTTTAAGGTAACACCCGATATGCACTTTGATGTTATCTACATAAACGAAACCTGCGCCCGCCTTTTCGGAACAACGGTTGAAAACTGCAGCAAGCGTGAATACAGGCTTGACGAGCTTATTCATCCCGATGATAAAACGATTGTTTATCAGGCAGTAGGAAGAGCAATGGCAACCGGCGAAGGACTGGACCTTGAATACAGGATAATGAAACACAGAAACAAATTTATCTGGTGTAACTGCAGTGCCGCAGTTCAGCGGTATGACGAGGACGGAAGCCCCGTTTTTCAAGCGGTTTTCATTGATATAACCAAAAACAAAGAAGCCGAAAACAGAGCAGACAAGGCAAACGAAAAGCTCATCAATCTGCTTGAAAATCTTGCCGGGGCAATCTTCTTTGCAAGCTTGGAAAAGCCGTTTATACCCGATTATATCAGCGGCGATTTCGTGCACCTTATCGGCTATTCAAGAGATGAATTTGACAGCCGCTTCGATAATGATTTCGGCAAACTTATTGACAATTCAGCAGAGCTTGAAAAGGAAATCAAAAAGCAGGTTGCCAAGGGCGGAAAAGCAGAAGTTACATACAGAATAAAGGCAAAAGGAGCAAGAACATCCCTTGTTCACGATACCCGAAAACTTGTTACCCAGCAGGATGGTTCAAAAACCTTAATCTGCGAATTACAGGAAATCAGCAATCAATAAAAAACAAAAACGAAAGACAGAGCAAATACTCTGTCTTTTTTTACATTTTGCTTCCCTTAATCTAAGAAATATACCTGTATAAATACAGGAAGAAGTGTCTTATTCACTTAAAAATCCGTATCAACATTCGTACAATTCTTTGTTTTTAATCTGTCATCAGAGGCAAAAACATTGCCCTTTATTTCAATATTATCGGTTGATTTTGCTGTAATACAGGTACCCTTATATTTCTTAAAGATATTATTAAGGATTTTGATATTGCTGTGAACTGCCCCCTCATGAACTTTGTTTTCAGGAAGAATTCTTATCGGTGTTTCTCCGCAGTATTCAAAAATATTATCCTTAATCACAACATCCTTACACATTCCGCTTTCATACCAATTCTGGGCATCATCGGAAATAAAAATACCGCTCATGGAATTGCTGTTGAAGTGATTGCCCTCTACAATCGTTTTCGGTCTGTTTGTAATAAGAATGGCTCTTGTTGCAATTCTGTTTACCGTATTGTTTTTAAATTCAAACTCAGGACAGGCTGAAACATCCTCAATAACATCGCTGACAGATGCTTTCTGAACATGATCCAGCTTTATTTTGATTTCATTTTCATTGATAAGCTTAGATTCAAGAACCTTTGCACAGCCCTTTTCCAGCATGGATTTAACATCTACAAACGCAATTTCATCATTTATCCGGATTGGATTATAGCCGTGCGACTGCTTGTGCATAAATTTGACTGTCATTGTATTGTTTTCTATCTTTGCAATCTTAAAATGCACACCGTGAACATTAAGACAATCATCACACGCACCTTCAAATTTGCTGTTTGTAATCGAAACCTTACCGCGGCACATACAAACCTGCAGAAAATCAGCTGCTGAAGCCATTAATCTTCCCGTTTTTTCTGACGGAGCAAATTCAAGTTCGTTCAGCGTAATGTTTTCCGTATCCTGTGCTACAAAGGAAAGCGAATAATTAAAGCGCTGCGCAACATGATTCAGCGTTAAATTCTTGGTTTTATCCGCAAAAATACCTGCATACTGACGGCGTCTGCCAAAAATGCAGTATGTATCTCCCATTTTAAATCCAGACGGCTTAAAATAGTAAATTCTTATTTTTCTGCCGCCTAAATCCTTGATTTTAAGAGCAGTGCTTACAATATTTCTTACCCTTTCAATCGTATTGCGGTCTTCGGCACGAACTCTTGAAAGATGCCAGGCAGTTCTGTATTCCTTCAGCGGGTTCGTTTCATATCCTGTTCCCACAAAATAAAATTTGCCTTTTCTGAATTCATATCTGCTGTTTTCATCAATTTCAAAATCAACATAATGCTTTCCGATGCCGATAACCTTCAATTCATGCAAATCCGGGTTATCATAATCAATTTCAATACCGCTTATCTCAATATTTTCACAGCTTTGGATTGCAGCATTGGTTACCTTTCCGTTTATAACAAATCTTGCGCCATTTCCCTCAAGCTTCAGATCCCTGACATTTTTAAGATTGAAAAGCACCCTGGCTTTATGCGGCGTTTCATTTAATTTATATTCATTATCGCCTGCAGTATTTGTTATATAAAGCATTTCCGTATCGCAGTTTTCGGCATCAACAAAATAATCTCCGGCTTCAAAAACAACCGTTTTTTCTTCATCAATTTCAGAAAGCTTTTTAAAAAGAACAGATAATTCTTTTCCGTTTTCCTTATCAGGTTTAATTCCGTATTCAGATGCGTTAATAATCATATTTTTCTCTTTTTTACAGTATGGGAAACTGTACCGCCCATATTAATTGTTTCTAATTTATTCGCAGGGAGCGGCATTTCCGATATCCCGCATAACAATTTGTTATTGATCAAATCTCAATCCCCAGCTCTGTGATTTTTTCTCTTAAAGCAAGCCAATCCTGAAAAGCGGCTTCCTTATTATTCGGATTTCTTAAAATAGCGGCAGGATGATATGTGCCCATAAACAGAGTTCCGTTTTTATCAATAAACCGTCCGTGCTCCTGTGTAACCTTAAAGGTTGGGCTGATAAGCTTCTGTGCAGAAATTCTGCCGACACAAACAACAATCTTCGGTCTTATAACCTTAAACTGCTCACGAAGCCAGTTTATACAGATTTCCTGTTCTTCCGGCTTCGGATCTCTGTTTTTCGGAGGACGGCATTTAACCATATTTGCAATATAAACATTCTTTTCACGGCTCAAATCAACGGCGGCAAGGAATTTATCAAGCAGCTGGCCGCTTCTGCCTACAAACGGCATACCCTGCAAATCCTCGTTTTCGCCGGGACCCTCGCCTATCAGCATAATATCGGCATCCTCTTTGCCATAACCGAAAACAACATTCGTTCTGCCTTCGCACAATCCGCATTTTGTACAATTTCGACACTTTTCTTTAAGCTCATTCAAATTCATTTTCATCACCAATTACAAGTATATCAAATTCCATATTGAAAAACAATCGGAAATGTTATAAAATAGTCAAAGCGAAGAAAATAAATCCAAAAGCACTTTATTTTCTCATATAACAAATTCTTAAAAAAGAGGTATATAAAAATGGAAAACAATGAAGTTTTAGTTGAAATTTCCGCCCGCCATGTTCATCTTTCACAGAAAGATCTTGAAACACTTTTCGGTGCAGGCTACGAGCTTACAAAGAAAAAAGACCTTTCTCAGCCAGGTCAGTATGCCTGCGAGGAAAGAGTTAAGGTTATCGGCGCAAAGGGCGAGTTTCCGGGAATGGCTGTTTTAGGCCCTGTCAGAAACGCAACACAGGTTGAGGTTTCCTTAACAGATGCCCGCTCTATCGGTGTTCAGGCTCCTGTAAGAGAAAGCGGAGATATCGCAGGCTCAGGCTCCTGTAAACTTGTCGGCCCTGCAGGAGAGGTTGAAATTGAAGAAGGTGTAATCGCTGCAAAGCGTCATATCCATGCAACAACCGCTGATGCTGCAAAAATGGGCGTTGAAAACGGTGAAATCGTTTCCGTTGAAATTCCGTCATCAAACGGCAGAAACCTTATTTTCGGCGATGTTGTAGTAAGAGTTTCGGATTCCTACGCACTTGCAATGCACATTGATACCGACGAATCAAATGCGGCAGGTATGGCGCCAAACACAATCGGCAAGGTAATCAAAAACGCTTAACAGATATACTATTATATAATAAGCACCGCCCGCAGAAATGCAGGCGGTGTTTTGGCACCCTCAGTGGGAATCTCCTCTTGCTATCAAAGGGTACCTCAAAATTTGGAGCCATGTGTTCAATTCGTACCATTGCAAGTAGGAAAGCAGATCAATTTGCCGTACCTGTTCAATCACAGCAGGGTCAAACTGCACATAAGGTTTATCTGTTCTCGTTTAATCGAATTACCATCACAAGTAGAAATAGCCGAGAGGCTTTCGTGGTGAAAACCTCTCGGCTATGTATAAAGGCAGCATTAACTTCACGCCAATTCCGCCTTTTCTCTCGGTCAGTCCGTTATAAAATCCCTGCGCTGTCAATTATCAGTAACACCAAGCGGAAAAAACACAATGCTTTCTGTGTTCTTGGCATCGGTAATGAGTGGGGTTTGTTTTACACTATTATTGGCGATGTTAAAGTCGATGATATATCCAACATTCCACATTTTCCCATCTTTTTGGACAGGTAAATATCTTGTATTGTAATATATGTGTCCATCTCTCATATGCGAACTTTCAATATTTGTGTTTTCGGGGAAAATATATATTTCTTCGACTGCATTTGTTTCCACATCATATTTGCAAAGTTTGTCTGCAATAACAATATATAAATCATCACCAACAAAACATATCCAGCTAATTCTCTCGTTAAACACTAAGGTATCAACCAGCTCAAGTGTTTCACTGTTAATAATATCAACTGTGTTTTGGCGGTCTGTTGAATCCTTATTCATAAGGCTCTCATTGAAAATAGCATAAAAATACTCACCGTGTTTGGTCAAGTATTTATAGTCCGTAGCTGTTATTTTATCAACATTATAATGAAAATGCTTTTCTTCATATTCGCCTGTTTCCATATTATATCTTGCAATTGAAGCTCCACAATAAACAGGACTTACATCGTACTGCCAGAAACAACCGCCCATATACAGATAATTACCGTCTATCAATAGTGTATTGGGAGTTATGTCTATTTCCTTTTTTACAAGAACCTTTTGACTTCTATCTTGAATTACAAGTAAGTTAAGATATACATTTTTTTCATCATCAACATTGCCATTCATAACAGAAACAATGTTTTCACCATCCAGTGTAATATTCCACACTCCCGAATATTGCGGATTATCTAATAGGTAAAATTCCTCAAAACTACCATCTTGTTGCATAATCAAGTGATTGTTTGCACGATGCCCTCCCGCAATAAATTCCTCTCCGACAAGTGTACCCCTGGAAATATTTACAGCATCAATATCGTGTATAACAGTGGGATTTCCGTTGATATCAATCCCTTCAATTCTACTCTTGTTATTACTCGTTCCACTATAAACAATATAATATGCTGTTGTATTCGTTGAAAGTTCCCTTGACTTGCAGGCAGCTAAACCTAAAATTACAACTATAATCAGCATAAGTGAGAGCCATTTCTTGACTTTCTGTATTATTTTGTTCCTGTTCTCCACTTGACCACACCTATCAAAATCATTATTGATAATGCTTATTATACCATGGATTCATAAAAAATTCTATCATGATTTCATAGCCGCCGTTGGAGCATTTTCTTCCTTCATAATCAGACCTGCGTTCAATCGCTGTTTGCATACTTAACAAGATGGGCTTTTGCTAAGCGCACTTTGCTGCCTGTCCGATTTCTCTCGGAAAATAAGAGACGCCGAAAGCCTTGATGTAATGGTTATTTAAAAAATTTACATCAGCAAAATATTATAATTATAATGCAGGATCAACAGCATTATTTTTCGCAAAAGCAACAGCTCTGTCAATACAGGTTCCACATTTGCCACAAGGCTTATCCTGTCCTTCATAGCAAGACCAGGTAAACTGATAAGGAACGTTTAATTCCAAACCAATTTTTACAATATCCGCTTTGATTTTATTTACAAAAGGGGCCTCAATGTGTAATTGTTTTCCTGAACCCTCCCAAATAGCATCGTTCATAGCTTTATTGAACACAGGAGAACAATCAGGGTAAGCACTTCCGGCAGCATCATCAGTATGTACTCCATAATAAATAATGCTGCAATCTTTACTCAATGCAATACTGGCGGCAGCAGATAAAAACAAGCCATTACGGAATGGCACATATGTACTAACAGGAGTTTTGCCCTCTGTTTGTTTAATCTGTTCCGAATAGCTTTCTTCCGGAATTTCTTCGGTTGACTGATGTAATAAAGAGCAGTTGCTATATTCAAATATTTTTTCCAAATCCAAAAATAACTGTTCAACACCGTAATATTTTGCAACTTCATTAGCAGCGATCAATTCTTTATTATGCTTTTGTCCATAAGAAACAGAAAGTGAAATAACATTTTCTTTTCCATATTTATTAACAGCCATTCCAAGTGCTGTTGTAGAATCAATACCACCACTTGATAATACTAATACCTTCATTAAGCTCCTCCTTACCTTAAATATAACTGCAGTGCTGCATCTTCCAGGAATTTCCCACGTCTTTCAACAGTAACTGTTTTAGTATTTGTTTTTTGTATTCCTCTTGCAGTTACACAACTATGATAACCTTCTAAAATTACAGCAATATCTTCAGTTCCTGTAATTTCTGAAATTATATCGGCAATATCACAACCTATACGCTCCTGTAACTGTAGCCGACGCCCAACCATATCACAAATACGCGCAATTTTTGACAGCCCTATGACTTTTCCTTTTGGAATATATGCAACGGTTGCCTTCATATCATACATCAATGCTAAATGATGCTCGCAATATGAAAAAAGATTAATGTCTTTCATAACTACTACATTATTGCCGGAAACACGTTCTTCATCAAATACTTTACCGAACATTTCCGCAATATCATGATTCGCATACTGCATTCCTGCAAATATTTCTGCATACATTTTAGCTACACGCTTAGGTGTATCAATTAAACCTTCTCGTTCCGGGTCGTCCCCCAAAGCAACTAATATACCGCGTATATACTTTTCAATCGCTTTTTCATCGATCATGTTATTATACCCCTCTCAAATTCGGATCCCAAATAACTTTATGCATTTGTATCTGTAATTTTATATCATTCAAATTATTTTCAATCATATAACTTACCATATCAGCCGGTTCGATTTTACCAAATACAGGACTAATATATACGGCACATACTTTTGTTAAATTATATTTTTCAATAATATATTTGGCTTTCTCCAAATCACCAATACTGCCGCAAACAAATTTAACTGTATCTGTATTTTTTAAAAGGCAGAAATTTTCCAAACACATATCATTTTCAGAACCGCTTTCAGGTAATTTATAATCCATAGTAAAACCTGGTCTATAATCATTACAAAAAGGCTCTATTGATATACTTCCATTAGTTTCTATTTCAACTCTTATTTCTGGATGTTCTGCTAATGCTTTTAAAAGACTGCCCATTTCCGGTTGTAACAAAGGCTCTCCGCCTGTTAACGTTACATTTTTTACATTAGTGGAAATAATGTAAGATTCGATTTCTTCAACGGTGAGTTCCTCAAATTCACAGTCTTTTTCATTTGCCCATTTTGTATCACAATAACAACAATGTAAATTACAGCCTTTAAATCTTATAAATACAGCTAATTCCCCTGCACGTCTGCTTTCTCCGTTTATGCTTACAAATTTTTCTACTACTTTCACAGATCATTGCTCCTTATAAATGGCACAATTATCAGGTGTTTCATATACCTCAACATGACATACAGTATATTTTTCTTTTTTCAGCTCTTCATAGAAAAAGTGGGCAAAATTTTCAGCTGTTGGTCTAAACGGTACTGTAATCAAACGGAAATTTTCAGCTTGTAATGCTGTTACAGTTTCAGGCTTTAATGAATTTTCTTCATAAATAAATGTATGGTCAAAATAATCACAAATATTTTTTAATACCTTTTTTAAATCACTAAAATCAATAATCATACCTTTTGTCTGTTGTTCGGCAGAAAGTTTTTCTGAACTAATAGAAACAACTACTCGCCAGCGATGTCCATGTATATTACTGCACTTTCCTTTATAGTCTTTAAGAAAATGTGCTGCATCAAAACTTTGTTCTGTCTGTAACACATACATAATTTATAGTCCCTTTCTTTAAAAAAATAAGCAAATAAAAAAAACACTCTAAACGTACCGAGTGTGCTTTTATTTTTAATAGTATAATAAAATAATCTATAAAATATAAAAAGCCCTAGTTTTGTTTTACGACAGGATGGTACAAATGAACTGTCGGCAAATAATGCTTATCTATATATAAGCACAATTAAAATATTATGTCAATATATTTTAAATAAAAGACTTAATACTGTCAGTCTGTCAAAAAGTCAGCGCAGGCTGGCTTTTTTGGTATACTAAACCCATAGGTCAAGGATATGCAAATGCATTTTTGATGACAGGAGGTTCCCTCCTTGCCGTACAAACGGACTATGACGAAAAAGGTGACACAAATAACTCGTTTTTGCTTCATTCGTATCCTATATCGAAAAGAACCCCTATTATGCTACTGTATGATAGGGGGTTCTTTGACAGACTGTATATTCATAGTTTTGTTGTTTATATAAAGATAAAAAATGAATTGCTGAGTTGATTTTCTAATGTAAATACGTTAAACTAAAGAAAAATTTTAAAAATGTATATATTTTTTGTCTATGATAGAAGGAGTGTATTATGAGTACAAGAAAAAAAGAAGAACTTAGCGGAGTAACTCTTTTAGGAAATCAAAAAACAGTATATCGTTCTGATTATGCACCAGAAGTTTTAGAATCATTTCCTAATAAACATACAGAAAATGATTATTTTGTAAAATTTAATTGCCCTGAATTTACCAGTCTTTGTCCTATGACAGGTCAGCCGGATTTTGCAACTATATATATTTCCTATGTACCAAATAAAATTATGGTAGAAAGTAAATCTTTAAAACTTTATCTTTTCAGCTTTAGAAATCATGGAGATTTTCATGAAGATTGTGTCAATATTATAATGAAAGACCTTATCCGCCTTATGGATCCTAAATATATCGAAGTATGGGGTAAATTTACTCCAAGGGGAGGTATTTCAATAGATCCATATTGTAATTATGGAAAAGAAGGAACACCTTGGAAAGATATTGCATTTACGCGTTTAAGCCAGCATGACATTTATCCTGAAAAAGTAGATAATCGTTAAATAAAAATTTTAAAAAAGATGGCAAATAGTTTTTAGTTCCCTCTAACCGAAAGCCCTTGACTTTACAGGGCTTTCGGCGTTGTTTCTGGCGTTCCCGAGGTGACTCGAACACCCGACCTACCGCTTAGGAG
>CAJTZJ010000013.1 GCA_910583925.1 uncultured Eubacterium sp. | reverse complement strand
CCGGAGCTTGCAGCACAGTTTCAGGTTATGAGCATTCCGATGCTTGCTGTAATCAAAAACGGAAAGCTCGCAAATCAGGCTGTTGGCTACAGATCAAAAGAGCAGATTGAAGCAATGCTGTGAGGATAAAGAATATGGGAATGTTTAATTTTTTTCGCAATACCGCTGATATCAACACAGGTGTTGCAGAGTATGAAAAAACTGACGGATCGGTATTGCTTGATGTGAGGACACCTGAGGAATACCGTGACGGACACATTGACGGAAGTATCAATTTGCCTCTTGATAGAATTTCTTTCGCTGAGGATGCTGTCAAAGACAAAAATGCACAGCTATATGTCTATTGTTACAGTGGCAGCAGAAGCGAGCAGGCTGTAGCCTGTTTGAAGAAAATGGGTTACATAAATGCAGTGAATATCGGCGGTATCAGCAGTTATCGCGGAAAGGTGGTATTATAATGAAAGTTGTAATTATCGGCGGTGTTGCAGGCGGAGCTACTGCGGCAGCAAGAATACGCAGACTTGATGAACAAGCGGAAATCATTGTTTTTGAGCGTTCGGGATTTATCTCATACGCCAACTGCGGTTTGCCGTACTACATCGGCGGTACGATTGAGGATGAAGGAGATTTGACCTTGCAGACGCCTGAAAGCTTTTGGTCCCGTTTTAAAGTCAAGATGAATGTGCATCATGAGGTTACGGCAATCCATCCTGAAAATAAAACCGTTACCGTGAAAAATCTTGAGAATGGTATGGTGTTTACCGAAAATTATGACAAACTTCTGCTTTCACCCGGTGCGAAACCGATAAAACCTAATTTTGACGGTGCGGACAGTGATAAAATATTCACGCTGCGCACGGTTGAGGATACGCTGAAGATTAAGAAATATATAGATGAAAATCATCCGAAATCGGCAGTCGTTGTTGGAGGCGGATTTATCGGAATTGAGGCTACGGAAAACCTGCGTGATCTTGGAATGGATGTAACACTTGTGGAAGCTGCAGAACAGTTGATGGCTCCCTTTGACAGTGATATGGCATCGTTTATTCATGCCCAGGTGCGTAAAAATGGAGTAACCCTTATGCTTTCTCATTTTGTAGAAGGTTTTAAAGATACCGATTGCGGTATAGATGTTAAGCTCAAGAATGCACCGATTGTTCATACGGATATGGTTATAATGGCAATAGGCGTTTCTCCTGAAACTACAATTGCAAAGGCAGCGGGACTTGAAACAGGAATTAAGGACAGTATTGTTGTTAATGACAAAATGGAAACCTCTGTTTCCGATATTTATGCTGCGGGAGATGCGGTGCAGATTAAGAATTTTGTAACAGATATGGATTCACTGCTCTCTCTTGCAGGACCTGCCAACAAGCAGGGCAGAATTGCTGCAGACAATATTTGCGGCGGCAACAGCCATTATACGGGCGGTCAAGGCAGCTCGGTTATTAAGATATTTGATATGACAGGTGCGGCTACCGGCATTAATGAAAGAACAGCAAAATCACTTGGTATTGATGCAGATAAGGTTATTCTTTCGCCTATGAGCCATGCAGGATATTATCCCGGCGGTGAGCTGATGACGATGAAAGTGTTGTTTGAAAAAGAAAGTTATCGTATTTTAGGTGCTCAAATCGTCGGCTTTGAAGGCGTTGATAAAAGGATAGACGTACTTGCAACCGCTATTCGTGCAGGAATGAAAGCATATGAGCTTACAGAACTTGACCTCGCCTATGCTCCGCCGTATTCATCCGCAAAGGATCCTGTAAATATGGCAGGCTATATTATTGAAAACATTAAGGACGGCATTGTAAAGCAGTGGTATTATGAGGATTATGAAACATTGCCGTGTGATGGTAGTGTGACACGTCTTGATACCCGCACAGCTATGGAATATAATATGGGTCATGCAGACGGTTTTATCAATATTCCTGTTGACGACCTGCGTAACTGTATTGACGAGCTTGATAAGAGCAAGCCTGTGTATGTTATGTGCCAAAGCGGTTTGAGAAGCTATATTGCCAGCAGAATTCTAATGGGAAATGGTTTTGATGTCTATAACTTTGCTGGCGGCTTCCGATATTATGATGCAGTTCATAATGACAAAGCGTTAAATAAAAAATCCACCCCTTGCGGAATGGATGAATAAAGGATAAAGCGTTGAGATTTCTTTTTTGAAACTCAACGCTTTTTATCAATCCATAATATTTTTAAGCCCGTTTTTGTTCGTAATCTCAATCGTTCCGCGAGACAGTGAAATCAGTCCCTCGTTTACAAAATACTTCAGCATTCGTGTTACGACTTCTCGTGGGTTGCCCAGGTGATTGCCGATTGTTTCGTGGGTGATTTTCAGCGTATCAGTGCCTTCAATGTTTGCTTCATTCAACAGAAATTCAGCAAGTCGTTTATCAAAACTTTTCCACATAATCTGATCTATTAACCACATAACCTCTGAAAAACGGCTTGCCATAATATCGTTGGTGTAATTGGCAAGCGGTGCGGAAACCTCCATAATGCTTTTATAAACCTCTGATGGAATAACCAAAACCTCAGTGTTCTTTTCGGCGGCAATGGTTATATCAAATTGAATGCTGTTCATAATACAGGAGGCTGAAAACAGGCAGATATCCCGCTCGAAAAGGCGGTACATTGTAATTTCTCTGCCGTCATTGGATATGGTAAAGGCACGAAGCTGACCGGAAAGCACCAGGATAAGTCCTGTACAATCCTGTGAGCCGTTATGCAGGAGTTCACCCTTACTCAAACTGCGAACAAAAGACGATTTTGTCAGTGCATTTTGCTGCGATTTTGTCAGTTTGTCAAACACAGATAAATAGGTTAAGTAATTCATACAGAGTCTCCTTTGGTACAGTTTAGTATATTGTATTTTTCTGTTTATGTCAATGAAGTTGTTGACGTATGTCTGAAATGCAGTTAACCTTATATAAGTTTCAAAAGTAACAATATGGATATAATTTATTTTGAAAAAATTATAGTCTACCCTTGACAATGGCACCGGCTGCAGAAAAGACCATATATGAATTTTTAAGGGACACAAACACAAAACCATCGGATTACGATATGATTTTAACAGGTGATTTGGGGTTGACAGGTTCTGAGCTTCTTTATGAGCTGATGATCAGGGAGCATAGCATTGATATAAAAAAATATCATAAGGATTGCGGATTGCTCATCTATGACCTTGAAGAGCAGGATGTAAACAGCGGCGGTTCGGGCTGCGGCTGTTCAGGCTCTGTGCTTTGCTCGCATATTATGAAAAGAATGAGAAATAACAAGCTTAAAAAAGTTCTTTTTGTTGCAACGGGAGCATTAATGTCTCCAACCTCAAGCAAGCAGGGAAATACAATTCCTTCAATTGCCCACGCAGTGCTTTTGGAGGTGTGATCATGGATTTAAAGAATAACATCAAAATTTTCGGTGCATTCAAAAAGTTTATTGACAGCCTGTATGCAATCATTACGGCTGTAAGAATTGCTGCTGTTATTATTCTTGTACTGCAGGCAATCTTTTTGATAACTGAGTCGGGAAAATCAATTTCTGATTTCAAATTTAAATAAAAGCATAAAAAGCACGGTTTAATCCGTGCTTTATTAATGCCTTTTAGAAATAATTTCTCGTATATCTTCTTCTGCCTGTTCAATTTCCGCAAGGAATTCTCTTGAGGAAACACGCAATGCACCATTGCCGAGGATGATAAGCTGTTCCAGAGCATCAGAGGTGACAACCCGTACCCTATGTTTTTTTGCAAGCTCATGTGATACCTTTTCAATATATAAATCAGCCGTTTCAGCCTCTTTGGTATAAACAATATTTATATTATTTATCTTTTCAACCTCTCGGTTATTGCCCTGAACTCGGTATGCATCAAAAACAAGAATAACCTCACATTTTTTATATCCCTGATAATTACAAAGAATATTTATAAGTGTGTTTCTTGCTGCATCAAGATCTTCGGTTGTTATATCCTTTAAGTTGTTCCATGAAAAAATGACATTGTAGCCGTCAACAAGCAGATATTCCTTTCCGTCATAATTCGTAGCTGTCCTGCTCTTGTATTTCTTTTTTTCGGTGCTTTCCGTAAAAGTAAAGTGGTTTTGATTCGGATTGCCTGAACGATTTTTTACAGGACCGTAGGTTTGCTCAAAAATCTGCATAAGCTCTTTATCAAGTGCAAAAAGGTTACCCTTGTTCTTATAATCCGAAATGGTTATCTTACTGCAGGGATCAGTGTATTCACTTTTTGGTGCAGACAATGCACTTGGCAGGTGCATATGGCTTTTAATCTCATTCCATTTTACATTGTAGCCTGCGCCATGGGAGCAGAACACGGAATCACAAGGATTGTCGGTATCTGCATCACAATTATATCCTATATTTTGTATAACCTCTTCCGTATTATGGCATGGCTCATAGCCTTTTAATGTGCATATAAGCCTGCCCTTTCCGTGGGTATACTGTATAACATCTCTTGAATAATCATACATAGTTGAAACGGGGGCGGTACCGCTTATAACAGAAAATTCGCCAATCGTTTCAGGCGCGTCAAAGCTGCCGTACATTCGTTGAATATCCGACATTGCTCTGCCGACATTTTCTGTTGGTACTTCTAACGAGAATTCATAAACAGGCTCAAGTAAAACGCATTCAGCAGAGCGAAGCCCCTGACGGATTGCTCGGTAGGTAGCCTGTCTGAAATCGCCGCCCTCGGTATGTTTTGCGTGTGCTTTGCCGGAAACAAGCGTAATTTCCATATCTGTAATCGGAGAGCCTGTCAAAACGCCGATATGCGTTTTTTCATAAAGATGAGTGAGTATTAATCTTTGCCAATTTCTGTCAAGTATTTCTTCTTTACAATCCGTTTTAAAAACAAGTCCGCTGTTTCTTTTGGTCGGCTTCATAAGAAGATGAACCTCTGCATAATGCCTTAAAGGCTCAAAATGTCCTATACCCTCAACCTGTTCCGATATGGTTTCTTTGTAGATAATATTTCCTTTGCTGAATGCTGCATTTATCCCGAAACGCTCGTGAATTACTGTTTGCAGAATTTCAAGCTGAATATCACCCATAAGCTGAACCTGTATTTCTTTCAGTCTTTCATTCCATACAACCTTTAGTTGAGGATCCTCGTTTTCAAGAATTCTCATTTTAGAAAGTGCCGTATGGGCGTCAATCGTATCAGGCAGATTTAATCTGTATGTAAGTACCGGTTCAAGTATGGGAAGGGCACTGTCCTTTTCTTCGCCTAATCCATCACCTGAATGTGTAAAGGTAATTCCCGTTACAGCGCATATTGTGCCCGCTTCAGCTTCATGAATTGCAGAAAATTTTTCTCCCGAGTAAATTCTTATCTGATTTACTTTTTCAGAGTTTTTGTTTTTATCGGATTTCAATATTTCTTTTACTTTCAGGCTTCCGCCTGTAACCTTTAAGAAAGTTAAGCGCTGCCCCTTATCTTCTGAGATTTTATAAACTTTTCCCGAAAACGCACTGCCGTATTTCGGCATAGTTGTATAGCTGTGCAGGCAATCTAAAAAATCCGAAACTCCTGTAAGCAGTAACGCAGAGCCGAAAAGGCAAGGGAATATTTTTCTGCTTTTAATGCAGCTGATTATGTCACTCTTATTTATAGTTCCTTTTTCATAGTATTGATTCAAAAGATTTTCATCACAAATTGCAATGCTTTCATATAATTCATTTTTTTCCTGACAGCCGAAATCAACACAGCCGTCACTGAGCTTTGTTTGCAGTTCTTTTAAAATACGCTGCTTATCCGCACCAGCCAAATCCATTTTATTGATAAAAATAAAGCAAGGAACATTGTATTTGGCTAATAATTTCCATAGTGTGTGAGTATGGCTCTGAATGCCGTCTGTTCCGCTGATAACCAAAATGGCGTAGTCCAGCACTTGCAGTGTTCTTTCCGTTTCTGCAGAAAAATCAACATGTCCGGGTGTATCAAGCAGGGTGAATTCGGTATCTTTATATTTTAAAACTGCCTGCTTTGAAAAAATTGTTATTCCTCGGTCACGCTCAAGAGAAAATGTATCTAAAAAAGAATCCCTGTGGTCAACTCTGCCAAGCTTGCTTATGTTGCCAGATTGATATAGCAATGCTTCGGATAGGGTTGTCTTTCCTGAATCAACATGAGCCAAAACACCTATAACAATCTTTTTCATTTTCTCACCCCTCTGAAACAATTTTATATATCATATCATATTGTGTTTGCGTTGTAAATTAATTATGGCAATACGAGTATTTAGCAAATATAAATTTTGTCTTAAAGCTGAAAATGACAGAAACTTCAGAGGAACAGTAAAAGCTGAGGTTTTTAAACCTCAGCTTTGGCTGTTTATTTATCCTTTGGTTTTGCAATCATAGAAACAACAAGTCCTGAAAGCATAGCTACGGTTACACCGCCGGCACAGGCAGTAAAGCCTCCGGTTATAATTCCTATGAAGCCGTCTTTTTGTATTGCTTCCTTAACACCCTTTGCAAGTGCGTTCCCAAAGCCCGTTAACGGAATGGTTGCTCCTGCGCCTGCAAAATCTACAAGCTTATCATACCATCCGAATGCTCCCAATAAAACACCGAGGCATACAAACAGTACAAGTATTCTTGCAGGAGTCATTTTCGTTAAATCAATAAGCAGCTGACCGATTACACATATTAATCCGCCAATCAGAAAAGCATATAAAAAAATCATAAAAAATCACCTGCTATATTTTTTACAATAAGCAGGTGTTTTATTCTATTATGATTTTAATTTTCTTTTATCCCTCGTCAATTGGCTTTTTATTATCCAATTTAGCTTCTCTTCCGTATTTTTCTTCGTAACCGGGGTTGATATAATCTTCAACAACTTTGCCGTCACGGATGCGGATTACTCGCTCTGCCTGTTCGGCTATTTCATTATCGTGGGTAATCACAATAACCGTTCTTCCTTCGTCCTTAAGATTATGAAGAATCTGCATAACATCCTTTGTTGAGCGGGTGTCAAGGTTACCTGTAGGCTCATCGGCAAGGATGACCGGCGGAGCTGCAGCTATCGCTCTTGCAACAGCAACTCTTTGCTGCTGACCTCCTGAAAGAGCAGCAGGCAAATGATGCATTCTTTTTTCAAGCCCGACTTTTTTTAATGCAGCTTCGGATATTTCTCTTCTTTCTGCTTTGGGGATTCCTCTGTAAACAAGCGGAAGCTCAACATTTTCAATTGCATTTAATGAAGCAATAAGGTTGAAACCCTGAAAGATAAAGCCGATTTGTTTGTTTCTTATTTCACTCATCTGATCGTCGGTTAAATCATCAAGCAGGGTTCCGTTTATGTAATATTCGCCGCTTGTTGGAGTGTCAAGAAGTCCAAGCATATTCATAAGTGTTGATTTGCCTGAGCCTGATTGACCTATGATAGCAACAAATTCGCCTTCGTCAATCGTTAGGGAAACACCGTCAAGTGCGTTAACCTGATTTTCGCCGGGATTGTAAATTTTATAAACATCTCTTACATCAATAAGGTGCATACACATTAATTCCTTTACAATTAGTATATTCATATATTACAAATTAATATATAAATTGTCAAGACATTTGTATATTTGTTAACATATATTAAATAATACTTAATGAGGTGTTAATAAATGAGTATCAGTAAAGATGAATACAGTAAAATGGCAGATAAGGCAAGTCCGAATTCTCCGATTCTTCTGAATTGTGTTAAAGCATTTCTGATTGGCGGACTTATATGTACATTCGGTCAATTGTTAAATTTGATTTTTCAGAAGGCAGGCTTGGGCGAAAATGAAATTAAAATTGCAACGCCGTGCATTATAATTATTATAACCGCAATTTTAACCGGTATCGGTATTTTTGATAAAATAGCCCGCCATGCAGGAGCAGGTACAATTGTTCCTATAACAGGCTTTGCAAATTCGGTTGTTTCTCCCGCTCTTGAATTCAAGCATGAGGGTATGGTTCTCGGAACAGCTGCACAGATGTTTTCAATTGCAGGTCCCGTTTTGGTTTACGGAATCGGCAGCTCCGTTTTATATGGTATTATTATTTATATTTTTAAATTGTATTAAAAAAAATTTTGAAAGCTGCGACAATAAGTTATTGAAACTGATTTTATTATATGTTAATATAAATATATACTAAAATTTAGGAGGTCTTTATTGTGGCAATGACTTATGAATCAATAGTTGAAACCGTAAGAAACAGATTTAAGAATGTGGATGTAAGTTCTGTTCCGGGTACTCTTGCATATCAGTTTAATGTTGAGGGTAAGGTAAACGGAATCTTCTATGTTGAGATTAAGGATGGCAGAGTGAATGTAGAGCCGTACGAGTATTATGACAGAAATGCTATTATAATTATGAACGGCACGAATCTCATTAAGCTGATCAACGGAAAGCTTGATCCTGTTATCGCTTTTACAACAGGTAAGCTCAAGGTTGAGGGCGATATCAATGCCGCTCTTGAATTAACGAAGTTCTTAAAGCAGTAATATTCATTTTAAAATGCCGTTCGGTATGTCATCGAACGGCTGATTTTTTTGTTTATACTTATTATTTATTCTGCAGTTTTTTGTATGAGCAAACGAAGTTGCTGTTTTTTCTTGTATAAAAAACATTTTTAATATATAATTAAGCTATCAGATTTGGAGGTAGAATTTATGAAGCATAAGGATATAGTCGAAAAAATGAGTCTGAAGCAAAAAGCGGATTTTGTTTCAGGCTATGATTACTGGCATCTTGAAGAAGCTGAGGAGCTTGGGCTTCCGAAAATTATGATTACGGATGGTCCTCACGGGCTTCGTAAGCAAAACCCAAACGGAAAGGGTGTTGGACTTGGAAATTCCTATCCTGCAACCTGTATGCCCCCTGCTGCAACATCGGCCTGTTCCTGGGATGAAGAACTTTTGAGGGAAGAGGGTGAGGCTCTTGCTGAGGAATGTCTGCAGGAAAAGGTTTCTGTTATTCTCGGTCCGGGCACAAATATCAAGCGTTCTCCGGTTTGCGGAAGAAACTTTGAATATTTTTCAGAGGATCCGCTTCTTGCGGGTAAAATGTCGGCAGGTCTTATCAATGGATGTCAGTCTAAAGGAATCGGTACTTCTTTAAAGCATTTTGCATGTAATTCTCAGGAAGCCTTTCGTATGATTATCAACGAGGTTATTGATGAACGCACGATGAGGGAAATCTATTTCCCTGCGTTTGAAATCGCAGTTAAGGAAGCACAGCCATGGACAATTATGAATTCTTATAACAGAATTAATGGTGTTTATGCTTCTCAGAATGATTGGCTTCAGAATAAGGTTGCAAGGGATGAATGGGGCTTTGAAGGGCTTTTTGTTACCGACTGGGGTGCTTCTGTAGATCGTGTTCCCGGTCTTGAAGCCGGCACGGATCTTGAAATGCCGTCTTCCGGTACGCTTAATTCGGAAAGAATTATTGCTGCTGTAGAAAATGGCGTTCTTGATGAGGCTGTACTTGATGAAGGAGTGGATAATGTTGTTGATTTAATTATCAAATCAAAGCCTGCCCTTGAGAAGGATTTTAAATATGATGTTGAAGCGCATCATGCTGTTGCACGAAAGGTTGCAGAGGGCTCAATGGTGCTTCTCAAAAATGATGATAATATTCTTCCGCTTAAAAGCAATGTGAAAATTGCTGTTATCGGTGAAATGGCAAAGGCTCCGCGTTATCAGGGCGCAGGCTCATCTGTTATTAATCCTACAAAGCTTGATAATGCATATGACAGCCTGATTGAACTGGGTGCTGATGTTACATATGCGCAGGGTTACTATAAAGCACCTCCTACGAAAAAGGATAAAAACAGAAGGTCTGAGTCTGAGTTAACTGCCGAAGCTGTTAAAGCTGCAAAGGCAGCAGATGTTGCGCTTGTATTTATCGGCTTGACAGAGGAGTTCGAGGCAGAGGGCTATGACAGAGATAATATAGATATGCCTGCCGCTCATAATGCTCTTGTTTCTGAAGTAGTTAAAGCAAATCCGAATACAGTTGTTGTTCTTGCCGGCGGTTCAGTAGTGAATATGCCTTGGATAGAGGATGTAAAGGCCCTCCTTAATATGGGCTTAAGCGGTCAGGCAGGCGGATCGGCTGCTGCAAATATCCTTATGGGCAAGGTTAACCCAAGCGGTAAAACTGCAGAAACTTATCCGTTGTCTTTTGATGAAAATCCTGTTTACGGAAATTATCCGGGCTCTCCGGTTATTTCTGAGCATAAGGAAAGCATTTATATCGGCTATCGTTATTATGATACTGCGAAAAAGAATGTTCTTTTCCCGTTTGGATTTGGTCTTTCCTATACAACATTTGAATACAGTGATATTAAGCTTTCGGAAAGTGAAATCAAGGATAATGAAACAGTAACGGTTTCATTTAAAATTAAGAATACAGGCGATATGGATGGTGCTGAAATTGCGCAGGTTTATGTTGCTGATAAGGAATCAACGATTTTCAGACCTGAAAAAGAGCTTCGTGCATTTACAAAGGTGTTTATTAAAGCAGGCGAGGAAAAAGAGGTTTCTGTTACACTCGGTAAGCGTGCATTTGCTTACTATAATACAAATATCGGAGATTGGCATGTTGAAACAGGCGAGTTTGCTGTTTTAGTTGGCTCTTCCAGCCGAGATATCAGGCTTGAGGCTGCCGTTAATGTTATTTCAACTGTTGAAGCAGAGATTCCCGATTATAAGAAATCAGCGCCTGCGTATTATACTGCGGATATTGCCGGAATGAATGGCGGGCAGTGGGCTGCCGTTTATGGTCAGCAGCTTCCGTCTGCTGAAAGAGATACCTCTGCTAAAATAACAATTTATAACTGCCTTGATGATGCTTCTCATACCAAATGGGGCGGAAGAATCGGCAGACTGATTCAAAGCGTTATAACGAAATTTGCAAGTGCCGAAACAGGCGATGGTGCTATGCTTCAGGCTATGGCTGTTCAGATTCCCATGAGAAACTTTATTTCAATGTCAATGGGTGTATTCAGTCCTAAAATGGCGGAGGGATTGCTTCAGATTCTCAATGATGATGAAAGCACCTTCAAGGGTGTATGTAAGATTTTGGGCGGTGTTCCAACAGCTTTATTTAAGCTTCCGAATCTTATACATTCAATTTAATTATATATTTTCAAACAAAAAAGATGTAAAGCAAATACGCTTTACATCTTTTTTGCTTTCCTATAATCAGTCGGTACACAGCCAAATTCCTTTTTAAATGCTTTAAGAAATACAGAATAGTTATTAAATCCGCTTTCAAAGCAGGCGGTCTTGGCTGAACAGCCGCTGCTGATTAAATCTGCTGCATGAATAAGTCTTTTGGATCTTATATAAGAGTAGATGGTTTTTCCGGTAACCCTCTTAAACTTATGCATAAGATAATATCTGCTTATGAAAAATTCGCTTGAAATTTTATCAACAGACAAATCTTCAAAAATGTTTTTGTTTATGTATTCAATAATGCTGTCTGTTTGTTTATCACTTTTGTATTCAATTTGTATATTATCATATTTTTCACAGGCTCGGTTCAGCATAATCATAAGCTGAATAAAAATGGTGTTCTTCATCAGATCGGATTCAAAATTCTCGCTGCTCTCATGATTGAATTTTTCTGCTGCATAAAATATTTCATTTGCCGAGCTTTCGGGCAATCTTAAAAGGTATTGCCCGCTTCCCTTTGTCTTTTCAAAGCAGTTGTACAGCGAATGATTGTTTTTTATATAATCGCTTTTTATCCAAATGATTATTCGCTCGTATTCTTCATCGCTGCTTATAACAGGCTTGTGAATATCGCCGCTGCAAACAAGCAGGATATCGTTAGGTTTTAAAACATATTCCTTGCCCTCAATGATGTATGAGGCTTTTCCGCTTTTAAAAAGAACAAGCTTTTCAAATTCGTGGTAATGGAATTCAAATTCCTGCTTACAGAGATTTTTTATATTAAATATTCTGTAATTTTCTTTTAAATATCCTCTTTTGCCGTATTCGGCATCTAAATCATAAGTTGTATCCATATTTTGATTATAAAGCACGATTTGCATATTGTAAAGCACTTATTGAAATTTTCATTGCAAATATATACAAATATAATTGTAATTAAGAAAGGTGTGATTATGTGAATATTTTAGTTTTGGCAGGGGGATTAAGCCCTGAAAGAGATGTTTCGCTTTCATCAGCATCAAGAATTGCAAGGGCGTTGATTGCAAAAGGAAATCATGTGGCTGTTCTTGATTTATATGGTGGAATTGATAGTGTAAAGGAATTATTCTTTACAGATTGTCCTGATGAAATTAAAGAGTATACAGTGTCTGAAAAAGTCCCTGATATAATTAAACCGTCGGATATTGAATCATACATCGGTAAAAATATTTTGGAATGCTGTAAAACAGCAGATATTGTTTTTCTTGCATTGCACGGAGATATAGGAGAAAACGGAAAGCTTCAGGCAGTTCTGGATTTGCATAAAATTAAATATACCGGCTCAGACTATACCGGCTGCCTGCTTTCGATGGATAAAAATTTAGCTAAGGTTTTAGTGTCCGCAAGTCATATAAAAACAGCAAAATGGTGTATAAATGAAATGGATGCTTCTATAAATTTCCCGTGTGTAGTTAAGCCCCTCAGTGCAGGTTCCAGTATAGGAATTTCAATGGTTAATAATTCAGAAGAGTATAAAACGGCAGTTTATGAAGCAAAAAAATATGATAATGATATTATGATTGAGGAAAAAATCTGCGGCAGGGAATTTTCCGTTGGTATTTTAAATGATAAAGCACTTCCGGTTATTGAAGTCATTCCGAAAAATAATGAATTCTATAATTACAAAAATAAATATCAGAAAAATTTGACAGATGAAATCTGTCCGGCGGATATTGCCGTAAATCTTACTGAAGAGCTGAAGCAAACGGCTGAAAAAATACATACAATTCTTCACTTGAAGTTTTATTCAAGAATTGATTTTATTGTTGATCATAAAAATAATATTTATTTTCTTGAGGCAAATTCTCTTCCGGGAATGACTCCTGCAAGTCTGCTTCCGCAGGAAGCAGCGGCTATGGGAATAACTTATGAGGATTTGTGCAATCAGATTGCAGAAAGCGCATTAATGTGATAAAATAATGCCGAATATAAAAAGGAGACGGCATAATGTATCGTATTTTAATTGTTGAAGATGATATGGGAATTGCGCAGGCAATAAAAAAACAGCTTAATATGTGGGATTTGGATGCAAGATGTGTGGAGGACTTCAGAAATGTGCTTTCTGCGTTTTCTGAATGCAATCCTCATTTAATTCTGCTTGATATTTCCCTTCCTTTTTATAATGGCTATCATTGGTGCAGTGAAATAAGAAAGGTTTCCAAGGTGCCTATCATTTTTATTTCCTCGGCATCTGATAATATGAATATCGTTATGGCTATGAACATGGGTGCGGATGATTTTATTGCAAAGCCATTTGATCAGAGTGTGCTTGTTGCAAAAATTCAAGCTATTCTGCGCCGAACATATGATTTTTCTTCCTCTGTTGCTGTTATTGAGCATAAGGGCGCAATGCTGAATACGGAAGACGGGACGCTGATTTATAATAATGAAAAAATACCGCTTACAAAAAACGAATATATAATCATTCTTTGTCTTATGAAAAACAAAGGAAAAATAATAAGCCGCGAAAAGCTGATGCAGCAGCTTTGGGAAACGGACAGTTTTGTAGATGAAAACACATTAACGGTTAATGTAAGCCGATTGCGCAAAAAGCTTGAAGCAGCAGGGCTGCCGGATTTTATTGAAACAAAATTCGGTGTCGGTTATATTATCAATGGCTGAAACAGGAGCGGAAAATATGAAATTCTTTTTGTCTTATTTAAATCAGCGTAAGCATTCAATAATTGTTTTTATTTTGTTTTCTGCTGTATTTTCAGTTTCTTTTATTCTATATGATATTACACCGTTAGCGGTTGTTTATCCTGCACTTTTATGTGCTTTTCTCGGTGCTGTTTTTATGTTTTTTGATTTCAGAAAGAATAAAAATAAGCATAAAACGCTTTGTGCGCTTTATAAATACACGGATAATATAACAGATAATTTTCCTACTGCGGATACCATAGATGATCTGGATTATCAGGAGATAATAAATCGACTTGTTGAGGAAGGCAAGCAAAGAGATACTGCAATGAACATCAAATATTTCGATATGATTGATTATTATACGCTGTGGGCACATCAGATAAAAACACCGATTGCTGCAATGAAGCTGAATCTTCAGAATTCTGATGGTGAAATGGAAAGAATAATATCAGAGGATTTATTCAGAATAGAGCAGTATGTTGAAATGGTGCTTGTTTTTCTTCGTCTTGATTCCGATTATACGGATTATGTTATCAGAAAAAATCCTCTTGATAATATTATTAAAAGTGCTGTCCGAAAGTTTGCATCTCAGTTTATCCGCAAGAAAATCAATCTTGTGTATGAACCGATTGATATGGATGTGTTAACTGATGAAAAGTGGCTTTCGTTTGTTATAGAGCAGGTGCTTTCCAATGCACTCAAATATACACAAAGCGGAGAGATTTCCATATCACTTGAAAATCCCGAAACACTTTGCATAAGAGATACCGGGATTGGTATTGCTCCTGAAGACCTGCCTCGTATTTTTGATAAGGGCTTTACGGGCTATAATGGCAGAGCGGATAAAAAGGCAAGCGGTATCGGGCTTTATCTCTGTAAAAGAATATGCTGCAATCTTGGGCATAATATTTCTGCAGTTTCGTCTTTAGGCAAGGGTACGGAAATAAGAATTGATTTGAGCAGAGAAAGCATTGAAATAGAATAAACTTCTTACAAAAATGTAAGAACTATGCGGAGAAATGTAAGCCGAATCAATGGAATTGCATTTCTCCTTTTTGATAAAATTGTTTATGCGGGGATGTGTGATACAAACACATCATCTTATCAAAAAAGGAGGAATTCAAATGAATATCTTAGAGGTTAATGCCCTCAGAAAGGTTTATACAACTCGTTTAGGCGGCAACAGAGTTGAGGCACTGAAAAATGTTTCTTTCAGTGTAAACGAGGGCGAATATGTTGCCATAATGGGTGAATCGGGAAGCGGTAAAACAACACTGCTTAATATCCTTGCTGCCCTTGATAAACCGACAAGCGGAAGCGTAAAGCTTGCCGGAAAGGAGCTTTCGGGTATCAAGGAAAGCGGTATTGCAGCCTTCAGAAGAGATAATCTTGGCTTTGTTTTTCAGGATTTTAATCTGCTTGATACTTTTTCTTTGGAGGATAATATTTATCTTCCTCTTGTGCTTGCAGGACTTAAGCACAATGAAATGAAGAAAAGGCTTGCCCCGATTGCTAATCAGCTTGGAATAACGGATTTGCTGAAAAAATATCCTTATGAGGTTTCAGGCGGTCAGAAGCAGCGTGCTGCTGTCGCAAGAGCGCTGATTACAGAGCCGAAAATCGTTCTTGCCGACGAGCCGACAGGTGCGCTTGATTCAAAGGCATCTGATGAGCTTTTAAGGCTGTTTTCTCAGATTAATGATATCGGTCAGACGATTCTTATGGTTACGCATTCTGTTAAAGCAGCAAGCCACGCAGGCCGAGTTCTGTTTATTAAGGACGGCGAGGTTTTCCATCAGCTTTACAGAGGGTCATCAACGAATGAGGAATTTTATCAGAAAATTTCCGATACCTTAACTTTGCTTGCAACAGGTGGTGACGGAAGATGAAAACAGGTCTTTATCCCCATCTTGCATTAAACGGAATCAAAAAGAACAAAAGGCTGTATCTGCCTTATATTTTAACCTGTGCCGGTATGGTTATGATGGCATACATTGTATCTTATCTTGCGCACGGGGAAGCTCTGACACTGGTCATAGGCGGCGAGATTATGAAAACCTGTCTGCTGCTCGGTTTGGCTGTTATCGGCGTTTTTTCGCTGCTGTTTTTGTTTTATACAAATTCTTTTTTAATCAGAAGAAGAAAAAAGGAATTCGGTCTTTATAATATACTCGGAATGGGAAAAGTAAATCTTGCAAGAGTACTAATTTGGGAAAGTTTTATTGTTTCTGTTATTTCAATTTTAGGCGGTTTATTCTGCGGGATTCTGTTTTCAAAGCTTGCAGAGCTTTTAATGCTGAATATTCTTCAGCTGGAAACATCTTTTTCATTAAGCATTTCTTTTAATTCAATTGGTTATACAGTTGTTTTGTTTGCAGTTATATTTTTCCTTATATTGCTGAATACATTAAAGCAGATAACCGTTTCAAAGCCGATTGAGCTTTTACGCAGTGAAAATGCAGGCGAGAAACCGCCGAAAGCAAACTGGGTTATGGCACTTGCCGGTGTAGTTATTATGGCTGTTGCTTATTATATTGCTATTTCCATTGAAGAGCCTATGGAAGCAATTCTGTGGTTTTTTGTTGCAGTTGTGCTTGTTATTATTGCAACATATCTCTTGTTTATTGCCGGCTCAGTTGCTTTGTGTAAGCTGCTTCAGAAAAATAAGAACTATTATTATAAAACAAACCATTTTGTTTCCGTTTCTTCAATGCTTTTCCGTATGAAACGCAATGGTGCAGGGCTTGCGTCAATCTGTATTCTCTGCACAATGGTGCTTGTTATGGTTTCATCAACCGTTTGCCTTTATATGGGCGCAGAGGATTCCTTAAGAAAGCGTTATCCAAGGAATATTTACAGCGATGTTACTGTAAGTGAAATTGCAGATTTGAATTCAGACAGTTTAAACATAATTGAGGATATGGCATTACAGATTGTTGAAGACAATGGAGAAAAGGCTGAGCATATTCTGAATTATAATTTTGCTGTATTTAACGGTGTTTATGAAAATGGGAAAGTTATTACCTCAAAAACGGAAAGCTTTTCGTACCAGACATTAGTATTCTTTGTTTCGCTTGATGATTATAATCGTATTACCGGGAATACGGAAACACTGTCTGAGGGTGAAGTGCTTGTCAATACAACCAAGAATTTACAAATTGATGCAAATTCTATTGAAATAGAGGGCGGAAAAACCTTTGTAATTAGAAAGGAAATCGACAAATTTCTTGATACTAGTATAGATGTTATGAATATGTCGCCGTCAATTTATCTTGTTACAGATCAGATTGAAGAGGCTGTATCTCCTATGATGAATTTAACAGGTTACAAAGGAAACAGGCTTGTTAAATTTCATCATGTTTATGGCTTTGATTTGTTTTGCAGCGATGAAAAGCAGGTGGAAATTTTTAATACTTTTACAGATAAAATGCAAGACATTAAGATAGAAGAAGTAAACACCCCAAAATGGGAATGTGCCGCATTTGAGAGTACTGAATTTTATGAACTCTACGGCTCTTTATTCTTCCTTGGCATTCTGCTTGGTATCGTGTTTGTCTTTGCTGCCGTGCTTATTATCTACTATAAGCAGATTTCGGAGGGGTACGAAGACCAGTCCCGATTTGATATTATGCAAAAGGTAGGTATGAATAAAAAGGAAATCAAAAAGAGTATTAATTCACAGGTGTTAACGGTGTTCTTTATGCCGCTGCTTGTTTCGGCAATTCATCTTGGCTTTGCATTTCCTATGATTTATAAAATGCTTATGCTGTTTGCAATAAACGATTTGGCATTTTTGATTTATGTAACATTAGGCTGCTTTGCTGTGTTTACCTTATTTTATATAATTGTATATAAAATTACATCAAAGGCTTATTATTCGATAGTAAGCGGTGCAAAAGAATAAATTTGAAAGGAAAAAATCAGATATGAAAGGAAAGGCAATTATTGCATGTTTGGCTGCAATACTTATTGTGGGTGGTGTTGTAGGCGGTTTGTATCATATGGAGAATTACGATAAGCTTTATTATACAAAGGTTGATAATGCACAGGTCAGCGAACTACCTCCGAACAAGGATATGAAATATCAGTACAGACTGGACAGCTATGATGAAAAAGGCAAAAAGAAAAATCTGAAGTTTGAAACCTCAAAGGAGCTTAGAGAGGGCGCTTATTTAATGCTGGAAGTAAAATCTATGGGCGTTCATAAATGGGAAGAGGTTCAGTATGATGATTTGCCGTCGGCAGTGCAGGAGATATTAAAATAGTGTATGAAAAATCCCAAGACTTCTGAGTCTTGGGATAAATTTTTGGCATTATTGATTTTTCTTTTCTTCTTCAAGCTCGGCTATTTCTTTGTAGAAGGCATTTGCTTTAACATAAACCATTATAATGTCGTGAATATGCTCGTAAAGCTCACCCTCTTTATAATTTACCTGAACAATTCTTTCATCATCGTCTATGCAGAGCGGGCCTTTTTCATAATCATTAAAGGTTGGCATAATAGAATAGGTTTCCTTTGTCTTAACGATTGAAATAAGCGTTAAATCAGCTGTTGCTTCCACAAAGCCCTTTTTCTTTGTGTATCTTTCAATAGTTGAAACGGGGCTGTCATCATTATGCTTTTTCGTGTAGCACGCACCAATAACCTTTTCAATAAATTTTTCAACTTCAACCGCAGAATACGGTGCTTTTAAAAGCAAAACCGTGTCTATATCCGCAATGCCGTATTTTTCGCTTTCGCCGCAGGGAATGCCGATTAAGTTTTCGTCCTTGTCTACATAAACTGAAATTGTATAAAATTCTCTTTCCATAGAATCACCCTAACAAATTATTCTTTGCTGCTTATAATAACATATTTGATTGAAAAAAACAACCTTATGTGATAATATGAAACAAGGTGATAAAAATGAAAAAGGTATTGATAACAGGCGGTGCAACGGGAATAGGAAAAGCGGCAGCACTGCTGTTTAAAGAAAAGGGATATGATGTTTATATAACATATAACAAAACTGTCCCTGATTTTGATGGGATTGATGTGGTTAAATGTAATTTGAGCAGCTTAAGTGATATAGATAATCTTTTTAATAAGGTTAAGGATATTGATGTTCTTGTAAATAATGCAGGTGTAAGCCTTATTAAAATGATAAATGATATAACTGCTGAGGATTATGAAAGTGTGATGAATGTGAATGCAAGGGCAGTTTATTTTTGCAGTAAGTTGGCCGCAATGCAGATGATTCAAAAGCACAGCGGTGCTATCATAAATATTTCATCAATGTGGGGAGAGGTCGGTGCCTCCTGTGAAACGCTTTATTCTATGAGCAAGGCAGGTGTTATCGGCTTAACTAAGGCACTTGCGAAGGAGCTTGCTCCAAGCGGTATAACGGTAAATTGTGTTTCTCCCGGTATCATTGATACACGAATGAATCATATATTTAGCAAAGAAGAGCTTGCTGAGGAGGTTCCTCTTGAACGCCTCGGCTCTGCTGATGAGGTTGCCGCTGCAATTCTCTTTCTTGCTGAGAACAGCTATATTACAGGGCAGAATTTATCCGTAAACGGCGGAATCGTAATATAAAATATCGTAGGGGCGGATATTATCCGCCCGATTTTTTTGTTTTTGTAACACTTCTTTTTGCTTTTCATAGTATGAGTTAGAAAAGCGAAAGGGGGTACGGCTATGGGTTGCGGATGCAATAACGGTTGCGGCGGTTCTTCTTGGATTATCATTCTCATCATAATCCTTCTCCTCTGCGGTGGTTTTAACGGCGGTTGCGGTTGTGGCAACAACGATTGTGGCTGCGGTTGCTAATTAACTGACCAAAAGGATACACCCGGGCAGAAATGCTCGGGTGTATTTTTTATAATTTTTTAAAAAAGTTATTGACTTTGTTTGACCTTTGTGCTATTATCACAATAGAAAGTCAAGGAAAGTCAAAGTCAAAATCAAAATCAATAAACGGAACTCTGACAAAACATAAAGGCTTACTTTAAAGGAAAGGCAGTGACAGGAAAAAGTGAGAATGACAGATATGATTGCCGATATGATTCTTGATATGTTTGATGAAGATAACAGCACGATTCAGATACAGAGAAATGATCTGGCATCTCAGCTTGGCTGTGTTCCAAGCCAGATAAATTATGTTATTACTTCCCGATTTACTCCCGAGCAGGGATACCGAATCGAAAGCAGGCGGGGCGGCGGCGGCTGTATTTATATAACAAGGGCTGATAATAAAAACGCTGCCATTGTTGCACTGATAAACAGCGTGGGCGATTCCATAGATGAACGCTCGGCAAAAGCGAACATCTATAATCTGAATTATCAGAACCTGATTGATGATAAAACAGCCAAGCTGATGGCGGCGGCAGCGGCGGATTCAAATTTAAGAGGTCTGCCGGCAGAAATCAGAAACTCAGTAAGAGCAAAGCAGTTTAAGCAAATGCTTCTTGCATATATTGATTAGGAAAGGATTGATTTTATTATGAGATGTGAACATTGCAATGAAAGGGAAGCTACAACCCATATTAAAAAGATTATAAACGGAAATAAAACAGAACTGCATCTTTGCAGCGAATGCGCAGCAGAGCTTGGAGTAGCGGAGGAATTCTCTCCGGAAAACTTCTTTGCAGATACCTTCTTCGGAAATCTTCTCGGCGCGGGAATTCCCGCAATGAATGTGCTTTCAGGTGTGGAAAGGTGCGAAAGCTGCGGCTCGTCTTTCAACGATATTGTTAAAAACGGTTCTGTGGGGTGTGCGCACTGTTACGAAAAATTTGAAGATAAGCTAGAGCCTTCTATCGTTAAAATTCATGGCAAAACAAAGCATGTTGGCAAAAATGTTACTTATACGGTTGATGAAGCCGAAAAGGCCGAAACACCTGAGGATATGGCAGAAAAGCTTAAAGAAAAACTGAAGCAGGCAATTAAGGAGCAGCGTTTTGAGGATGCAGCTGAGCTTCGTGATAAGATTAAAGAATTAAATCAGGAGGGATAAGAAAATGGCAAAATGGTACAACGGCGGAGGAGCGGATAACGATGTTGTTTTGTTCTCCAAGGTAAGGCTTGCAAGAAATCTCAGTGATACTCCGTTCAAAAGCAGAATGGGTAAAGAAATTAAGAGAAATACAGTCAAAAAGCTTTATGCAAGTGTTAAGAATTCCGATATAGCCGGCGATTTTAATATCGTTGATTTATCTACCGAATCAGCCGTTAAGGCTGTTTCCTATGCTGAGAAGCAACTTATCAGTCCTGAATTTGCAAAAGAAAAGGGTGTGTTTTTGTTATCCTCAGATGAATCTGCTTCGGTTATGCTTTGCGAAGAGGACCATATCAGGATAACTGCCTTTGCAGACGGTCTTGCAACGGAGGAGGCATACAGGTGTGCCGATCGAATTGATAATGTTTTTATCAACAGTCTTCCGATTGCCTTTGATGAAAAGCTTGGATTTTTAACCGCCAGTCCTATAAATCTCGGAACAGGTCTTAAGGTATCGGTTGCACTTCATCTGCCTGCCGTTAAGTCAAACGGCGGAATACCCCGTCTGGCTTCAATGGTTGGCAAACTGGGGCTTTCCCTTCGTTCGTTGTACAGTGAAAAGGGTGCTTTTTATCTTTTGTCCAATCAGATATCAATGGGTATAACCGAAAAGGCTGCTATGGATAATATCAATGCTGTTGCGGCTCAGATTATCAGGCAGGAAAGAAATCTTCGCGATGTTATGAAAAACAGTGAAGTCTGGGAGGATAAATTATACAGAAGTATGGGCACACTAAAAATGGCAAGGCGGCTGGACTTCGGTGAATGTTTAGAGCTTATCTCTGATGTCCGTCTTGGTGTTTCGCTTGGATTTTTTGATGAAAATATGTTTGATGTTGATTTTCTTATTCATAATCTTGCAGACGGAACCGTGCTTTCGGATAATGAAAGTGAGGCTGCACCTGAACTGTCTTCAAAAATCAGAGCAGAGATTATAAGAAATAGATTAAAATAAGAGGAATGTAATTCCTCTTGTTGCATAAAGAGGAAGGTGCTTTCTCTTGTTGTTTAGCAGTTGGGAGGAATAAATGATGTATAGATTTAATAGTTTTACGCAAAAGGCAAACGATGTTTTGAATCTTGCAATTAAGGCGGCAGAAAATTTTGGCCACACTTATGTTGGCTCAGAGCATATTCTTGTCGGACTTTTAAAAGAAGGCACAGGTGTCGGTGCAATTATGCTTGAGGAAAAGGGTGTTGCTCTTGAAAAAATTGAAGGTATGATAAAGGAAAATATAGGTTTGGGTACACCGACACGCCTTTCACCTGATGATTTTACGCCCCGCAGCAAACGGATTATTGAGGTCAGCTTTCAGATAGCAAGAGGCATGCTGAATTCCTTTGTAGGTACTGAGCATATTCTGCTTGCACTTCTTCGTGAAAGTGATTCCTATGCCGTTGATTTTCTGAATGCCTGCGGAGTTGATGAGCATTCTCTTCTTGAAGAGGTTTGCTCTTCCTTAGGGAAAAGTGAGGATAGTTTTAAGAACACCGGCAGTAAAAATACCAAAAGAGGAAAAAGCTCAACACCTACTCTTGATGAATTCGGAAAGGACTTAACCGAAGCTGCAGGAGCAGGACAGATAGATCCGGTTATCGGCAGAGATAAGGAAATAGAGAGAGTTATTCAGATTCTTTCAAGGCGAACAAAAAACAATCCATGCCTGATCGGAGAACCCGGTGTCGGTAAAACAGCGATTGCAGAGGGCTTGGCTCTGAAAATTGTTAAGGATGAGGTTCCCGAACTTTTAGCAGGCAAAAAGATTGTTGCCCTTGATTTAACCTCTATGGTTGCAGGTACAAAGTACCGAGGCGATTTTGAAGAGCGTATCAAAAAAGCGATGGATGAGGTTAAAAAGTCAAAGGATGTCATTTTATTTATTGATGAGGTGCATACCATTATGGGTGCCGGTTCAGCCGAGGGTGCGGTAGATGCTGCAAATATTTTAAAGCCCTCTCTTGCAAGGGGCGAAATTCAGGTTATCGGTGCTACAACAATTGACGAATACAGAAAAAATATTGAAAAGGATGCCGCCCTTGAGCGCCGCTTTCAAAGCGTTATGGTAGGTGAGCCTACCGAAGCAGAAACAGTTGAAATTTTAAAAGGACTGCGTGATAAATACGAAGCACATCATAAGGTTAAAATAACGGATGAGGCAATTGAAACGGCTGTTAAGATGAGCTCCCGCTATATTGCAGATCGATTTCTGCCTGATAAAGCAATAGACCTTGTTGATGAAGCTGCATCTCGTGTAAGGCTTAAAGCCTTTACGGCTCCTCCGAATCTGAAAGAAATGGAAAATGAGATCAAACGGCTTCAGGAGGAAAAGGCATCTGCCGTAAGAAGTCAGGATTTTGAAAATGCAGCTAAAATCCGTGATAAGGAAAAGGAGCTTCAGATACTTCTTGATGAGGAAAAAGAAAAATGGAAAAACAGCTCATCCCACGATGTTAAGGAAATATCAACGGAGGACATTGCTTCGGTTGTTTCCTCGTGGTCGGGAATCCCTGTTAATCAGCTCACCAAGGAGGAAAGTGAAAAGCTTCTTAATATGGAGCAGATTATGCATGAAAGAATTGTTGGGCAGGATAAGGCGGTTTCTTCCATTGCCAGGGCAATACGCCGTGGCAGGGTAGGGCTTAAAAATCCGAACAGACCTTTGGGATCGTTTATTTTCCTCGGTCCTACCGGTGTCGGAAAAACGGAGCTTTGCAAAACGCTTGCTGAGGCAATGTTCGGAAATGAGGATGCAATAGTCAAGCTGGATATGAGCGAATATATGGAAAAGCATACGGTATCCAAGCTTATCGGTGCACCTCCAGGATATGTCGGCTTTGATGAAGGCGGACAGCTTACTGAAAAAATCAGAAGAAAGCCGTATTCGGTTGTTCTTTTTGATGAAATTGAAAAGGCACATCCCGATGTATTCAATATGCTTCTTCAGATTCTGGAGGATGGCGTTTTAACAGATTCACAAGGAAGAAAGGTTTCTTTCAAGAATTCAATTATTATAATGACCTCAAATGTCGGTGCTTCAAAGATAACGGATAACAAAACTGCTCTTGGCTTTGGCGGAGGCGAGGGCGGACAGCTTGATATTGAAACACTTGTAATGGAGGATTTAAAGAAAACCTTTAAGCCGGAATTTCTGAACAGAGTTGATGAAATAATTGTATTTAATCAGCTTGAAAAGGATGATATCAAGGAAATTGCAAAGCGTATGCTTAAATCCCTTGAAAAACGCCTTAAGGATTTGGAAATTGATGTTGAATTTACGGATGAAGCCATTTCGGCACTTGCCGAAGCTGGCTTTGATAAGGTGTACGGGGCAAGACCTTTACGCCGTGCAATTCAGCAAAAAATTGAAGATCCGCTTTCTGAGCTTATCCTTGAAGAAAAAATTACCGCAAACAGTAAATGCACTGTTGATTTTAAAGACGGCAGATTTACTTTTGAATAAAAAAATCCCCTATGTGCAAGCATAGGGGATTTTTTTTATGGTTTTATTTATTGCATACCTTTAAAATATAATCTGCAATTTTTGTGCTGTTTACGATATATGTACCGTGAAGTTCGTTTTTAAAAATAGTTAAAGTGCTGTTTGGTATATGATCTGCAATTTCCTTAAAGTGCGACTGTTTAATCATGTCGTTGCTGCCGCCTGTCATATCAACAGGAATTTTAATTGTTTTAAGTTCCTCGTTTGAAATGTTCGGTTCTGTTAAAATAACCTTGATTCGTTTTGCCCTTGAAAAGAAATATGCAAATCTGTACATAGCCGTCTGCCAGCCCATAAGTCCGTTTGGCTGTGTGTTTACGCCGCTGATTATAATTCTTGAAAGCAGTTCCTGATGTTTAAGTGCAAGTATAAGAGCAATTATTCCGCCGTCACTGAAGCCGTAAACAACAGGCTTTTCTATATCAAGCTTTGTTATAAATTCATAAACATCGTTAGCCATATCATCATAATGAAGCTCGGAAACCTTAGAGCTTTTACCGTGATTTCTTGTATCAATTGCATAAACAGTAAAATGATTTTTCAAAACGGATATTGCTTTGTTAAAAATTGTGCAGTCCTCTCCGCTGCCGTGAAGCATAATCAGCGGTTGTCCGTTTCCGCATTTTTCATAATAAAGCTTTACCTCAGATGTTTCAAGTATCATAATTTTCTCCTTAGATTCTTACATTTTCGCAGATGATTTCCTTGTCGTTTATATCAATGATTCCATAACTGCCGTTTGCAGCTGAGCCGGGATTCATCAAATAAACTCCGTTTTCAAGGCTTATATAAGGCTCATGTGTATGTCCGAAAAGTGCAATGTCAACACCTCTGTTTTTGGCCTCGTGTGCCAAAGTAATATAAGTCATCTTAACATTAAAGGTATGTCCGTGGCAAAGCATAATCCTTTTGCCCGCAAGCGTAAATTCTCTTTCAGTCGGTTCGGAGGAATAATAATCTGTATTTCCGCTGACGGTAATTAAGTGAACCTTTTTTCCGAAATAAATATTGATATCATCAAAATCATCGCCGCTGTTGCAATCTCCGAGGCAAAGAAAGTAATCAGCCTCTTTAATGTGCCTGTCTACGATTTCAAAAAGATTACCTTTTCGCCCGTGAATATCAGAAACAACAATTAATCTCATTCATATATTCTCCCGATTTGTCATAGTATAATTTAGATAACTTTATTATATAAAATACGAAAGGGGAAAACAACAGGAAAATGAATTTAAGTAATGAACAAATGAAAAAAATATTGAAAAATGCTTCAAAAAAAACAGGTTTTGATGTAAACCAAATGAAATCAGCAGCAGAAAACGGAAAACTTGATGATTTTATAGGAAAAAATCTTTCGGGCGAGGCTTCTCAAAAGCTGAAATCTGTTTTAAGTGATAAAAATGCAGCTGAAAAGCTGCTTTCAACTCCCGAAGCAAAGGAGCTTCTGAAAAATTTATTAAAAGGATAAGATATGGATAATTTAAACGATATTATTGCAAGCCTTTCATCCGATGATATCAATATGCTAAAGGGCGTTGCGTCTTCCATTTTAGGCGAGGATTCTTCAAATTCAAACAGCAATTCTCCCGCTGAAGAAAATAATTCTCAGAACGCCCTTTCTTCGCTTGGTTTTAACGGCGATGATTTCAGTATGATAATGAAAGCAAAAAGTATGTTTGACAGAATGAATAAAACCTCTAATAAAAACACTGATTTGATTTTGGCTCTTAAACCCCATCTTTCTCCTGAAAACAGAAATAAGGCAGATACGGCAATCAGAATTCTGAAAATGTTTGAAATACTGCCTTTATTGAAGGATTTGTTCTAAATGGCATCCTTTTCTAATATGGATATTGAGGAAGCGAAAAGGCGTGTTCGTGAAATGCAGAGCAGAGCTGAAAGCTATGTCCCTCATGAAAAAAACAATCAAAACAGTGTGAATACAGAAAAAAAGAATATTTCTTCTCCTCTGCCCAAGACGGATGAAAAGCCGAATGAAGATAAACCGGATGAACATGATGAAAAGGACAGTTCATATTTCATTATTCTTATTCTTCTTATGCTTTTATCCCATGAAGGGGCAGACCATAAGCTGCTTCTTGCGTTGCTTTATTTGCTGCTGTAAAATCTTTTATAAGATTACTGCAAAAATGCAGGAGGCAGCTTTTATAATAAATTCAATTAAATATGGAAATAATTGTTATGATATGATATGATATAGAAAATATATTTAAGGATTAATAAGAGGAAATTGCTATGGGTGATTTTACAAGAGTGTATTTTGAAGGACTCGGTATAGAGTTTGATTTGCCGTCCGTTGCTTTCTCAATCGGCGGATATGAGGTGCATTGGTACGGCATTATTATTGCATTTGGCTTTGCTCTGGCTGTACTTTACGGAGGCAGAATGGCTTATAAATGGAAAATGAGCCTTGACGGAATGGTTGATGTGCTGCTGTGGGGTACTGTATTCGGAATTATCTGTGCCCGTGCATATTATGTTATTTTTCAATGGGATTATTACAGTATGCACCCGGGCGAAATTATTGCAATCTGGAATGGCGGTATAGCGATTTACGGCGGAATCATAGGTGCGTTGATTGGTGCTAAAATCGGATGCAGGGTTGGTAAAATTAATTTTCAGAATCTGCTTGATTTAGGTGCGCTTGGGCTTTTGATAGGACAAGGTATAGGCAGATGGGGGAATTTCTTTAATCAGGAGGCATTCGGAGCGAATACCGATACTGCACTTTTCCGTATGTGGTCTTTAAAAATCAGGGATACCTTGGCACAGGATCAGGCAGATTTGCTTTTAAAAGGTATGGAGGTTGATCCTGAAAAGGCGGTTCATCCAACCTTTCTTTATGAAAGCATCTGGTGTATTGCCGTATTCATCCTGCTTCATATTGTTGTAACAAAGTTCAGAAAGTTTAAAGGAGAGATTTTTCTGCTTTACGGCATTTTCTACGGCTTGGAGCGTACGGTTGTTGAGGGGCTGAGAACGGACAGTCTTTATGTTCCGAACACGGCTATCCGTGTAAGCCAGCTTCTTTCGGCAGTAATTGTTGTTGTGTTTACAATCTGGCTGATTGTAATGTTTGTAAAGCTGAAGAGGGGAACACTTTCAAGAAAGTATCTTATCAACCCGCCGCCGATTCCGTTTGAGCTGCCAAGTGCTCCTGTTGGGGTTTCTTATAGGTATGCAAACGGCAAAGGCATATCATCTGATACAGATTTCTTTAAAGTAATTAAGGAGGATAAATAAATGAATATTATTGACGGAAAAGCAGTTTCAAAGGCAGTTCGTGAAAGGGTTGCCGCTGAAACAGCAGAATTGAAGAAAACGGGAATAATGCCCGGACTTGCAGTTATTATTGTAGGTGAAGATCCTGCGTCTCAGGTTTATGTAAGAAATAAGGAAAAAGCCTGTGAAGAGGTTGGATTTTACAGTGAAAAATTTGCTCTTCCCGAAAATACAACACAGCAGGAGCTTAATGCACTTGTTCAGCAGCTTAATGCGCGTAAGGATATAAACGGAATTCTCTGCCAGCTTCCGCTTCCGAAGCACCTTGATGATAAGGAGGTTATCAATCTTATTAATCCAATTAAGGATGTTGATGCCTTTCATCCCGTAAATGTAGGCGCAATTATGATCGGCGATTATAATTTTCTGCCTTGTACGCCCGCGGGTGTTATGGAGCTTATCCATTCAACAGGCGTAGATGTATGCGGTAAAAAGGCAGTTGTTATCGGCAGAAGCAATATTGTCGGCAAGCCTATGGCAATGCTTCTTCTTCATGAAAATGCTACAGTGGAAATTACGCATTCAAGAACGCAGAATTTATCTGAAATAACGGCAGGTGCAGATATACTTGTTGCTGCAATCGGCAGGGCAAAATTCGTTACTGCAGATATGGTTAAAGAGGGTGCCGTTGTTATTGATGTTGGTATGAACAGAGATGAAAACGGAAAGCTTTGCGGAGATGTTGATTTTGAGGGTGTTAAGGATAAATGTTCTTATATTACGCCTGTTCCCGGCGGAGTAGGTCCTATGACAATCGCAATGCTTATGCAGAATACACTTACTGCCGCAAAAGTTCAGAATGATATAGGAAATGAATAATATTTTATTTAGTAAGATTTGTGAATTTTGTCAATTAGGATTGCCAACAGGCAATCCTAAAAGAATTTCAGGCGGATATATGCATAAGATGTATCGGATTAAAACAAGCAGCGGCGATTATGCCGTTAAGCTTTTGAATCCTGTTATCATGCAAAGAAAAGATGCGATGAAGAATTTTATGCTTGCCGAAGGTCTTGAGGTCAAGCTTCAGTCAGCAAATATTCCTGTTGTACCTGCCCTTGAATTTAATAATCAAAAAATGCAGTGTATTGATAATCAGTATTTTTATATATTTCATTGGATAGCCGGTAAATCGCTTAATCAGAAGAAAATAAGAAAAGAACATTGTAAAATTATCGGAAAAATTTTGGCAAAAATACATAAGCTGGAATGTTCGGAAGAATATAAAGAAAAAGCGGATATTGTAATTGATTGGGATTTTTATATTGAAAAAGCTAAGGATATATGCCCGAAGGTGTCAACAATATTATCAGAAAACAGAGAAGTTTTAAATAAATCAATGAAAAAAGGTAATCTGGCTTATAAAAGAATTCCCAAAACAGTATGTGTATCAAATGGCGATATGGACAGCAAAAATGTTTTGTGGGTTGGTAATAAGCCTCAAATTATTGATTTGGAATGCTTGAATTACGGCAATCCCTATACGGAGCTTTTTCAGCTTTCTCTTTGCTGGTGCGGTTATGAGCAAGGCAGAATTGATTTCGATTTGCTTGGTGCTTTTATCAAATCTTATATTGCTGAATATGGCAGTTTTAATGCTGTTTGGGAAGATTTGTATTACAGCAATATCGGCAGGCTTGAATGGCTTGAGTATAATGTTAAAAGAGCATTGTTTATTGAATGTGCGGATAGAGCAGAGCAAAAGCTTGGATTTAAACAGGTTAAGGAAACGATGAAACATATTGTTTATTATGAAAATATAAAAGGAACTCTTTTGTCATATTTAAACAGTATTGTGCCGAATGCTTGATTTATACTATAGTTATTAATCATTGTTTCAAGAAGGGATGTTTATGGAAAATTACAGTGTCTGCGGTATTGATTGTGATATCTGCAAATATAAGGAAGAAATGAATTGTAAAGGCTGCAAGGAAATTAAGGGGAAAGTGTTTTGGGGCGAATGTGAGCTGTATCAATGTAATTGTGAGAAGCAGCAGGAGCATTGCGGAAAATGCAATCAGTTTCCCTGCGATAAGCTTAAAGAATGGGCATCAGCAGATAATCCTGAAAGAATTGATAATCTCAGAAATTTAGTTTAATACATATAATGTTAAAGAGAAGTTGAGGGAATCAACTTCTCTTTCTTTAGTTGTTATGATTTTTTAACCGGTATCCATATTTCGCTTTTGTAATCTTTGGAATTCATTTCCATTGCAGGATATGCTTCAATATCCATTTCATATGTCGGAGTGTAATCTGATGACGGAAAGAATTCGGAAATAATTTTATGCCACATATTCTGCATAGCATCCGGCATCGGACCGATGCATTCAAAAATAAGCCAGCTTCTTGCAGAAATTTCATTGATTCTGAAACCGGTAGGAACATCAACATCTTTATCGCAGACTGCTGCTATAGAATAATCAAATGTCTTATTATCTGTTGGTGCATTGTTATAGCAGATACCAAAGATAAATGATTTATCTGTTGTTTTTTCAAGCAATGTCTTAACTGTTCCGTCCTGATGCGAACGCTCCCAGAATGCAGGAATGGAATTTTTGTTTACACTGTCGTCAATCTCTTGTGGTTCAACCTTTTCAAGCACTGTAAATGCTTCCTTTTCAACAAGTTTGTAGTTCATAATACTACCGCCTTTCAATATTAAACTGACAGATAAGCGAGAAAATGTTTTCAGCTTTGAGCCTTTTTTCTTAGCCTCAACGGGGGAAATGCCGTGAAATTTAGTAAACGCTCTTGTAAAGCTTTCCGGGGAATTATAGCCATATTTTAGTGCAGTATCAATTACTCTGCTGCCCTTTGATACTAACTCTTTGCCGGCAAGAGTCAGTCTTCGGTTTCTTATATATTCGCCAAGTGAATATCCGCAAAGTATTCCGAAAATCTTTTGAAAATAAAAGCTTGATGAGGAAGCCGCTTTTGCAATTTCATCATAATCTATATTTTCCGTCAAATTTTCTTCAATATAGTTGATTGCATTTTGTATGCTGTTTGCCCAGTTCATATTTCCGCACCTTTCTGCAGACAATGAAGGGGAATTTTTACCATGGTTTGTGTTTTCCTTCACTGCCTGTAATGTTATTATAGCGTTTATTAATAATTCAATCCTAACATTTTGTGCTTTCCTGTGCAAGCATATAAATTTCCGTATATTGAAGATTAACAATGTTTATGTTAAACTAAATTACACTGTTTTTGTATTAAAGGGGAATTGTTTATGGATTTTATTAAAAAGATTTCGAATGTTTTACATTCAAGAGGATGCTCATATCTTTTTTTCATTTTATCGATATGTGCATTTGTTTTTCTGGACAGTGCCAAATGGGCATATGGCTGGATAGCCGCTTTTTATCCGCTCGGCGATAAGTTTGTTCCAGCAATGCTTGGTGTAATTTCGGCTTGCATTGCAGTTGCATTTATTTATCTGCTTATAGCAGCCATTGCAGGAGATAAGCTGAAAAGTAAAAAGGGCATAACGGCTCTAACTATTGTACATACAATAGTTGCTGTTCTTACCATTATTTTGTTTGTATATACGCTTGTTCTTGTTATGAATCTTGATAAGGGTTTCTCGCTTTCGGGCTTTGCAAACGGTATACAGGCTATATTGCCGGAATTAATATATATTTGTCTTGCTCTCGGAATCGGGCTTGTGCTTGTGTTCTGCAAAAGCGGAAAGAAAGCATGGCAGGCGCTTGTTTGCTCAGTTGTTGTAAGTGCATTGGTAACTTCAGTTTCATATTTTGGTGCAAATTCCGGAGGTGTTGCGGATAAGGCTTCCGTTATGCCGGTTACATTGCAGTCTGAAAATGTTATGGAGGGTGCAAAGGTCACTTATGAAAGCCTTAAAAACGGCGAAAAGGCTGATGCAGAAAATCTTTTGGCAGATAATGATAAGTGCTGGACGGCACAGTGTCCGAACAGAATGCCTGCTGAGGGATTTTCCGATGCAAACAACAGCTATGTTGAAATTGAGCTTTCAAAGGTTTCCGAAATAAATACAGCTATTATTGAAGAGGTTGGAAATCAGGCTCAGTATTTCCGTCTGCAGGCTTTTGTTAATGATGAATGGATTACATGCTATCAAAGTGAAAAGATTCAATCTATGCGTATTTGCAGCTTTGATACAGTTGTTTCAGACCGTATCCGTCTTTCGATAGATAAATTCAGGGATGAGGATACGCCTGTTAAAATCAAATCAATCAAACTTTATAATGAGCCTGCCCGCAATGCTGATGATTTTGAGGTAACTGCATATCAGCGGCTTGACGGCGATGTTCCGACGGAAATTCTTGCAAAGGGCGATGCTTATGTTAAAAATTATGCAAGATTTTATGATGTTTACAGCACGGTAATTGTTTTCGCTGCTGTTCACTGGGATGAAAACGGAGATATGAATTTCGGCGAAGCGGGAGAGGAGAAATTTGCAGAAGAGCTTTCTGCACTTAAAGAAATTATTTCAAATCGCTCTAATCGGAATCATAAGGTTAAATTGATTGTTACTACGCTTGCTGACGGTGCTTTTGGCAATGGTGTTAATTTCTATATGACAGAGCATTGGGAAAAAATAGCAGACCAGACAGTTGCGTTTGCGCAGAAGTATGATATAGACGGTGTTGATATAGATTGGGAATATCCTCAGACTGCTTCTGATTGGAAAATCTACGACAGCTTTATACAAAAGCTGAAAGCAGATTTGAATGCCGTTAAAGAAGGCTCAATCGTTTCAACCGCTCTTTCGGCAGGTCAGCTTGGTTTATCAAAGGAAACCTATGATTCTATAGATCAGATTCAGTTTATGGCTTATGATGATAATGATACAGATGGTTATCAAAGCTCACTGCAACAGGCAGAGGATGGTATTAAAGCATTTGTTGATAATGGCTGTGATTTAAGTAAAATTAATATCGGCATTGCTGCATATGGAAGACCGATCAATACGACTCCGTATTGGGCAACCTGGCGTGATTTAAAAGATGCAAATTACTGGAACAGCAAGTATTATACAGTTGAGGATGCCGATCAGATTTATGAGGGTACATTCTGCGCTCCGGCTCTCGCAGGTGATAAAACTGCTTATGCACTTTTTAGCGGAGCAGGTGGCGTAATGGTATTCCGTGTTGGTTGTGATAAAACTATGGATGATCCGAATTCCGTAGTAAATGGTATTGAGAATACTTTGAATAGATATGTAACAAATTGGTAAATAAAAAAGGGGTTATCATTACGATAACCCCTTTTTTGGAGCTGATGATCGGATTTGAACCGACGGCCTACTGATTACGAATCAGTTGCGCTACCAGCTGCGCCACATCAGCAGATATTATTTTGTGTGTTGAAATTATACAATAAAAAAGCATTTCGGTCAATAGATAACACGAAATGCTTTTAAATTTTTTTAAAGTAATTCTTTCAATTTTGAAAAAACGAATTCAACGCTGGACTTTCTGACCTGATTTCTGCCGATTTCACCAAATTGCTGTGTAAATGTACTTACTCTTCCATTAATACAAAATCCAAAACAAACCATGCCGATGGGCTTTTTCGCTGTTCCGCCGCCCGGTCCGGCAATGCCTGTTATACCTACGCCAACCTCGCTTCCGGCAGTTTTGGAAACGCATTCAGCCATTTCATATGCAACCTCTTCCGAAACTACACCATATTTAAGAATTGTATCGGTTTTAACACCAAGAAATTTAATCTTGGCTTCGTTTGCATAGGTTGTAAAGGAAACATCAAGCACCTTTGATGCGTTTGTAACATTTACAAGGCTGCCGCAGCAAAGTCCGCCTGTGCAGCTTTCTGCAAATGAAATATGATAATTATTATCAATAAGTTTGTTTACAACATCTTCTTCAAGAGCCATTTTTATCACCAATAGATAGTATATACTATTTAAAATAATTTACAATAGTAATATATTAAATTTTATGTAATTTAAATGTTGATTTATAAGTTTAGTTGTGATATTATATAACAGCAATCGGGGTGTAGCGCAGGTGGTAGCGCACCAGACTGGGGGTCTGGGGGCCGCAAGTTCAAGTCTTGTCACTCCGACCATTAGACCTTAGAAAGTTTCAAAACTCTCTAAGGTCTTTTTTATGCCAAATTCGGCTTAACTGCGGGGAAAATCGGCACTTTTAGTGTGCGTTTTAAACTGATACAGACTTATACAAACCACGCACAAACTTAAAGTTAAGGGGTAGATTTCAGGGGTACAAGGGGTACTAATTGGGGTAGATTTTGGGGTACTATTTTCAGTAAAATCTATACTAATTAATATATTAAGACTTTTATACATAGCCACTTATTCTATTTTGAATGAGTGGCATTTTTTATTTTACATAGCCGTTACCATTAACGGCTAAATCTGAGCGTGGTGTGCTTTTTCCTGCTATGGTAAGACCAAAGGCTAACGGCAGATATGAACTCATATCAGGACACCGAAGAAAAAGGGCAAGCGAGTGTGTCGGTAAAGATACAATGCAGTGCTTTGTTAAGGATTTGGATGATGCGGAAGCCGTTATCATTATGGTAGACAGTAATATTCAGAGGACACATATTCCGCCGAGTGAAAAAGCCTTTGCATACAAAATGAAATTGGATGCAATGAATATACAGGGAAAGCGTACAGATTTAACTTCTGCCCCACTGGGACAGAAGTTATCAAGACAAATTCTTTCTGAGCAAACAGGAGAAAGCCAAACTCAAATACAAAGGTATATTCGTTTGACATTTCTTGTTCCTGAACTGCTTGAACTTGTTGACGGGGGGCAGAATGAAAATGCGACCTGCTGTTGAGCTTTCATATCTTGATGAAGATAGTCAGCGTGATTTGGTAGATGCAATAGATGAAGAAGTTTGTACTCCTACTCACGCTCAGGCAACAGGAAAAGAACTTGTTATCAATGGAGAAACCATAACGGCTACTACAACCTTTATTCCAACAGAGCCAAGCGGTATTGCTACTGTTGAATTTACCTTTGATTCAAAATATATCACTGAGGACACCGATATTGTAGTTTTTGAAAATCTCTACAAAGACGGAAAAGAACTTGCCGTGCATGCAGACATTGAGGATAAGGGACAGACTGTTAAAATCAGAGTACCTGAAATTCAGACAACTGCAACAGTAGACGGAGAAAAGGAAATCTGTGCTACAGAGGTATTTACCCTTACCGATACTGTTGAATACAACACAAAGTTACAGCTTCTGTTACCCATGCATCTATATCAATTGTAAAAAACAAGAGTGCTACTCTTGTGCTTGATTATATTCAGCATTTTCCGGCTTCTGATGAATATCTTAAGGAATCAAGAGGTCTTGTAAGAAAATAATCAATATAACCTTACTGCTTATAGAATTTCTTACTGTTAACAAATTGCCTTCTGCCGACTCCATTTAACCTTTCATCGGCAGAGGGTGTTGAAAATAGGATTGTTCATTAATCTGAATTTAATAAGTAGTGGTTATAGATAGGGATGGTTCAGTTTTGGACCATCCCTATTTGACTTAATTTAACATTTGTATTATATTAAATAAAAACAATTACAAGGTGTTGTATATGAACAAATCTTTTTCTCGCACAATTGGATTATTTGGCGAATCCGGAATGCAAAAGCTAAAACATTCTTCCGTTATTATTTTCGGTGTCGGCGGGGTTGGTTCTTATGCTGCTGAAGCAATAGCAAGAGCAGGGATAGGGCGCATAACTGTTGTAGACAATGATGTTGTTGATGTTACAAACATCAATCGTCAGCTTATTGCACTGAATTCAACGGTTGGACTGGATAAGGTTTCTGTTTCAAAAGGTCGGATAGAGGATATCAATCCATTGTGCAGGGTAACTGCAATTAAGGAATTCTATGATGAAAACAGCAGTATTGATTTAACAGAATTTGATTACATTTTAGATTGCATTGATTCTGTTCCATCAAAGCTTCAGCTTGTTGAAATTGCAGTAAAAAACAATATTAAAATCATCTCTGCTATGGGAACAGGAAACAAGCTTGAGCCGGATAAGCTCAGAATAACCGATATTTCCAAAACATCTTATTGTCCGCTTGCGAAAAAAATGCGTGTAGAGCTTCGTAAAAGGGGAATCAATCATCTTAAGGTTATTTATTCAACAGAAGAGCCTAAGTGCAGAAATGTCCCGCCTGCTTCGGTTTCCTTTGTGCCGTCTGTTGCAGGGCTGATGATGGCAGGCGAGGTTATAAAGGAGTTAATAAATGATTAGAGTTATGTTTGTCTGCCATGGTAATATCTGCCGTTCGCCTATGGCGGAATTTATATTTAAAGATTTGGTGCAGAAGCAAGGACTTGCTGATGATTTTATGATTGCTTCATCTGCCACAAGCACGGAAGAAATATGGAACGGAATCGGAAATCCCGTTTATCCGCCTGCAAAGGCAGAGCTTGCAAAGCATGGAATGTCCTGCAGCGGTAAACGAGCTGTGCGGATTCAGAAAAGCGATTATGATAAGTATGATTATTTTATCGGAATGGATAGCGCTAATATTCGTAATATGAGGCGTATATTTGATGATGATAAAGATAGAAAAATCAGTAAGCTGATGGATTATACAGACCGTGGTGGAGATGTTGCAGACCCATGGTATTCAAGAAGATTTGATGTTGCATACCATGATATCTATGATGGCTGCAAAGGGCTTTTGAATCATCTTGTTTAAACAAGATTTTCAAGAGTGGTAAAATAAAAAAGCAAGGTAATGAATACACCTTGCTTTTTCTTTGTAGTATTACTTTTTAAGCTCTCTTTCAAGCCAGACAGCGCCTAAATCAAGTGCAGTAAAAAGTCCTGCTTTTTCACTTTTCTTAATGATTTTTTCCTTTGGATTTACGACTTCAGGGTCTGTATTGATAAGCTGAATAAGCACTTTCTCTGATAGAGAAATATCTTTAAACTCCTTATCACTTTGAATATTTAAGCAAACAACATATGGATCAGACATATTGCCGTAATAAACAGTTTTTCCGCATCTAACCAATGGCTTTCCTTTGTAGGTAAGGAATGTATCTTTTGTTTCTGCCAAAGAAAACCCTCCTTTATTAAAATTTTAGTTGTTAAGGTAAGACTTTACCAATTCAGCCAAAAGCTCATCTCTGTCTATTTTTCTGATAAGACTTCTTGCGTTGTTATGAGTAGTAATGTAAGTTGGATCTTCAGAAAGAATATAACCAACAATCTGATTGATAGGATTATAGCCTTTTTCTTTTAAAGCGTCAAAAACCTGTGTAAGATAATCCTTCATTATCTCTTCTCGTTCATCACCGATTTTAAAAGTCATCGTTTTATCAGTCAAGTAAAGTCACCTCCGAATGGTTACAAGCAATTTAATGCTATATTCTAATTATATACAAAAATTTCCACAATTACAATATTTTTTTTAAAATTACGAACAAAATTACGAACGAAGAGTAATTTTTGACTCTTTAAGCGCCTCTATAATTCCGTCTGTAACCTTTAAAACCTCTTCTCTTGTAAGTGTTCTTTCAGCGTGTGCAAAGGTAAGGCGAACTGTGATTGATTTGGAATTTTCGTCGCTGTAGGTGTCTACTACCTTGATTTTCTTGATGAGCTTGCATTTGGCGTCCTCAACAGCCTTTGCGATTGGTTCAAATTTGTCTGAAACAAAGGAAAGATCAACATCTATTTCAGGATATTTTGAAACCTCTTCATAAGCAATTCCTGCATTTTCAATGCCGGCAAGTGTTTCTATATCAATTTCAGCAAATACGATAGTAGCCTTTTTATCTATTTTTTTATGAACAAGAGGATGAACCATACCGATTTCGCCGATTTTGTTCTCGCCGCAGTAAACAGCATTAAGGTTTTTGGGATGCTGATAGGAATGGGAAGCCTCAATCGCTTTATAAGAAAGCTTTTTATGCTTGATATCGTCAACGATAACGGCAAGCATATCACGAAGTTCAAAATAAAGCGTTTCAGCAGATTTTGTTTTGCTGAAAAGAGTTATTGCAAGCTTCTTCTTTTCCATGCAGAGATTTTCGCTGTTAAGCCCCTCAACAACTCTGCCGATTTCAAAAATACCGAAATTCGGAGCAAAGCCCGTGTTTGTTTTGAGCTGGCAAAGCTGGGTTGGAATGATTGATTTTCTTATTGTTTCAATGTTTGGGTTTGTTGCGTTAATAAGCCTGATATTCTTTTCGATTTCAATTCCAAGCTCCTTCATTTCGTCATAATATGCCCATACATAGGAATGAACCTCATGAAGAGAAAATCTTTTAACAAGAATATCCTTGATTTTATCCTCAATGTTTTTTTCAACATCTGCACGAACAGGGTAGAGGGGAGCAACAGCTGTGTTTACCTCAAAATTATCGTAGCCGTAAATTCTTGTAATTTCTTCAATGATATCAGCCTTGAGTGAGATGTCTTTTGTTGCTCTCCAGCTTGGAACCTCAACGCTGAAATCATTGCCGCTGAGCTGAACTTTAAAGCCAAGCGCGGTCAAGGTATTAACAATTGTATCATTGCTGATTTCAATGCCTGTGTATCTGTTAACAAAATTCTTATCAAAATCCAGCTTAATTATATCATATCTATAAGCATATTCATCGGTCAGAGAGGAAACAACCTTAGCATCACTGTCTGCATCAAAAAGAAGCTTAACAAATCTTGCAATTGCGGGAACTGTCATTTCAGGATCAAGGCTTTTCTCATAACGCATAGAAGCATCGGTTCTGTGAGAAAGACGAACGGTTGATTTTCTGATTGAAACGCAATCAAAAGTTGCTGATTCAAGCGTGAGCTTAGTTGTGTCGTCAACGATTTCACTGTCAAGTCCGCCCATAATGCCTGCGATGGCAACAGGAGTATCATCGTTGCAGATCATAAGAGTTTCTTCGTCTATATTTCTTTCAATACCGTCAAGTGTTGTAAATGCAAACGGCTTGTCAAATTTCTTTATTCTGATTTTTTCAACCTTGCGTGAATCAAATGCATGCATCGGCTGGCCCATTTCAAGCATAAGATAGTTTGTTAAGTCCGCAAGGAAGTTGATAGCTCTCATTCCGCAGTAGTAAAGACGGATGCGCATATTAACAGGGCTTATATTTCTGCTTATATTTTCAACCTGTAATGCAGAATATCTGTGGCAGGCCGTGTCCTCAATCTTAATGTCAAGCTGCGGCAGGTTGCTGTATTCAGATAAATCAACACAGTCAAGCGGTTTTAATGGTCTGCCGGAAAGCGCTGCGAATTCACGGGCAATTCCGTAGTGCCCCCATAGATCAGGGCGGTTTGTAAGCGATTTGTTGTCTACCTCAAAAATAATATCTTCAATTTCATAAAGATCTTTCAGGTCTGTTCCGTTTGGTGCATCATCCGTGATGTCCATAATGCCGGAATTATCATCACTGATTCCGATTTCCTTTTCAGAGCAGCACATTCCGTTTGAGGTAAAGCCTGCAAGCTTTCTTGGTGTAATTTCAATTTCGCCGATTTTTGCACCAACCTTTGCAAAGGCTGTTTTCATACCTTCTCTTACATTCGGAGCACCGCAGACAACATCTGTTAATTCTCCGTTTCCTGCATCAACCTTTAAAAGATGAAGCTTTTTTGATTCAGGGTGCGGCAGAACGGATTTAATTTCAGCAACAACAATTCCGCTTATGTCGCTTCCTTTAAAAAATATTTCGTTTTCAACCTCGGCAGTTGAAAGTGAAAACTGATTTATAAGCTTGATTTTGTCAAGCCCTGTGAAGTCAACAAAATCAGAAATCCAATTCATTGATAAAAACATAGTAAAACGCTCCTTCCTTTATTATTCGTCATCTGTGAACTGTGAAAGTGACTTGAGATTTCCACTGTTTAAATCTCGGATATCTTTAATGCCGTATTTCATCATAGCAAGTCTTGTTAAGCCGAGTCCGAAAGCAAATCCCGTATATTCCTCAGGGTCAATTCCGCCCATTCTTAAAACCTCAGGGTGAATCATACCGCAAGGGCAAAGCTCAAGCCAGCCGCTGTGTTTGCAGGAAGGGCAACCTTCTCCACCGCAGATCAGGCAGCTTATGTCAAGCTCAAAGCCTGGTTCAACGAACGGGAAGAAGCCCGGTCTTAAACGAACCTTGATGTCTTTCCGGAATACTTCCGAGAGCATTGTTTTCATAAAGTAAATTAAGTTTGAAATGGATATATTTTTGTCTACCATCATACCTTCCATCTGGAAGAATGTGTTTTCGTGGCATGCATCTGTTGATTCATTTCTGAAGCATCTACCGGGGAAGATTGCCTTGATGGGTGTTCCGTTTTCTAATGAATCCTTGTACTTTCTAAGGATGGCATTCTGCGCTGCAGATGTCTGTGATTTCAATAGCTGTCCGTTTTCAAGATAGTAAGTATCCTGCATATCTCTTGCAGGGTGGTGCTTTGGAATGTTAACAGATTCAAAGCATTCATAGTCGGTTACTACTTCGCTGTAATCTTCAACATGAAAGCCCATTGATTTAAAAATGTTTTCGCATTCACGCTGAACAAGCGTAATCGGATGATAAGATCCTCTTTCCAGTTCAGGAGGAAGTGAAATATCAAATTCGGGCATAGCATTAATTTCAAGCTGAATTTCCTTTTCCTTTAATTCTTTGGCTCTGGCAGTAATTTTTTCTTCAATATCCGCTCTGATTTCATTTGCAAGCTGACCTATTATAGGTCTTTCCTCAGCTGAAAGCTTGCCCATTTGCTTTAAAATAGTTGTAAGCTCACCTTTTTTGCCAAGGTATTTGATTCTTGCTTCTTCAATCTGTTCTTTCGTTTCAAAGGATTCCAAAGCTTCCTTTGCGGCCTGCCTGATTTTTTCAAGTTGCGTTTTCATAACATTTTCCTTTCTTTGTTTTAGTAACAAAATTTTGGGACAAAAAAAGACTTGCCCCTCCTGTAACAAGGGACAAGTCGTAATAACCTGCGGTACCACCCTAATTTTTGCATCAATCTGAGCAAACACTCTTTGAGCCTGTAACGGAGCTCATTCCGTCTGTGCCTACTGCAATTTTCAGCCCAGCCACTCGGAAGGGAACTTCACTTTTATCTGCCATACAAAACTTGCAGCCAATGGTTTTGCTCTCTGAAAGGCTCATAAAAGCTACTTTACTTCGTCATTGTGTTTTATCTTTACTAAATAAGACGATGCTATTATAATACATTGAATAGAATTTTGCAAGTGTTCTAAGATAAAAAATAAAGCGAGCCGAAGCCCGCATTATTTATAAACATTATGTATTGCTTACATTAAGCCGCCAGCTGCACCTGCTGCACCAACAAGAGCAAATATTACAACAACATAAACAATTGAAAATACAATCTGTAAAATAAAACCGATAAGTGCTGCTTTACCGCATCCCTTAGCTTTAATAGGTGTCTGATCCTTCTGTGTAAGATAAAGAATTAAACCTACAAGCGGAATGAAAAATGAAAGAATGTTAAGACCGGTACTCTTCTTGTCAAGAGCCGGAGGCGGTCCGTAAAACTGTGGCTGCTGTGGGTTTGCATTGTTGTCTGTGAACTGCTGATTGTTCTGCTGTTCAAAATTGTTGTTTTCCATAAGAAATCTCCTTTGTGTATTTTTATATACTTATGAAATCAGTATATTTAAATTATAGGATAACTATTGTGAATCGTCAATAGAGTTTATGAATTTTTTATGAATAAAACAAAAAATATCCCTCTCTAATAAGAGGGATATAAAAATTATTTTACAAGCTCATCAATTTTGTAAGTTTCAAATAAAAGATAACTGCTTGGCTCCGCCTCATACATAACACCGATTGTGTTCTCATCAATTTGTGTAAGGCAGGAATAAGCGAAAAAGCCGTCGTTAATTTTTATATTTTTAAACCATTCTATCTTTGAATATGCTCCGTTTTCTTTAATAAGCTTTCCAACCGAAAGCTCGCCGTCTGCTCTTGCTTTCGGACCGGTATGCGTGCTGAAAATGTATTCACCTACTGCTAAAACACTTTTCTGGCATTTAACGGCAAGCAGTTCTGTTTTCTTGCTTTTTTTCCATGTTGTACCGTTGTCTTTTGAAATTGTAACCGGAGTTTTTCCCGGCTTTTTTTGTCTGCCGAAGCCAAGAATTGTTCCGTCAGGAGCCTCAAGCATCTGCCATTCATCAATATTTTTAGAATAAGGCTGTTCCTCGGTTCTGTGCCAGGTTTCGCCGTTGTCATCACTGTAAATTGTAACAGTTGATTTTCTGTCAACATAAAGCGGCATAATGATTCTGCCTGTTTGGGTTGTTATACCGACTCCGGGTGCAACGCCGAGGAATGTGCCGTCACTTCTTTTAAGAAACATATGTGTAATGTCTTTTGGCTGACTCCAGGTCTTTCCGTTGTCGCTGCTTCTGAGCATATAAACATAGCTTCTTTTTGGTGCGGTAAGAGGAGCACCGAAGGTTAATTCAACTCCGGCTTCGTTTATGCCTTCTTTGCCGTAAAGGAAGATGTTGCCGACATATTTTTCTTTTTCATAAAGCGAGCCGAAACCCTTAACCCTGTAATTTGTAGGTTGCTTGTTTTTATCAATAACAGTTCCGTCATCCTGTATGTAATACGGCTTTTTTGTTTTGCTGTAAATAACGGGAAGCATTTTGCCGTCAATTTCGGCATAAGGCGCCTTATGTTTGTCAAGAATGCTTTTTTTATGCAGACCTTTACATTCAGGCCAGAAATCAACAATCATAATAATATCGCCGTTTTCAGCTATTGCCATACAGGGATCAATAAAAAAGCCTGAGCCGTAGCAGTCGTCTGCTATTTTTGTTTCCCGTGCAGGAGGGGAGACTATCGTTTCAAGATCACTCCATGTTTTTCCGCCATCCTCACTTCTTCTTATCGCTATTTCAATATATCCCCAATCTGCGCCTGTTGAAGCACGGTCTATTGCGGCAACAAGTGTGCCGTTGGCATGAATAAGACTTGGAATTCTGAAAGCAATTCCGCCGTTCGCTTTATTGCTGTTTTTTGTAAGCTCTTCTTTAAGATAATGCGGATGATTTCCGCAGAATAAAAGTTGTTTGTTTCCCATAGCAAAACCTCATATCATTTTATTGTTATTAATATACCATATTTTTTACAAAATGGGAATATATTTATAAATCTATTGCAAAAAAGTTATTTTTTTAGTAGAATAGATAAGAAATATATTTTAAAGGAGGATTTATGATGCTTTGGGAATTAAAAAAATGCTATTACAGAATTTATCAAACAGCTTTTAAAGTTGCCATGAATTTCCTTGATTGGTCTGAGCCTCAGCTTCTTGAGGGTAAAGGCTCAATTTTAAAACTGCCTGAATTCGTAAAAAGCAAGGGTATAAATAAAGTTCTTGTTGTAACAGATAAGGGCCTTATGGGGCTTCATCTTCTTGATCCGATGTTTGAAAAGCTTGCCGAAGTTGGTGTAGAATATGTTGTTTATGATGATGTTCAGCCAAACCCGACTATTCCAAACATTGAGGCAGCTCGTGAAATGTATATTAAAAACGGCTGTCAGGGCTTTATTGCATTCGGCGGAGGCTCTCCTATGGACTGCGCAAAAGCAGCAGCAGCAAGAGTTGTTAAGCCAAATCAGACTGTCCGTAAAATGAGAGGATATCTTAAAGTACTTAAAAAGTTACCACCGTTTTTTGCCGTTCCTACAACTGCAGGAACAGGCTCAGAAACAACAGTTGCTGCTGTTGTAACCGATCCTGAAACACATGAGAAGAATGCAATCAATGATATCTGTCTTCGTCCAAGATATGCTGTGCTTGACCCGGAATTAACCGTAGGTCTGCCACCTCATATCACATCAACAACAGGTATGGATGCGTTAACTCACGCTGTTGAGGCTTATATCGGAAGAAGCAACACCAAGCAGACAAGAGAACAGGCTGAAAAAGCAACAAAGCTTATTTTTGATAATGTGGAAGAGGCTTATAAAAACGGTAAGAATTATGAAGCAAGAGCAAATATGCTGAAAGGTTCTTATTGGGCAGGCTGTGCCTTTACAAGAGCGTATGTAGGCTATGTTCATGCAATTGCGCATAATCTCGGCGGTCTTTACGGTACACCGCATGGTCTTGCAAATGCCGTTATTCTTCCTTATGTGCTTGAATGGTATGGCTCTTCAATTTATCCTCAGCTTGCAAAGCTTGCTGATATTGTTGGTATTGAAGGCGCAAGTGAAGCAGTTAAGGCTCAGAAATTTATTGATGCAATCAGAAAGCTGAATGCGGATATGAATATTCCGTCAAGCTTTGATATGATTAAGGAAGAGGATTTGCCAACCCTTATCGGCAGAGCGCTTAAAGAGGGTAATCCGGGTTATCCTGTTCCGAGAATTATGAATTATAATGATATGGAAAGCGTTATCCGTAAATTTATGGCATAATACATAATAAAATTTCTGCACACAGTGATTTTCACTGTGTGTTTTTTAGTTTGGATAAAGATAAAAAGAAAAAATCAACAGGAAAGTATTTCCAATTCGGAAATACTTTTTTGTCTTTATGTTATCTTATTCGAAACTTGTATCCGAATAAGATATATACATGTTAAGAGTTTGATGATAAAATATTTGTAGAAACGGAGGGAAAAAGATGTATAATACAGCATCAAATATAGAAATAGGAAAATATATATCATTAAAGATAAAAGAAAAGTATAACGGAAATGCAAGCAGTTTCTGCAAAGATATTCTTAAAATAAGAAACGAAGATCCGACAGACAAAACAAGTCTTGCACTTCTGAAATCCCGAGTAAACAAGATTATAAAAGGAACAAATGGAATTCAGATTGATGATTTGTGCTATTTTACGGAATTATTTGATATTACCTGCGAGGAATTGCTTAGTGCAGGGGAATACAGAATTGTAAATACGAACCGATACACAAATTATGCTTTTGCGTCTTCAACCGATGAAACATATTGGGATAATTATTTGAAGCGTGCTGATCAGATATTTCATAATACGGATGAGTACGGAAAAACGGTTATTGATTATATGTTTGAGTTCAAAAATTACAAACTTCTTAAGTATCTGATTTCAAAAAACGTTATATGGTTTGTAGATGAAGAAGCTGAATATGGTCTTTATTTCTTTGCCGGAACAAGTATTGAAAGAAAGCTGATAAAAACGATATCTTCTGAATTGCAGTTGGAGCTGGACAAGGACAAATTAAGAACGAATATGGTTTCTCTTGCAATTGATAATCATGATTACAATCTGCTTGATAATCTTCATGCAAAAGAAATCCCGCCCTTATATATGCCGGAATGTGCCGGCAACTTAGAAAAGTATAATTATTATAATCAAGATATGGTTTGCAAAATAGCTGATTCTTCCGATGGGAATCTAATTTCATATTTTTCAAAATCATTTGAAATAGATAATAAAGGTAAAACCGACGAATTTATTTTTCCTTATATCGGAAGCTTGTCAGATATGATGATTAAGAGCAAGAGCCATTATACGGCGTTTGTTCTGGAAGCCGTTTTGCGGCACAATGAAAAGCAGTTTAAAAAGCTTAGCCAAGTGATAACAGAGGCATATAAATCTTTTAAGCAAGAGAATATTTATTTCGATAAAAATACGGCTTTTGATTATATTACAAGGTATTATTTTTGTTTTGCAGAAAATGGTGTTTTTAGCTATAAATATTCAAATAGTCTAAGAATGGCTTCAAATGTTATCTGTATCAGTGAACAGTCTAAGGAAACAAATATAAATTTGCTCATTGATAAGATTAATGATTATTTCTATGATATTAAAAGCCTGAATAAAAGTAAATTGCTTACAGAAGAAAAATAGTTCGGAGAGGAGAGTTGAATTTTATGTACTGTCCCGGATGTGGTAAAGAAATTAAAAACAGTGATTCGTTTTGTCCATATTGTGGAATGAGGTTTTATAACGAATACAATATGCGAACCCAAAATTCTGGCGTAATGCCTGATGATTCTCCGAGTTTTCTTTTTGCTTTTATAGGATTTCTGTTTCCGCTGTTTGGGTTGATTTTGTTTCTTGTATATGAAAGCAAAAGCCCTAAAAAAGCAAGGTCAGCTGGTAAAGGTGCAATAACAAGTGTAATTATAAAGGTTATTTTTATTGTTATTTACTTGGTTTTTATTGCCGGAATATTTGGTTCTTTTTTAGCACCCTTAAAAGAAGAATTGGAAAATACAATTTCTGATGATGTTTATTCGAAGCAAATGGAGGAAAATGATGAATTTGATGATGTAGACGTTGTATTCGGTGATTTTATTGTTAATAAGAATGAATATTTTGACGAAACATTACTTGAGGTTAAGGTAAAAAATATATCAGACAGCAGAGCAACTTTTTTTATAACTGTTGAAGCAGTTGATGAAGAGGGTGTAAGAATTGGAACAAGTACTGTGTATGCAGATAAACTTAATTCAGGACAGGAAGTATACGCTGAGGCATTTAGTTATGTTGAGGAAGATAAATTAGAACAATATAAGAATGCCAAGTTTAAAGTTCTTGAAGTTCAAAAATATTCTTTTTAATTGTTATCTGTTATAACTAAAAGGTGTGTAAGCTTTAAAGCCTACACACCTTTTAGTTGGTTGCTTATTTTTTTCTTTTAATTATTGCCGGAAGAATGGCCGGTTTTGCTTCATCAGCATTAACCATTTGCTCAATAAGCTTTTCTTTAAGCTCTTTTCTTACCTGTGCATATTTTGGGTTTCTAATAAGATTGTGCTTTTCAATCGGATCTTTTTCCAGATCATAAAGATAATCTTCAAAGTACAGTTTGCTGGTGCTGTGTGCATAGCCAACAGGGCTTAAATCTCTTACGGCATATTTATATCTGTCTGTTCTGATGGCTCTGCCGCACTGGCTTTCGCTTATCTGCATAAATACGCAGTCACGCTTATTATCAGGATTATTAATCTGTTTCGTTAGGTCAACACCCATATAGTTTTTCGGAATATCAATTCCTGCCATGGAGAGCAGGGTGGGCGGTATATCAATAAGGCTTGAAAGCCTTGCTTCCTTTTTTCCGCCCTCAAAGCCGCCGCCTTTGATAATAAGCGGTGTATGGCTTGCACTTTCATGGCAGCTTCGCTTATATTCCGGATTTCTTGTTTTAAAGTGACTTCCATGATCACTTGTATAAATTATAATTGTATCATCATAAATTCCAAGCTCTTTCAGCTTGTCAACAAGCCTGCCGACATTATAATCAAGTCTGTTTATTGCTGAAATATAATCGGGATACATTTCCTTGTAATCGCCCTTTAAAAATGTTAAATCATCGGGGATAGGATAATCCTTGTAATCGTCAATTGTTTCCTTGTAGCCCTCGTAACACTTGCGGTCATTCTGATGATGCGGTTCAAGCTGACTTACAAATATAAAGAAGGGTTTATCCTTATCGCGGTTCTCAAGATATTCAAGAGCAAAATCGTTAATACAGTCTGCACGATAGCCTTTAAAATCAATCTGATTGCCGTCGCTGTCAAACACATATCCGTCATAGCCGTGTGATGTAAATTCAAGGCAGTCTGCTGCCCGCCAGTATTGATATTTGCCCTGTCTTTCTTTCGGAATCGCGGTTTTTTCACAATGAAGTCCTATTCCCGGATAACGGTCGGATGCAAGATGCCATTTGCCTATGTAAGCAGTCTGATAGCCTGCGTTGTTAAAATGCTCTGCAAGGGGTGTGATATTATCAGGCAGGGCAATGCCGTTGCAATAGCAGCCAATCTGTGTTGCGTAAACACCGGACTGAAGGCAGGCTCTTGCAGGACCGCAGACAGGCTGGCAGGTAAAGTTGTTTTCAAATAAAACACCTTCAGAAGCAAGCTTCATAAGATTCGGCGTAACTTCTTCGTTAACGGTGTCCCATCTTTGCTGATCTGAAAAATAGAAAATAATATTTTTTCTTTTCATAAATGTATCCTTTCTTATATAACAGCGTTGCATAAGTTTACACCTGCAACACAGGCAACAACGATTGTAAACACTGTTTTTATTGTTTTTTCATTGCTTTTTTTATTCATCCTTGCTCCGAGAATGCCGCCGATAACGGCTGTGGCTACGGCAAGAATAAGTGTTAAATAATTAAACTCGGGAATGCTGTTTGTAACAGCCGTTGTAATCAGCTTTGAAATCTGACTGAAGAAAATTACTCCAACACTGTAAACAGCTGAATCTTTCATAGACATTGAAAAGAATAAAACAAGGAATGCAACATTTATAGGACCTCCGCCGACTCCTAAAAAAGAAGCGGTAAGTCCAAGGGACAGGCCGACAACTATAATGCCTATCGGATTTTTTACATGAAAGCTTTTTCTTTTTTTCAGATTTATATAGATTACTGAGATAATAAGCAAAATGCCGAGAATGATACCCTGAATTCGTTTTAAATCGGTGTTATCAAAAATTGTGAGCATATAATCGAAAAGACGGGAACCTGCAATTCCGCCTGCAACAGAGCCGATAGATAAAGTGATTATAAATTTAAAATCAATTTTAGTTTTTGCTTTTATATGCTTAATTGTAGAGCTGATGCTCATACTGAAAACAGCAAATGCGGATATGAAATTAACTGTTGCAATGCTGTCATGTCCGATTAAATCAAGCAGGGGTTTTATAATTACGCCTCCGCCAAGTCCGACGAATGCACCAAAAAAGGTTGCAAAGAAAATGATTAGTGAATAGATTAAGTCATACATTGTGTCAGCTCTTTTCTATAATGATATTTCTTGTCGGATAGGCAAAATCCGTTTTGTTTTCTTCAATGATGTTTTTGATTGTAAGATTAAGTTCTTCCACAAAGCTATTATAAATATTTACATCCGTAGTGTCTATATAACATCTAATCTGAAAATTAATTGAGGAATCTGCATATTCGGAAAAGAAAACCCTTATTGTTTCATTGTCAACAAGCGTATTCTTTTCAAGATAATCCCTGATTTCTTTTTCACATTTAATAATAACATCATTTGATGTGGAATACAAAATCCCTATGCTGAATTCAACAAGTTTTCTTGTTAATCTTGCATAATTTGTTATGGATGAATCGGCAAGCTGTGTATTTGGAACAATGATTATGGAGTCATCAAGCTTTCTTATTCTTGTTGACCGCATTGTTATATCTTCAACAGTTCCCTTGAATTCGGCAGTTTCGATTAAATCACCTACATCAAATGGCTTGTCTAACAAAATAACAAAACCTGAAATCAGATTTTTCAGCGTATCCTGCGCAGAGAGAGAAACGGCAAGTCCGCCTACACCGAGTCCGGTTATCAGTCCGTTGATATTGTAGCCAAGCTCTGCAAGTACCATAACAACAGCAATGCAGACTGTTAAAATTTTCAGCAGATTTGAAATGAATTTTACCGCAACAATGTTTACCTCGGTGCTTTTACTTTTTAAATTGATTATATTTTGGATATTATCGGAAAGGTAGCAAAGAAGGCTCCAACAAACAATCATTATAGTGAAAATTTTAAAGGCATCTGTAACGGTCTTGCTCTGATAGTTGATTGAAATACCGATATATAAACCAAGTAAAGCAAAAAATGAAGAAAGAGGCTTAATAAGACTGTCTTTAAAAGCTTTTTTGCTTTCCGGCTTTTTAGAATAAAAAATCTTTGCAAGAACGGACAGAATGGCTCTTGCAATCATTTTTTTCAGTAAAAGGAATACTATAAAAATGATTGCACCTAAAGCTATGTTAATATATTTTTTGTTTATATTGTAAAAATCTATAATAAAATCCATTAGTCGCATCTCCTTAAAGTGTGCAGTAAAAATTGCTTTCCCAAGCAGGAATGTATGGTGAATGTCTGAAATATATCTTATAATTTTTGTTATATTCCCAAATTTTCATAGGAAGCGCAAACATATCTTCATTTCGGTGGTAGGCACAAACATAAAGCTTTGGATTGTATTTCTTTATTGTGTTTTCGCATCCCTCCAGAGCTCGAAGTTCAGCTCCTTCAATATCCATTTTTAAAAGAGAAACCTTTTCGCTGATCAGGCTGTCTATATCTGTAACCTGAACGGGGATTCCATCAGCAGAAAGCTTTGAATTTCTGCCTGCTTTTTTTGAAAAGGTTAAAGTATCTTTTTTATTCCATGCACCAAGATTGTAAAGGGTTATATCTTGCATATCAATTGTGTTTCGTTTTAGCTTTATAAAGTTTTTTTCATCAGGCTCAAGCGCATATATGTGCTTGTACGCCCCGTTAGTATAAGCGGTAAATTCGCGGATTGTGTCGCCGTCATATGCACCCATATCAACAATTGTTTCCTTGCTGCTGAGCTTTAAAATGTCTTTGTAAATGTTGTTTTTATCTGCTTCAGTACTGTTGTAAAGGTATTTAACCTTACCGCTGATTTTGAAATTTATTATGTTTTCAAAAACTCTTTTGCTTTCTTCATCGGCAAGATTTTTGTAAACAAATTCAAATTTTTCTTTGTTCTCTTCAAAAAAGCTCTTTGTAAAAATTCCGTTGCCTGCAACGGGAACATCGGGAGCAAAAACAGAGTGCTCCTTGTCCATTTTTTCTATTTTCCGAAGCATGTCGGGAAGATGTGTGGCAAAGGCAAGTACTATGTTAAAGTCGTCATATTTCTTGCATACTTCGCTGTATTTCAGTACCCTGTGTCCCAGAAAGGAATGACCTCTTACAAATTCATCGCTTGCAAAAATATCATTTATTTCAGTATCGTATTCTTTAAGAATACTGATTATTTTTTCAGCACCGTTTCCCATTCCGTATATGACAATCGGTTTTTTGCTGTCTGCAAGATAATTCCAGACATCAGTTTCATATATATTAAGCAATTTCAACCACCAAAAATTATTTTATCAGAGAAATTATAACATAAAACATTCCCCTTTACAAATAATTTTAAAAAGTATATAATATTTAAAAAATTATTTATGGAGGTTTGTGCCTTTATGGCAGGAAATCTATTAAGACTGTTTAAAAAAAATTCAACCGAAGAGGAAATAAAACAGCTTGTTGACGAGGATGAAAGTGTCGGCGAGCTTGAAGATTCCCAAAGGCAGATGATTAATAATATTTTTGAGTTTGATGATCTGAATGCGGGAGATATAATGACACACAGAACAGACATTGAAGCTGTGGATTCAGAAGCTTCTCTTGCTGATGTTGCTGCGCTTGCAATCAAAGAAGGCTTTTCAAGAATTCCGGTTTACAGTGAGGATCTTGATAATATTGTCGGAATTATCTATGTAAAGGATCTTCTTAAGTTTATCGGTACGAAGATATCGTCTGATGAGAACTTAAAGGATTATATCCGTTCTCCGCTCTTTGTGCCTGAAACAATTGCCTGCGGAAAGCTTTTTGCCAAGATGACGGAAACAAGAATTCAGCTTGCGGTTGTTGTTGACGAATACGGCGGAACAGCAGGTCTTGTTACAATGGAGGATATTCTTGAAAGCATCGTCGGCAATATTCAGGATGAATATGATGATGAGGACGAGGAAATTGAAAAAATAGACGAACATACTTATACCTTTGACGGTGCAACAGATATTGATGATGCCAGTGAAATTCTGGGAATAACAATTCCTGAGGGCGATTATGATACGATAGCAGGCTTTATTATCAATCAGCTTGGCTATCTTCCTACAGGAAAAGAAGAAAATCAGATAACGGTTCAGTTTGAAAATATTACATTTACTGTTCTCAAAACGGAGGACAGAAGAATAGAACTTATTAAGGCAGAGATAAACGAATGACAGAAGAAATTTTACATTTTAATGCAATAGATCAGGCGGTAAGCCTTTTTGGCTCAAATGATGAAAATATAAAGCTTATTGAAAAAGAATTTACTGTTTCAATCATAAGCCGCGGAAGCGATTTAAAGGTTGTTGGCGAAATTGAAAATGTGTCGCTTGCTGTTAAGGCACTGAAAAGCCTTTTGCTTCTTATCAATAAGGGCGAAACGCTTTCGGAGCAGAATGTTCGCTATGCTGTTTCTTTGGTGCAGGAAGGAAATGAGGATAAGATTCCTGCTATGTCGTCGGACAGTATCTGTATTTCATCCAAAGGCAGACCGATTAAACCGAAAACAATAGGTCAGAAAAAATACTGCGAAGCAATAGACAATAATACCATTACCTTTGGTATCGGTCCTGCCGGTACGGGTAAAACATATCTGGCAGTGGCAATGGCTGTAACAGCATTTCGAGCAAAGAAAGTTACAAAAATTATTTTAACCCGTCCGGCTGTTGAGGCAGGTGAAAAGCTTGGCTTTTTGCCCGGTGATCTTCAAAGCAAGGTGGATCCGTATTTAAGACCGCTTTATGATGCACTTTTTGATATGCTTGGTGCTGAAAACTTCCAAAAATGTCAGGAGCGTGGATCTATTGAGGTTGCGCCCCTTGCGTATATGCGCGGCAGAACACTTGATGACAGCTTTATTATTCTTGATGAAGCCCAGAATACAACTCCTGAGCAGATGAAAATGTTTTTAACAAGGCTTGGATTTAATTCCAAAATGGTTGTTACAGGCGATATAACGCAGATAGATTTGCCCGATGGTAAAAAATCAGGGCTGAAAAAGGTTATCCGTATTCTTAAAAATGTTGATGATATTGAAGTGTGCAAGTTTTCGCAAAAGGATGTTGTGCGCCACAAATTGGTTCAGGATATAATAAAAGCTTACGAAAAATTTGAAAATGAGGAGAAGAGATAATGGACTCAGTAAAAGTTGTAATCTCCAATGATCAGAAGAATGTTAAGGTGCCGACGGGGATAAGGTTGCTTATCCGCCGCTGCTGCCATGCTGTGCTGGAAATGGAAGACTTTGAAGGCTCGGCAGAGGTATCTGTTCGCTTTGTGAATAATGAACAGATTCATGCGCTCAATCATACATATCGTAATATTGACAGGGAAACAGATGTGCTTTCTTTTCCGCTCGGCGAAAATGGCGTATATGATGTAAATCTTGATACGGGAGCTAAAATGCTCGGCGATATCGTTATTTCAATGGAAAAGGCTGTTGAACAGGCAAAGCTTTATAATCATCCGCTTCAGCGCGAAATCGGCTTTTTGACCGTTCATTCCATGCTTCATCTTTTGGGATATGACCATGAGGTAGGCGGAATAGAAGAGGTCAGAATGCGGGAAAAAGAAGAAACAGTATTAACACGCATCGGCTGGAAAAGAGATAACAGCTATTATATGGGAGATGAATAATGACAAAAACAGCCTTTATTGCCATTGTGGGCAAGCCGAATGTCGGCAAATCATCCTTATTGAATAAGATGCTTGGTGCGAAGGTTGCGATTGTTTCCTCAAAACCGCAGACAACCCGTACAAAAATTATGGGTGTTCTTACTCTTGATGAAACCCAGCTTGTTTTTACCGATACCCCTGGCTTTCATAAGCCGCATAATAAGCTTGGTGAATATATGAATAATGCTGTAGGGGACAGCATCGGCGGAACAGATGCAGCACTTTTCGTTGTTGAACCGAATGGTGAGCTGAATGAAAAAGAGCTTGAGCTTGTGGAAAAGTTTAAGCAGGAAAAGCTTCCTGTTATCCTTGCAATCAACAAAATTGATATGGTTAAGGAAAAAAAAGAGCTTCTTTCAAGAATTCTTTATTTAACAAAAATGTATGATTTTGAAGCGGTTGTTCCTGTTTCTGCAACAGAGGGGGAAGGCGTAGATGATCTTATAGATGAAATGAAAAAGCTTTCTGTTGAAAGTCCTCATTTCTTTCCTGACGATACATTGACGGATCAGCCCGAAAGAGTACTTGCGGCAGAAATAATCAGAGAAAAAATACTTCGTCTTATGGATAAGGAAATTCCTCACGGAATTGCAGTTTCAATCGAAAAAATGCGTGAGCGTGAAAGCAAGGAAATTCTGGATGTTGAAGCGGTAATTTATTGTGAAAGAGAAACCCATAAGGGTATGATAATAGGAAAAAACGGCTCTATGCTGAAAAAGATATCAACCTTTGCAAGGCAGGATTTAGAGGGCTTTTTTGAAATTAAGGTTAATCTTCATACATGGGTTAAGGTTAAGGATAACTGGAGAAACAGGGATGGCTTAATCCATAATTTCGGATTGGATTAAAATGGCACAAATTATATCTGTCGCCATAGGATAAACTAAGAATATCTTCTTAGTGGCGGTGGTTATGTGCTTGATGAAAACTGGTTTAATTTTACCCAAACCGGTAATATTTTGGATTATTTAAAATTTAAAGAAAATGAAAACAGATTAAAGGCAGAAAACAATGCGAAGAACAACGAAGGGCTTAGTAATAAAGGAACAGACTATAGGGGAGAGTGACCGATTAGTTACTCTCCTTACTGCTGATTTCGGACTTGTTAAGGCCTTTGTGCGCAGAGCAAAGCAGCTTAAAAGCAGATTGAATTCCGCAACAACGCTTTTTGCTTACTGTGATTTCAGTCTGTATAGATCCAAGGATGCTTTTGTTGTTGATGATGCCGTTCCGATTGAGGTTTTTTTTAATTTAAGACAGGATATAGACAGGCTTACCCTTGCGCAGTATTTTGCCCAGCTTGCATATGAATTAAGCGCTGAGGAACAGCCGCAGGATGAGCTTTTAAGGCTTACGCTCAATTCTCTTCATTTGCTTTGCAAGGGAGAAAAAAGTATCACGCAGATTAAAGCCGTGTTTGAATTTCGCGCGTTGTGTCTGGGAGGCTATATGCCGTCTGTTTTAGCCTGTGATCATTGCGGTACATATGAAACGCCTTTGATGTATTTTGATACTATGGAGGGCAGAATTTATTGTGAAAACTGCCCTAAAGCAGGTGCTGTTCCGGTTCCGAAAAATGTTGTTACGGCGATACGCTTTATCTGTTTAACAGAGCCAACAAAAATATTCAGCTTCAGCCTCAGCGAAGAAAACATTTCGCTTCTCGGCAGCATTGCTGAAAAATATACATTGACACGCATTCAGCGCAGGCTGAGTGCTCTTGAATTTTATAAAGGATTACAGGGATGAATAAACATTATGAAGCATTAGAACTGAATAGTGTACTTGATATGCTTGCAAACGAAGCAACCTGCGGGGATGCAAAGGATTTGGCAAAAAGCCTGAAGCCTTCAACAGATATAAGCGAGGTTGAAATGCTCCTTTCTCAGACAGAGGATGCTCTTTCCTTGCTGGCTCGCTTTGGTGCGCCCTCTTTTTCCGGATTATGCAATGTGAATAATCCTCTTCAAAGGGCAGCAGCAGGCGGCGCATTAAATACTGCTGAACTGCTCCGAATAGCAGAAACCCTGCGTTCGCTCCGTGCTCTTTATGAGTGGTATGGTCACTGTTCGGGTGTTAAAACAAATCTGGATTTCTTTTTTGACGGTATCACCGTTAATAAGTATCTTGAAACAAGAATATTTACTGTAATTATCAGTGAGGATGAAATTGCTGATAAGGCATCGGAAGAGCTGTATGAAATCAGAAGAAAAATGCGCTCAAAATCTAATTCAGTGCGTGAAAAGCTTGATGCGATCATTCACAGCACGCATTATCTCAAATATTTGCAGGAACCTATTATTACACAGCGAAACGGCAGATATGTTGTGCCGGTAAAGGCTGAATGCCGCGGAAATGTTCAGGGATTGGTGCATGATACATCATCGTCGGGGGCTACCGTGTTTATAGAGCCTGTTTCCGTTGTTGAAGCCAATAATGAAATAAAGGTGCTTGAGGGCAGAGAAAGAGAGGAAATTCAAAGAATTCTTTTTGAGCTTTCTGCCGAAGCGGGCAACTTTGCCGAAAGTGTAAAGCATTCCTATAACAGCGCTGTTATGCTCAATCTTATTTTTGCAAAGGCGCATCTTGCATACAGAATGAAAGCAACAAAGCCTGCTCTTAATAATGAAGGCAATATTGAACTGAAGAAAGCGCGTCATCCTCTTCTGAATCCAAAAACGGTTGTTCCTACGGATATCAGGCTTGGCGGAGAATATGATACGCTTGTTATCACAGGTCCGAACACGGGAGGCAAAACGGTTTCAATCAAAACAATCGGCTTGCTCACTTTGATGGCAATGTGCGGAATTCTTATTCCTGCCGCAGATCAATCTCAGATAGCTGTGTTTAAAAATGTGTTGGTTGATGTCGGCGATGAGCAGAGTATTCAGCAAAATCTTTCAACCTTTTCATCGCATATGGTTAATATCATAAATATTATGAAATGTGCGGACGATAACTCGCTTATCCTTATTGATGAGCTTGGCGCAGGAACAGACCCTGTTGAGGGTGCCGCTCTTGCTGTTTCAATTATTGAAAATCTGCGTAAAAAGAGTGCAAGAATTGCTGCAACAACGCATTATGCTGAGCTGAAATCCTATGCCCTTGAAACAGCAGGTGTAATAAACGGCTGTTGTGAATTTGATGTTGAAACCTTACAACCTACATATAGACTTTTGATTGGGGTTCCCGGCAGATCAAATGCCTTTGCTATATCGGAGCATCTTGGTATGGATAAAAGTGTTGTTGATGCTGCCAGAAGTATTGTGGGTTCTGACAACCGTTCTTTTGAGGATGTTCTTGAAAAGCTTGAAAATACCAGAATGGAGCTTGAGGCTGAAAAAGAAAAGGCTGAAAAGGCAACGGAAGCAGCCAATAAAATGAGAGCAAAAGCTCAGTCCGAAAAGGATAAAATAGATCAGCTTAAGGCAAACGAAATGGAAAAGGTTAAACGAGAAGCTGAAAAAATCATCAATGCCGCAAAGCGTCAAAGCTCCGATTTTTTGCTTCAGCTTGAACGGCTGAAAAAAGAAGCTGAAACGGCGAATGTAACGGATATTGCAAGAAAAACAAGGCGTGAAATCAAAAATCGCCTTGGAGAAATGGATGATATTGTCAATCCCCGTGAAATTGCGGATAACTGGAATGATGATTACAAACTGCCCCGCGAGGTAATTAAGGGTGACAGCGTGATTATAAGAGGTATCGGCGAGGGAGAGGTGCTTGATGTTGGAAAAGATAAAGTGCTTGTTCAATCCGGTATGCTTAAAACCCGTGTAAAGATGGGCGATTTAATGCTTGCTGAAAAAAAGAAGAAGGCGCCTTTGAAGCATACTGCCAATGTTTACAGAACAAGCTCAAGAGCGGATTCGGATGTTAAAACCGAGATTGATTTAAGAGGGCAGACTGTTGATGAAGCAATCGGCAATCTGATGCTCTTTATAGATAAATGTGTTTTAAATAATATAACGGAAATAAGAATTATTCACGGAAAGGGAACGGGCGCACTCAGAAGTGCAGTAAAAGACGAGTTAAAATCTCATCCGAATATCAGGGAATTCAGACTTGGTGTTTACGGAGAGGGTGAAAACGGTGTAACAATTGCTTCAATAAAATAGCGTCTTATAAATTATTCAGATATGGAAGATGTCAGAAAAACAGATTTGTTTGAAAAAATTCCTGTAAAAAGTGCAGTTTTAAAGCTTTCAATTCCAACAGTTTTAAGCTCTCTTGTTATGGTCATATATAATCTTGCAGACACATATTTTGTCGGTATATTAAATAATTCTGTTGAAAATGCGGCGGTAACTCTGGCTGCTCCGCTTCTTCTTGCATTTAATGCAGTCAATAATCTTTTCGGTGTCGGCAGTTCAAGTATGATGAGCCGTGCGCTTGGAAAAAAGGATTACGAAACGGTTTATCGCAGCTCTGCGTTTGGATTTTACTGCTCCGTTATAAGCGGTTTGATTTTTTCATTGCTTTATACAGCGTTAAACAGTCAGTTGCTTATTGTTCTTGGGGCAGACAGTGAAACAACAGCTGCTACGGCAGAATATCTGAAGTGGACTGTCAGCTTCGGTGCTGTTCCTGCAATCCTTAATGTAGTAATGGCTTATCTGGTAAGGGCAGAGGGCGCTTCTCTTCACGCAAGTGTAGGTACAATGAGCGGATGTGTTTTAAATATGATACTTGATCCGATTTTTGTTTTGCCGTGGGGTCTTGATATGGGTGCATCCGGTGCAGGGTGCGCAACATTTATTTCAAATTGCTTTGCATGTATTTATTTCTTTGTACTGCTTTATGTCAAAAGGAAAAGCACATATGTCTGTGTTAATCCTAAAAAGTTTTCTTTCAGAAAGTCTATTGTTACCGGTGTATTCTCTGTCGGAATTCCTGCATCCATACAGAATCTGCTTAATGTAACAGGAATGACTGTTCTTAACAATTTTACATCTGCATTTGGTGCGGAAGCCGTTGCTGCTATGGGTATAGCGCAGAAAATTAATATGGTTCCTATGCAGATTGCACTGGGAAGTTCGCAGGGTGTTATGCCTTTGATAGGATATACCTACGCAAGCGGGAATATGGACAGAATGAAAAAATCCTTAATGTTTTTAAGTAAGTATGCTTTAGGTTTTCTTGCAGTAATAACAGTAGGATTTTATTTCGGTTCAGACCTGATGATATCTTTATTTATGAAAAATGAGACCATTATTTCTTATGGCTCGGAGTTTTTAAAAGGCTTGTGTTTATCGCTGCCTTTCTTATGTATGGATTTTATTGCGGTTGGAGTTTTTCAGGCATGCGGAATGGGCGGAAAATCGCTTATATTTGCCATTATGCGAAAAATCGTACTTGAAATACCATTTATATTCCTTTTAAATTATCTGTTTCCGCTTTATGGACTTGCTTATGCACAAACCATGGCAGAGGTGATTCTTGCAGCAGCCGCAATTGCTGTTCTTATCAGTATGTTTAAAAAACTGAAAGCAAAATGAGTAAAGCAAACAAAATTGCTTTACACATTTAGTATATTTAAGCATTATTTTGTCAATATTTTGTGTCAATACTTTTTGCGAAAATTTTCTTTGAAAAATTATTGCTTTTTTGCTTGACTTATTCTGAATGCTTGAGTATAATGATATCTGCTGTAAAGACTAAAACTTTACACATTATAAAGTAGAGGGGGATAAACATGGCAAAGAATTTGGAAATCTCATTTCTTCTGGATTTTTATGGGGAAATGTTAACACAGAAGCAGCATGATTTTCTCATATACTATTATGATGAAGATTTGTCCCTTTCTGAAATTGCAGAAAATGAGGGTATAACTCGCCAGGGCGTTCGTGATGCCATAAAAAGAGCCGAAAATCAGCTTTTTGATATGGAAAATCGTCTTGGTCTTGCAAAACGCTTTAATGAGGTTAAGCAATGCTTGGCTGAAATTAAAGAATGCGCGGAGGAAATCAGTGATTATAATTTGAATCATACGCTTTCAAAGGAAATTTCTTCCAACGCTGCAAAAATCAAAGCACTTGCCGATATGCTCGGTGAGTAATAAATTGGAGTGATTGCTTTTGGCTTTTGAAGGTCTTTCCGAAAGGCTTGAGAATTCCTTTAAAAAACTTCGTGCCAAGGGTAAATTAACCGAGGCAGATGTAAAAGAAGCGATGAGGGAAGTTCGCCTTGCTCTTTTAGAGGCGGATGTAAACTATAAGGTTGCTAAGGATTTTACAAAAAGTGTAACCGAGCGTGCCGTTGGCGAGGATGTAATGGAATCGCTAACGCCCGGTCAGATGGTTATTAAAATAGTTAATGAAGAATTAACAAAGCTTATGGGCGGTACTGAAAGCCGTCTTGCGATTGCAAACCGACCGCCGACGGTCATTATGATGTGCGGTCTGCAGGGTTCGGGTAAAACAACGCACAGTGCAAAGCTTGCTTTAAAACTGAAAAATGAAGGGCATAGACCCATGCTTGTTGCCTGCGATATTTATCGTCCTGCTGCTATTAAGCAGTTGCAGGTTGTCGGTGAGCAGGTTGGCGTTCCTGTATTTGAAATGGGTACGGAAAATCCTGTTAAAATAGCGGAAGAGGCTATTAAATACGCCAAGGACCATGGTCATGATTATGTGTTCCTTGATACAGCCGGTCGACTTCATATTGATGAAGAGCTTATGCAGGAGCTTCAGAATGTCCGTGCAGCGGTTCATCCGAATGAAATCCTTCTTGTAATTGATGCAATGACAGGTCAGGATGCCGTTAATGTTGCAAAAAGCTTTAATGAAACACTTGGAATTGATGGTGTTATTCTTACAAAGCTTGATGGTGACACAAGAGGCGGTGCTGCACTTTCTGTAAGGGCTGTAACGGGCAAGCCGATTAAATTTGTCGGCACAGGTGAAAAGCTTGGCGATCTTGAAAGCTTCCATCCGGACAGAATGGCTTCAAGAATTCTTGGAATGGGCGATGTGCTTTCCTTTATTGAAAGAGCCGAACAAAGTCTTGATGAGAAAAAAGCAGCTGAGCTTGAAAAAAAGCTTGCGAAGAATAAGTTTGATTTTAATGATCTTCTTGATCAGTTTGCTCAACTTGAAAGAATGGGCAGCATCAAGGATACGATTAAAATGATTCCGGGTATCGGCAATAAAATTAAAGATGCTGATATTGATGAAAATGCTTTTATAAGATTTAAGTCTATTATTTATTCAATGACAAAAGAGGAAAGGGCTCATCCCGATATAATCAATCCGTCAAGAAAGCGCAGAATTGCTGCCGGATGCGGAATGGGAGTAGAGGATGTAAATAAGCTTATGGCCCAGTTTAAGCAGATGAAGAAAATGATGAGCCAGTTTGCAGGCGGTAAGGGCGGTCCTAAAATGAGTAAAAAGATGCGCCGTATGATGCAGCAAAATCCTGAAATGGCGCAGAAAATGATGGGAATGAAGGGCAATAATCCTTTCGGCTTTTAATTCGTATTAAACCAAATTTAATATAATGGGTTTGATAATATATAATAAAATAATATAAATATAATTTTTGGAGGTAACAAAAATGGCAGTAAAAATCAGACTTCGCAGAATGGGCGCAAAGAAGGCTCCTTTCTATCGTGTAGTAGTAGCAGATTCAAGATTCCCTCGTGACGGCAGATTCATTGAGGAAATCGGAACATACAACACTATGGTTGATCCGGCTGAAATCAATATTGATGCTGAAAAGGCTAAAAAATGGATTGCAAACGGTGCGCAGCCAACTGATACCGTTAAGGACATTCTTAAAAAAGAAGGCATCCTTTAATCTTTAATTTTTGATACTCAAAGATTAAACAGGAGGTGTGTTCTTTGAAAGATTTGTTAATATCCATTACAAAGGGATTGGTTGATAATCCTGATGCAGTTTCTGTTGATGTTGACGAACCAAACGAAGAGGGCGTAACTGTTTATCATCTTCATGTTGCTGAGGATGATATGGGCAGAGTAATCGGCAAACAGGGCAGAATTGCCAAGGCTATTCGTGTTGTTATGCGTGCGGCAGCAACAAGAAATGATGCAAGAATTTCTGTAGAAATTGATTAATCAGACAAATAAAAAAACCATTTGAGCGTTTAATGCTTAAATGGTTTTTTTACATTTAATAATTGATTGACTATTTTACCGCAAAATGATATACTGAAAGTGCCAAGCAAACTTGATATTTTTAGATAAAGTATGTATTTGTCATTTTTGATAAAAATGCATGCTCTGTTTTACATACCTTATCTAAGAGTTTGTTAAAGTTTGTTTGGCGACAGTTGGAGATGTGCATTTTTTTGCGTAGCTTCGGCTGCGCATTTTTTAAATTGGAGGAATAATTCTATGGAAAAAAGAATTGAAAACAAAAAAATTGCTCCTGCTCTAAGAAAAGTATTAAGCCTTTTGCTTTCCCTTGTTATGCTTTTCAGTATAACAGCAGGTATAGACTTGTCTGCTTATGCAGAAACAGTTGTTAGCGGTTTTTGTGGAGACAATCTTGAGTGGTCTATTGATGAAAATGGAGTTCTTTTTATTGATGGTGTAGGTAATATGGATGATTTTGGCGGATATAACAGTTCAAATTCTCCTCTATGGTATGATAGTAAGGATTTAATTGAAGAAGTTGTAATAGGCAGTGGTGTAACGAGTATAGGCAACTATGCTTTTAAAGATTGCGAAAATATTGCGCGCATAACAATCCCGAATACGGTTACAAGAATAGGCGGCGATATATTTATAAATTTTGTTGATGCTAATTCAGGATATAATTTAGAAGTAGCCGTTTTTTATAATGATACAATAGAAAATTGGCGTCACATTAGTATAGACAACGATGAATATTCCGATATGGCGGCTTTTACAAGATTCTGCACGATACATTGTGTTGATGGAGATATAATAGCTGGAGTTTTTAATGACAATGTGGAATTTGAATATCAAATTCTTAAAGATGGAACTGCTGAAATAACAGCTTATATTGGTTCAGAAACTGATATTTCAATTCCTTCAAAGATAGATGGATATACTGTAACAAGTATTGGAAATAACGCATTTTATGAGTGCTGGAGCTTAAAAAAAGTTATAATTCCGGATGGTGTAACAAGTATAGGTCAAAGAGCATTTTACAAATGCTCGTGCTTAACAAGTATAGATATACCGGATAGTGTTAGCAGTATTGGTAGTAGTGCATTTTATTCTTGCGAGAGCTTAACAAACATAAGAATTCCCGATGGAGTAACAATGATTAATTCTGGGACATTTTACAATTGTGAAAGTTTAACCAATATAATAATACCCGATAGTGTGACAAGTATAGGTTATAATGCGTTTAAATTCTGCGAAAAGCTTAATAGCATAAAATTATCAGATAATGTAATAAGTATTGATGATGATGCATTTGGATATTGCAAAAGCTTAACCAGTATAACAATTCCTGATAGTGTAACAAGTATAGGTCAATGGACATTTTCTTATTGCTATAGTTTAATAGATATATCAATACCTAATGGGGTATTATTTATTGATGATTCAACATTTTTTAATTGTGAAAGTTTAAAAAGTATAACTATAACAAACAGCATAAAACGCATTAATAGTAGTGCATTTGGTTTGTGCGATAGCTTATCTGATGTTTATTATGACGGAACAATAGATGAATGGAATGATATTTCATTAGGCGATAATAATGAAAGGTTAACTCAATCAACAATTTATTGTTCGGATAGTATAATAAACTGCAACCATCGGTATAGTATTATTGAAGTTATAAAACAAGAAACCTGTACAGAAGATGGAAAAACTAAATTCACCTGTGAATTCTGTGGCAAAATAGAATATGAAACATATCTTGCAGAAGGTCATAGTTATGATGATGGCATAATAACAAAGCCAGTTACTTGTACATCAAATGGTATTAAAACATATACTTGTACAGTGTGTAAAGCAACTAGAACAGAAACAATTCATACCGGAGGACACAAAACAGTAAGAGACAAAGCTGTAGCTGCAACCTGCACAACAGCAGGAAAAACAGAGGGCTTACATTGTTCTGTATGTAATACGGTAATCACAGCTCAGAAAACAGTTCCTGCAACAGGACACAGCTTTGAAGAATTGGAGCTTGAGCCACCAACTGCTACAACAAAAGGAATTAAAACATATCTTTGTTCAAAGTGTGATGAAATAAAAACAGAAATAATTCCTGCCTTAGGACTTAAAACCCCAACTTTAAAAGTAGCAGTAAATGCAAATGGATCATTTACATTATCTTGGAATAGAGTTTCAGAGGCAGAAAATTATGAGCTTTATATAAAGAACGCAGACGGTTCGTACAAACTTATGAAAACAGTAACGGATACATCAACAAGGTTTGTAACAGCAGCTGCTGCATATGGTAAGGCGTATTCATACAAAATTAGAGCGATAGCAGGCAATGTAAAATCAGATTTCAGCAATGTAGTAAATGTAACAAATAATGTAGCAAACAATAAAAAGCTTCAAACACCAACGCTGAAAGCAACCGTAAATGCAAATGGTAGCTTCAAACTTTCATGGAACA
>CAJTZJ010000012.1 GCA_910583925.1 uncultured Eubacterium sp. | reverse complement strand
AAAGCTTTTCCTTTTCCACCTGCACAGCAGGTGGTTGTCTTTTTTACATACAACACAAAAACACAAAGCAAATAATTGCTTTGTATTTTTGATATAACTTAGATAATTATAACAAATATTTCACATTGTAACAATTATGTTGTTTGAATATTTTTGCCCCATAAAGGAGAGTAATATTCATTCTGCGCATAATACATTCCGCTTTCATAATCGTATAAATAATCCTTATAGGTACAAGGATTAAACAAAGCCGTCAGCATATAAGAGTTGTCTTTGGAATAATCTTTATACGGTAATTGATAAAAATCCATGTTTCCTTTAGAATCATAAAACATTTCTACATAAACTGAACTATCTTCATTATTCGTTCTATGATCATCTGTTGTGCTTTGTAAACCGATTATATTGCCCTTAAAATCCTTAATATACTGATACATAGCACCTACCGGAGTAATATATGCAATCGGAGAATGATTTGCATCATAAATAATTTTAGAATATGTAATAAAATCCTGATTGTAGTCATTATCATTTTTCAAAAAGTTTAAAATATTTCCTTTAAAAATAACACATTGCAAAATCCCATTATTCCATATAAAATTTTGTGCGCTATGTAAATCAAAAGTATCGTTGTTATTCCTGATATATTTCTTTTTGGCAACTCTGTTTCCGTTATGATCATATTCATATGTAAATATCCGTATTACTTTTCCGTTTTCATCCAGTACATCAAATTCGGTAAGCAGATTTCCACACCACTTCAGATTGGCTCTTATCAATCCTTCATAGGTATAACCAACATAATTTAATGGATTTCCGCACGCATCATAACTAATTTTTTCGTTTACTTTTGTGGTGCTTTCAATATTATCACCGTTTTTAACGCATTCTTTTTCAGTATACTCTACCATTCTGTCCTTAAACATTGGATCAAAACAATAGTTATACACATAATATTGATTGTCCTCAATTAAGAATCTTTCATTATTAAATACACTGAAATCAAATTTATTAAAATCAGATTCTTCCATAATAAGAAGTTGTTCAATATCAAAATCAGGCTTATTTGCAAGACTGATTTTGGCTGTTTCACCAAAAATTCTTTTTTCATACAAATTGTTGTTTTCATCATAGAAATATTCTATATATTTATTGTTTATAGAGTCAGTTTCGATAACAAGACGATTTTGACTATCATAACCATAAAAATTTCCTAAATAATAAAACGTTCCATTATCTTCATTGAACTTATAATATTTAAATTGCGGCATTCCCTGTTCATTATATTTTAAAGCTGTTGAAGTAAATGTTTCAGGAAGAGCAGAATTTTCCATCATATCACCGGAAATTGTATATTCAGAAACCAATGAACGATCAGTTCCATTGTCAAGATATACATATTCCATATTGTGATTAAAATCGCCGATATTATCCGGATACAACTGATTTGCGAAATTGCTGTCAATACTGTTTGATTTTATTCGTCCGATTCCATCCTTTTCTATTAATGAAGTTACAGAATAATCTATCTGATTATATCCAAGAAAATCTTTTCCTATTGAAAAAGACATACTATCTTGCACCTTATTTGAACGAAGCAATGTTACAGCAGTATCTATTTTTTTATTTTCTATGTTTCCAAAACAAGAATAGAAAGATTCTGTTTGAGAAAAAATGCTGCTGTTTGATTCATATAATAGCCGTTCCGTTTCTGCACCGTTTTTGACTATATATTCAGAAAACTTATAAGAATTATCCTCGTCAACAATTTTAAATTTTTCAGTTTCATCTGAAACAGAATTTGATACATTACAGATAACCGAGTTTATTTTATTTCCGTTATAACTATACTGGTAATTATATAACGGTGTTTCATAATCTTCCGCACTGTAATAGTCAATCGAACTTACATTTCCATTGGAATAAGTATAAATTATCTTGCTTCCGTCAGCATAGGTAATCACTCTTGTTTCATTTGCAAAAGCAATCATCTGTATATTACTCATCAGCATTCCAGCAGTTAATACCGCTGTTAAAATTTTAAACCAAATCTTCCTGTTTATTTTCATAAATTTACCTCCTTATTATCTTAATTAAATATTATATTTTTTACTAAAGCAGAATTCCGAACCGCTCATATATACAAGACAGATTGGCAACATCTCCCTCCTTTCTTACCGCAATCCATCCGTAATCTAATACAATTCAATTTTATTTAATACAAAAACATTTAATTTGTCAATATTTTTTACAAAAATAGACATTTTAAAACAAAATATTTTTCAGTATAATTTTATGCAGGATTATTTCCATAATTTAAGACTACTTTTTCTATTAGAACCATTTACAATATATACAAGGTGATGATTATGGAAGATATAAAAGTGTAGGATAATTCCCCTCCTGAAATTACAGAACTTCCAAATATTGAAGATGTACTTAAAAAGCAAAAGAAAGTGATAACGATTTATAAATAGCAATAAAAAAGCAACTCCCGACTCATACTGAATCGGGAGTAATTTTATATAAAATAACAGAAGAATAGCACAATATTTTTCTGTTGTATTGAATATTCATTTTTTAATCCTGCGGTAAATACATGAATTCATCGGAATTATTTGCAAAACAAAATCCAACTTTATCCCAAAACTTTAAGCCCTCTCCATCCGCCTTTAGAGAAATCTTTTCATCTTTTAAATAATTGTAGATTATTTTCAAAGCGAAATCTTTACCTATGCCTTTTCTTTTATAAGTTCCTGTTATTAAAAAATCTGCAATTACAGTTGAATAATTATTAATTATATCAGCAGGAATTTGAGTTATCTTTCTAAAATTCATCACGGAATTATCATTAAAGTTTTCTAACTTATAAACAATACAATATCCAATTACTTTTTGTACTGCTTTTTTTCTTAAAAGACCTTGTTTTTTATTTTTTAAAAGTATAAATATTCTTTTTGAATAATATTTTGAATTCGGAAAAGTTTGTTTGGAGAGAAAATCGCAGTCTGGTGGTATATTTATTTTCTTCAATCTTTCTTGAAATAAAGCTTCATCACTTAAACTAAACTTTTCAATTATCAAATCGTCACTATACATTGAACATGTCCTTATATTTTATAATATTGCATTTCAAAAGTAGTTGAAACATATTTAATTATACACATTTTTCTGACTTATCAATCTATTCATTATTTTAAAGATATATTTAATCGGTTTTATGTAATTTTTATGTAAATTGCAGGATAAAATAGGTAAAAATAGGTTAAATCTTCATACTTTTGTTCCAATTTTTATCATAAAAACAAAAAAATAAAAAGCCTAAAATTTGGCTTGGTTAAGCCAAAAATCAGACTTTTTAATGTTGGAGGCACCACCCAGATTTGAACTGGGGATAAAGCTTTTGCAGAGCTCTGCCTTACCACTTGGCTATGGCGCCTAATATAATGGGCACTAGAAATTAGTGCCCGATGGAGCGGATTACGAGACTCGAACTCGCCACCTCCACCTTGGCAAGGTGGCGCTCTACCGGATGAGCTAAATCCGCATATTTGGTGCTTCCGGACGGAATCGAACCATCGACACGAGGATTTTCAGTCCTCTGCTCTACCGACTGAGCTACAGAAGCACATAGTGGCGACCCGGAACGGACTTGAACCGTCGACCTCCTGCGTGACAGGCAGGCGTTCTAACCAGCTGAACTACCGGGCCGGATACTGCATAAGGATTAACTTATGCAGAGTGGTGGGAACAACAGGGCTCGAACCTGTGACCCTCTGCTTGTAAGGCAGATGCTCTCCCAGCTGAGCTATGCTCCCGTTCATTGCTAACCGCAACGCTGATTATAATACTATATCTTGAAATAAATGTCAATACTTTTTTTAAAATTTTTTAAAGAGAATTATCTATTAAAAGATTTATGTCTTCAGAAGTGAAATTATACACTTTATCGCAAAAATGACATTCGACCTTTGTATCAATTTTGCTTTCTGCCATTTCCTTCAAAGATTCAATGCCGGTTGAGATAAGCGCAGCCTCTACTCTTTCTTTGGAGCAATTGCATCTATATTCGGCAGTACTTTCATCAAGCTTTTCTATTTTTAATTCTTTCATTGCTTTTACTGCAATATCCTCTGCAGATAATCCGCTTGAAAGCATTTCGGTTACTGAAGGAATATCCTCCAAAGATCTTTCAATAGCTGTTACTGTTTCGTCAGGACAGCCTGGAAGAAGCTGAATAAGAAAGCCGCCTGCACAGTTTACCGTCAAATCAGGATTGACAAGTACACCCAATGCACACACTGACGGAGTTTGCTCTGATACAGCAAAGTAATTTGTTATATCCTCTGCAATTTCACCGCTTATTATTTCGGTAGTCCCGATAAAAGGTTCCTTGAGTCCGATATCTTTCATAACATAAAGATATCCGCTTGTGCCTACTGCACCTTTTACATCAAGCTTACCTTTATCATTTAACGGTATTTCAACAATTTTGTTCTGTACATATCCCCTTGCGTTCCCATTACTGTCTGAAACGGCAATAAATGAACCAGCGGGTCCGTCGCCGTTCAGCCTCAATGTTATGCTGTCATCTTTGCCTTTCAGCATAACACCCATAATCGAGGATGCGGTCAATAATCTGCCGAGAGCAGCGGTAACAACAGCAGAGGGCTTATGGATTTCTTCCATTTTTTTTACAATATCCGTGGTATCGGCGCTGACAATAAAAGCGCTTCCGTCTTCGGTAATATATCTAACAATTTTTCCCATAATCATTTCTTCCTTTTACATACAAAATACAAGCGCTCAGAATCCGTTTTTGGACTCTCTAATGACAAATCATCGTAGATTCCTAAAATTTCAAAATAGGGCATCAGAGCACTTGATAAGACCTCTGTTTCAAAAGCGGTTTCAACAAACTCTTCTGAATATCTGTCATAGCTTACACCGTTATAAACAAAAAAATCAAGAATTATTCTGACCGAATAATTATCTATAAGCTCATTATCCCAGGAAAGGAAGTAATTTTCTTCATCAAAAACAAAGCTGTTATCTGCAAGAATGTTTCTATGCTTATACACTGTATTTACATCAAAAACAAAAACGCCGTTTTCATTTAATGAATGATATACACACTCCAAGGCTTTTTCCACATCATTCAAGCTGTTTAAATGATTTATACTGTCTAAACAGCATACACAGACATCTACAGGCTCTGAAAGGCTGAAATTCTGCATTTCAGCTTTTATGAATGAAATTGTACCGTTTGCCTTATTATCAGCTATTGATAGCATTTCACTGCTTAAATCAATTCCGATAACATGATAGCCTTTTTCTTTAAAAAGCAGGCTCATTGTTCCTGTTCCGCAGGCCAAATCAAGAAGGGTTGCATTTTCCGGAATTCCGAGTTTATTAAAAAAGTCAGAAATGTAATCACTTCTGACTTTATAATCAACATTTTCAGTTAATTTATCATAATGAAGAGCAAAATAATTATACATCTTCACTTGCCTTTAATCTTTCAAAGATTTTATCATAACCATCACAGCCGTATTGCAGGCTTCGGTTTACCCGGCTGATTGTTGCTGTTGAAGCCCCTGTTTCATTAACAATATCTGTATATACAGATTTTTCAGACAGCATTTTAGCAACAACAATACGCTGGCTTAATGATCTTAATTCCTGAACAGTGCATAAATCTTCAAAAAAATCATAGCATTCATCAATATCTTCCAATTGCAGAATTGCTTTAAAGAGAAATTCAAGATTTTTATCCTCTCTTTTAAGCGGCATAAAATCACCTCACTGAAATAATACTGTTATTTTAACACATTAAAGCTTGAAAGTAAAGACAAAATCCCCGAAATATTCGGGGATTAAAAAATAGTTTATTAATCGTTAATTAAATCATTATAAAAATCAAAGCCATCAAATGTAGCGAAATAATCCTTTGGTGTTTCAGCTCGTCTGATAAGCTTAGCTGTGCCGTCTGCCTGCAAAAGAATTTCAGCAGATCGTAGCTTACCGTTATAATTGTAGCCCATTGAAAAGCCATGAGCACCGGTATCATGGATATAAAGGATATCACCCAAATCAATTTTAGGAAGCTTTCTGTCTATAGCAAATTTGTCGCAGTTTTCACAAAGCGAGCCTGTTACATCATATGTGAAATCTGATTTTTCATTTTCCTTGCCAAGCACAGTAATATGATGATATGAGCCATAAATTGCAGGACGCATAAGATTTGCAGCACAGGCATCTACACCGATATATTCCTTATGCGTGTGCTTTTCATTAATTGCTGTTGTAACAAGAGCACCATAAGGACCCATCATAAATCTGCCCATTTCCGTGTAAATAGCAACATCATCCATTCCTGCCGGTCCGAATACCTCATCATATACCTTCTGAACACCTTCTCCGATTTTAAGAATGTCATTTGGTTCCTGATCGGGAGTATAAGGAATACCGACACCGCCTGAAAGGTTGATGAAGGAAATTTTAACATCAAGCTTATTTCTTAAATCAACTGCCAGCTCAAATAAAATTTTTGCAAGCATTGGGTAGTATTCGTTTGTAACAGTATTTGAGCAAAGGAAGGAGTGAATACCGAATTCCTCAACGCCCTTTTCTTTCATAATACGGAATGCTTCATAAATCTGCTCGGTTGTCATACCGTATTTTGCTTCTCCGGGGTTGTCCATAATGCCGTTTGAAATTTTGAATTCACCGCCGGGATTGTATCGGCAGCTCATTTTTTTCGGAAGCTTGCCGCAGGCTTTTTCAACGGCTTCAATATGCGTAATATCATCTAAATTGATAATTCCGCCTAAATCACTGCAGTATTTAAACTCATCAAGAGGTGTATCATTTGATGAGAACATAATGTCATCTCCAACTGCACCGATTGCTTTAGAAAGCATTAGCTCGGTTTTTGAAGAACAATCGCATCCGCAGCCATATTCGCGAAGAATATTAATTAAGAATGGATTTGGGTTTGCCTTTACAGCAAAATATTCCTTAAAACCCTTATTCCATGAAAATGCCTTTTTTACATTTTCAGTATTTTCTCTTATCCCCTTTTCATCATAAATGTGAAAGGGAGTTGGAAATTCTTTAATAATTTCCATAGCTTTTTCTTTTGTAAGAAATGGTTTCTTTGTACTCATATTTATTATCCTCCTACATTTCAAGAGCCTTTTCAATCAGCTTTTTAATTTCATCAACGCCCTGCCCTGTTACCGATGAAAACGGGATTACAGGGTATTCAGGATTATTCAACTCAGTAATTACAGACTGCTCTCTTAATGCATACTCTTTTTTCTTCAGCTTATCTGCTTTTGTTAATACAACTATAAACGGAATACGCATTTGTTCAAGAAAGCTTATCATAGAATAATCGTCCGCCGTAGGTTTGTGCCGCATATCTATAAGCTGAACAACAAGATTAATTTGTCTGCCGCTTTGAAAATATCCCTCCATAAGCTCTCCAAATCGATCTCTTTCCTGCTTTGATATTTTAGCATACCCGTAACCGGGCAAATCAACAAATCGCTGATTATCAACATTATAAAAGTTTATTGTAACTGTTTTTCCGGGAACGGAGCTTACTCTTGCAAGATTTTTGCGGTTGAAAAGCTTGTTTAAAAGCGAGCTTTTACCTACATTTGACCTGCCTGCAAAAGTGATCTCGGGTTTATCAGACATTGGCAGCTGCTGAGATATTCCAAACGCTTTATCAAATTCTGCTTTATTAAAATTCATAATTTCTTACTGTGTTACGATTTCTCGCTTTTCCTTTGTGTTTTTATTTATGATTGTTTTTGGGTTCGCCTTTTCTGCTTTTGCACTTGGCATATATTCAAGTGCATTCATTATAACTGCATCAAAGTTTGAAACAGGAATAAAGCTTACCGTATTTTTAACTGCGTCTGAAATTTCAGCAAGATCCTTAACATTATCATTCGGAATAATAACAGTTGCACATCCGGCTTTATATGCAGCCATACTTTTTTCTTTCAGCCCGCCGATTGGAAGCGCTTTTCCTTTCAGGCTTATTTCCCCTGTCATGGCAACATCGGCTTTAATCGGAATTCCTGTTAATTCAGAAAGAATTGCAGTGGTAATCGCAAGCCCTGCTGAAGGACCGTCTTTCGGAACAGCCGCCTCGGGTGCATGAATATGTATGTCCTTGTTTTTATAAAAATTACTGTCTATTCCAAAGTCGGCAGCCCGTGAACGGATGTACGAAACCGCTGTTTTCGCACTTTCCTGCATAACATCGCCAAGATTACCTGTTAATTCAATCTTGCCTGTGCCGTCTAAGGCAGAAACTTCAATCGGAAGAAGCGTTCCGCCGACTCTTGTCCATGCAAGACCATTCACCGTTCCGACAAGATTTGTTTTGCTGATTTTTTCCTGCTGATATTTTTTAGGGCCTAATAGCTCTTCTATATTTTTATCTGTTACCTTAAATGATTTTGTATCGGATTCAAGAGCAACAGATGCCTTTCTGCAAAGTGAAGCAATGCTTTTTTCAAGATTTCTTACGCCGGCTTCAGCAGTATAACATTCTATCAGGCTGTATATAGCATCATCAGATACCTTGAATTCACTTGCTTTAAGATTATGCTTTTTCATTTCTTTTTTGATAAGATAATCCTCGGCAATATGGAACTTTTCCTGTGCAGTATAGGAATTCAGCTCGATAACCTCCATTCTGTCAAAAAGAGGAGCAGAAATGGCTGAAACATCATTTGCGGTTGTAATAAATAATACCTTGCTTAAATCAACGGGAAAATCAATATAATGGTCATTAAAACTGAAGTTTTGTTCAGGATCCAATGCTTCAAGAAGCGCTGATGACGGATCACCCTTGTAATCGTTACCAACCTTGTCAATCTCATCAAGAAGAATGATTGGATTCATTACCCTGCTTTTGATTACTGCATCAACAATTCTGCCGGGCATTGCGCCGATATAAGTTTTTCTGTGTCCTCTGATTTCTGCTTCATCGTGAACACCGCCAAGAGCGATACGAACATATTTCCTGTTCATACTTTTTGCAAGGCTTTTGACTATAGATGTTTTGCCGACACCGGGAGGACCCGCAAGACAGATAATCTGACCCGTAAAATCAGGATTTCTTTTAAATACTGCAAGTGATTCAATAATTCTTTCCTTAATCTTATCAAGAGAATAATGCTCTTTATCAAGAATTTTTCTGCTTTTTTCAAGGTTAATTGAATTTTTGCTGTATTTACCAAACGGGATTTCAATACACTTATCAAGATAGCTTCTTACAACGGTTGCTTCATGTGATCCGCTTGGCATTTTGGAAAGCTTGCTGCATTCTTTCAATAGCTTTTCTTTAATTTCAAAACTGCAATCAAGCTTTTCAATTTTGTTTCTGTAAGCATCTGCTTCTTCAACAGGATTATCGCTGTCACCAAGAGATTCGGCAATAACTTTCAACTCTTCGCGCAGATAGTATTCCCGTTGGTTCTGATCTATTGCATCCTGAACCTTATGCTGGATTTCTGCTTCAATTTCAAGAGTTGCATTTTCTTTCTTTAAAATTACAAACAGCTTGGTTAATCTGTCAATGATTTCCACCGCTTCAAGAATTTCCTGCTTTTCTTCATAATCAAGAAATGAATTGGAGCAAATAAAATCACAAAGTCTTGCGCCATCATTGATAGATATAACATTTACCTTAACATCATTGCTGATTTTTGGGATAATCGAAGCATATAGTTCAAACTCTTTTTTAATTGCTCGTATATATGCCTTATCTTCGTCTGCTTCAACATAATCATTCGGAAGCAGTACATCTATTGTACCCATGATGAACGGCTTATACTGAGAAAAGGCAATCAAAGCTCCCCGCTCATTTCCCTCAACAACTACTCGTACATTATCTGAATTCGGAATTTTAACCAATTGCTTTATGGTACAAATAACACCAACAGAATATAAATCATCAATATTGGGATTATCAACAGCTGCATCACGCTGAGCAACCAAAAAAACCTTTTGATTGCTGTTCATTGCATGTTTTAAAGCGGCTATACTCTTTTTTCTTCCAACATCAAAATGGAGTACCATTTCGGGAAAAACAACAAGCCCTCTTAATGGGATTACGGGCATATTCATTAAATCATTTATGTATTCAAAATTTTCCATACTATCCTCAATTAAAAATAATTGTCTGTATTATATAATAATATATAAAAAAAAGCAAGGTATCTAACCTTGCTTTTTAATTTAAAGCTTTAATTAAGCATTTTTTAATGAAGAAACTGTTAAATTCTTAGCTTCCTTTTTTGGATTTTTTAAAATGATAGGTTCTGCACCATTTCTTATGCAATCCTCAGTAATAATGATTTTTTCAACGGTTGGCTCGCTTGGTATTTTATACATAAGGTCGCTTAATGCATTCTCAAGAACACTTCTTAAACCTCTAGCGCCTGTTTTTCTTTCAAGCGTAATTTCGGCTACTGCATTAAGTGCATCTTTTTTGAATTCAAGGATAACATCATCCATTTCAAAAAGCTTTGTATACTGCTTTAAAATTGAGTTTTTCGGCTCAATCATAATTTTTACAAGAGCCTCTTTATCTAGGTTTTCAAGCACCGTTATAACCGGAATTCTTCCTATAAGCTCCGGAATAAGACCATATTTTACCAAATCATGCTGAACTGCTTTTTTCAGAACATCAGTTTCATCAATCTTCTTATCTTCAATATCAGCACCAAATCCCATTGATTTAGAGCCGATACGCTTTTGAATGATTTTTTCAATTCCGTCAAATGCACCGCCACAGATGAAAAGAATATTTGAAGTATCAATCTGAATAAACTCCTGTTGGGGATGCTTTCTTCCCCCTCCCGGAGGAACATTTGAAACCGTTCCCTCAAGGATTTTCAGCAGTGCCTGCTGAACACCTTCGCCGCTTACATCTCTTGTAATAGAACGGTTTTCGGATTTTCTTGAAATCTTATCAATTTCATCAACATAGATGATTCCGCGCTGTGCCTTTTCAATATCAAAATCAGCAGCCTGAATCAATCTTAAAAGAATGTTTTCAACATCTTCGCCTACATAGCCTGCTTCGGTTAAGGTTGTAGCATCTGCAATAGCAAAGGGAACATTAAGAATTTTTGCCAATGTCTGAGCAAGCATGGTTTTACCTACACCCGTTGGACCCAGAAGCAGAATATTACTTTTCTGAAGCTCAACATCATCAGTAACATTGGAATAAATTCTCTTATAATGATTATAAACAGCAACAGAAAGTGCTTTTTTAGCTTCATCCTGACCTATTACATATTCATCAAGTTTATTCTTGATTTCTTCAGGTTTCGGAAGAACAAGGTCATCCTCGCTTTTATGCGTTGTAGTTCTTGCTGAGGGAACGGATTTTTCGATTAAATCATTGCAAAGGTTAATACATTCATCACAAATAAAAACTCCGGGTCCCTCAATTAATTTATGAACCATTGATTCTGATTTTCCGCAGAAGGAACATCTTGCCATATAATTTCTTTCATCATCTCGTGCCATAAAAAACTCCGTTTCGAGAATTATCTTTTATCAATTACTTTATCAACAAGGCCATAAGCAAGTGCTTCGTCAGCAGTAAGCCAGTTATCCCTGTCCGTATCTCTTGCAAGTTCTTCAACTGTTTTGCCGCAGTTTTCGGCAAGTATTCTATTTAATCTTTCCTTAGTCTGAACCAAGTTTTTAGCGGCAATTTCGATGTCAGTAGTCTGACCTGTTAAGCCATGACCGCCGATAAGTGGCTGATGAATTAAAATTGAGCTGTTCGGAAGCGCAATACGCTTGCCCTTTGTTCCGCTTGAAAGAAGAAAAGCGCCCATAGATGCAGCCATACCCACGCAAATCGTTGAAACATCGCATTTTATATACTGCATTGTATCGTAAATGGCCAAGCCGTCTGTTACCGATCCGCCGGGTGAATTGATATAAAGGCTTATATCTTTTTCACTGTCCTGACCTTCAAGGAAAAGAAGCTGGGCTACAACAAGTGAAGCTGTCTGAGAGTTAACCTCGTCTGAAAGAACGATAATTCTGTCATTTAAAAGACGAGAAAAAATATCCATTGAGCGTTCGCCGTTACCTGTCTGCTCAACAACATAAGGAACTAATGCCATAAAATCACTACCTTTAATAAATTATTCAACAACTGCTGAATCAACAATTAAATCAACAGCCTTATTTCTTGCTACATCCTCTGCAATGCGAGCAACTGAAACAGCTTTCTTAACCTGCTCAGCATCCATACCATAGCTTGAACCGATTTTTTCTGCTTCTGTATTGATTTCATCTTCAGTTGGTTCAATTTTTTCAGCAGAAATAACTGCTGTAAGAGCAAGAGATAATTTAACCTGCTTTTCTGCACCCTCACGGAGGGATGCCTTGAAGGTTTCCTTATCCTGACCCATATACTGAAGATATGTATCAAGATCAATGCCGCTGTTCTGAAGCTGATAGGAATATTCCTGCAACATTTCATCATTTCTCTGAGCAAACATACATTCGGGAATTTCAACTTCCATTCCCTCAACAACCTGCTCAAGAAGCTGATTTTCTATATCCGTTTTAGCATCAGCTTCCTTCTTTTCTTCAATTTTCTTTTTTATATCAGCTTTAAGCTCATCAAGTGTATCAAATTCGGAAACATCTTTTGCAAATTCATCATCAAGCTCCGGAAGTTCTGTTGCTTTGATTTCATGAATTTTACATTTAAATACAGCTTCCTTTCCGGCAAGTTCAGCTGCATATTCCTCAGGGAAAGTTACATTAACATCGAATTCTTCATCGATTTTGTGACCTGCAACCTGCTCCTCAAATCCGGGAATAAAGCTGCCTGAACCAAGTTCAAGAGGATAGTTTTCGCCCTTTCCGCCGTCAAAAGCAACGCCGTCTGTAAAGCCTTCAAAGTCAATTGTAGCTGTATCGCCCATTTCTGCAGCTCTGTCTGTTACATCAATAAGACGGGAATTTCTCTTCTGCATCTGAGAAATTTCATTTTCAATATCTTCGTCTGCTGCTTCAACAGGAAGCTTAACAGCCTTAAGCCCTTTATAATCGCCAAGCTTAACTTCCGGATATGTAGTTACTGTCATTGTAATTTCAACACCCTCAGCCTTGCTCATAACAGGAACATCCACATTAGTTGTATCAACAACATTAAGATCTGCTTCTTTGAAGGCAGCAGCAACTGTTTCAGGATAAAGCATATCAAGAGCCTGCTCATAGAAGGTTGCTTCACCATACATTTTTTCAACCATTCCCATAGTTGCCTTTCCTTTTCTGAAACCAGGAAGCTGAATGTTCTTTCTTTCCTTTAAGAAAGCTTTTTTGCATGCTTCACAAAAATCTTCACTGCTGATTGTGATAGCAAGTTCATAAGTGTTTACATCCGTTTTATTAGATGATTTAAGCGCCATAATTATATGACCTCCTTAATTATTTTATAAATCAATAAATTTTATACATAAAAATTGCACAAACTTTTGTTTTGCGCCGTTTTCGTTGAAGTATTATATCACATATAATACGCATTTTCAAGGCAAATTATACTAATAATTATGCTGTTAACAGTTATTTTAAAATAAGATATGGAGTAAAATTCAATCTGTCACAGGAAATAAGTTTAAAATCAATATTTTCCCTGTTTCCGTCTATTGCATATTTTGCTGCATCCCCATGAAGATGGCCATAACAGCATTTACTGATACCATATTCATTCAGCAAAGTAATTATCTCCTCACAAGCTGTGGTTGTTGTTAAAGGAGGATAATGAAGAAAAACGATTTTTTCCTCACATTCTGCACTGTCAAGGCTTGCTTTCAAACGGAACACTTCCCTGTTGAGAATTTTTTCATCGTGGTCCTCTTCGCTTTCAAAAAGCCATCCTCGTGAACCGCAAATTGAAATATTGTTATAAGTTACAGAATTATTATGAAGAATTTTTATGGAATTAAAATTGTTTTCTTCAATAAAAGCATTCATTTTAGACATTGTATTCCACCAATAATCATGATTGCCTTTAATGATAATCTTATTTCCATTCAGATTATCAATAAATTGAAAATCTGCTATCAATTCATCAAAATTCATTGCCCAGCTTATATCGCCTGCAATCACTACTGTATCCTTATCTGATACAAGCTTATTCCAGTTTTTTTCTAATTTTTCCGTATAATTATTCCAGCCCTCAAAAGTATCCATCGGTTTGTTTGTTCCGAAAGATAAATGAGTATCCGCAATTGCAAAAAGAGCCATATTAATTCGCATAGCCTTTCTGGCTACAAATAGTAATCAAAAATCACAAGAATATCCTTGCTGTAGCCGAACAAGGCGTCAATGTGAATTTCGCCATCTCAAATTTATAAATAAGCAAATTTTGAGAATAATGTAATCAAGATAGTGTATTTTTTCACACTATCTCTTTGAATAAATTAAGTTTTAATGTAAAAAATAAAAATGAAGGGAGTGAAAACAATGGACGAAATTAAAGGAATTAGCTGTGAAGCAAAAAACTGTATTCATCATGACAAAGCAAACGGCTGTACAGCCGGTCACATCACTGTTGGCAACAGAACTGCTACAACATCAACAGACACAACATGTGAAACCTTCCAGTGCTGCGATGATTGCGGCTGTGGCTGTAAATAAAAAAATTAAACATTAATCAAAAACGGCTCTTAGGTAATTACCTTGAAAGAGCCGTTAATTTTTTAAAGATCAAGAAGTTTAAAAACCATTTCACTCATATTTTTTTTATCGCAAACATTATTGAATCTGATCTTCTTGTTTTTAAGATTAGCAAGAGGTGCAGGAACAGCTGCGTTTGTTACTTCATAAAGCTTATCAACCATTTCAAATTCATCAAATTCAGGAGCTTTTCCATCCTGAACAGCTGAAAGAACACTTTTAGAGAATTTATAAGGAGAAGCTGTTGAATCAATAACAGTTGGAATATCATCGTTTGTTTCAGCTACATAATTATCATAAACCTTAACTGCAACAGCTGTATGTGTATCGCAAAGATAATTGAATTTATCAAAATGAGTTTTGATTGTTTCATTTACTTCATCTTCGCTTGCAAAGCCTGCATTGAATGTTGACTGAATATCTTTGATAAGTGTATCGGAAACAGTATATTTTCCGTTAACAGATAACTGCTTCATTAAATCTGCAACAAGCTTATCATCCTCCCCGCTCATATGATATAAAAGTCTTTCAAGGTTAGAAGAAATAAGAATATCCATACTTGGAGAAGTTGTTGTATAGAAACTTCTGTTTTTATCATAAATTCCCGTTTTGAGGAAATCGGTTAAAACATTGTTTGAGTTTGAAGCACAGATAAGAGTTTTGATGGGAAGACCCATTTTCTTTGCATAATAGCCTGCAAGAATGTTACCGAAATTTCCTGTAGGAACAACAACATTGATTTCATCGCCTGCTTTGATTTTGTTCATGGAAATCATATCGCAGTAGGTTGAGAAATAGTAAACAATCTGCGGAACCAGTCTGCCCCAGTTGATTGAATTTGCTGATGAGAACATCATGTTTTTATCGGCAAGCTGAGCTTTAATTTCAGCATCAGTAAAGATAGCTTTAACTGCACTTTGTGCATCATCGAAGTTACCGTTAATAGCACAAACTGCAACATTCTGACCTTCCTGTGTCGTCATCTGAAGCTTCTGCATCGGAGAAACACCATCAACAGGATAGAAAACAAGAATCTTTGTATCAGCAACATCTTTGAAACCCTCGAGAGCAGCTTTGCCGGTATCACCGGAGGTTGCAACAAGAATAACAATTGTTTTTCCCTCCGCAGTTTTCTTGGCAGAAACGGTCATAAGATAAGGAAGAAGCTGAAGTGCCATATCCTTGAAAGCACAGGTAGGACCATGCCATAATTCAAGAATATTCTTATTTCCGTTTACATTTACTGTTGGAGCAATAGCAGGTGAAGAAAACTTTTCAGCACTGTAAGCCCCCTCAACACAGTAGTTGAGCTCTTCTTCTGTAAAATCCGTTAAAAATTCCTTTAAAACGGTTTTTGCTCTGTCAATATAAGACATAGAAACCATTGAATTGATTTTTTCCATAGAAAACCGAGGTAATTCGCAAGGAACGAAAAGACCTCCCTCTTCGCTGATTCCTTGAGCAATTGCCTGTGAAGCAGTTACTTTTATTGATTTATCACGAGTAGATGTATAAAACATAATGTATCTCCTAAAAAAATAGTTTGTAATATTTTAATATAACTGAAACGCATTTTCAAGATGTTTTATTGATTTTATTTTGTTATTTTCGGTAAAAACCTCAATTACATCAAATCTTGGCTGCAATTTCGTTTCATGATAAGCAAGATAAAGCTCTGCAGTTGCTGCCATTTTTCTCTGTTTGTATATATCTACAAATTCAGACGGCGATGCAATAGATTTTTCATTTCTCATTTTTACTTCAATAAAACAAATATATTTGCCTTTGTTCATTATTAAATCAATTTCGCCGAAACGGCTGCGGTAATTCGCTTCAAGAAGAATATATTTTTTCTTTTGTAAATAATCACAAGCCTTGAGTTCAGCCAGCTTACCAATACTATTCATTATTCTCAAGAACCTTTTTTAAAAATGATATTCTGTGAACATCCGAAATGCCGTATTCATAAATTTTTTCATAATGCAGCTTTGTAGGATATCCTTTGTGTCTTTCAAATTCATATTGCGGATATTGTTCGGCAAGCTTAAGCATATATCTGTCCCTTGCTACCTTTGCGATAATTGAAGCTGCTGCAATGGATGCAGATTTTCCGTCTCCCTTAACAATTGTTTCAACATCTGTATTAAGCGGTGGAACTCTGTTGCCGTCAACAAGTGCCAAATCAGGCTTTATTTCAAGACCGTCAACCGCTCTTTTCATTGCCAGAAAGGTTGCCTGAAGAATATTGATTTGATCTATTTCCTTTTCCGAAGCTGTTCCTATGGAATAACAAACACATTCATCAATAATTTTATTGTAAAGGGCTTCACGCCTTTTTTCAGAAAGCTTTTTTGAGTCATTTACTCCTTCAATGATGTGTCCTTCGGGTAAAATAACGGCAGCAGCAAACACGGGTCCTGCAAGAGGACCTCTGCCCGCTTCATCAATACCGCAGATAACAGTATATCCTTTATTTTTTGCTTCGTTTTCGTAAAATAACCAATCCATTATTTCTGTGGCAGCTCAAGGCTCAAGCGCCCAAGCTTTCCTCCTCTGAATTCATCACAAACTATTGCAGCGGCACGCTCGTAGTTTATTTCTCCGCCTTTAATTAAAAAGCCTCTTTTTTTGCCGATTAATTCAAGAATTTCCCAACCTTGTAAATCTTCAAAATCAGATATTTTATATCTTTCCTCAATCATTTCCGGGTGCGTTTTATTAAGAACATCAAGAAGCCTGCAGGAAAGACTTTCCAAATCGGTAACCTCGTCCTTAACCGATCCGATAAAAGCAAGCTTGTCGCCAACCTCTGCATCATCAAATTTAGGCCATAATACCCCTGGTGTATCTAAAAGCTCAATACCATTGCCGCAGTTAAACCATTGATTGTTTCTTGTAACCCCTGCTCTGTCTGCAACAACAGCTTTATTTTTACCTGCCATTCTGTTAATAAATGAAGATTTGCCCGTATTCGGAATACCGACTACCATAAGTCTTATCGGCTTGCCTGCCATTCCTTTGGCTTCATTTTTATCAATAACACGGCTTAATGCTTTTTTGCATTCGGGAATAAACTGATTCAAGCCTTTACCGCTTCTGCAGTCAACAGATAGTGCATAAAAGCCTCTGCTTTTATAGTAATCAATCCATATTTTAGTTGCTTTTGGATCTGCAACATCGCTTTTGTTAAGCAAAATGATTCTCGGTTTATTCTTAATTAAGTCATCAATTTCGGGATTTGAGCTTGAATACGGAATTCTTGCATCAACGATTTCAACAACACCGTCCACTAAATTCAGACTTTCCTTAATCAACCGCCTTGTTTTGGCCATATGGCCCGGAAACCATTGAACATATTGCTTTTGAAAATCAGGCATTTTATCGCTACCTTTACTTTTATTTTATCCTAAATTATGTTTATCTGTAATTGAAACAGTTGGATTTGAAAATCCTTCCATTTCAAGCACAATTATTTCATTCTCTTCTTTTAAAAGAGCACCGGGAAGATATAATGATTTCTGAGGACCAATCTCCCAGTATCTTCCGAGATTAAAGCCGTTAACCCATACATACCCCTTTTTAAAGCCATTCAGATGAACAAAGCAATCATTGTTTGAATTTGCCTTAAAACTGCCTTTAAGAAACAGCGGTACCTCTTTTTTATCAGCCTTATATTCAAGTTTATCAAGATTATCAAGCGGGATTGTGTAAACATCATATCCCATCTGCCTTTGATTGCCTATGTAAATATCGGTTATACCTTTGCGGTCTGTCATATGTTCACCGTAATTTACCCTGCCCATTGCGTCAACAAGTACACCGATTTTTCTGTTGCCGTTTATGGCAGACATAAGAAATTTTCCTGAATTCTTTTTTGAAAAAAGAGCCTTTAATCCTTTTGATTCTGAAGTATATTCTAATCTGCTGATTCTTTTCTTGTATTTATCATCAAAATATACATAGCCGAAATCGTGAACCCCTTTTATATTCAGCGGAGAAATATCGTATTTACCGCTGATTACGGTTTCATAATAAATCAAGCCGAAATTCTGATTAAAATATTCCATACTTTCGGGAACAGGGGCATAATGCTTTTCTGCAATATTTGAAAGATTATCGAAAAGAGAAGCAAATTCAGTTAATTCAACATTACCGATTGTCTGAAGCTTTGGAGATTCAGGCAATTCTGTCATTTCTATTTCCTGATATGCACAAAGTATTTCTCTTATTTCGTGATATGCAGGTGTATAATCTCCCCATTCATTTAAAAGTGCACAGTAATCATAGCTTGTTACCGTTGGTTCATATGCCTTGCCCGGATTTTGATTTGCACCCGCCGTAAAGCCAAAATTAGTTCCTCCGTGGAACATATAGAAATTAAAGCTGGCACCGATATCAAGAAAGTCTTTAATTTCTTTTCCAACCGATGAAGCATCTCTTGTATGATGCTTATCTCCCCAATGATCAAACCAACCGCACCAAAATTCGCCGCACATATTCGGTCCGCTATTTTCAAAATCTTTTAAGCAATTAAATGCGGTTTTTGCTTTTGAGCCAAAGTTAAGTACTTTATAAATATGCGGGAGTGAGCCGCCTGAAAGCATATTTTTCCAATTGCCGTCTGATGTGAAATATAAAACATCAATGCCGCATTCATTCATAAGGCTTTCAATGAACTTTAGATATTCCTTATCATTTCCGTAGGAGCCATATTCATTTTCAACCTGCATTGCAATGATGTTACCGCCGTTTGTTTCAAGATGAGGAACGAGCATAGGCAGCAATTTTTTATAAAATCTTTCAACACAGGACAAATAATCAGGATAATTACAGCGAATCTGCATATTCTTATCCTTCAAAAGCCATGCAGGCAGTCCCCCGAAGTCCCACTCCGCACAGATATATGGACCGGGACGGACAATGCAATAAAGTCCAACTTTTTTAGCTGTTTCAATAAATTTAACGATATCAAGCAAACCATCAAAGCAAAATTCATTTGGCTTTGGTTCGTGCAGATTCCAGCAGACATAGGTTTCAACAGTGTTAAAGCCTGCAAGCTTAAGCTTAGTTAATCTGTCCTCCCAATATTCAGGCAAAATACGAAAATAATGCATTGCTCCTGAATAAATTTTGAATGGTTTTCCGTTCATATAGAATTCTTTGTTTTTGATTTCAAGCATAATTTTACCCCACTAAGAATTATTACAAATATAAGATATATTAAAATAGATATAAAGTCAAGAAAACAATTTTAATTGGGTATAAAAGAAAACCGCTTCGTTTGAAGCGGTTTTAAAGTTAAAAATTTAAATATCTTCTTTAACCTTAGCAGCCTTACCAACTCTGTCTCTGAGGTAATAAAGCTTAGCACGGCGAACCTTACCGTGGCGAATAACCTGTACAGATTCAATATTTGCTGAGTTGAATGGGAATACACGCTCGATGCCAACGCCATAAGATACACGACGAACAGTAAATGTTTTTGAGATGCCTGAGCCTTTAATAGCAATAACAGTACCTTCAAACATCTGAACTCTTTCGTTTTTACCCTCACGGATACGAACACCAACTTTTACGGTGTCACCGATTTTGAATTCAGGAAGTTCTTTCTGAACACTGCCTGCTTCAATAATTTTGATTGCGTCCATTATAATTTCCTCCTTATTAATTTATCAGATGTTCTTAACAAAAAGTTGACAGAGGACCATCTACTTAAATGCTTTAACGCACAACATTTAACGCGTTGCAAGGACAGCAACGGAACAAATGCTTAGATAATATATCACAAAGTGTTACAAATTGCAAGCATTTTATTAAAAATGTTTAAATAAATCTTTTTGCCTGATTGCAATATTCATTACTCCTGCCATTGAATAATGGTTTTGCCGAAAGCTTTTTTAGCATCTTTTTCAAAAGCCGCTATAATATCATCAATTGTTGATACTGTGTTAACAGAGCTTACAATACTTCCAAGATAATCTATGATTTCCGGATATTCTTTATATAATTCAACTGTTTTTCTGAAATCATCAACACCGCTTCTTGATGAGCCAAAGAAACGCAACCCCTTTTCAAGAATCATTCTTGTGTTTATAGGAATCGGATATTCGGAAACACCTAAAATTGAAATGGTTGCTTCAGGCATAACAGTTGTAATAATTTGCTCAATTGCCACTGTGCTTCCGTTACCGCCGACGCATTCAAAGGCGTGATCAACATAAAAGTCCTTCGGAACTTCGTTTACCATGAAGCTTCCGTCAGCAAAGGTAAAATAGGAAAGCTTATCATAAGATGTTCCGAAAATGTAAACCTCAGTTTCGGGGAAAAGCTTTTTTATTAATAAAGAGGTTATGTAACCCAGATTACCGTCACCCCACACCCCGATTCTTCGTCTGCAGGAATGTGCAATTTTATCAAATCGTGAAATAGCATGAATAGAAACTGAAACAATTTCAGTGAAAGCGGCAACATTCATATTCATTTCCTTTGGCAGCCGAACAAGTCTTTTGGGAGAAATACTGATATATTCCTGTAAAAAGCCGTCAGTTGAGGAGCCGCAGAATTTAGATGAGCGAAGATAATTTTCTGCAATAACATCGTTTTTCTCTGCAGGAATATTAGGAACCATAACTACCATTTCGCCAACATTGAATTTTCCGCTGGGATCATAAATAACTTTTCCTACACCCTCATGAATAAGAACCAAAGGCAGCTTTTCTGCCATAATTTTTGCATCTCTTGTTCCGAGATAATAACGCATATCTGCATTGCAAATAGAAAGATGTGTTGGACGCACAACTGCATTTTGACCAAAAAGCTCTATATCCTCAAAGGCAATTTCAAATTTTCTTGCCCGTGCAAGTCGGTAAACAGTGTTAATCATTCTTCACACTCCAGTAGTGATTTAACAATTTTCAGATCATAAGGATATGTTATTTTAATATTAAAGGTTTCGCCTTCAACAAGCGCTACCCTTTCACCCTTCAGCACAAATATTTTTGCTGCATCGGTTAAAATATCCTTCTCCTCATCTGTTAAGGAATTATACACTTTTTTTAACTTCTTTGCTTTAAAGGACTGCGGAGTCTGCCCCTGATACATAATGTTTCTGTTTGGAATATTGCTTATTTCCTTACCGTTTTCTGCCTCAACAATGGTGTCTGTTGCAGCGATAACCGTATCACAAGCACTGAATTTTTCACAAGCAGAAATATTTTCCTCAATTATTCTATGCGTAACAAAGGGTCTTACAGAATCATGTGTAACAATAATTGTATTATCATCAAGCTGGCCTTCAGACTCAATGTAATCAATAGCGTTCATAATGGTTTCATTTCTTGTGTTTCCGCCCTCAATAACAACAATCTTATCCATGGCAGGGCCAACATATTTTTTAATTATGTTTTTAGTATGCTCAACCCACTGTGCAGGGCATAGAACTATAATTTTTTGAAATTTAGGGCAAGGGAGAAATTTTTCAATTGTATAAATAATAATCGGCTTATTTTTAACAGTTAAATACTGTTTTGGTTTTTCTCCTCCCATTCGGGAACCGATTCCGCCGGCAAGAATTACTCCGTAAACCATAATTATTTCTCCAAATCTTTGTCTAATTCTAAACATTTTATTACCAGATCAGCAACTCTTTTACTTGAATTACCATCAAGGTTATCAAAAAATTTATATTTAAAGCTGCTTACTTTATCTTGCTCAAAACTATTGCTTTCTATACTTTCTGCAATTTCATTTTCAGAATATAAAATTTTACCCGGAACAAAATTTTCAAAATCATAATAAAAATCGCGCTCCTTGATATACAAATATAAATCGTAAGTATAAAAAAGCATTGGGATATCAAGAAGAGATGCTTCAAAAATAACGCTTGAATAATCCGTTATAAGTAAATCTGTAACAAATAATAAATCATTCAGCTCAACAGCATCGGAAAAATCAATGATTCTATCACGATATTCTTCAGCAATTTCAAATCTTTCCTTGCAATATGGATGAAGCTTAATCAGAATCGCATAATCATTTCCTATTTTATCCAGAAGCTTTTCAGGATGAAAGGCTTCCGTTGGATAATAAGCACTCATCTGCCCTTTTCCTCTGAAGGTTGGAGCAAATAAAATAATTTTTTTGGATTTAAGATTCGGATACTGTCTGAAAAATCTTTCTCTGACATCTTCGGCATATTCCTTATTCATAAATACATCTGTTCGAGGAATGCCTGTTGCAACAACATTATTATCAGATATACCAAAACCTTCAGCGTAATGCTTAGCTATTTCCTGAGAGCTTACTATGGCATAATCATACATTCTGTGATTCGGTTCATTCTGCTTCGGACCGCCGCTTTTTCCAAGACGGGTAAAACCGAAGGTTTTAAATGCACCGCAGGCATGCCAAAGCTGAATAACCGTAACACCTTTACGCTTTTTTACTGTATTAAGAAGTCGGAAATAATCATCAACAATAACAACCTTTGAAGTTGCATAAAGATATAAGAATTTCTTAATCGTTTTTAACCTATCGTGCTTTGCAGGATTTGAAAACATTAAGAATTGGAAATCTATATCTTCCCTGTCTTTAATTAGATTATAAACAAATTCATAATTTCCGCCAAGTTCATCTCTTCTTCCGGACATAAAAGTAATTCGGTTTTGGACAATTGGTTTTTTATAGTACCTATCAAAAAGCTTATGACATACGAAACGCTTAATTTTTTTTCTGGTTTTTTTAAGCGATTGTTCTGCCGATTTATAGAGCCTTGTTTTCCTCATATTCGTTCCGAAGAAAAATGCAAAGATATTAATAATTTTATCAACTAATAATTTTTTTCGGGATTTTTTATTATTCACATTGAAAACAAGATAGGTAGCTCCGGCGATAATTCCTGCTATTATAAGCAATGGAAGCAAGGCAATTGCAAGAATAGCTTTTAAAAATGTAAACACGAATTTTAATATCGGTGATAATTTGATTTTATTGTTTTCAGGGCGTGTTTCCCCTTTTGATATAACAATGATTCCGTTTTCAGGCTCAAGATCCAATGAATACGGTGTATCCGATTTTCTGCAATTATCATTCGGTTTAGCTTCACGCTCGAAAATAGTAAATCCATCAAAGCTTTCATTACCGATAAAGCTTTCTTCAACAGCAAGATTAGGATTATCATAAATAACCTTGTCTGAAACAGTAAACGGAAGAGCAATAGCCTCATTTTCTCCGTAATATAAATCAATTCTTGCTTTTATTTCACTAAAATCTTTTACATCGTCAAAAATATAATCAAGCAAATATGAATGGGTGCAAATAACCACACATAAATTATTCTGCTTTTGTCTATAAAAGTTTCTTATTAAAAACGGCAGCCTTCTTGTTTTTCCGTTGTATTCGAAAACTATTTTAACCTTTGGAGATGTAATATCAATATCAAACGGAGTACTGATTGTAACAGAAATATTAAGTTGATTTTTATCAATATTTAATTTATTGACAATCATTTTTGCATCAAACATTTATATTTTCCTCCGTACACAATTTAACAATAGTGTATTTTTTGAAACATCTCAGCAATTGCATTTCGGAATATTATAACAAATATAAATATGTATTTCAAGTAGGCGTTTCATGCGAATATCTATAAAATTCAGTAAACATGCTTGTGTAATCATAAAGGAAAACGGAATACAAGCTTTATTTAGGTTGAAATCAAAGCACTCATATACATATATATGTCCACTTTAGCAGCAAATTACCGATTGGTAATTTTACTCATTATAGCAAAAATAAAAAAGAAAGCGTTGTTCAAACGCTTTCTAAGAAAAATTTATAAAAATAACGCTTCAGAATTCAAGTATTTCTTCAATAACTCTTTTTGCTGCATATCCGTCATCAAGATAATTATATTTATTATTGAATTCAGTATATTTTTTACCATATTTTTTGAAATAAGCATCATTATTTTCAATTGCTTTGAGTTCTCCGACAAGCTCTTCCTGATTGCGATCTGTTATAACAGGTCCGGGAAGTTCCTCAACATCAATGTAAAAATCTCTAATTTCATTTTTATAAGCATCAAAATCGTACATATAAAAAATCATTGGCTTTTTTAAATTTGCGTAATCAAAGAAAACACTTGAATAATCAGTTAATAAAGCATCGGAAGCTAAATACAAATCATTTATTTCATCATATTTAGATACATCGTATACAAAGCCCTTATATTTCTTAAAATCAAATTTGCTTGCCACAAGATAGTGCGCACGGAAAAGTATAATACATTTATCTCCGACAGCATCACGAAGATAATCAAAATCAACTTCGGTTTTGTAGGTATATCCAATGGAAGAATCATGCTGATTATCACGCCATGTAGGAGCATAAAGAATAATCTTTTTATCTGTATCTTCAATACCCAGCGTTGATTTGATCCTGTTTATATCATTTACAGTGCAGTTAAACAGCTTATCATTTCTCGGATATCCCTGTTCAATAATGGCATTTTCCTTTCCGAAAGCTCTCAAATTCCAAGCAGAAATAAATTTTTCACTTGCAAATTTTGAAGGAGAAAGAAAGTATTTGAATTTTTTTGCATCCACCTTGTACTTGAAGCGAAGTTCGTTAATGGTGTTGAGCGCATTATCAAAAGTCTCAATATCATATCCCAAACGCTTAAGCGGTGTTCCATGCCAGCACTGAACATAAATCTGATCTTCTTTCGGGAAAATATGGTCAGCAATCCGATAGTTGTGTATCCAATATTTACTGCTTGCCATAGCTTTATAATATGCTTTGCCTTTATTATAAATAACCTTTGTATTATGATTATTTTCAAGATATTTATATTTTTCCGGTTCCCTAAATACCCAGATAAATTTAAAATCCTTATACTTGTCCTGTGTAAGCATATATTCATAAATTGCTTTCGGTGAACAGGAATATGATTTTCCGCTGAAGGACTTGAAACAAATAAGTTTGTCATCGGTTTTATTTGATTTTTTTGCAATCAGATAAATAAGATATCTTTTTAAGAAAATGATATGTCTTACAGCTTTTCTTATTACAATATTGTGCTTGGTAAGTTCAATGGCAATAGATTTAATTTTCTTTGTCATAAAAATCCCCCAAACTAACCCATAAATATTGCAACATCTAAAATACTATAATAAAAAACAAAAGTCAAGTTTAAATATCTACAAATATTTACACAAATTTCATAATTAATTAAACTTTTTTATAAAATTATTTGAACAAAACATAGTTTTTATCCAACAGAGATATTCTTGCAATACTTCTCCACTCAAAATCCATATCAATCAGTTTTATGATTGTATCAAATAAAAGAGTTGGATTCAGGTTTCTTTCCGGACCGGCGGCAAGACGGATATTCAAAACAATTTCATCATTTCTGATTGAGATACTGTATTTATCAATATACGGCTTTAAATTTGTTTCTTTAACGATTCTGCGCTTACCTTTTTTTGCTTTTTTTTCAGCCATGATTTCACTTGAAGAAAGAACGGCATTTATCCTCTCCAATGCAGCTTCATTATCACAGAATTGAAATTTATAAACATAATCAGAAAAAGCGATTTCACTGCAATCGCGAAAATCATCAAGAACATCAACAATTCTGATACCTGTTGGCAGCATTTCATTCATACGATTTTTGATTTCATCATTTGAAATATCGTCTGTAATGCGCAAATCAACGCTTTCACATAAGCTTTCAACGCCTAATGAAAGCGGAAGCGAAAAGCTCATATATGGATGAGGATTAAAGCCCTCAGTAAACCAAAGAGGAATTTTTGCTCGAGCAAGCGCTCTCGACATGCAACGATTAATATCAAGATGGCTTATGTATTTGCATCTGTCTGTTTTTGAAAAAACAAGCCTAACCTCTCGCATCACAGTGACCTCCGTTCAAAATATTTGCACCACAGCCTGCACATTTAATTCTGCAATGCGGTGTCGTTTTGTTTTCATGAGCTTTTTTGTTCTCATTTTCAAGGAATTTTCTTGAGACACCGAAATCAAGATGATCCCAAGGTAAAAGCTCGTCAAACGGTCTTCTGCGTTGTGTATAAAAATGCGGATCAATACCATTCTTTTCAAAAGCCTGCATCCAGGCATCAAAATTGAATTTGTCACCCCACGAGTCAAATTTGCAGCCAAGCTTCCAAGCATCAAGCAAAACATGATTAAGACGCCTGTCTCCTCTTGCAAGAACGCCCTCAATTAAAGAGGTTGGGGTTTCGTGATAAGAAATCTTAATTTTTTTGCTTGGAACATACTCAAGAAGATGTGCTTGCTTTGCTTTCAAGCTTTCCATTGTATCCTCCGGTTCCCATTGGAACGGAGTAAACGGCTTCGGAATAAAGGAGGCACAGCTGATTGAAACCTGAAGCCCTGTTCCCTTTTGTCTATTGGGGTTTTTATAAAAGGCGTGAACAACCTGCATACCAAGATCTGCTATACCTTCAACATCTTCCATGGTTTCTGTCGGAAGTCCCATCATAAAGTAAAGTTTTACAGAGGTCCAGCCATTGTCGAATGCCTTAGTGCAGGTATTAATAACCTCTTCTTCAGACACATTCTTATTTATAACATCACGCAATCTTTGCGTTCCTGCCTCAGGAGCAAAGGTTAAGCCGCTTTTTCTGACTCTGTTAAGCTTGTCCACAAGCTCATCGGAGAAATTATCTACTCGAAGAGACGGTAAAGAAAGATTGATTTTATCCTTTTCTGTCCAATCTATAAGTGAAGTCAGCATTTCGTTTACGCAGCTGTGATCCGATGTTGAAAGAGAGCATAGGGAAAGCTCGTCATATCCTGTTGATTGAATTAATGCCTTTGCCTGTTCATTAATTGTTTCAACACTTTTTTCTCTGATTGGTCTGTAAGTAAAGCCTGCCTGACAGAAACGGCATCCCCTTATACAGCCTCTGAAAATTTCTTCTACTGCTCTGTCATGAACAATACTTATAAACGGAACAACAAACTCCTTTGGATAAAAGCACTTGTTCATATCGGCTACAACGGATTTTTTAACTTTTGCGGGAGCACCATGGATAGGCTTAAGCTCTTTCAGAGTTCCGTCTTCATTATAGCTGTCCTGATAAAGGCTTGGAACATAAACGCCCTTAATTTCCTTAGCTTTAAGCAGAAATTCCTGCTTTGTAGAACCGTTTTTCTTACACTCCTTAAGTAAATCAATTAATGCAGGTGTATTTTCTTCGCCGTCACCAAGGAAAACAATATCAACAAAATCGGTTATCGGCTCAGGATTGCAGGTACATGGTCCGCCACAGCAAATGATAGGCGTTAAATCCGTTCTGTCCTTTGATTTAAGGGGTATTTGGGCTAAATCAAGCATATTTAACACATTGGTATAACAAAGCTCATACATAAGCGTAAAGCCTATCAAATCAAAATCCTTGATATAATCTCCGCTTTCAAGTGCGAATAAAGGAACATGATTCTTTCGCATCTGCTCTTCCATATCACTGTCAGGAGCAAAAACTCTTTCGCACCAGCTGTCTTCCCTTGCATTAACAAGAGAATAAAGAATTTTCATACCAAGATGACTCATTCCGATTTCATACAAATCAGGAAAACAAAAGGCATATCTGATATCAACCTTTGATGTTTCCTTAACAACGCTGTTCAGCTCCCCTCCTGCATATCTTGCAGGCTTCTGAACAAACTGCAGTATTTTTTCAACTTCTTTTTTCATAAAAACCTCATCAACCGTTATTCAGTTCATTAATATTGAAAGCGATTAAATAAACGCAGATTAAAATTAATGAAAATATATGATATTCAATAAATAAATATGCTGATAAACAGCATAAAACAATTATAAAAAACAGACTTACGGCACGATAGTATTTTGGCAATACAAGCTTTAGCATTCGTCCTCCGTCAAGCGGAAGTGCAGGGAAAATATTGATTAATAAAAGTATTAAATTAATATTATCCTTAAGTACCAAAAATAAAATCAGATTAATAAGCGGACCGCAAACTAAAACAATAAATTCCTTTATTTTAGATAGATTATTTTTGTATTTAAGACCTATCCCGTAAAATGATACTTTAATCAGATCCGGTTTAACCTTAAATAAAAGTAAAGCTGAAATATGGCCTAACTCATGAAGCATAGAAAATAATATAATACTAATTGTGCTTTCGTATCCATAAAATACAGCAAAAGATAATAAGATTAAAAAAGAAAAATCAAGCTTAAATACAAATTTTTTAAATTTAATTTCCAAATCATCACCATAAAATATTACGGTGATAGACTACTTTTTATTCTTATCAATATAGGATTGAAGAATCATAACAGCCGAAACAGCATCTACCGTTTCTTTTCTTTTTTTTCCTCTGATATTATTTGCGGAAAGAATATTGTGTGCCATAACAGTTGTAAGCCTTTCATCAATAAAATCAACAGGTTTGTGGCTTATTTCTTCAAGCTTTCTTCCGAATTCTCTGCAGGCCTCAGCACGAAAGCCATAGCTGCCGTCCATATTTTTCGGAATACCTACAACTATTTTTTCAGCATTTTCTTTTTCAGCAATTTCGCAAAGCTTATCAATAAGCTTCGGCTGATAAGTTTCTTTGATTACGGCATAAGGAGATGCAAGAGATTCGCCTATGTCTGACAGAGCAACGCCTGTGCGTACATCTCCATAATCAACGGACATTATTTTCATAACTTTTTCCCTTTAAGAATAACGGCATCACAGTTAAATGATGCCGTTATTGTTTTAATACGATTATTCAGCAGTATTTGAACCGGATTTATTAGCGGTTGTTCCCTGTGGCTTGTGAACATTAGAATTTGTAGAGGAAGCAACTGATGTTGCCTTAGAAGTTTCCTGTGAATTCTTATCCGAAGTTGTGGACTCTTTGGTAGTTCCTGTAGATTTAGAATAACCGGGAAGATTATTTTTGTCATACCAGCCGTAATTTCCGCTGGAATAATTAGCAAGCAAGCCATTGCTTGAATCATAAGCCCGTCTGGTTATACCGTCATAATCAGGGAACTCTTTTTTATTGATACCCTTACTGGAATAAATCTCATTCATTACATTTTTCCACAAAATACCGGATGGATTTGGTGTTTGTCTTACTTCTTTCTGCTGATCAAATCCATACCAAACTGCAGCAATATATTCCGGAGTACCGCCGACAAAATAGCGGTCTACGCTTCCGGTAGTAGTACCTGTTTTACCAATACACTGAACACCTGAAATCTTATAGGTTGTACCTGTACCGCTTGTCATAACAGTTTGAAGAAGCTTATTCATAATCCATGCTGTGCTTTCTGAAAGTGCCTGTTCATTTGTTGTATCGGGAGTTGATTCAAGAATTGTATTGCCCTGGAAATCAGTAACTTTATAATAGCAGTACGGATAATAATATTTTCCGCCGTTTCCGAATGCCTGATAAGCAGCAGTAATATCAAGTACAGAAGCACCGTTTGTTAAAGCTCCTGTTGCAAGTGGAGCAGGAGCACAGTCCTGATCTATCATGGAAGAAATATGGAATTTTTCGGTCAAGAAATTGTAGGAATAATCAAGACCAACCTGGAGTAAAGTTCTAGCAGAAATTGTATTTAAAGATCTTGCGATACCGGATTGGATGGTAAGTTTTTTACTTGAATAACCACCGCCCTCATTCGTTGGCCACGGCTTTCCGTCAACTTTTATATCTTCAGTAGGTGCATCTTTAATAAGTGTTGACCAATAGAAATCGAAATTAGGATCTTTAAGACTTTTTTCAAGTGCAGGAGCGTATACAGCTAATGGTTTAAAAGCTGAACCAGGCTGACGCTTGGCATCAACAGCGCGGTTAAAGCCCATAACATTATCTTTTTTACCTAATCCGCCGACTATACCAAGCACTCTTCCCTTATAATCCATTACAACCATGGCACTCTGGGAATTTTCTTCGTAAACGCCTTTTCGGTTTTCATAAACTGTTTCAAGAGCATCCTGAACATCAAAGTCAATTGCGGTATAAATCTTTAAACCGCCGCCGTAAACAAGAGCCTGTGCTTTTCTTTTGGTATATCCATTTTCAATCAAATCATCAATGACGGTTCTTATAACATAATCAATATACCATGAATCAATTACATTTGTTTTGGAGCCATCAACATTTGAAGAAACCTGACTGCCTTTGTATTCCTTACTGTTTGTAAAAATCAGCTTATAGTTAATTGCTTCATCATATTGCTCCTGTGTTATTGCACCTTCTTCAAGCATTGCTCCTAAAACCTGCTTTTGGCGGGTTTTATTTTCTTCCGTGTTAATCAGAGGATCATACTTTGTCGGAAACTGAGTAATACCGGCTATACAAGCACATTCGGCAATATTCAGATCTTTAACATCTTTACCAAAATATTCTTCTGCTGCAGTTTTAACACCATAACAGCCTTCTGAAAGGTAGATTGTATTTAAGTATGCTTCAAGAATATCATCTTTTTCAAAATATCGTTCAAGGTTTAATGCAGAAAGAATTTCATTGAACTTACGGGCAACAGTAACCTGTTTTTCATCGGTAAGGTTTTTAATAAGCTGTTGAGTAATTGTTGAACCTCCCTGTTTACCAAGGTTTTGCGGCTTTACGATTACACCTGCTGTTCGGATCCAGTCAACACCATTATGTTTTTCAAACCTTTTATCCTCGATTGAAACAAAAGCCTTGGGAAGATATTCGCTCATATCTTCAAGATTAACCCAGATTCTGTTTTCATCACCATGAAGCCTTGTTAATTCAACCTCTTTGTTATTCTTATCATAGCCGTAAATAAATGAGGTCTGGCTCTGTGCATATTTCTGTTCATTGAGATCAAAAACAGCATCGCCGTGAACAACGCTGTAAGCATAAATACTCATAACTGAAATGCAGACAACGGCAACAACGCCGACAATCATAAGAATTCCCATTAAAATTCTGAAAATTTTATATTTCGGAGAAGAATAGTCTTTTTTTTTCTTTTTTTTGTTTTTGGATTTTTTTAAGTTCTTTTTTTCAATTATACGCCCTCTTTTAACGGATTTTGAATCCTTGGCGTTCGTATTATCCAAGTTATATGCAGATGGAACCTTGTTTTCTTCAGTGTTTAGTGTATCTTTATCTTCACTATAAACTTTAGGAGAATTGTTCATAAAAGATTCAAGCAAATCGTCATAATCTCTAGATGCCATTTTCTTACCTCCAAAACAAGAAATATTTTATATTATACTATATATTTCAACACGAATAAAGAATTTTTTTGTAAATTTTTACATTCACGCATTATGATTGAATTTTTCCGCCCGCTTCTTGTTCATAATATTGATTTTCTTGGTTACCACAATGCCATCATAAGTTTTTTTTGCTCTTACAAAAGCCCAGAATTTTTTGCCGCATTTTGAACATTCGCAAACCGTTCTGAAAGATTTATTGACGGATTCATATTTTTTTAAAACACGCATATTTGATTTACAGTATGGGCAATTTAAGACTTCGTTATTCACATTATAATCTTCTGAAATGCATTTTGTAAGGAAATATGGTTTGAAAACAAGCCTTTCAAAGAAAGCCTTATCGCAGTCAACAACAAATTTCGAAAAATTACTGTTAAATACCTTTTTAAAACACTCTGCGGAAACATAGCAATCCTCAAGAGCACGATGCATATTTTCGGTATCAGCATTTATATCAAATATTTCGGCACAGTTAGCAAGACTAATCTGATTTGCGGTATTGTTTTTGATAAATGATTGACAATATTTTTGAAGATCGGCATATTTCTTGATAAAATCTATAGATGAAACACCTATAAACTTTTTAAAATTATCTATAAGTACATAAAGATCACTGTTTGACCAGCTAAGAAAAACACTGTTCTCTCCTCCGCTCCATCTTGCAAAATCTTCAATAGCATTTTCAAAAGCAATTCCGGAATCGTTAATTTCGTCCATTGAAATATGCGTAAGATTTTTGAATCTTGAAGAGAGCTTGTTTGAAAGTTTCGGCTTAATTAACTGCTTAAAGGTGTCTACTATATTCAATTTTTCATCCAATTTTATAGCGCCGATTTCAATAATTTCATTCATGCCTTTTTTTAATTTGTAATTATAGGCATTATTCCATTCCAAATCGAAAATAACATAGAACATAATATACTCCGTTTTCTGCAAAAAAAATAACCTTGCATAACGCAAGGTTACTGTTTTTTCTTAGCCAATAAAGAGGAAAATAAAGAACGCAGCCAAAACAACAACAAAGAAAGCAACAATAAGCCACTTTGTCATCTTTTCAAGCTTAGCCTCAATTGTACGAGCCTTTGCTTTTCCAAGAAAAGTTTCTGCACCACCGGCAATAGCACCGGAAAGATTCTGTGATCTGCCCTCTTGCATAAGAACGGTAATTGTAATAATAATTGATGCTACAATAAGAACAGCACCGAAAACATAATGATACCAAAGCATCGTAAACATCCTCCATTGATAATTGATACTAATGGATTATATCACAATAAATTCTATAATGCAAGCATTTTTTTGGCATTAATTGACTTCAATAGTTTTTGCGTTAATTATAATACTGTTTCGTGTCGGCAAAGAAAATGGATTTCATTGCTCTAAAATTAATAACAGTATATGATTAATATTTAAAAAGTAAGTTGTTCGCCGATATCGGATGCACTTGGAAGTGCACCGGCAGCAGGAAGATTTTTAGGTCTGTACCTGTAAGGCTTTTCAAATTCACCCTCATTATAAAGATGAACGGAAACCACCTTATCACTCTTCTTTTTCAGCGTCATCGCCTGAACACCCTGCGTACTTTTTGTTGTTTTAGGCAGTATGGAAGCTGTATTCAAAAGAAGCTTTCTTTCATTTGAACCACAGATAACAATATCCGTATCCTCCGAAAGATATAAAGCTGCAGCCAGCACAGATTTATCACTATACGCATTTATAAGCTTTTTCCGATTTGTTTTTGTTTCATAGGCAGACATATCCACCTTTGCGATTTTGCCGTTTTCAAAAACAAAAATCATATAACCTTTGTATTCACTGAATACAGCTATATATGCGATTTCCTCGCCTTCCTCCATATTAAGCTTAGACGGAACATATTCACCGAGAACGGATGCTTTCGTATCCTGAAAATCATCAACCTTAGCCTTATAAACCTGATTTTTAGTAGAGAAAGCAAGAATTTCATCTTTATTTGAGCATTCAACAGCTTCAAGAATTTTATCGCCCTCTTTAACCTTTTGTTCACCGCTCATACGCAGATTGGCAGTGCGGATTTTTTTTGCATATCCGCCTTCTGTTATGAACATAGTAACAGGATAATCGGCTGCTGCGCTTTCAACCTCAATATCTTCATCAGAAACATCATAAAGAATTTCTGTTTTTCTGCCTGTATCATATTTATTAATAACATTTTCAAGCTCGCCGATAATAATTTTCTTCATTCTGTTGTTGCTTGAAAGTGTTTTTTCAAGATCGGCAATTTCATCCTCAAGAGTTTCTATATCTTTAATTCTTTTTAAAATGTACTCTCTGTTTAAATGACGAAGTTTGATTTCTGCAACATATTCAGCCTGAATTTCATCAATACCGAACCCAATCATAAGGTTAGGTACAACCTCTGATTCACTTTCGGTTTCTCTGACGATTTTAATTGCTTTATCAATATCAAGCAGTATTTTTGAAAGACCCTTCAAAAGATGAAGCTGCCTTCTCTTTTTTTCAAGACTGAAATTAATTCTTCGCTTAATACAATTTAATCTGAAAGATATCCATTCATCAAGAAGCTCTCTTACTCCCCTAACCTTTGGAACACCGTTAATAAGTACATTAAAGTTGCAGGAGAAGGAGTCCTCAAGCGGAGTAGCCTTATAAAGCCTTGCCATAAGCTTATCGGGGTCAACGCCTCTTTTTAAATCAACTGTAATTTTAAGGCCTTTCAAATCAGTTTCATCACGGATATCGGAAATTTCTTTAATTTTATTTGCCTTAACAAGCTCAATAATCTTATCAATAACAGCTTCCGAGGTTGTTGTAGGAGGTATAGCCGTAATATCAATACAATTATACGATTTATCATAGGTATACTTTGAACGAACTTTTACAGAACCTCTTCCGGTTGAATAAATTTTTTCAAGCTCGTCCTTATCGTAAATTATATAGCCGCCGCCGATAAAATCGGGAGCAATCAACGTATCGGAAACAACATGCTCGGGATTTTTCATAATAGCAATAGTAGTTTCACAAACCTCTTTAAGGTTAAATGAAGCGATTGAGGAAGCCATACCTGCAGCAATACCTGTTGTAACATTACACAAAATGGATGGGAAAGTTACGGGAAGCAAACGAGGCTCCTTCATTGTATTATCATAGTTATCCACGAAATCAACTGTGTCTTTATCAATATCATCGAAAAGCTCTTTGCAAATAGGTGCAAGCTTTGCCTCCGTATATCGTGATGCAGCATACATCATATTTTTTGAATATGCTTTTCCGAAGTTACCCTTAGATTCAACAAATGGATATAAAAGAGATTCATTGCCTCTTGAAAGACGCACCATCGTTTCGTAAATCGAAGCATCGCCGTGAGGGTTAAGCTGCATGGTTCTGCCGACTATGTTTGCACTTTTTATTGTGCCGCCCTTTAACAGCCCCATATTATACATAGTATAAAGCAATTTTCTGTGAGATGGCTTTAATCCGTCTATTTCGGGAATAGCACGGGATAAAATAACGCTCATTGCATAGGGCATAAAATTATTGACTAATGTATTGGTTATTATTTCGTTTGTAACCGTACCTGCATTTTCAATATGCACATTTTCGTTAAGGGTGCTTTTATCATCAGGCGTATTCTTTTTTCTTCTTGCCATAAATAATTCCTCCTTAACTTAATCAGCTTACATCGGCAGCATCTATATAAAGACTGCCGTAATCTGTAATATACTGTTTTCTGCCCTCAAGATTATCGCCGAGAAGCAAATCAAATATCTGTGATGTCTTTTCAGCTTCATCCGGAGTAACAAGAATAAGCCTTCTTGTTGCCGGGTTCATTGTTGTTAAAGCCATCATATCCGCTTCATTTTCACCAAGACCCTTTGAACGCTGCACTGTATATTTCTGATTCCCGATTTTTTCCTTGATTCTGTCCATTTCCATTTCGTTGTATGCAAAGTAGGTCTGATCCTTGCAGGTTACCTCATAAAGCGGGGATTCGTCTATATACACTTTACCCTGCTCAATAAGCTGAGGCATTAATCGATATATCATTGTTAAAACAAGTGTTCTGATATGGAAGCCATCCACATCGGCATCGGTACAGATAAGAACCTTGCTCCAGCGGAAATTATTCATATCAAATTCCGACAGTCCCTTTGCGGCCTTTGAGCGAACCTCAACACCACAGCCGAGAACTTTAATTAAGTCAGTAATGATTTCACTTTTAAAAATCTTATCATATTCACATTTCAGGCAATTGAGTATTTTACCTCTTATAGGCATAATTGCCTGAAAATTTGCATCTCTTGCCTGTTTGCAGGCACCAAGAGCAGAATCACCCTCTACGATGAATATTTCTCTTTCGTTAACATCTTTAGAGCGGCAGTCAACAAACTTCTGGATACGATTTGTCATATCCATTTTTGTCTGAAGTGTATTTTTTAAGCTTTTTCTTGTATTTTCAGCCTTAACACGGCTTCTCATATTGATTATTACCTGATCGGCAATTTTTTCTGCTTCAAGCTTATTTTCTATAAAATATACCTCAAGCTGCTTACGGAAGAAATCCGTCATAGCCTCCTGAATGAATTTATTTGTTATAGATTTTTTAGTTTGATTTTCATAAGAAGTCTGTGTTGAAAATGAAGATACAACAAAGATAAGGATATCCTCAATATCCTGAACATTAATCTGTGAATCGGATTTTGTATACTTATTATTTGCTTTAAGATAGGTATTAATCTGATTAACAAAAGCACTTTTAAAGGCTTTTTCAGGTGAGCCTCCATGCTCAAGAAAACTTGAATTATGATAATATTCCTTGAGTTGTGTTTTCTGAGAAAAACAAAGAGCTGCTTTGATTTTAAGCTTATATTCGCTTAAATCCGCTCTGTCTTTGCCGACTCTGTCGCACTCCCAATATTGCGGAGTGGTAAAAGCAGTATCTCCTGCAAGTTCATTCACATAATCACGAATACCATTAGCATAGCAGTATTCGGTTGTTTCAAATTTGGAACCAACCTGATTTTTGAATATAAATGTAATACCGTCATTAACTATAGCCTGCTTTTTTAAAGTTTCATGAAAGAATTCGGTTGGTACATTTATAGCAGTGAAAACCTCTAAATCAGGCTTCCACTTAATCCTTGAGCCTGTATCCTTTTTGTTATATGGTTCTTTATGAAGACCTCCTACATTTTCGCCCTTTTCAAAATGAAGGGTATAGCAATAGCCGTTTGAATGGATTTCAGCATCCATATATTCAGAAGCATATTGAGTTGCACACAAGCCAAGACCATTTAAACCAAGTGAATATTCATAATTGTCAGCCTCATCGTCATATTTTCCGCCTGCATACATCTCACAGAAAAGAAGCTTCCAGTTGTATTCATTTTCGGCTTTATTGAAATCAACAGGAATACCTGCACCAAAGTCCTGTACCTCAACAGAGCCATCCTCAAATTTCGTTACAACAATTTTATTGCCTCTGCCCTCTCTGGCTTCGTCTATTGAGTTTGACATAATTTCAAAAATAGAATGCTGGCATCCAAGTATATCGTTAGAGCCGAAAATAACTGCCGGCCTTTTTCTTACACGATCTGCGCCTTTAAGCGATTTAATACTATCATTGCCGTATTCGTTTTTCTTAGCCATTTCAACCTCCGAAAAAAGTATCAGTATCAATATAGTGTATATATATTACTAAATACATTGCATTTTTGTCAAGATTTAGTAATTATAACACAACAAAAAACATTTGTCTACTTTTCATTGCCTATACTCAAAAAACAATAGAGCGGGATTATTTTATCCCACTCTACTGAAATTAATCGTTATTTTCTATACTTTCTTCGTTGTCTTCCCCAGTTGCTTCTTCTTTTGAAACAAGCTCTTCTTCTGTTTTTTGAGTATCCTCTACCACTATATCATCAGAAGCCTCAATTGTATTATCTTCGCTTTCAGCATCTGCTTCTTCAGAGATATTTTCCGAAACTTCATCCTTCGGTTCAGTTTCATCAGCAGAGGTTTCTTCAGCGTTTTCCTCATCATCAACAGGAAGCGCACCTGTTTTCATAAGAGTCTCAAACTCTTCTCTTGAAATTTTTTCTTTATCTAAAAGTGTTTCAGCAACAAGTACAAGCTTATCATTATGAGTTGTAAGAATATTCTTCGTTAAATCATAAGCATTGCGCATCATTCTTTCAATTTCGGAGTCAATTCTTGCCGAGGTTGCTTCGCTGTAATTATTCACATGACTGTAATCTTTGCCAAGGAATACCTCCTGACTTTCATCACTGTAAACAACAGGACCTATATCGTCACTCATACCATATTTAGCAACCATATCACGGCAAATCTGTGTTGCACGCTGTAAATCATTTGAAGCACCTGTTGAAATATCTTCCAGTGAAATTTCTTCTGCAACTCTTCCTCCAAGGAGGGATACAAGAGAGCTGAGCATTTCGTTTTTAGAAGCATAATTTTCTTCCTGCGGCTGATACATTGTATATCCGCCTGCACCAAGACCTCTTGGAATAATGGAAATTTCCTGAACAGGATCGCAGTATTCAAGATAATAAGAAACAACTGCATGACCGGCTTCATGATAGGCAGTAAGCTTTTTTGCCTTGTCACTGTATTTATGTGATTTCTTTTCAGCACCCATCATAACCTTAATGCTTGAATCCTGAATATCAGCAGCACTTACGGCATGCTTATGACGCCTTGCTGCAAGAAGAGCCGCCTCATTCAAAAGATTTTCAAGATCCGCCCCGGTAAAGCCCATCGTGTTTTTGGCAATATCACTAAAATCAACATCCGGTGCAAGCGGCTTATTTCTTGCGTGCACCTTAAGGATATCTTCTCTGCCCTTTAAATCGGGCTTATTAACTGTAATCTGTCTGTCAAATCTGCCGGGTCTTAATAAAGCAGGATCAAGAACATCCGGTCTGTTTGTAGCAGCCATAATGATAACACCGGAATTTGTGCCGAAACCATCCATTTCAACAAGAAGCTGATTAAGTGTCTGCTCTCTTTCATCATTGCTGTTTCCCATACCGGTTCCCCTGTGTCTGCCGACAGCATCAATTTCATCAATAAATACAATCGCGGGCGCTTTCTTCATTGCCTGATTAAATAAATCTCTTACACGGCTTGCACCAACACCGACATACATTTCAACGAAATCAGAACCTGAAATTGAAAGGAAAGGAACGCCTGCTTCGCCTGCAACAGCTTTTGCAAGCAGTGTTTTACCTGTTCCGGGAGGTCCTACAAGAAGAACACCCTTCGGAATTCTTGCACCAAGCTCGGTAAACTTGTTCGGATCCTTAAGAAAATCTACAAGCTCTTCGAGATCTTCTTTTTCCTCATCGCAGCCTGCAACATCTTCAAAGGTTTTTGAGTCCTTGCTTTCATTGGCAATCTTTGCCTTTACCTTTCCGAACCCGAGAGATCTGCTTGCTTCTCCGTTAATAGAGTCCCCCATTTTCTTCATAATGAACCAACCGAAGAAAACCAATCCGGCAACAGAAATGAGAATGGGAAGAAGGCTTAATATCCAGCTTCTTGAATTCGTTACCTTATAATTAAAGCTGATCTGATTCTCCGGATTGGCTTCGTTATATTCATTTACGCTGTCTCTGATATCGTCAAGAAAAATAGAAACGCTTTTAACATTATACTTTTTAGGCGTTTTAGGCTCTTTAAAAGTATTATAAACCATTGCGCCTGTAGTCAAATCAAGCTCAAAGGTCTGGACCTCATTGTTTTTGAACATACCGATTATTTCGCTGTACTTCGGCTCCTGCTTGTCGCCGTTATTCATAAAATAAAAAGCAGTCAAAAAAAGACAAAAGGTAAGTAAGCATATAATAATTGATTTAGCGTTTCTTGATGTGTTTTTATTCATTAAAGATTATCCTCCGTACAGGCAAACCAAGCATATTGGATAATAGCTTAATGCATTGAATTGCCCTTACTTTGCATTAAAATTATTCGGAATATCAACATTTATAACCATTACATTTTTGGTTGAATCAGTTATTTTAACTCTTTCATCAACACAGTATCCGTAAATGCCGATAATACCATTGTCATCTGTTATAACAGGGATACGATCTCTGATTTCAACAGGGATTTCCAGCTCGTTAAAAAGCTTTTTTAGTGATTTAGTGCATGCCCTGCCCGCAGGAGAAATTCTATCTCCGCTTTGCCTTGAGCGAATTGCAACACTGCCAATTATTTTATCACAGTCACAGCAAAAATCAAACTTTTTACTGCAGAATTCACATTTATTTAAAAATTTATTATAACTTAATATTTCTTTTGTAAAGAAATATTCAATATTTATCTTTTTTTTATCAAAATCTGCTATTCTTAAAAAATTTTTATTTGAAACGGCATAAACATTGCCGCTTACCTGTATCTTTCCCGAATGATACAGCAAATTTAGAATTTCATTGATTTTATATTCATCCAAAGAGATATTATTTTTTAAAAAATACTTAATAATAACTCTCTTTATGATTGAAATATGATAGCTATTCAGAATTCCGATATTTATCATATCATTGTTATACACTCTGTCAAAGCATTTATCAGCTTCCGATTCAATAAAATTATTATCTTCGTTTAAGCTGACAAACAGCCTTTCAAAGGCTGTTTCATAGCTTTCATTCAGCTTAGTAAAAAGCGGAACAATCCGGTTTCTGATATGATTTCTGCTGTATTCATTACTGCTGTTTGTAGAATCAACACAATAGCGAATATTGCCTCCATCAAGATAATTTCTGATTTCTTCGCCTGTTAAATTTAAAAGCGGTCTTATAATTTTTTCTCTAAAAGACGGAATACCGCACAAACCTTTTACGGATGTACCCCTTACAAGACGAAAAACAAGCGTTTCAATATTATCGGATAAAGTATGAGCGGTTGCGATTTTATCACAGGGTATTGAATTGAAAAATTCATATCTCTTATTTCTGCTGTATTCTTCTACACTCAATCCGGCTCTTTTTGCTTCGGCAGAGGCATTTATATGAAGCGTAAAGCATTCTATGTTGTTTTCTTTGCAGTATTTCTCTACAAAGCAGCAATCATCCAAGCTTTCCTGCCCTCTTATACCATGCTCAATATGAGCAGCCTTAAGTGTTAAAGAATATTCATCTTTTATGGATTTGAAATATTCAGCAAGAAAGATAGAATCTGCGCCGCCGGAAAGTGCAATCAAAATAACATCATTTTTACTAATAAAATTTTCTGTATAAATTTTATCAAATAAATTAGTTTTCATATTGCTTATCTATCGTTCTGAACCTGGTAAATTCTTTATCAAATGTCATTTCAATCGAGCCTGTAGGACCGTGACGGTTTTTTGCAACAATAAGCTCTGTTTTAGAAATATCAACATCCTCCTGCTTTTCCTCATCAAGCTCGCCTTTATAGTATTCCTCACGATAAAGAAACATTACAATATCGGCATCCTGCTCAATTGATCCTGATTCTCTCAAATCAGAAAGCTGGGGCTTATGACTTTTTCCTCTGCCTTCCGTTCCACGGTTTAACTGTGCACAGCAAACAACAGGAATCATAAGATCTTTTGCAAGCATCTTCAAATGCCTTGTGATTTCGGAAACCTCCTGCGCTCTGTTATCTCTTTTTGTTGCAGCCTGAATAAGGCTCAAATAGTCAATAATAATTATATCAACATTTTTTAAACGCATAACTCTTGATTTGATTTCCGGTACTGTTATTGAGGCAGTATCATCAAGATAAAGCTCAACATCATTGAATGCACCCGCAGCATTGCCAAGCCTAGCCCATTCATCCTTATCAAGCTCCCCTGTTAACAGCTTTTGGCTGGGGATACCTGCAAAGGAAGCAAGCAGTCTGTCTGCAAGCTGCTTTTTGGACATCTCAAGACTGAAGAATATACATTTTTTTTTCGCATACATCGTTACATTCTGTGCCAGATTAAGAGCAAAAGAGGTTTTACCCATAGCAGGACGGGCGCCGATAAGAATGAAGTCTGATTTATTAAGACCTGTTATGTATTTATCAAGCGTTGAAAAGCCTGTAGATACACCCTTGTATTGATCCTTATCCTCGCCTGTAATCTTATAAAGATTATCATAAACATCATTAATAATAACATCGGAAATTTTCTTCGGACCGCTTATTTCCTTGCCTCTGCTGATATCATAAATCTGTTGCTCCGCTGAAGCAAGAAGATCATTAACATCGGTTTCACCGCTTTGAGCATCACTTATAATTTTATTAGAAACAGTTATAAGCGTTCTTAAATAATACTGCTCCTCAACAATTTTGGCGTATGCCTCAATATTGGCAGTGGACGGAACGCTGTCTCTTAATGTTAAAAGATATTCTCTTCCGCCGGCATCATCATAAAGACCTTCTTTTACAAGCATATCAGCAATAACAACAGGATCAATCTTTGCTTTTGAGCCTGCATACATAGTTACCATAGAACTGAAAATCTTCTGATTCTGAGGGAGATAAAAATATTCTGCTTTAATTTTATCAATAATAAGCTCCATACAATCAGGCTCAATCAGAATTGAGCCTAAAACAGATTGCTCCGCATCCAGATTGTAAGGAAGTAAAGATTGATTTGAACTGTTATTATTTTCAGGCATTTTGATACATCCTTAAAATTTATTTGAAAAAAATTTATTACACTTCAGTAACCTGAACATAAATTTTTGCCGTTATCCCCTGATAAACCTTAACCTCTGCAACGGCAGTGCCGAATTGCTTGATATCATCCATAGAGATTTTGCGTTTATCAATTTCAATTCCCAGCTCTTTTTTTATTTCGGCTGCAACATCCTTTGCATTAACAGAGCCAAAAAGCTTTCCGTTTGCGCCTGCCTTTGCAGTAAGTTTAAAGGTTTTACCCTCAAGCCTATCTGCATCAGCCTTAGCAGCCTTAATTTCTTCTTGTTTGTGGAATTTTTTTGCATTTTCTTTATTATTAAAATCATTCATTGCAGCTGCATTTGCTTCAACAGCCAATCCCTTTGGAAAAAGGAAATTTCTAGCATATCCATCTGAAGCGGTAACAAGCTCACCTTTTTTACCAAGGCTTTTAACATCTGCTTTTAATATTACTTTCATAAATTCATCCTCCTATATTTCCATAAGAACAGGCAATATCATTGGGCTGCGCTTGGTTTTTTCGTACATAAGATGAGAAATCTCATCACGAAGCTTAGTTTTAACCGCATTCCAGTCATGATATTTTTTGTCATAGGTTTCATCAATAATTCTGCAAGCCAGATCACGAGCCGAATTCATCAAATTCTCGTTTTCACGAACATAAACAAATCCACGGCTGACAATATCCGGACCGCTTTCTATCATACCTGTAAAAGTATTAATTGTTGCAACAACAATAATCAGACCATCCTGTGAAAGGCGTTTTCTGTCATTAAGAACGATATTTCCGACATCGCCTACACCGATACCGTCAACATAAACTTCTCCGCTCGGAACACTGTCAAGATTTTTAATTCCATCCTCGGAGATTTCAATATAATCACCGATATGACCAACATATATATTGTCTTTAGCAAATCCCATAGACTGCGCAAGCATAGCGTGCTTCTGAAGATGCTTTTGTTCGCCGTGAACAGGAATAAAGAATTTGGGTTTTACAATACCCATCATAAGCTTTAATTCTTCCTGACAGGCATGACCTGAAACATGAACCTCATACATTTTTTCATAAATAACTTCAATATCACGCTTCATCAGCTCATTAACAACATTGCCTACCATTTTTTCATTGCCCGGAATCGGTGTTGCCGAAATTATAACATAATCATTCGGTGTTACTGCAACTTTTCTGTGCTCTCCATAAGCCATTTTTGTTAATGCGCTCATAGGCTCGCCCTGTGAGCCTGTTGTTATGATAACAAGATTTTCATCCTCGTAATTTTTTATATTATCAATATTAATAAGTATGTTTTTGGGTACATTAAGGTAACCGAGTTCTTCCCCAACCTGTACTAGATTTTCAAGGCTTCGTCCCACAACGGCAACCTTTCGTTTAGACTGCTGTGCAACATCAATAATCTGCTGAACTCTATGAATATTAGAAGCAAAGGTTGCAACAACAATTCTTCTTTTTCCGGCTTTTTGGAAAAGGTTAACAAAGGATTCTCCAACTGTTTTTTCGCTCATTGTATAGCCGGGACGCTCAGCATTTGTAGAGTCCTGAAAAAGAGCCAAAACGCCCTTTTTTCCGTATTCAGCAAATCGTGTTAAATCAATCATATCTCCGTCTACGGGAGTTGTATCAATTTTGAAATCTCCTGTGTGAATAAGAATGCCTGCCGGACATCTTATAGCCAGGCCGACAGCATCGGGAATGGAGTGGTTAACATGAATCAGTTCAATATTAAATGAGCCGAGTGTGATGTTATCGTGAGGTTTAATTTCAACAAGCTTTGCACTGTCCAACAGATTATGCTCTTTCAGCTTTCCTTTAATTAAGCCAATAGTAAGTTTTGTTGCGTATATAGGAATATTTACCTTTTTCAGCAGATACGCAATACCGCCGATATGGTCCTCATGACCGTGTGTAATGATTAATCCTCTTATTTTGTTGATGTTTTTTTCAATATATGTGAAATCAGGAATAACAAGGTCTACACCCGGAAGCTCTTCTCCCGGAAAGGCAAGACCGCAGTCTACAATAAACATATCGTTTTTATATTCGTAAACCGTCATATTTTTTCCGATTTCATTCATACCGCCCAAAAATGCAACTCGAACAGACTCCTTTGGCTGCGGCGGACGGAGTGAATTCTTTTTATTGACCTTGCGATAGGTATAATAACGCTTTTTGGAATTCCGTTTTCCAGCAGCGTTTCTATCGTTTGGTGTATTCTGTTTTGACATTAAATTTTCTCCTTTTATAATAGATTTTTCCGTTCTTAAAAAAATTAAATATATGATATATTATATTTGACTAATTGTCAAGTAAGTTAGGCAATAGAGAGTAACCCAAACCGTGGTTTCAATTGGCTGATTTGCCCTCACTCTGCGTTAAAATGTTTCAGAATACACAAGCAAGGCAACAAAGGAAAGTTCTAAATTCGCCTTAATACTGCATTTAGGCAGATTCGGATTTCTCTTTATTGCCTACATATTGATTATTACCTTAATTCATGTTAAAATATTCCGAAAGGTGATTAAAAAATGAAAAATGTTGAAATATATACCGATGGTGCATGCAGCGGAAATCCCGGTAAAGGCGGCTGGGGTGCTGTTCTTGTTTATGGAGCTAAAGAAAAGGAAATAAGCGGAGCTGACGCAGATACAACAAATAACAGAATGGAGCTTACAGCAGTTATTGAGGCACTGAATACTTTGAAGGAACCCTGTAATGTTACCTTAACTACAGATTCAAAATATGTGTGCGATGCGGTAAATAAGGAATGGGTTTATTCATGGAAAAAAAACGGATGGAAAAAGGCAGACAAAAAGCCTGCCCTTAATATTGACCTATGGGAAAAGCTTTTAGCACTTTTGGATATTCATAATGTTACATTTGTTTGGGTAAGAGGTCATAACGGCCATCCATATAATGAACGATGCGATACACTTGCCGTAAATGAATATCTCAGGCTTTGATATATCCGATTCCTATGCCAAGCTTTCCCCCGTTCTGCATATATTTTTTTGCTGATTTCTGAAGAGATGTTTCCTGCTTATAGCAATTAACATCTCTTTCTTTTTTGCCGAAAATTCTTTCAATCGCCTGCTTATCTTCTTTAACAGAATAAGCAATGTTAAATAAAGTCTGAAATTTCAGAATATTGCTGTTTTCATCCATAAACTCTTTATTTTTTTCATATAGCAGCCAGCTTTCACAGAAAAAGTATTCAAATTTATATTTAGGGAAATATTCTTTCAGAAAAATCTTTGCACTGTTAATAGATTCAAGACAAGCATTGTAATCAAGCTTTTCTCCCTGCGGAATATGAATATAAACTGCCTTGCTTCTGTATTTTATAGGTAATTTTTTGTAATCCAATGTAGGATTATTGCATTTAAAAAGCTGAAACTGCAGCCTTCCTATTTTAAAAAGCTCAAAACCAAGATGATTTTTAATCCAGTTGTATTCTTTAAGACCCTCGTTATGATTATTCTTACACCATATTCTGATATCAGCCATTGTGTCAAAAAAGACCTTATCGTCAATACCTTTATCCTTATATTTCTTATAAGTTATTTCAGCAGCTATAATGGCGGCGGCAAGCCTTGTTAAGTCACTTTTAAATTTCAGGCAGCTTGTTCTTTTTTTTGCAAATTTCTTGGAAAGACGCAAAATACTGACCTCATTATTATTGATGAGGTCAGTAACTTGCAATGTAAGATTATCATCTAAATTAAGTTTTTCAATAAGCTCTAAATACATAAAAGTCCTTTAAAATAATCAGTTTGTACCGGATGTACTTTCAGAAGCAGCTGAAGTATTATCAGATGTTTTTTCATATTTGCTTTTCAGACCGCTTGATATAATAAATTTCGGCTCCTCATGTTTTACGCCGTATTTATCAAGCAAAGGAATAATTTCCTGACTAAGCAGCACAGAGTCAGCATCTTCATCCTGAATAACAAAAGTTGTGTTTGTATCAAGATATTTTAATTTGCGCTCTAATTCGGCTGTATCATTTAACTCTTCACCCTCAAAGAAAATATAAGTTCCTTTAATCGTTATAATTCCCTCATATCTGTTTTCGGGAATTTCGGCATAAGTTTTATTGGTTGGCTTCTCAGTTGTATTCTCTTCTTTATTTCCGATAACACCGCCAAAATAAAGACCGCATAAAACGGAAGCAATTACAACAATCAATAAAATGAAATAAGGCAATTTGCTTTTCTTTTTATTCTTTTTGAAACGATGACGAACCAGACTTGTCTTGTTTTCTTCGATTTTCTTAGCTGTTGATACAACATCAATATTAGCGGTTTCAAGATATGAAGCATCCGTTTCTTTATGAACAACGAGAGGACTGTCAAGCTTCTCAAATTCTTCAGACATATATTCTTTTCCTTTTCAACACAAATTTACTTATGTTAGTATATCATATTATTTAAAAAATTTCAATAATACATTGAATTTAGCATATATTGTTGGTATAATTAACAAAAAGACGGATAGGAAGTGAACAGATGAAGATTCTGGCATTTGACATTGGCGGAACAAACATTAAATATGCTCTTTGCGATGAAAATTTCAACCTTTCGGATAAGCATACCATATCAACAGACGCTGAAAAAGGCGGTCAGTTTATTATAAACAAGGTAATTGAAATTATAGAAAGCTATGAGAATATTGACAGAGTAGCGATAAGCACAGCAGGTCAGGTTGATTCCGTTAACGGCATTGTTGTTTATTCAACAGATAACATTCCTTATTATACAGGAATGATGGTTAAAAAGATTATTGAAAACAAAACAGGAATACCTACTTATGTAGAAAATGATGTTAATGCTGCTGCAATGGGAGAAGCAAAATTCGGAGCAGCCGTTGATGTATCTGATTTCATTTGCTTAACCTTCGGAACAGGCATTGGAGGAGCAATTTATCTTAATAATAAGCTTTATAAAGGTTCATCCTCATCTGCCGGCGAATTCGGACATATTATTACACATGCAGGCGGCAGACCATGTACCTGCGGCGGAGAGGGCTGCTTTGAGCAATATGCCTCTGCTTCTTCCCTGATAAGAGCCGTAAATAAGGTTACAGGCAAAGAAATGAACGGCTTTGAAATATTTCAGGAAGATAACTTTAATAATCCTGAAATCCGCCATGTTATTGACAGTTGGATTGATGAAATAATAATTGGTCTGAAAAGTTTAATCAACATCTTCAACCCTGCCCTGATAGTTTTAGGCGGAGGAATTATGAATGAAAAATACATCATTGATTTGATCGACAGAAAAATCTATAAGCAGCTTATGAACAGCTTCGGAAAGGTAAAAATTGTAAATACAAAGCTCGGCAACAATGCAGGATTGCTTGGTGCTGCCTATGAAGCCTCTAAAATCTGAATTACAAAATTTTAAGCACCTCTCATATGAGGTGCTTTTTTAATGCTTCAACCGAAAGATGAATATTATTTCTCAGTTCAAATTTATAGCGTTCCATATTAATATCGCTGTGTTCTGTTTCCTTACTCCATAGATGAATAGTCCACGCATCATTGCCGAAATATGCAGGAATTAAAACGCCGATAACAGCCATTTTTACTTTTGATAATATATCTGAATCATACACAGCAGTTAAAAAATATCTGAAAAGAAAATACATGGCAATATTTTCGCAGATTTTATCGTTTGGAAAAGTCGGATTTATGTTATGAATTTTAACTTTTTCCGTCCATTCCTGATTGATAACCTCCGGATGATTGAATATGTCAAAAAAGTCTGTTTCTGATGCGTATTCCTTATAATCATCCAGCTCTCTCTGAATCTTTGCAGCATAGTCCAGAAGCCGAATTAACCTTTTATTTATTTCCAGTTTTCTATCCTGCACAATAGAATATGCTTTTTTTCTGTAAGAAAGCAGCTTAAAATACAATTCAGCATCGATTTCATTCAAGCTTGGAGGCTGACTGTTTATTTCAGAAACAAAATCGAAATCTTCTGTTAAATTCCACATAATATCACTTGCAATGGGGCAGGAAAAGGAAATTCCCATTTCTCTTGTTCCACCGAAATCATTTATAAAGCGCGGAAAGGTTCGGCAGGTATAAGGTGTATGCTCCCCTCCTATTGCTATGTGCATATCGCAAAGATTATCCTGATTCAAAAACGGACATCTCTTTTTATCGGCAAGGCGGAAAATTGTATTTCCGAATTCGTCCTTGTCAAGCACACTGTCAATTCGTGCTCTTAAGCTGCCTGAAAGCGTTTTATAATATGCCAATGATTCTTCATCAGCATCAACCTCCCATCCCTGGCAGCAGCTATCTGGGCATGCACCGCCAATACATTTAAAATTTTTATAAAATGATGGTGTAATAAGCTTCATAATTCTTCACTCTTCATTGCCTAAATATTTTTTTACGGCAACAAATTTATTGTTTTTATAATATGTTCTCGGAACTCTTAATGCAATTCTGCACGGAAGCTCATAATTAAAGGAATGCGCAGCATTTGAGACTTCTTCCATTGTAAGCTCGGCACTGCCTCCTTTTCCGATAAGAATAACCTCACTTTTCAAGTCTACATTATCAATATCCGTTACATCAACCATAAACTGATCCATACAGATTCTGCCGACAATAGGAGCATATTTTCCGTTTATAATAACTCTTCCGATATTGGAAAGACAACGAGGATAACCATCTGCATAGCCAACCGGAACTGTTGCTATAATTCGTTTTTCTTCTGTTACATAAGTTCCGCCATAGGATATTTCTCTTCCTTTTTCAAGCGCTTTTATATGCGAAACATGCGTTTTCCACATCATTGCAGGCTTGAGCGAAAGAAGAGATTTGTCAATATCCTCGGATGGATATAAACCATATGTAATAATACCCATTCTGCACATATCAAAAGTATCTTCAAAATTCATAATTCCTGCTGAATTGTTTATATGCTTTATCGGAATATGAACTCCCCTGTCATCAAGCATTTTTATAAATTCCTTAAATCTTTTCTGCTGTGCTTTTGACTTTGTCAGATCTTTTTCATCTGCAGTTGCAAAATGAGAAAACAACCCCTCAGCTTTAATATTCGGAAGAGAAGCAATTCTTTTACAAATATCGGCACTTTCTTCACTGATCTGAAATCCTATTCTGCTCATACCTGTATCGACACAAAAATGAAAGGGAATCGTTTTATTCTGTTTCACTGCTTCATTTGACAATGCAACGGCATCGTCATAAGAAAAAACAGAAATTCTTATTTCATTTTTAACAATGATATCGAATAACTCAGGAGAGGAATAGCCGAGAATAAGAATTGGCTTTTTGATATCGGCATGAATCAGCTCAAGCGCTTCATCTATACAAGCAACACCAAAAAAATCACATTTATCATCCAAAAATCTTGCTATCGGTACGGCACCGTGACCATAAGCATCCGCCTTAACAACAGATAAAATCTTAACATTTTCAGGTAATTTATTCCTTACCTGACTAAAATTAAATTCAACGGCATCTAAATCTATGACTGCCTGTGTACGATAATACATTATCCATCATCCTTAAAGTGTAACAGTTTAATAATTAAGCAAATATGCCATTACTTTCTAAAATATATTAGCATATTCGTATTTAATTGTAAATCAAAATTTATATAAGAAAAAAGGCAGTGCTTCAATATCTGTAATTTAATGATTTTTGAATAGTGTGCGTTCATATTCAGTCAAAAATATTCATAATATTATTAGAAAAAAATATTTGAGGTGTGCTATGCAAAACGATTGCTATCCTTTTGTAAACCTGTCATTGCCGTATGATTATGACGCATTGAAGCCTTTTATTGATGAAAAAACAATGTATCTTCATCATAACAAGCATTTACAAACCTATATAAATAATCTTAATTCTGTTTTGCAGAATAATTGTTTTCTTCAAAATATGTCGCTGAATCAGATTTTAAGAAGCTCATCTATCCTTCCGAACAGTCAAAGAACAGAAATAATGAACAACGCAGGCGGTGTTTTTAATCACAGATTTTTCTTCAATATGATGACACCCTCCTCCGGCAAAATGCCTTTTGAAAATCTGGAGAAAGCAATCAGTAACTGTTTTAAAAATTTTGAACAGTTTGAAGAAAAGTTCAGAGCTGCAGCAATGTCTGTATTTGGCTCAGGATACGCCTGGCTTGTTATTGACAAAGGCAGACTGCGTATTATTACAACAGCAAATCAAAACACACCGCTTCAGCTAGGTGTATGTCCTTTATTATGCATTGATGTATGGGAGCATGCATATTATCTTAAACATTATAATGTCAGAGTGGATTATATTAATGACTGGTTTAATGTGATTGATTGGAATAAAGCAGAAAAAATTTTTTGTAAATATAAAAACATAAAAGCTAGGGCATAAGCCTTGGCTTTAATCATTTTAAATATATTGCATAAAAATAACCGGCATCCAAATGGATACCGGTATCTTTGGTGCGAGAGACGGGACTTGAAAAAAGACTATTCCCTCAGTCATTCTTTCCTCTTCTGAACAACACCTTATATATTATATCAAATTGTTTCATTTTGACAACAAGTTTGTCAAACTTTGTAATTTGATATAAAAGATAATTTGATATTGTATAAATATATAATCAAAATTAAAGCGAGGGAATTACTATGATAATCAAATTCACTAAAAATTATACAGAATATAAACATTGCTTCACAGATGTTGCTGATGCTTGGTCAGAAGAAGCTTTTCCACTTTTAGCTTATCGTACACTAAGTTGCTATAAAGCTCCTTTGAAACATGCAAAGCAGTTTTTCATTTCGGATTGCATTGAAGATATTACACATGCAAAAATCAAAGAATATATGGAATTTTTAGTTGAGCAAGATTTCAGTAAAAAAACAATTAAAAATTACCGCATTGTTTTAAGTATGATTTTTAAATATGCAGTAGTTAATGATATAATTCCATCAAATCTTGTATCAGATGTATCCATTCCAAAAGGCTTAAAATCAACTCGGAGAAATCCTCCGACAGATTTTGAGATAGAAAAAATCAAGAGCAATGTAAATTATGATTTTGGACTATTTTATTATTTTCTAATGTATACCGGTATTCGCAGAGGCGAAGCACTTGCACTAACATATGAAGATATAGATTGGGATAATGAATTAATAAAAATCAACAAATCTTTATATCATAAAAATAATCAACCGAAGCTCAAAACTCCTAAAACAGAAAGCGGTATCAGAGATATACCTCTTTTAATGCCGCTGAAAAAAGTATTAGACAGAAATATGACCGGCATTATTTTTTCTAATGATGATGGAGAATATATGAAAGCTAGCCAGGTAGAAACAAAATTAAAATGGTATCGCAGAGCTACAGGAATAAAGTGTTCTCCCCATCAGCTCAGACACGAATTTGCAACTATATTGCTTGAAGCAAATATAGTTGATAAAGATGCTCAGGAATTGTTAGGACATGCACAAATATCTACAACTAAAGATATTTATATGCACATAACCCCTAAACGATTAAAAGAAACAGCAAATAAATTAAATCAATACTTATCTTGAAAAATCAGGTGTGCACTCGATGCGCACCTTTTTTATATAATCCAGGTTAAACGCTGCAGTGCAGCTTTAACAGCATAGACGGGATAGCTTCCTGATAAAGGCAGGTCTGTGTTCTTCCTGCCTTTTTCTATGCTTCATATTCAAATAAGAACACAAATATTTTTAGTGCGCACTGAGTGCGCAGAAAGGAACACATTATGAAGAACACAAAAATTATTTCAATCGCAAATCAAAAAGGCGGAGTTGGGAAAACAACTACAGCTCTTAATCTTGCAGCTGCACTAAAAGCACAGAACAAGAAAGTGTTGCTTGTAGACCTTGATCCCCAATCGAACTTAAGTGAATATCTAGGTTATCAGCACAATGTAACAAAAGCTACTATAAGCACTATGATGAGCAATATGGTAAATGGTTGTGAAATAAATGCAATTCATTCAATTTATAGCAGCTCTGAAGGCTTAGATTACATTGCATCAGATATTCAGTTATCAAGTGCAGAAATATTCCTAATAAATGCAATGAGCCGTGAAACGGTTTTAAAACGCATTTTAAGGCAAGACAGTTTACAGTGTTATGATTACATAATTATTGATTGTCTTCCCTCTCTTGGGATTTTAATGGTCAATGCCCTTGCAGCAAGTGATTATGTTATTGTTCCGGTGCAGGCTCAGAAGTTTGCACTTGATGGAATTTCTCTTTTTCTGAATGCCTTTAGGATGGTTAAAACAAACCTTAATCCTGATCTCAAGCTTATGGGTGTGCTTTTGACAATGTATGATAATACAAATATGTCAAAGGCCGTTCTTGAATCTCTTAAAAATCAATTCTATGATACTTTGTTTGAAACGATAATCTCAAGAAGTGTTGAAGCAACAAATTCAACATATGCTCAAAAGAGCCTTGTTTCACAAAAAAACAGCAAACTCGGAAAGCAATATATTCAACTTGCATCAGAGTGTGAGAAAAGAGGTTTAAAAAATGAAAATTGATTCTACAAAGCTTTCAAATAATGCGGCAGATAATTCCTTTATATCTCTTATGGGCGGTGGAAACGGAATTGTTGATATGCCATTAAATCAACTCATAGAAACAGAAAATCAGCCGTTCAATGTTTTTGACGATGAACGAATGGATGCACTTGTTGAAGATATAAAAATCAATGGTGTTCTTGAGCCTATCCTTGTTAAACAGGATGGAAATAAATACAGAATATTAGCCGGGCATCGAAGAACTCACGCAAGTAAGCTTGCCGGTAAAGAAACTATTCCCTGTATAATAAAAAATGTAAAATCAGGAACAGAAAAGCTGATTATTACAAATACAAATCTGACACAGCGCAAAGAATTCTTGCCATCAGAGCTTGCAAAAGCATATCAGATGCAGCTTGAAGGATATCAGGAATTGGATGCGCACCAGGTGCGCACTACTGCTCAGATAGCTGAAGAAAACAATGTAAGCAGGCGAACCGTTCAGTATTATATGAAATTGAATAATTTGACTGATGCGTTGCTTGAGCTTGTGGATGAAGGTATTATAACAGTTAAAGCCGGTGCAGGGTTATCAAATTTATCCTCAGAAAACCAAAGTAAAATTTGCAAGTATATTAAAACTCATCCTATTAGTAAAGTTGATATTGACATCGTTGAGAATATAAAAGCATTTTTAAGAAACAATCCAGCTGAAGGTTTAGGAAATGAAATACTTGTATCACAGTTGAATACTGTTTTTAATCAAAATAAAAAAGCAAAGAACAAGTCATCCGAACCGATGTATGACACATACATTGTCAATTATCGGAATATTGAGGACACAATGTTTAAAGCTCGACAAAATATAATATATCTTGATAATTCACAAAAACTAAAAAATTCTGTTGTCTTGAAGCAAAAAGATTATCAAAAGTTTCAAGCGGCGCAAGCAAAAATTGAGCAACAGTTCAATTTGATAAAACAAATTATTGAAAAGGCGTAAAAGGTGTGCACTCAGTGCGCACCTTTAATATTTATTGAAGAAAAGGCTTGTGACGGTACAGGCTTATTTATATTCTCCTTTCCCCCGGTCAGGTAACCAAAAACTTAGCTCAGTGAGTAAGGGTTAAAACTGAGCAATAAATATATAAAAGAAGGACTATGTTATGAACAATTCAAAAGAAAAAGTAACTGTAACAATGTTTTCAGCAATCGAATTGGATGAGGTTAGAAAACTTCTTGAAAATAATGGATATGAAGTTCATGCTGTTCCGTTAAGTCTTGACGAAACATATTTAATTAAAGATAAGGTGGAGGGCAGATTATGAATTATACAGGAGAAATCTATTGCCAATACATAAATGCTTATGCAGGCTGCGGAAACAGAAAGTGTTCAGAATGTCCTAATTCAAAAAAGCAAGCCGACAAAAACAAAACAGCCTCCTCTCAAAAGAGAAAAGGCTGAAATGCAAAGGTAAGTTACGTATTCATACGATTGTTGCGATCAATGTATGTAACAAGAATGGATATCAGTTCTGAAACCGACGGCGAGGAATAAAGTGTATAACCTGCCATTTCAGAAAGCTTTTCTGAATTGACTTTCCATGTGTGCTGTGCAACGGTTCTGATATTCCGCTCGATATTGTTGCAATTACAATTGCAGATAACTGAAACAGGATTGTAAATGTTTTCGGTAATGCTGATTAAGCGGGATTCATCATCAAGAGCGAGTTCAACAGATAATAAAAGTTGTCTGTAGCCCTTGTAGCATTTGCTGATACCGAGTGATTGAAGCGAATTGCTTATTATTTGTGTGTTCATCATATTAATTACCTCCGCATAATAAGTTGGAGATAAATGCAGAAAGTAATGATATTTATATGAAATAACGATATTTAACAAATAAAATATATTAAAGGAGGTTGAAAATGATAGTTTCATTAATTATTTTAGTTGCAACAGCGAATATAGAGCTGTTGTTGATAATTGTTTTGCTCTTAAACGAGAAAAATGATTGTGTTGATTATGATAATCAAAGTGTTGAAGAAATATATAATAAATTTAAAAACGATTATGAAATTGATGAATATGATGTTTCATACGAAGAAGATGATTTTGAAGAGTATTAAAAGGTATAAGTAAAAAAGAAATTTAGACAAAATGGGTTAAAGTGCGCATCGGGTGCACTCCCCTATTTTTTATTTTTTCAACAAAATTACATGAATTTAGAGATAAAAATCAGAAATATATTAACAAAACAAAAATATTTCCGTTACTTTTTTTGTTTTTCGACACTAATTAATTGAGGTGTTGAAAATGAGAGAAACTATAAAAAAACACAATGTTAAAAAAGGTATTTTAAAATCTATTGGATTTATTATGGAACAAGTTATTGCCATATTAATATCTGTTTTATTCTGCTTAAATGCGAACATTATTTTTGGCAATTTGGGACATACAAATACACAAATAAAACTTGCAGATGATGCCCGAATGAAAAATGATTATAGCGAGAGTTTAATATGGTACGAAAAAATAGCTAAAAAAAACAATGAGTATTCTCCATATGCATATTTAGCAATAGCGGAAATTTATTCAACAGAATTAGAAAATAAAGAGTATAGTAAAGCACTTGAAGCGTTTCAAAACGCTTGTAAAAATTGCAACGATATTTCCATTTACAATTCTTGTATGCATTTTATATTACAGCAAATTCATTTATCAAATAATGGCGAAAAAAATATAGATATATTGAATTCTGATAACGTTAACTTTGTTGTAAATACTATGAACAAAATTAATGAACTATCGCCCCAATCTTTTTTGATTATGGATATTGTCTTTCCTCTTGATTCTTCAGATGTATTGAAATTTTTTACAGAAAAAGATAAAATAAAATTAAACTATAGACAATATATGTATGATTCTACACGCATTGATACAAAGGCAGGTTTACAATATGTAAATGAAAATGAAAAACTGGTATTTGTTGAACAATGGCAGGAACGAATTAACCCCTCCAATCCTGCTGATGCTTCAGTAGTAACATATTATAAATACTTTCATTACACTACAAAAACTGTAAATAAAGAGCTTAGTCCAATCGATGCTGTGTATTCTATATTAACAGAGCAAAATCGAATATATCTAAGCCAGTTAAATTTTGAAGAATAAATGGAATCATATTAAAAAGGTATTTCAAAACAAAACTATAATAATTAATGAAAGGAGATTTGTTATGAAAAAGAACACAAAATCAATACTTGCAATCATCTTTGCAGTAATTATAATTATTGGTATTTTTACAGCCTGCACGGCAGGAAAAGGCAATGATGAAGCTGCAAACGGAACTACCGAGGCAAAAGAAACCGTTTCGGCTGTTTCGGAAGAAAGCACATCTGAATTAACTACTGAAACTACAACAGAAAAAGTTACACAAGCCACAACCGAGCCTGCATCAGAGCAGACAAGCAAGGCGCAGATCACTGAGAAGAAAACTGAGCCTAAAAAAACTACAACTACAAAAAAGCAGACTACCACGAAAAAAGCTGCACCAAAACAGACTACAACAAAGAAATCCGTTACAACTACCAAGAAAAAGGTAACTACAACTAAGAAAGTAACCACAACGCAGAAGAATGTTACCCCTAAAGAGGTTCAGCAGAAGGTAAACGCATATATCAAAAGCAAGGGTATTACGGTGGATTCATCCTTAACACCTGCCACTGCAGGTTGGTCGGGAAAAATTTCAAAATTACAAAAATATTTAAACGATGGAACTGCCCTTCGTAACTGTAAAGGATATGTAGATCTTGAACTTGCTGAAGGCGGTAGATCAAGAATGTATTGTTACTACGATAGTGATTTCTTCTATATTCTTTATCTGTAATATCAAAATTAAATAAAAATATAATTAAAGAGCAATTAACTTCTAACAAGTTAGTTGCTCTTTTTGATTGGAGATAATTCTATGGAAAAAGATGAAATAATCATTAATATTGCACGAATTATAAATTCTGTAATTATGGGCGGAGCTGCTGCATTTATTATTGAAGGAATTGAATATAAGCGTGAAAAAATGCTAAAAGTATCTTTCATTGTTTTTACAGTAGCCGTTTTCTTATTTATTTTAAATTTTTTCTTGTCTAAAAAATACTAAACCAAATATTGGCATAATACTCATAATAAACTCCATTTAATTTTGAAAGGATTTTTGTATGAAAAAATACTTAAAAATCATATTATCAATACTTGCAGTATTAATAATTTCAGTATCCATATTGTTAACAAGAGGATATATCCATTATCAGTCGGAAGATTTTAAAAGCTGCTATTTATATAATTGTGAGATAGCACCAAAAGATAAAAATCTTGTTACATGGCATAATGAAATCTGTTGGGGAATCAAAAATATACAATTGTATAATTGGGATATTCAATCAGATGAATACTTCATTAAAAATTACGACTTGGATCAGCAGTTTATAGACTGGCTTATATACGATCTTAATGCTGCAAAATATTCAAAAGCAATTTTAATAGAACATATTTTACAATTAATTGGATTATATTAATTGAATTCTATATTTTTATCACACATTAAATATATTGCCATTATAACAAAAAACACTTTAAAGAGCAATTAACTTTGAAAAAGGTTGATTGCTCTTTTTTTGTTTAAAATTCCAGCCTTGCGCTGTTTACATATAAAAATATTTTAATGAAAGGAGAGATTTGATGAACAAATCTCAAAAAAGCAAAAAATCAATCAAATCTATCAGCTTTTCAGAAATTCTGAAGTTTCTGAAAAAAAGCAGGCTGAAAATAGCTGCACTTATTTTTGCTTTGTTGACACTCGGTTCAACAATGACCTCAGCCGTGCCGACATTGGCCGCCTTAACTGTAGGTAATACATACACGATTGAGAGTAAACACCTGAATGCATATTACTCTACAGGCAACTGGACTACGGCAAATAACAAAACCCATAACAACAGCGGACAGGTTGCACTGTACAATCTGAAGTCCACAGGAGAACCCCTCTATTGCATTCAGATTTATGAGAGTACAGACGGCACCTCTGCTACAACAAAAAGTGTTGATTCTACTGATTTATGGAATAAAGAGCTAACACCCATCGCACAAGCAATTATTACACGAACTTCAATTTACGGCTATGACGGTACATCGGCAAACGCTTATGGCTATTCGGCTACAAACGCGCAGCTTGCAACGCAGGTCATTATGTGGGAAGCAGAAACAGGTGCAAGAACCAATTACAATACCGGCTGCACCTCATGGGCTAAATCTATTTTCAACAATTATCCCGATGCTTTGAAATGCTATAACAAGATTTTGGATGCAATGCGTACACACGCACAAATTCCTACTTTCAGTTCAAAAACCGTTACGCTTAAGAATACAGGCTCTTCATCAAGCGGATATGTTGAGATTACAAATACAAACTCCAACTGTAAGCTCAGCGATTTCAATATTTCCGATTTAACAGGAAATAAGATTTACCGTACATTAAACGGCGATAATAAGCTCAGAATCTGGACTTCCGATTTGAACGCAAAGACAGTTACAATGACCTTTACGAAAAAAGGTACAAATGTCGGCTCTGCTCTTGCCCTTACAGGTTCGGATCAGACGAAGCTGTACGGAAAAGTGGAAGACCCGGTAAAAACCTCAATCACAGTAAAGGTTCAGGCCGGCAGCGGCAAAGTAAAGGTTAAAAAGGCAGATCCCACAACCAATGCAAATATTTCCGGAGCAAAACTTGAAGTAAGAGAATATTTGGGCAGTGCAGGAAACTACGGAAATGCAAAGCCCCTCACATATAATGCTTCAACCGGATACTATGAAAGCGGAACACTTTATTATAATGACACAAACAACGGAATTTTCAAGATTGTTGAAACATCGGCACCCGAAGGGTATCTGATCACAAACAAATATGCAAGCTTTTCCGGCGATATCTACAAAGAAGGAAGCGCAGGTACATTCAGATTAGCGGATAACAAGGTTGGTCAGGAACTGAAAATTACCTTAAAGGAAGATCCGGTAACTGCAAATGTTAAATTCCAGAAATTCTGGTCTGATACAGATGAAAACGGAAATCTTGTTCATGATGACGGCTCGTGGGTAGGCTCTCCAACAATTCTTGATAATCAGACTATTCTCGACAGCCTGAACCTGGAGGTAAGGCAGTACAACAAGGACACAAATAAATTTGATCCGACAGGCATTCCGTTGACCTTTGATAAAGAAACGAAATATTTTGAAGCAAAGGGACTTACATACACATCCAAGAATCAGGGATGGTTCAAGATTTACGAAAACTACAACGGACAGGCTGTTCCGATTGGTGTTGTAGCCGATACTTCTCAGATGATCATGAAGTGGAATAAGGACAACGGCTATGAGGTTAATAGCTATGGAGCATTCCGGATTCAGATTGATGAAAACGGAAAACCCATTAACGGAAAAACATTCTATCTGTATTACACAGATCCTGTTCAGTACGGCTCGCTTAAGGTTATAAAAACAGCGGAAGACGGTATTCTTGCCGGGCATAAATTCAGGTTTTACGGCACATCGGATCTTGGAGAAAAGATTGATATGACACGTACAACCGATAAAAACGGACATGCTTTGTTTGAAAAAGTCTATACCGGAAATTATGTAGTTGAAGAAATTGAAACCGGAATTCAGTATGTTGTACCGCCGGCACAAAATGTCAATATCGTATGGAATGAAACATCTGAAGCGAACTTCAATAATCTTCTGACCCGTGGCAGCGTTATTGGTCATAAAATTGACAGAGAAACGAAGGCTGCCATTAAAGGCGCTGTATTCGGTTTGTTCAAAGCCGATGAAACTGCTTTTACAAAGGAAACCGCCTTGCAAACAGATAAATCCGACAGTAAGGGCGAGTTCCGCTTTAATGAATTAAAAAAAGGAAATTATCTCATTAAAGAGCTTGAGCCTGCATTGGGATATCTGCCGAACAATGAGATTTATGCTGTAAAAATAAACGGCGGAAATGAAATTGTTGAGATTACAGTGGAAAACGATAAGATTCCCGAAATTGCAACTTCAGCACTGGTTAATGAAAACAAGGATGCCTTCAGCTCCGAAACAATTACGCTTAAGGACACTGTTGATTACAAGCATTTGATTCCCGGCAAGGAATATGTTGTTAAGGGTGCTTTGATGGATAAGAAAACAGGCGCAGCTTTTAAGGTTAACGGCAAGCCTGTTGCTGCAGAAGCCACAATCAAGCCTAAAACCGCAAACGGCAGCACAGCTGTTTCGTTTACAATTCCTGCAAATTCCATTACAGAAAACACAGACCTTGTTGTGTTTGAAGAGTTATATAAGGATGGGAATCAGATTGCCAGACACGCAGATTTAAAGGACAAGAATCAGACGGTTACCATTCATGCTCCCAAGAGCAGAACGGTTGCAACGATTAACGGAGAGAAAGATATCTTTTCTAAAGAAGCATTTACGATTAAAGACCTTATCTCGTACTCTGATTTAGTTCCGGGCAGAGAATATACAGCCAAAGGTGTACTTATGAACAAAGCAACAAATTCTCCGCTGCTTATCAATGGCAAAGAGGTTAGGTCTGATGTTACATTTACACCTAAAACCGCAGACGGCGAAATTACGGTATCTTTCAAAATTGCTGCTAATGCCATTACAGCAAAAACAGATATCGTTGTGTTTGAAGAATTGTATTTCGGATCTGTTCAGATTGCAAATCATAAGGATATTAATGATAAAAATCAGACCGTAACGGTTCATACCCCGGATATCGGAACAACTGCAACAATTAATAATGAAAAGGATGCCTTTAGTGCAGAAAAGGTTGTAATCAAGGATGTTGTGACCTACAGAGATCTGATTCCCGGCAAGGAATATACAATCAAGGGCATTCTGATGAACAAGACTGCCGGAGAGCCATTCCTGGTCAATAAGAAGAATGTTACTTCGGAAGTAAAGTTCACAGCAGACAAAGCAAACGGCAGCGCAGTTGTTACATTTGAATTTGATGCTTCTGTTGTTAAAGAAAAAACAGAGCTTGTTGTTTTTGAAGAATTATATAAAGATAAAATTCAGCTTGCAGTTCACGCTGATATCCATGACGAAAATCAGACCGTAAGCGTGCATGAACCAAAGATTACAACAACGGCTACGGTTAACAAAGAAAAAAGCATATTCGCAGCTGAAACGTTTAATCTGAATGATACAGTTGAATACTCGGATTTAGTACCGGGCAGAGAGTACAGACTTGTCGGTATGCTTATGAACAAGGCAACAAATTCTCCGCTGCTTATTAACGGCAAAGAAATTAAATCCGAAATTACATTTAAACCTGAAGCATCCGATGGAAAAGTGACAAATACATTCAGCTTCGACAGCAATGCTATTACCGAAAATACAGACGTTGTTGTATTTGAAGAATTGTATTACGGATCTGTTCAGATTGCAAACCACAAGGACATTGAAGATATCGGGCAGACAGTAACCATTCTCAGACCTGCTATCTCAACGGTTGCGACAGTGAATGATGAAAAGGATGTTTTCGCTGCCGAAGAAAAGATAACAATTTCGGATGTCGTTTCATACGTTGATTTAATTCCCGGAAAGAAATATACCCTTAAGGGAGCGTTGATGAACAAAGCCACCAACAAGCCTTTTGCTGTAAATGATGAGCCTGTTGTTGCAGAAACGACCTTTACGGCCAAAGAAGCGAACGGCAGCACAGTTGTTACATTCAAATTTGATGCTTCGGCAATTTCAGAAACAACCGATTTAGTTGTTTTTGAGGAGCTGTACAAGGGAGATACACTCATTGTTACCCATTCAGATATCCATGATAAAAATCAGACAATAACCGTTCATACTCCCGAAATCGGAACAACAGCCACAATAGAAAATGAAAAGGATGCTTTCAGTGCTGAAACATTTACAGTTGAGGATGTTGTAACCTATTCTGATTTAATTCCCGGAAAGGAATATACAATCAAGGGTGTTCTGATGAACAAGGCAACAGGAAAGCCGTTTATCGTTAATGATGAACCGGTTGCTTCTGAAATTACATTTACTGCTGAAAAAGCAAGCGGCAGCGCTGTTGTTTCCTTTGAGTTTGATGCATCCATTATTACGGAAAAAACAGAGCTTGTTGCATTTGAAGAATTATACAAGGAAGATATTCAGCTTGCTGTTCACGCAGATCTTGAGGATGAAAATCAGACCGTAACGGTTCACGCTCCTGCAATCAGAACAACTGCAACGGTCAATGAAGAAAAGAGCATATTCGCAGCTGAAGAATTCACAGTGGAAGATGTTGTTGCTTACAGTGATTTGGTACCGGGCAGAGAGTACAGGCTTATCGGTATTCTTATGAACAAGGCAACAGGCACTCCGCTTGTTATCAATGGCGAAACAGTAAATTCCGAAGTTCTGTTTACACCGGAAGAAGCAGACGGAACCGTAACCGCTTCCTTCAGCTTTGACAGAGATTACATTACCGAAAATACGGACATTGTTGTATTTGAGGAATTGTATTACAGAGATGTTGAAATTACAAGCCACAAGGATATTGAAGACAGCGGTCAGACTGTAACGGTTCTCAGACCTGCTATTGCAACTGTTGCGACAGTCAATGATGAAAAGGATGTTTTCGCTGCTGAAAAAACCATTACACTTTCCGATACGGTTTCCTATGTTGATTTAATTCCGGGCAAGGAATACACACTCAAGGGTATTTTAATGAACAAGGCAACAAACGAGCCTTTCGTTATTCAGGATGAGTCTGTTCTCGGAGAAACCGTATTTACACCGGAAGAAGCAAACGGAGAGGTTATTGTTTCTTTTGAATTTGATGCTTCCGTTATCACGGAAACAACGGATTTGGTTGCTTTTGAAAAGCTTTACAAGGGAGAAACCCTGATTACAGCTCACGAGGACATCAATGATTCAGATCAGACAATCACGGTTCACACACCGAACATCGGAACGATGGCAACCGTAAACGGAAAGAAAGAGGTTTTTGCAGACGGCGAGCTTACGCTGGAGGATGTTGTTGCTTACAGTGATTTAATTCCGGGAAAGGAATACACAATCAGCGGTGTTCTGATGAACAAGGCTACAGGCAAGCCGTTTGAGGTTGATAACAAGCCTGTTATTTCAAATGCAGTATTTATTCCTGAAGAAGCAGACGGAACTGCATCGGTTGCTTTTGAATTTGATTCCAAGGGTATTACAAAAGAAACAGAGCTTGTTGCTTTTGAAGAGATTTACAAAGACGATATGAAGCTTGCTGTTCATGCCGATATCAATGATGAGGGGCAGACAGTAAAGATTAAAATACCTGAAATCCCCGATACAGGAGATACAGGGCTTAATAAGGGTGTAGTTATCGGAACAGTACTCTGCGGTGCAGCGTTATTGTTCTCTTTTATTTTCTATTTAAGAAAGAAAAACCGTGAAGAAAAGAATTAGGCTTATTTCTTCAATTCTTTTTGTTCTCTTCTGCGCAGGTGTATTCTATATCCTTTCCGTTCAAAGTGAATACATTGAAGCAGAAAGAACCTGTAGAAAAATTCAAACACATTTTACTGAAGATGAAGCTGATGATTCAGATGAACTATATATTGATTGGAAAGAGCTGAAGGCACTCAATCCTGATGTTGCAGCTTGGATAGATATTCCGGGTACAAAAATCAGTTATCCTGTTCTTCAGGGCAAAGATAATAACGAATATTTAAGGCGTGATATTTATCACAACGCTTCAAAAGCAGGCAGTATTTTTATTGAACATAACAATACAAAGCCTTTTGAAGATTACAACACCGTTATATATGGTCATAATCTTGAGAGCAGAGGTATTATGTTTTCTAACTTAAAGAAATTCAGCAAAACAGATTATGCTGAAGCGCATCCGGTCGTCTATATTTATCTGCCTGATGCAACCTGCCTTGAATACAAGGTCTTTTCCTTTCACAAGGTCAATGCGGATAATACAGAAATTTACTGCACCGATGTTTCTGACACAGCTTCCTTTCTTCAGGCAGTTAACAAAAACAACCGATTAGATCCCGAACTTGATGAAAACAGGATTCAATCGGTTATTACTCTTTCGACCTGCACGAATGCAGATCAGAACGAACGCTTTGTGCTGCATGCGGTAAGCGTACAAAGCGAATAAAGGAGGGAAAATTTGAAAAGATTTAATATTATTCTCTGCGGAGAGAAAACAACAACAGTTAAAGCAGATAACAAAAAGCATTATAATCTGCCGTATTTAAGTAAAAAGGAATACAGAAAAATCGAAGCTCCAAGGTTGATAGGTTATTCGTCATTAAAACTGAATTCTATTCCTGATGAAAAAGAAAACAATTCTGAAATCATCGGCTTGCTTGGCTATCAGGATGAATATGAGGATGTTCTGATTTCTGCGGTCAGAGAAGATAGGAAAAAATGTAAAGGTATTAAGGGTTATTTGAATGTAGGTAACAACAGATATGTTGCTATCGAAAAGAATAACCTTTTTCTTATTTTGATTCCGTTTCTGTTCATTTTTATATCCTGCACGGTTTTAGGGTTAGGATTTCTTGATAATCCAACTTTTCCGGATCAGCCATGGCATCCTGTTCTCGAGGAAATTACGGATACAGATGATGACAAAAACAATGAAATACCTCAGATACAGGTTGCCGGTTTTTCATCCTGGCATATTCCGGCAGGAAAAACGCAAAGCATTCCTGTTTCGCTTAAAAATCCTGAAGGCAATCCCTGTTATTTTTCATTCGATATTTACCTAAAAGATTCAAAGGATGTTTTATACAGTTCAAAAATGGTTAAGCCGGGAGATACAATCAGCAGAATCAACATAAACAAGGCTCTCAGTGTAGGAAAATATACGGCTGTTGTTCATATCAACACAAACGAGCTTGAAACCGGGAGCAAAATGAATGATGCTTCGTTTGAAGTAAAGCTTACAGTCAGCTGATGGCTATAAAAGCTGTTTTCTGATGGCAAGGCAGATAATATGCTTTTAAATATATAAATCAATTTCATATGGAGGAAAAATATTATGAAAAAAACAAAGAGAAAAACAATTGGAAAAATAATTTCAGCGGTACTTGCTGTATGTATGGTTTTTTGTGCTACTTCAGTAACCGCATTTGCCGCAACGCTTGATCAGGACAATACATCAGGCTCGGCAACTGTTTATTATCAGGCAGGACAGGTTATTGACAACAAAGGTACAGAAGATCCTACAGATGATGTTGTGGGCGGCACATATCTTGTTACAATTCCTGCTTACATTGAAGCAGCTGAAGCTGACAGTACACCTGCTGAATATGCTGTAACAGCCAAGGATGTTCTTATTCCTTACGGCACATCCTTAAAAGTAGCGGTTGAATTTGAAAACAATCTCAAGCTTGAAGATGATAATGCTGTAACTGTCGGTTATGACATGCAGGCAAAGCAGGGTTCGGGTTCTCTCACTTCTGTAAATACAGGTGCAGCAATTCTTACTGTTGCTGCAGGCAATCCGGATGCAGTAACAACATCTTCAATTGCTGCGGTTCTTACCGAAGCTCCTGTTTATTCAGGTACATACACAAACACAGCTTCTTTCAATGTTACTGTTGATTAACTAGCTGTAGTGTATTCATAAAAATAATTTAATTCTGTCTTAGGTTATTTTCCTTGCCGGACCTAAGACTTGTTCAGATAAGGAGATTTTAACTTTGAAAAAAATGAAAACAATTAAGAAAATCCTTACAGGATTTATAACTGCATGTATGGTACTGAGTGCAGGTTCTATAACAGCTTTTGCTGCCGAAGCTGACATTTCAAACAGCAACAGCTTAGGCAGCTCACTCGTTCAGTACGCTATGAATTCAGGATGGGCAGCCAGCATACCCGCATTTATTACTCCATCTGTTCAGGATGAGGTAAATACCAATCAGTACAGCGTTGATGTATCCGATATTGTACTGGGTAATACAGAAAAACTTGTTACCACAATCGAATATGACGGAAAGCTCGTTGAAGCAAACGGTGTTGAGATACCGTATACACTTTATGATGCGAACGGCGAAGTTACAACAGGTAATGAAATTATTTCAACCGATTCAGGCAATCCGAATGCGGTTGCATCCTACAGTTTCGGTGCAGCTCTAAATCAGAAAGCAAAATATGCAGGCACATATACCGGAACAGCTACATTTAATTTTACTGCTGAAGAAAAGATTTATACTGCAGAAGAAATTGAAAATGATGCACATTTATTCGGTATCGGTGCTACAAAGTCCGAATATGTAATATCAAAATTCAATGATGATTTTACAGAAGTAACTATTTTTTCCAACGGTAAAGACAGTGACGGAGAAATGATGTCTTTTCAGAGCAGACAGAGTCCGATGCGAGCTTACAACAGCACATTAAAGAAAGCAATTATTGAATCAAAAGTACATTCTGTTTCAAATAATTCATTCTACGGATGCGCTTCTCTTACCGACCTTATTATAAGCAGCGGTGTAAATTCAATAGATGACTATGCGTTCAGCAATTGTACTTCTCTTGAAGACATTGCTATATCCGATGGCTTAACTTCAATTGGCGAGAATGCTTTCGGCAGCTGCACATCTTTAAGAAATCTGACTATTCCGAACAGCGTAACATCAATCGGTAATGGTGCTTTTTGGGATTGTTCTTCTTTAAACACAATTATATTAAGCAGGAATATGAAAACAATCAATGCCCGGACTTTTTATAGCTGTACTTCACTTGAAAACATAGAAATTCCTGTCGGCATTACTTCTATCAGCAGTGAAGCATTTTTCAACTGTACTGCTCTTAAAAATATTGAGCTACCGAACAGCATTACTGCAATAGGAGATAATGCTTTTTCTTCAACCGGGCTTACGGAAATTGTTATTCCTGATGGTGTGACGGCAATTGAAAGAAGAACATTTTATGATTGTCCGTCATTAAGAAGAATTGAGCTTCCTAATAGTGTTACATCAATTGGAGAACTTGCATTTTACTCTTGTAAATCACTTAGTGAAGTAAATGTTCCTAATAGTGTTACTACTATCGGAAATGAAGCTTTTTCCGGATGCAGTTCACTTACGAATATAACAATACCTGATAATGTAACATCAATTGGAAGTAAAACATTTTCAGCTTGTTTAGCGCTTTCTGAAATAACAATTGGAAGCGGTACATCAAATATTGCTAATAATGCTTTTTATAAGTGTAGCAATATACAAACCATATCTGGTCATTCAGGTACATATGCAGAAACTTGGGCTAATAGCAACGGATATACCTTTGTGGCTATAGATTAACAAATCATTTTAACAGGTGTACTTGCTGCACCTGTTTTCATTTTAGGTGTGCACCCGGTGCGCACCTTATTTTTAAGGAGATTGATATGGGAAGAACTGTTGACAGAATCCTTGCTGAAGTTGACCTGATTGAATATATGAGTACATGCGGTTATACCCCCTACCCTCTTGGTAACGGCAGTTATTATGGGTTGCAGGAACACAGCAGTGTTCGTATCTATCCTGAAACAAATACATATTTTCATCCGGGAAGCAGCAACGGAGATCCACGAAGGCTTAATGTAATTAATTTTACTGCCTGGCATTACGGAATAAGCAACGGCGAAGCAATTAAAATGCTTGCTGAAGAGCTTAATGGCAAACCGGCATACCGACAAAGTGTTGTAAAACGTGAAATCCCAAAGATAGAAAAAAAATCATTTTCTTTACCACCAAGAACATCAGGAAATTTTAAGCATGTTTACGCTTACTTAATAAAAACCCGATGTCTGAGTAAATCTGTTGTAACAGATATGGTAAAAAGAGGTTTTCTATATGAGGATACAAGAGGAAATGCAACCTTTGTTGGCTATCACGATGGAAAAGCTGACTTCTGCTTTCAGCGTGGATGCAGCGACAAAATTCCTGAAGGATATAGACGAGCTTTCACGCGAATAATTGAAGGTAGTAATTTTGATCATGCCTGGTATGTAGATAACGGAAGCAATAAACTCTTTACAACCGAAGCAACAATAGACAGCATGTCTGTTATGACTATGTTTGAATATCACAATATAAATCCGAACAGCTATGATTATCTTGCACAATGCGGCCCATCTATGAAGCCGCTTATAAATTATATTCAAAGCCACCCAAACACGGATACAGTTTATCTTGGCTACGATAATGATGAAACCGGCAATAAATATCGCCAACGTGCAAGAAAAGCATTAAATGAAATTGGATATAGTGGAAAAGTTGTAGACAAACCACCACATTCAAAAGATTTCAACCAGGATATTCAGCTGCTTAAGCAGCATAACGGAACAATCTCACAACAAAACACAATTCAAAATAATAATCTTAATATCGAAAGGATGATTCAAAGATGAATAGAATAATTGAAACTGTAGTCAACACAGTTATAAATAGCCCGGTACTTCTTGACTTTCAGAGTGGTATTACAAAAGCAAAAAATGAAGTAGTGAATAATGCTAAATTTGCAATTAATAGTATTGTTATTCCGGTTGCTTGTGTAATTCTTGCAGGAGTACTTGTTGCCCTTATCGTTTCTTGTGCAGGTTCACATAAGAGAGGAGAGGATTATTCAGATAAAATTAAGCCCATAGCAATTGTTTTCGGAGTAATTGTTCTTGTTGCTACAGCTCCGCTTTGGGTATGGGATATGGTTGGTGCTTAAATTATGATAAAAGCTTTAGGAACTGCATTTTTAGATAATGCACTTGATTGGGCAAACACTAAAATCTTGCAATTTGCAGCTTTCTTAATCAGATTGATTAACAAATATGTTCTTGATTTTTTTGAAAACAATTCAATTAATCAATTTCTTAATTTTTCAACATGGATAAATACATTTATATTTTGTATTTCTTTAATAATTGTACTTGTAGATGTTGCGGAAGAAAGAACGTCGGGTAAGCCTGTGTATGGTTCTGTAATTTTTACAAATACAGTTAAAGCATTTGCATTTGCACAGTTTGCCCGATGGCTTGCTGTTTGGAGCATGGATTTATCAAACAAGATTACATCGTATTTTGGAATATCATTATCTGCAGATACTTTTTCTTTGAGAATCAATAATTTTATTGCAGCACTTATACCAGGATCAACAGAAATTACGGTTTTAATTCATCTGGTAATGATGCTGATAATAATTGTTGCTGTCCTGATATTTATGGTAATGGCTCTGAAGCGTTTTGGAACTATGTTTATTCATATTTTCACATCTGCACTCTATATATCAGACATAATGCGAGGCGATACAACAAAAATGGGAGAATGGCTAAGACAAATGACAGCAATTGTTCTTACATATGTTTTTATCTATCTTCTGTTTTTCCTTGGCTGCTTCTTTTTTAATTCAGATGATATTTTACTCAGTCTTGCCTGTTGGATTACAATGCCGTTCGTTTCAAAAATACTAAACCGCTTTGGCTGGAGTAATGGAAGCCAAGGCAACTTTGGCGCAATGGCAATTCAAACCGGTGTAATGATGATAAGATAATTTTAAGGAGAAAGATATGAAAAAATATTTAATACCGCCAAGATTGAATGAAAAACTTTACGTTTATGGATTAACTCATTTTGAGTTGCTTTTTATCGGCTTATCTTTTCTTATTGCAGTTTTATCAAAACATTTTATTCTGCTGACTGTTCCTGCATTTATTTTTGCATCTTGTGTAAGAGCAATAGATGGAGAAATAAATATGTGGCAGTACGGTAAGAAAGTATATAACTATTTCTTTAAACCACAAAAATTCAGTATGATCGGAGGCGAATAATTTTGAAAAAAGCAGAAAAAATCGAAAATTTAATATCTTTTTCTATAAAAGAAAATTATGTATCTGTAAATAAACTGCAGTTTTTCTTTTACAGATTTTATCCACCCAACCTTTCAATCCTTACTGATTATGAACTTGAAGCAGAAATATCTGCACTTGAAAAAGCACTCGAAGCTGCGAATATGGCTGTTCAGATTTTTGCACTTGATAAGGTTGAAGATCTCAGCAAAAATAAAAGTTTTTTTGAAAACATGGATGAACGATATAAAGAATATACCAATCAGATTGTTGATCAGATTTCATCACATGATTCAAGCGATAGCAGAACAAACTCAATACAACGTGCATATTACTTTATTATCTCCGTTAAGTCTGAAACAGAACGAACGAATTTTGAGGATGCATTGCGTGATAACAATATCAAATTTACTTTGATAAATAAAACTGAGCTTATTACTGTTTTCAGAAATTTTTATTTAAGAGAATTTGATGCTTTTGATTTATATTATTTTAAAAAGGAGTTGAAAAATAAATATGATTTTGCAGCCAAACGAACCAAAAAAGAAAACGATTAGACAAATATCTTTTGATACATATGAGGATTTAATGCTTAATCGAAGGCTTCTTCCCCATAGAATTGATTTTCTGCCAAGACATGCTCTACAGAACAATTTTATGAGAAGAACAATCATTATTAAAAATTTCCCTACATCAATTAGTGCTTCTCACATACTTTCAACTGTATCAAAAATCAAATCGACAACATTCTCCATGCGCATAGTTCCATTGCTTGAACACAGAGCTGCAGCGTTAATAAATAATCAGTTCAATAATAAAACTGCGAAACGAAGAAACTCAAATAAGGTAACTGATAAAATTGATGCAGAAACGGATGAGCAGAATATTGAGCAGTTTTACAGAGATCTTCAGGAAGGACAAAACAAAATATTTCTTACAAATATTTTCATTGAATTCTATGCAGAAAATGAAAAAGAGCTTACCAAATTGGAGCGTAAAATCAGCAATGTTTTATCCGGTAATAAAATCACATATGATGTTTTGAGATTTGAACAAAAAGAGGGATTTACAGGGGTAAATCCTTTGGGAAAAGATTTATTCACAGAATCAGCAAATAATATACCGTCAAATACTTTGGCTCAGTTATATCCGTTTTCTTTTTCCAACAGAAATGACGAAAACGGATTATTTCTTGGAGAAACGGTTGACGGTGGCTATGTTTTTCTCGATTTCGACTTAAGAAGTGAAGAAATTACAAATGGCAATTTCAGCATAGTCGGTGTTTCGGGACAGGGCAAAACTTGGCTTATGAAAAAGATTAATTCACAAATGATTTTCAGCGGACATTCTGTGTTTATTCTTGATCCTGATAAAGACTATGTTGAACCGATCAGAGCATTAGGCGGAACCGTTGTTAATTGTGCTTCAGGAAGCATTAAACTGAATGCACTTGAAGTAAGAAAAATTATGGCAGACTATGAAATTGAGCTTGAGCTTCAGGCTGAAGATCCTGAAGAGTTTGAAGAGCGTGCTGATGCCTTTAAGCATAAAAATGTATTTTATCAGCACTTATCCTGGCTTAAAGAGTTCTATTCTGTTTTATTTCCTGATATTAATTCTAAAGAGCTTGATGCACTTATGATTTTCACACAGGAAACATATTCAAATAAAGGAATTAATGAAAGTTCGGACTTTGATAAGCTTACCTCAAGCGACTACCCTATTTTCACAGATTTATATAAATACATTGAAAAATGCTATGAAGATAAATCTTATGAATCAAAACATATAACAAAAGAACTTGTCGATAATCTGCTTCTTATGCTGCGTGATGTATATGACGGCTCACTCGGATATATATTCAATGGACATACAAACATCAAAAATTCAAGTGTTATTGATTTTGATATTAATTCTCTTCTTATGGGTTCAAAAAATCGTATGCAGGCAGTTATATTCAATATAATGACTTATGTTTGGAACAGAATTGCTCAAAGAAAGGAAAGAATCCTTTTTGATGTTGATGAGCTTTCACTGCTGCTTGACAGAAAGAATCCTATTATTGCACAATATCTTCGTGATTTCTCAAAGAGAGCAAGAAAATACAATGCAATTATCGGAACAGCAACGCAGCAGATTCAGGATGTTGATGACCCTGAAATCAGGCATATTACAAGACCGATATTAGCTAACACAAGCTTTAAATTTCTTTTCTATCCTGACCACAGCGGTATTGATGTTCTTAAGGATATGCTGAAGCTCACAGACGGCGAAATCAAATGTATTTCCAAACCTAAAAGAGGTCATTGTCTTCTGAAAGCCGGGGATGATAAATACTATATGAAAGTTGGCGAGCTTCCATATGAAAAAGCACTTTTCGGAAAATTAAGTGGGTGATCTGAATGTCAAAGCTCGTAAGAGTAGCTTTATATACCCTGTCAACCAAACAAGGCAGAGAAGTTATTATCGGAATTATTGCAGCGCTCATTTGCGGAATTATGCTTCCGGTAATTTTAATTGGTGGATTCGCTTCTTCTTACATTTCGGTTTTTGGCGGCGAAGCGGATGATGTTTATGTTCAGGCTGTAAATGAAATAAAAGCTGATTATGAAATTGAGAATTCTTTTGAGCCTTCCCTGCTCCGTGCGATATATTTCAACAAGTATGAAACTATAGAAACAAGCAAAAGTAATGTTAAAAATACAATTGAAAAATATTTTATCAGGAGTGAGGAACTTCCGAGAACTGTTACAAAGGAAGATATCACATTGCTTCAGGAACAGGTTGATGAAACCGAAAGTCAATTAAAAGACACTCATCAGCAAATTGATGAAATACAAGATCAGATCCAAAAGCTTAATAATAAAATCGAAGATGCACAAAGGCGATGTGACAGCACAAAGGAAATACTTGAAATTTTAAATAACCAGCCAATAAAAAATGAACTCTTAATTGAGTTCTATACAGACCGATACAATGAAGAAGCTGTTGCTCTCAATTCCTTACTTTCTGAAAAAAGAAGAATAAATGTTTCTATAAAAAGATTAACTGAAACATATAATCAGCTTGAAGATGATTTATCTAATCAAAAAAATAATCTCCAGAAAGCTAAGGACACATATGCCAACGAACCTAAAATCGTATATTATTTTCTTGAGCTTGAGGAAATAAAAACGGTTCTGTCTTCTGCACCGTTTTCATATGATGCAAATTTACTTGAAGAGGTTGAAACCCTGATATTAATTATGAAGAATTATAACACAGTAGATTTCAGTGATATAACCTTCGATAATGAAACGGTAAACGATACACAAAAACAGATTGTCAAGGTAGCTGTATCAGCTGCAGACCATGGTATCATTGCAGTAAATAATCAATGTGAAGCATGGGTAGCAGATATTTATCAAAAGGTCTTAGGAAGCCGAGGTTATGCTCCTTCAGCCATTGCTGCAGGTCGTGCATGGAGCGTTTCATCAGACTGGAGTAAAATTCAAGTTGGTGCTGCTGTATATGGAACATCAAGCAATCAATATGGGCATGTAGGTATATACATAGGCAACGGAATCGTTATTCATAATCTGAATGGATATGTAAAAACTGAAAGCCTTGAAAGTTGGGTAAAATCCTATAACGGTATGTGTTGGGGATGGGAAAATGGTAAAAATCTTACCGGAGATCCTCAATACAAGTGTATTGGTGGACTAATTTAGATGGTGTCACAAAAAATGGCTTAACCAAGCCATAAACAAACAATTATGGTGTCACTCATAGTGTCATAGGATTTGGCTTAACCAAGCCAAATATCAAAAGCAGTGATGTCACAGAGTGAAAATCCAAAATAATTATGACACCATTTATGGTGTCATAAGAAATCAGCCTGCTTTGCTGGCTGATGTAGCCGAGTGGTGTCACATTTGACACCACTCTTTATCCTGCATAGACTTTTAAGTCTATGTTTTTAGGCTGAAAGCCGACTTTTCTAACCATAAAAAGCGAGGTGGTAACTACACTTGAGAATTACAATAAGAATTCCTGATGAGCTGCACTCTGATATAACTACTCTTGCAAAAGAAAGCGGTGCAAGTCTGAATTATATTGTTGAACAGGCACTCAAATATTATCGTGACAA
>CAJTZJ010000011.1 GCA_910583925.1 uncultured Eubacterium sp. | reverse complement strand
AGGTCGATGCCGACATCTTTCTTAAACCTCTAACAATTGTTAGAGGTTTTTTTCTTTACTTTACACTAAATTTGTGATATCCTTTTTTGTAGATATGTATTGAAAGGAGTAAATATTTGATAAAATTTGTAAATAATTCTGATTTGATGGTAACTATTGATTTTTATGGTGTATACAACAGCTTAAAGCTTCATCCTGATGAAGATTATATTTTAAACTTGGATAAGGAGAATATTCGTTTTAAAATATCTGAATATGAAGAAAAACAATCTTTTATTTTACATTTATTTGGAATCGTTCTTTCAATATTGATATCTTTACCTTTGTTGCTGCTAGATTGTTTTCAAGCTGAATCAATTGAGGATAATTTGAAGTTTTCTGCAAGATATGACATAAATGATTTATCTTTAAATAGCGAAAATGAAATCATTATTAAGCGTTCTAATAAAAAACTTGTTGCTTTTTCTACAGCATTGAACGGACAGGCGTTGGATGGAAAAATTAGTATTACTGAGAATGAATTGAAAAAACAGATAAAGGCATATAATGAATCAAGATTTATTATTCTTTTTACCCCTTCAGTGCTTCTTTTTGCTTTGGGTGTGATAATTTTCATTTTTAGCAGCAAAATTGGCGGCACCCTATTTTTACTGTTTCTGTTTGCTATTTTGTTCTTTATTTTTAAGGGCAAGAAAAAAGATAAAGCTGTTATTGAAACTATATATCAAAAGTATATCAGATAACTGTTAAATGAATGAACCTTTATGATTACTGATTCGTTGATATAGATGCTTGTTTTTGGCATTATTATGTAATTGTTCTTTGGAGGAACTTGTTATGAAAAACAAAATGAAGCGGTTTTTATCTGATACCGATATACAAAAAATCTTTTCAAAGAACAATTTAGGAACGGTTTCAAAGAGTAAACAGCTTAGCGGCGGAGAATTCAACTCAGTATACAAGGTTGTTACGGATAGCGGAGAATATGTTATAAAAATTGCACCTGATAACGCATCTGTATTGACTTATGAAAAGAATATAGCCGGCAGTGAGAAATTTGCTTTAGAGAAGCTTGGTAATAATCCCTATGCCATTGTTCCAAGGGTAATTGCTTCTTCTGATTCAGATGATAAGTTTGATTACCTGATCATCGAATTTGTTGAAGGGAAAATGCTTCTTAATCAAAGGGTAGGTAAAGAAAATTATAACGGCATAATGTTTGAGCTTGGCAAAGCTATTGCGGAATTTCATAATATTCAATGTGATTCGGGCTTTGGGTATCTTCAAAATGGTTTAAAGCAAACATGGAGAGAAGCTTACTTTGATATGATTAATAATATTATTGAAGATGGTAAAAAGGCTAATTGCAAAATACCGTATTCAGATGAAATTATGAGAATGATAAACAAATGTGAATTTGCTTTAGATGAGGTTAAGGCTCCCTCTATCCTGCATTTTGATTTATGGCAGGGTAATATCTTTATAAAGGACGGCAAGCTTTTTGCAGTAATTGATTTCGAGCGGACTATACTCGGTGATCCATTAGGCGATTTTATACATCTTAATTATCTGCCGCCGTTTGATGTGGATAAAAATAAGAGCTTGATTGACGGATACAATTCTGTTGCAAACAATAAGCTTTCTTTTAATAGAAATGAATTAATCAGACTTTATCTGATGCGCATTTATTTAGGATTGGTTGCCTGTGTTGAGCCTTACTACAGATTTTCAAAATTTAATGTTATGTTTTATGCACGGAAAAGCTTTGCGAAAAAGTTTATGAGCGTTACATTGAATGAATTAAAAAAATTAATTGAAACGGAGTGATATAATGGCTAAAGAACCGATTTTAGAAACGGAAAGATTAGTTTTAAGACCTCTTACTGTTGATGATGCTGAGGCTGTTTTTGAATGGACAAGTGATCCGAGAGTAGCAAAGTATATGTCTTATCCAAGGCATACAGATATCTGCCAGACCATTGAATGGCTAAAATCGACATACGATGAAGAAAATGAATGGAATTGGGCATTTATATTAAAAGATGAAAATAAAATAATCGGCAGCGGCAGTATAGGACCGAACATCGAGATGAAAGAATATTGGGGTATCGGCTATAATATTCATTATGATTATTGGCATAAAGGCTATTGCACAGAAGCTATGAAGGCAATTATAGATTTTGCTCATAATCATCTTAGCGTAGATAAAATATGCAGTGAACACGCTGTGGATAATCCTCGTTCAGGAAGGGTTATGGAAAAATGCGGACTGAAATTTCATCATAACGGCGAATATAAAAAGCTTGACAGCAGCAAAATCTTTAAAGCAAAATTCTATACTTTGGAGTTTTAAGAATGATTTTTGATATATTTTCTCGTAAAAGCAAGGTTACTGATATTTATGAAAGCTCTTTCAATAAGAAATGTTTATCTGCAAAGCAGATTAATCAGGGCTTTTATGGCTGGGTTTTTCTGATTGAAAATTCTGATCATAAAACAATTATAGCAAAGGTGTATAAACTTCTTGGTTATATGGATACTGAAGTATTGCAGCTTGATATGATGCGTAAATATGCGCTTGTCAGCGTTCCTGAAATCTATTCTGTAAGCCATAAAAAGGATAACGGATACTTTGATGTTATGTTTATGGAGTATATAAATGGGGTTAATGCAGCTGCTGTTAAGATAACGGATGAAAAAGAGAAAATGGCATTCAGCAACCAGGTTATCGAAAATGTTTTGGCTATTCATGAGGTGTCTAATCCGAATGGCTTTGGCAGCTATATTGATCATGATTACTGCTTGAACTGGGAAAGTCTTTATAAGTTAAATATAACAAAGCTGTATAATAGCCTGCATACGCACAAGCCTTTGATTTTTTCTAAAAAATCATTTGAGTTAATGGAGGCCTTATATGAAAGCTTTGATGAAGTATTTACTGACACAGTAAAAGAAAATCATCTTATTCACGGGGATTACAATTTATGGAATTTGATAGCTGATCCGAAAACCAATAAGCTTATCGGAATGATTGATCCTTTCGGAAGCTGTTTTGCAGACAGGGAGCTTGAGCTTTTTCAGCTTACAAATGCAAACGGAGAAGAGTATAGGTTGCTTGAAAACTATGCTTCGCATATTTCTTTAAGTAGTAATTTTGAAGTGAAAAATGCTTATTATTTTTTCTGGGATGATATTAAGCATATGGTTAATATGGGATATTGTGAGAATAAGCGTTTTCAGAAATACGGAAAATTTATAATTGATAGATTATAAAAATTTTCTTGACAAAATAAATTCACTGTGTTATTTTGAATATACATCAGTTGGAGCTGATTTAAAGAGAAAAAGGCAATGAAGAGAAATCCAAATCTGCCAAAATGCAGTATTAAAGCGAATTTAGAATTTTTCACTGTTGCCTTGCGCCAGCAAGGCTTCCATCTCAAAATCCCAAATTTATCTTTACTCCAAGCATTTTGGTGCTACGCAGTTTAAATTGTACTGATTTGTTCTTAATCAAGGCACAAAAACGCAGGAATACTTTCGTATTCCGAGGATTTTTAACACAGAGTAAGGGCAAATCTGCCAATTTAAACCATGGTTTTGATTGCTCTTCATTGCCTTAACCTGTTCCCATTCCGAACACAGAAGTTAAGCCTTTGCAAATTTGCAGAGGCTTTTTATTTTTATATTTGAGTTGGAGGAATGTGTATGATTTGTATTGATACTTTTGTTGATGATTTTGTCAAGCGATTAAAGACGGTGTTCAATAACAGAATATGGTTTGTTGGTCTGCAGGGAAGCTATGCCCGTGGAGAGGCTGATGAAAGCAGTGATGTTGATATCGTTGTAATTCTTGATGAACTGTCTGTTTCCGATGTGGAAGTGTATAATCAATTGCTTGATAAAATTTCGGAAAGAGAGCTAATGTGTGGTTTTATTTCAGGTAAAAATGAATTGCTTAATTGGAATGAATCGGAGCTTTTTCAATTTTATTATGATACCAAACCAATTATCGGCAGCCTTGATGATTTGCTTTTTTTCCTTGATGAGAAAACGATTAACAGGGCAATAAAATCGGGTGCCTGCAGCATTTATCATTCGTGTGTTCATAATATGCTGTATGAGAAAGATTTAAGCATTTTAAAAAGCCTGTATAAATCTGCATCCTTTGTTATTCAGGCAATCTGCTTTAAACAGACGGGAGAATATTTTTCAAATAAAACAGAACTTCTTGAAGCAGTCAGTGAAGGTGATAAACTTATTTTAGATGCTTTTTTGAATATAAAGAGCGGAAAAGAAATTAACTTTAATAAAATGTCCGAACTGCTGTTTAATTGGTCTAAGCGTTTAATTAAATAAGGAGGATATATGGAAGAAATTTGGGATATTTATGATGAAAACAGGAATTTAACAGGGAGAACAATCAAAAGAGCCGAGTACATCAATAAGATAAAAGAAAATGAATATCATCTTGTTGTACATATCTGGATAAAAAATGATAATAATGAATGGCTCATTTCCAAGCGTACCCCAAACAAGCATTTTCCGCTGCTTTGGGAATGTACAGGCGGCTCTGCACTTGCAGGAGAGGAAAGCTTAACAGCAGCCTTAAGAGAAGTAAAAGAAGAATTGGGCATTACTCTTGATAAAAGCAAGGGCAGGCTTTATAAAACGATTAAGCGTTCCGTTTATTCTGATTTTGTTGATGTATGGGTATATAAGCATAATTGCAGTATTGATGATATTGTTTTACAGCCAGAAGAAACCTGCGATGCAATGTGGGCATCAGCTGAAAAAATTCAACAGCTGATTAATAAAGGAAAGTTTGTTCCCTTGGACAATTTAAAATATGCTTATGAGCTGCTTGGGATATAAGAATTATATTTTATGGTAGGAGGAATATCAATGAAAATCACAGTTATGGGTTTCAGCGGAAGCGGTAAATCAACTTTAGCAAAGCAGTTGTCAGAATTTTATGATATACCTCTTCTTTATCTTGATTGTGTTAATTTTGAAGAAAACTGGGTAGAACGGGACAGAGAAGAATGTAAAAAAATGGTGTATGATTTTATGCAGAATGAAAGCTGGGTTATAGATGGGAATTACGGCAAAATGTATCAGCCTGAAAGACTTGAGCAGGCGGATAAAATTATCATTCTGCAGTATAACCGATTTGTATGTATGAAAGGCGCTTTCAAAAGAAATCACGATTACAAAGGAAGAGTAAGAGAAAGTATGGCTGATGGCTGTAATGAAAGAATGGATTTTTGGTTTTTTACCTGGGTTGTTTTTAAGCAGTATTCCAAAGTACGAAAAGAAAAGTTTAAATCCATTAAAGATAAATACCCGGATAAAACCGTTATATTTAAAAACAGAAAACAGCTTAATGCTTATTTGTCAGCCTTAAACTGATACAGTAAAACAGCAATGCTTAACGGCATTGCTGAAATTTTTATATTAATTTTAAATTCCTATTGATATTTATCATTAAAGTGCTATACTATATAAAATCTTTTATACAGAGGCAGCTTATGAAGAATAATATGCTTAAAGGCGGTATTGTTAAATCCATAATAATCTTTGCTTTGCCCATTATGGCAAGTGCACTTTTACAATATTCATATAATCTGATAGATAACATAATCGTGGGCAGATATATCAGCGAGGAGGCCCTTGCAGCTGTTGGCTGTATAGGTCCGATTAACGGATTTATTATCGGAACGGCACTTGGATTGACAGGCGGATTTACAATTCCTGTTTCGCAAAAATTCGGTGCAGGGGATAAGCGTGCAATGAATATGTATGCCGGAAGCAGCATAACGCTCTCGTTTATAATTGGTATTATAATAGTTATTATCGCTCATATCGTTTCCAATCCGATTTTGAAACTGATCAGAACGCCTGAAAACATAATAGAATTGTCCTCAGCATACATCAATATTCTTTATTTCGGTGTGCCTTTTCAGATGCTGTTTAATAATTTTACAAGCATTTGCCGTGCTGTCGGCGACAGCAAAAAGCCAATGATGTTTATAATTGTCAGTGTTATAACAAATCTTGTGCTTGATATTCTTTTTGTAGGTGTGTTTTCTTTTGGAGTAGAGGGAGCTGCAGCCGCAACGGTTATTTCTTACGGTGTTGCAATGCTTTTTTCCGGTATTTATGTATTTACCAGGCAGCCTGAATTGTCAATTAAGAAAAATGATTTGAAGCTGAATTTGAAAATTTCGTGGGAGCAGCTTAAATTGGGTATTCCGGTTTCGCTGCAGTTTACCATTACATCTATCGGTTCAATGATTTTGCAATCGGCTATAAACAGCTTTGGTTCAACTGCTGTTGCAGCAATAACTGCGGCAGGAAAGGTAGAACAGATAACCAATATACCGATGAGCGCTCTTGGTGTTGCAAATTCAACCTTTGTTGCACAAAATTACGGAGCAGGAAATTATAAAAGAATCGTTGCTTCCGTAAGAAAAATACTGGTTTTGGATTTAATTATATGTATTATCTGCAGTGCTGTTTTGATTTTGGCAGGACCTTACATTGTTAAATTATTTATAGAAAACCCATCTGAAGAAATCATGGTCTATTCAAAGCAGTATCTTTATACAATCGGAGGCTGTTACAGCCTTGTTTCACTCCTTTTTGTTTTCAGAAATACGCTTCAGGGGCTTGGTTTTACTTATGCAAATACGATTGCCGGAGCAGGAGAGCTTGTCGGAAGACTGCTTGTTGCATATTGCTTTACGAAATTTTTCGGATTTGCAGCAGTTTGTTTTGCAGGTCCTGTTGCATGGCTTCTTGCAGATATACCGCTTATAATCTTGTATTTAAAGGTTAAAAAGCAAAAATTATTATTACAATCATAATTATTATGTATAATCGCTTGCAGATACTATTCTTATATGATATACTTAGCTTATTAAAATATAAACTTTTTATAAACTGAAGGGGAAATATATGCCGGTATATTATTTTACTTTAGCCGCAGGGCTTATTGTAACAGCAGGATTTTTGTTTTCACGCTCTAAAGGTGCAAGCGTAAAAAACTTGTTTTTCAAAATGGCATCAAGCCTTTGCTTTTTGCTTACAGCTGTTTTTGCAGTAATAGCCAATCCGAATCTTGCATCATATGGTGTTTTAATCATTATGGGCGGAATTCTTGGTCTTTGCGGAGATGTGACTCTTGATTTAAAATTTATTTATCCAAAAGATAATAATGAATATTTAAGATCCGGCTTTATTTTCTTTGCAATAGGGCATATTTTCTATTGTGCTGCAATTATATGGTATAATCAGCTTAAATGGTGGTGGGTGCTTGTATGTATAGCTGCAGCAGTTGTTATGTCAGTTGCAAATACGCTTTCGGGCAAAATGCTTAAGCTTGATTTCGGAAAATACAGAAATATAGTTATTATATATTCATCCTTCCTTGCAGCAACTGCTTTGATTTCCATACTTGCTGCTGTTGTTACAAGCTCAGTTGCCATGATTGTATTTGCTGTTGGTGCTGTTTTGTTCCTGCTTTCCGATGTTGTGCTTTGCTTTACTTATTTCGGAAAGGGATGGGATAAAGCGCCTCATATCTTTATTAATCATCTTCTTTATTATGCAGGGCAGTTTCTTATTGCATCATCCATTGTTTTTATTGGCAAATAGGAATAAATTTTGATAAATCAAAAAGGTCGGTTCATTGAACCGACCTTTTGCTGTACTTAGTATTTTAAGCCTTTAAGCCTTTTTCTTTTAAAATCTTATCAATTTTAGCTGATGAATCAAGAATTGTGGAAACAGACATATCATGATTGAGTGTATCAAGGAAATATGCAATATATTTTGAAAGTTCAACTGATTCATACCATTCTCTTGCAAGAAGCTCCGGAGTCTGATATACACCGTTTGTTGTAAATACCTTTTCAATTGTACCTTCTTCATAAGCCTTGTCAAATACTTCAAGACCGCTTGAGAAAAGACCGAATGTTGTGCAAACAAATATGCGGTTAGCACCAAGCTGCTTAAGCTTCTTAGCTACCTCAAGCATAGATTCACCGGAAGAAATCATATCATCAACAACAATAATATCCTTGCCTTCAACAGAATCACCGAGATACTGATGCTCAACAATCGGATTTCTTCCGTTAACAACTCTTGTATAATCTCTTCTCTTGTAGAACATACCAAGGTTAATTCCAAGCTGAGTAGCAAAGAAAATACATCTTTGCATAGCACCCTCATCAGGAGAGATAACCATAAGGCTGTCTTTATCAACCTTTAAATCAGGGGTTGAATTAATAAGTGCCTTAATCATCTGGTATGTTGGCATAACATTTTCAAATGATTTGTGCGGAATAGAATTCTGCACTCTCTGATCGTGCGCATCAAATGTAATAATATTTTCAACACCAAGATGAACAAGCTCCTGTAAAGCCATAGCGCAATCAAGGGATTCACGGCTTGAACGCTTGTGCTGACGGCCTTCATAAAGCATCGGCATAATAACGGAAATTCTTTTTGCTTTTGATGAAGCAGCAGAGATAACTCTTTTTAAATCTGCAAAATGATCATCAGGGGATTTCGGAACCTCCATACCGTACATCTTGTATTTTACGCTGTAATTGAAGCAATCCGTAACGATATATAAATCATAACCTCTAACGGAATCGTTGATAACTGCCTTGCCTTCGCCGCTGCCGAAACGCGGGTTAGAGATATCTATCAAAAATGAATCTCTCTGATAGCCGTAGAAAGCGATGGAACCCTGATGCTCAAGAGCCTGTCCTTTTCTCCATTTTACAAGATAGCTGTCTATTTTATCTGCAAGTTCCTCACATCCGGGCATTGCAATAATACCAAGCGGTCCGTATGGAATTGATTCAACATTTTCTGCTGTTAATCTTGCCATTGTTTTGTCCTCCTCAAACACTTTGTTCTGTTATTTTACAATATAAGACATTACTTTGTAAACTAAAAATAAAACTTTTAACTAAATTGTCACTAATTTGGATAAATATATGATATATGTCAGCAGTAAGATAACTTTTTAATGCATTATTGACTTAATGTTTTTGAAATGTTATACTGTATTTGCGAAACAAATTATTTATATCAGTTGTCTTTATTAAAGGTATGTATTTTTGTTTTTGGTAAAAATACATGCTCTTTTTTAGCATACTTTAGATAAAGGCTATACAGATTTGTTTCGCGACAGTTTGGAGCTGTGTGTTTTTCGTGCGTGGCTTCGGCTGCGCATTTTTTGTTTTATGGAGGTAAAAATTATGGAAACAAAAGGAAAAACAGCGGTTGAGCAGGGATTTGCTCCTGCCGTGAAGAAAGTACTTAGCCTTTTGCTTGCGGTTGCAATGCTGTTTAGTATTACTGCAGGTATTGAACTTTCAGCCTATGCAGCAACAAGCGGAGATTATGAGTATGAAATTCTTGATGACGGAACAGTTGAAATAACTGAATACTCCGGCTTTGCAAAGAATCTTGCTATACCAGGCACTATTGCCGGTAAAACAGTAAGCAGTATAGGTGATTTGGCTTTTTCAGGGTGCGAAAGCTTAACAAATGTAACAATTCCAAGCAGCGTTACAAGCATTGGCGATGGTATTTTCTTTTATTGTGAAAGCTTAAAGAGTATTACGGTTGATACAAACAATAAAAACTATTTATCGGCAGATGGTGTTTTATATAACAAGAACAAAACAAAATTGATTGTATATCCTATCCAAAAAGCGGATACGGTATTTGAAATACCAAATAGTGTAACAATTATTGATGAAGCAGCCTTCTTCCTGTGTGGTAACTTAACAAAGGTAACAATACCAAACAGTGTTAAAACCATCAGTGATGCAGCTTTCGCTTATTGCGATGGTTTGAAAAATGTAGCGATTCCAAATAGCGTAGCAACTATTGGTGAAGCCGCTTTTACCGGCTGTGCAAACTTAAAAAGTGTAACAATTCCGGGCAGTGTTACAAGCATCGGTGAAGGTGCATTTTTGGAATGTGAAAGCTTGGCAAGCGTTACTGTTGATTCAAACAATAAAAATTATTCATCAGCAGATGGCGTGTTATATAATAAAAACAAAACACAATTAATTATATATCCTGTCAAAAAAACGGCTGCTTCATTTACAATACCAAATAGTGTAACAAGTATTGATGAGGCTGCATTTTTCAGCTGCGAAAGTTTAACAAAGGTAACAATACCGGGCAGTGTTAAGAGCATCGGATACGGAGCATTCGCCTGCACAAGTTTAACAAGCGTAGCAATACCAAGCAGCGTAACAAATATTGACGAGCTTGCGTTTGGAGGTTGTTTAGATTTAAAAAGCATAACAATTAACAATAAAAACACCCAAATCGGCGATTCTGCTATTGATGAATATACAACAATCTATGGTTACAAAGGTTCAACAGCGGAAAGCTATGCAAAGGAATATGGCAATAAATTTGTTGCTTTAACACAATTATCTACTCCTGCACTGAAAGTAACCGTAAATGCAAACGGTTCATTTAAGCTGTCCTGGAATAAGGTTAATGGAGCAGAAAAGTATGAGCTTTATATCAAACAGGCAGATGGCTCATACAAGCTTATGAAGACAACAACAGGTACATCATTTACGACTGCAACAGCTGCATACGGTAAACAGTATAGTTACAAAATGAGAGCTGTAAAAGGCAATACAAAGTCTGCTTACAGTGCTGTAGTAAATGCAAAGAATACCAAGAAATTACAGGCAACAACGGCAAAAGTAACTGTAAATGCAAACGGAAGCTTCAAGCTATCCTGGAATAAGGTAACAGGAGCTACGAAATACGGAATTTATATGAAACAGGCAAACGGTTCATATAAGTGGATAAAAACAGTAACGGGAACATCCTGGACAACAGCAGTGGCAGCCTATGGCAAGCAGTATTCCTATAAGGTATTAGCAGCAAATAATAACAAGTCAGCAGATGCGTTCGGAAATGTAGTAAATGCTAAAAACACAAAAAAGCTTCAGACACCGTCCTTAAAGGTAGCAGTAAACAAGAATGGTTCATTTAAGCTTTCATGGGGTAAGGTAGCAGGCGCAGAAAAGTATGAGCTTTATATCAAACAGGCAAACGGCTCTTACAAGCTTATGAAAACAACAACATCTACATCCTTTACAACAGCTGTAGCTGCAAAAGGAAAAACATACTCCTATAAAATGGTTGCTGTAACAAGTAAAAACAAGAATGCTACATCAAATTATAGTAATGTTGTTAACGCAAAAAGAAAGTAATTTATAATATACAACCTCCCTTGCAAAAGGGAGGTTGTATGCATATTCAATAGATTTTTACAATCTGATTTTATTCTTTCTTCTTCTTATTATTTCATATCCTGCCAATGCAGCGAGGGAACCTGCTGAAATGACTGCGCCTGCTGCTATGCCGTTCGGTCTGTATCTGTATTCAACGGTATGCTCACCAGCCTTAATCATAACACCAAGCTGACTGTTCCCGATTTCAAAGGCTTCCTGTTTATCGCCGTCAATATAAACGCTCCAGCCTGTATCATAAGGAATAGAGGAGTAGAGGGTGCTGTTTTCATCAACCGAAATGTTACCCTTAATTTTAGTTCCGGAATAATCTGTTATTTCAAGTGAATGATTTAAAAGTCTTTTATAGCCCTCATTAAGCACATTTTTGTTAAGGCTGTAAGCGTAGATCTCAAGGCTTGCACTGTCACTTTCCATTGCAGTACTGTCTATGGTAATTTCTGCAGTTTCTCCTGCGTTATAGTATCCCAAATCAAGAATATACGGCGTTTCAATGTTCTGAGAAATGTATTCGTCATTTCGAGTGCAATTGATATTTGTAATATTTGATGAAGATAGGTAGATATACATATTTCCGTTCTGCGTTGCTCTCAGATTGATTTTTGCTTCACCGGAAGTATCATTAAGCTTATTCAATTGATAAATGCCGTTTTCTGTAATATCGTCACCATACATACCATTATATTCGGTTGAAAGATATTCAGCCTGTGTAAATACATCGGAAAAGCCTGTTGCAAGAGTGAAGAAATCAGCCTGAATCTGAAATGGATTTCCTTCTGTCGTGTCCCAAACATCAATTGCCGAGTTGACACAGTATGAAACGGGAAGAAAATAATCATTCTGATAGATAGTTGAGCTGAAATCCTCTGTTTCATAAACTCTGGTGTAAAGGTCTGTACTTGGTTTAACCTCTTCTCCGTTATAGATAAGATATTTAATTGAATACATTAAATTGTAAACAGGAGTCTGCGTATTATATGTGTAGCTGTTAATTCTGTTTCCGTACATTCCAAGGCTGTATTGAAGTTTTGAATAATTCTCGTAAGCCATTGAAGAAAAATTGCTCATTCCACGGTAACCGTATAGGCATGGGTCCATTCTTGTGTTGAGATGGCAAAGTTCTGTTCTGTAGAAGCCATTATCGTTTGCATCAATATATTCAACAGCATTTACATAAGTGTTGTAATTTTCATTATAATTTGAAAGTTCCTGATTAAAATTGAATGCGTTTGTATCTGCAATTATAACCTCGCAGAAAGTGGCTGCAATTATAAGTGTGCCGATTACAAAACGATTAAGCTTTTTACTTTTTATAATAAAGAGAATAGCGGTCCATACAATGATAAATGCAATTGTTGCATAGATTGTGAAATCGCTCATTTTAGTTGTTTTCATTTCCTGAGAAATTGCAATAAATGCAATCCATGCAAATGAAACAAAACCGATTTCCTTAATTCCGATATCCTTAAGATTTGATAAGGCTTTAAATGCAATAACAAGCAGTATAAAGGAATACATAAAGGAAAAACGATATGGCAAATCATTCGGAAAATGAAATGCGTGCCACACAAAATTAAGATAGTTCGTATTGAAAGAAACAAAAAGAATTAAAAGAAGCGTAATATATGCAAGTTTTTCTCTGAATTTAATCTTTTTATTTACAACAAATAACGGAACAAGGATAAGTGTTAAAACACCGCAGTAAATATTCGGAAGCACATCATTTCCGCTGGAACGGATTGTTGTTTCAAGTGCCGCAAAATGACTCTGAAGAAAATCAAGAACAGTAAAATATGATTTTATTTCTGTCGGAAAATCGTCGGAGGTTGCACTGCTGCCGGATAAGATTCTGTAAACCGGAATAAGAAAGAATGCACAAACTGCACCGGCAAACAAGGAGGATACGGCAAACTTTAATCCTCTGTTTATGAATTTGTTATTGAACAGCCTCTTGAAGGAAAGCTTTTTGGATGAAATAAAATTATTATCAATTTTACCTGATGTGTATGAAATAACGAAATATACAAGAAAATAAATAACAGAAAATATGCAAACCATATATCCGATATAATAGCTTGAATACATTAAATAGATTAAGGAAATGATATAAAGTGTGCATTTGCCTTTATTGATTATATTTTCAATTCCGAGAATGATAAGCGGAAGCATAATCATTCCGTCAAGCCACATTATATTCCAGAAATATGCCAGCATATAAGCAGAAAATGAATACAGTACGCCGAAAGCAGCACTTGTAAAGGAGTGACGCTTTTGGCTTTTTTTGATGTAGAGTGTAAATGCACCCGCAGAAAGCATACATTTAATTGCAACAATAGTTGAAATAGCAAAAGGCATTTGGTTTCTGTCAAATAAAAAGATAATAATATTGAGCGGGCTTGAAAGATAATTGAAATAATTACCTAAAAAGCCTGAACCGCCGCCGGAAATCCAGCTGTATAAAAATGTTTCGTTGTTTGTTACTCTGTCAAACAATTCAACAAACAACGGACCGTATTGATGATATAAATCCATTCTTAAAACAGTTGTATCTCCAAAAGGAAAAACCTTATAAACAATAAACATAAAGCCCATTCCGATTAATGAAATAAGCATGGAAAGCACAATAAAGCGATTATTGAAGAATTTAGTATAAATTCTTCCGCCGTTCATATTATTGGGTGATTTATCACAGCCGAAAATAAGAATTCTAGAAATCGGATAATTGATAATAAAGAAAAATACAAAAAGAATTAACCATACGGTATAGTTATATAAATTAAACTTTGAGCATAAAACAGATATGGCAAGCTTGTATATTCCGAAGTGTATAAGAGCATTAAGAACTGCAAAAATCGCTTGCCGTATTATTGTTGAAGAAGTATTTTTCTTATAAACAAAAAACTTTTCAATCAAGAATAAAACAATTTCTGCAAATACAAATCCGATTGTGCAGGATATGGAAACACCAACACCGAAAAAAGTTTTAAACAGCTGTTTTACAGCTAACAAAATAAAGAATGAAAATGAGAACGCAATTGTGTAGTTAACCGTTTCACTGTTTATAAACTGATTTGAAAAGCTTTTTGTTTTATTTAATGTTATATCCATAATTATCCACCTATATATAATCTTCTAAAATAATAACATATTATTCCTTTTTCTTCAATGAATTTATTCGGGTAATTTTCTTGTAATATTTAAGGACAAGAATTCATATAACTTATTGAGGTGAGTGAAATGGGAATAAAAAGTATCCTGCCGTCTTTATCGGATGGTATTTTAAATTCTTTTTCTTTTTTGCCGAATGAGATTTTAAAGCAAATCACTGAAATCAGAATACGAAAAAATTTACCTTTAATATTAGTGTTCGGTAAAAATTGCCTTTTTATAACAGGCAGGGGCAAACTTCTTAATCATTATTCAGAGCAATGCTATATTGTTAATGATGAAGAGTTTGACTTGATTTTCAGAAAGCTGAGTAATTATTCAGTTCATTCTGTTATAGACAATCTGACTAAGGGCTTTATTACGGCAGACGGCGGAAACCGCATAGGTGTATCATCAACTGCTGTTATAAAAGATAAAGAAATTACAGCGGTGAAGGAAATTAACTCTCTAAACATAAGAATAGCAAATGAAATCAAGGATTGTTCAAGACAAATTCTAAATCTTCTTTATATAAACAGTTTTCCCAGTATTATTGTTGCTTCTGCTCCGTCAGGAGGAAAAACTACCTTTCTCAGGGATTTTTCAAGGCTTCTTTCGGGCGGTTTCAACAGTAAATACAGAAAAGTTGCAATAATTGATGAAAGAAACGAAATAGCCTATAAAGGAGCAAACGGAATTAATGCTGATTTAGGAATGAATACGGATGTTTTAACGGGCTATCCGAAAAGCGAAGGTATTGAAATGGCTATACGGACATTATCTCCTGAAATGATTGTATGTGATGAGATTTCCAAGTCATCAGAGGTTGCAGCTATGGCGGATGGTTTTTTATCCGGTGTTCGGTTTGCTGTTTCGGTTCATGCTTCAAGCAGAGAGGAAATTATGAATAAAAAAATTGTCAGAGAGCTTATCGCAAGAAATGAATTTGATTATATAGTACTGCTTAATGATTATACAAGTGATTTTGAAATTATGGAAGTAAGTGAGATAAGAAGTGAAATATTTAGGAATTATTCTTCTGAATTTATCTTGGATTGCAGCAGGCTTTAGCAACTCTTATAAGCTTAAACGGAAATGCTGCATATCAAGTGAATTAATTGAAATGTGCAATCTTATGGCGATTGAGCTTGAATTTTCTGTTAATGAAACAGGAAAAATAATAAAAAGACTTTGCAATGAGCCAACGCTTTTGCATTTGGATTTTTTAAATGATTTGAGCTTAGAGAATATAGCTATTAAAACAGAGCTTGATAAAGAAGATAATGACAGAATAAATTTTCTTTTTAAAAACATTGGTAAAACAGATTCAGCTTCCATGCTCAGCCTGATTGAAGCATTCAAGCAGAATATGCAGATGAGCAGAAAAAAGTACGAGGATTATTATAAAAGCCACAGCAGACTTTACATAGCTTTTGGAATATTCGGCTCTCTTGCAGTTACTCTTGTTTTAATATAGGAGGAATAAATGGAAGTTAATTTGATATTTAAAATTGCGGCTATCGGAATCATTGTTTCTGTTCTGAATACTGTTTTGGTAAGAAGCGGAAGGGAAGATCAGGCAATGCTTACCACACTTGCAGGTGTTGTTGTAGTTTTGATGATGCTGATTCCTGAAATCAGTGATCTGTTTTCAACCGTTAAGTCGCTGTTTAATTTATGAGTGTTTTAATAGGAATTTCTCTTTCGGCGCTTATTCTTGCAGTGCTTATAAGAGATTATAATAAAACGGCTTCAATAGCCATTGTGATTGCTGCTTCTGCAATGATTTTTATCAGAATTGCATCTGATGTTTCAACAATATTTAACTCTTTAACGCACATTTCATCAGGTGTTGAAACAGCGGCAAGCTATATAAAATTAATGATGAAAGTGCTTGGAATTGTACTTATTACTCAATTTACGGCAGATTTGTGCCGCGACTGCGGCGAACATTCACTTGCAAGTCAAACTGAAACAGCTGCAAAAATAATTGTTGTTTCAATGATTTTGCCGTTGTTTGAAACGGTTATTAAAATTGTGGCAGGATTTTTAGAATGAAGAGATTTATATATATTTTTGCGGTATTTATAGTGCTGCTTATTATTCCGCAGACTGCATATGCTGAAGAAACGGATGATTATCAGGATTATCTGAATCAGTATGATTTTTCGTTTATGGAGGAATTAGACGGTGATACATATGATTTGCTTGATGAACTTGGATTAACAAATTTTGATTACAATACGCTTGTTAATTTTACTGTATCTGATTTTTTAAAATCAATAAAAGATATTTTAAAAGGTGCAGTTCAAACGCCTATTGAAGCGTGCATAGCTATATTTGTGTTTATTATTCTTTCTTCGTTTTTTCAAAATCTTAAATCAACTATGATTAATGATGAAATGAGTTCTGTTTTTTCAACAGTCAGTGCACTTGTTATCGCAGTTGTGCTTGCCGTTAAAATGAAAACCACAATAAGCCTTGCCTGTACAGCCATATCGGTTTGTGCTGATTTTGTATTTGCCTTTGTACCTGTGTTCTGCATTATTGTGGCAGCATCGGGTAATACGGTTGCAGCCTTTTCTACAAATACCATGCTGCTTTCTTTAGCCCAAACCTTGAATTATATTTCCAAAAACATTTTTGTTCCGTTAACGAATTGCTTTCTGGCAATCGGAATTTGTTCGGGGCTGAGAAGTGAGCTTAATCTTAGCTCTCTTCTGGCTTTTTTAAAAAAATATATCACAACAGCCATTTCAATGGCAGCAGCATTCTTTGTATCGGTTCTGTCTATAAAAACCGCTGTTGCTTCAAGAGCAGATGCCATAGGTTTGCGTTCAATAAGATTTGCTATTAACTCGGTTGTACCTGTTATAGGCAGCGCAATCAGCGAAGGTCTTTTGTCCATACAGTCTTATTCTTCATTAATTCGTTCAAGCGTAGGTGTTGTCGGGATTATTGCAGTAGCACTTGTGTTTATGCCGGCAATTATTGAAGTTGTGTTATGGCGTTTTTTTCTTTCACTTTCAAGTCTTGTTTCCGATGTGTTCGGAGATAAATCCGTTTCGTTGGTTATAAAGGCGTTTGCAGATGCTATGCTTATAATGAATGTTATTTTAATCCTTTCAATGGTAACAACAATTATTTCAATCGGTATTTTAATTGCCGCAAAGGGAAGTACATAAATGGATTATATTAAAAGCTGGACCTTTTGTATATGCATAACTTTAATTGTTTCCGTTGTATTTTCAATACTTAGTCCAAAGGGAACAATGGGGAAATTTTATAAGGTTATCATATCAGTTTTTATCTTTATTTCTTTTCTGTATCCGTTAACGGATTTTGATTTTGATGGTTTTAAAATTGATTTTAACTTTAATACAGAATATGAAAATCTTGTTGAAAGCTCGGCAAAGCAGGAAATTCAGTATTCTGTTGAAAAGGTTTTAACGGATAATAAAATATATAATTCTTCAATAAGTGCAGAGGTTGAACAAAACGGTGATGAAATTTTAATAAACAGAATTCTTGTTTCCGTAACCGATGATTACAATGTTGAAGAAGTAAAAGCACTGCTTTTGGAAAATTTAGGTGTAGTTGCGGAAGTGAAGCGAATAGGTGAATAGTCTAAAAGAAAAGTTCAAGGATGCTTTTGAACAAAAGAATTCCAAAACAAAAATTCTTATTGCGGTTGGCGTAATCGGGATTTTACTTATCCTGCTGTCTGAAATAAGCTTTCCGGCTTCAAAAAAAGAAACAGAGGTAACTAAAACGGATTACACATCTTATGTTAATGAGCTTGATGATAAGCTTAATAATCTTATTTCAAGTATAGACGGAGTCGGAAAATGCAAAGTAATGATAACTTTAAAAAGCACTTCCGAAAGTGTTTATGCAAAAAATATACAGAATTCACAAAGTGACAGTTCTGCTTCGCAAAATAGTGAATATGTTATATATGACGGGAAAGATGGGGACAGCCCGATTTTAATTCAGGAAAATTTTCCTGAGATTGAGGGTATTGCCATAGTCTGCAGCGGTGGGGATAACATAGCTGTAAGAGAAAGAGTTATTCAATGCGTATCATCACTCTTTAATATCTCTTCAAACCGTATTTCGGTTTCAAAGCTAAGCGGTGATAACAGAGGTAAATAGAAATAAAAATACATTTATCTGCCCATTGATGAATGTGTTTATTAATAAAACTATCTATATGGGCGGAAAGGCATGGTTTATATGGACGAAAACAAAGAATTAAAGGCTACAAAAAAGGCAAAGGTTAAGGGTATATTAACTGAGGATGAAATCAAAAAGAAAAAGGATAAGAAAACAAGAACGGCTCTTTCCATTTTCGTACTTTTGCTGGCTGTTGGTCTGGGTGGCAATTGGTATTGGGAAAACAGTGATATATCTTCAAAAATAAGTACTGTATCGGGAAATACCAAAACACTTGGCGAAGCTACATATGTTGATGCTACAACAGAACTTGAAACAGATGCTCCCAGCGATTATTTTTCTTCGGCAAGAATGGATAGGCAGAATGCAAGAGATGCTGCTTTGGAAAAGCTGCAAAATGTGATAAATGCAACTGATGAAAGCGAGGAGGCTCGTATTTCAGCCGCAGAAAGTGTTGTCAGAATATCAGCCAATATTGAAATTGAAAACAAAATCGAAACGCTTGTTCAGGCGAAAGGTGTTAAAAACTGCATTGCTGTTGTCAGTGAAGACGGCGAAAAGGTAGATGTAATTGTTGATGTTGAAGAATTAACTGACGATATTATTCTGCAGATCAAAGAAATTGCAATTGCACAGCTGCAATGTACTTTTGAAAATGTTACCATTATACAATCAAATTAATCTTGTATATTTATGCCTCTTGTGTTATAATACTTAACAAGTAAAAATAATCGCTGATTATTTAACTTGCTTAAATAAGGAGGCCAGTAATTATGGAAATTTCAAATCATAATTCCAAGGGCGGATTAGTAATATCCGAAGAGGCTGTTTCAGCTATTGTAACAAATGCAGCAGGCGATGTAGATGGTGTTGTCGGTTTTTCTAACAGACCGGTAGACATTGTGTCAACAATAAAAAAGGGCAGCTTAAAAGTAATGTCTCCCGTCAGAATAACGCAGGACGGGGATGATCTGAATATAAGTGTATGCATAAACATTGCAATCGGTAAAAAAATTCAGCCTGTTGCCGAAGAAATTCAAAGAGTGGTTAAGGATGCCGTTCAGAATATGACCGGTAAGCTTGTTTCAAAGGTTAATGTAATTATTGCCTCTGTAGAAGAAGAAAAACCGCAGAATTTACCAGAACCTACCGAAATTGAAGAGTGATTATAAAAAATTCGGCTGAAAGTGTATTTATTTTCAGCCGTTTTTTCGTTGGAGGAAATATGAATCGAAGTGAAATGAGAGAGCAGGCTTTTATCCTGCTTTTTGAAAAAGAATTTTTTAAGGACAAGCCCCTTGATGAAATTGAAGATGTTTTTTCAGAGAATGTTTCTGCTTTGTCCGATTATGCCAAGGAACTATTTGAAACAACTTTCAATCATATCAGCGAGCTTGATGAAATTATTGAAAAATATTCTAACGGCTGGAAGCTTAATCGTATACCAAAGGTAAATCTTTCCATATTAAGACTTGCACTTTCGGAAATTATTTATATTGATAGTGTGCCGGAAAATGTTGCAATAAATGAAGCAGTTGAGCTGGCTAAGAAATATTCCGGAAACGAAGATTATTCTTTTATTAATGGTATTCTCGGCAGCTATTCAAGGAGTAAGTAATGTTTCTTGGATTTGATACAAGCAATTATACAACATCAGTTGCTTTTTTTGACGGTAAGGAAATTTTTCAGAAAAAGAAATTGCTTGAGGTAAAGGCAGGGGAGCGTGGCTTACGGCAAAGTGATGCTGTTTTTCAGCATACGGTCAATTTGCCGGTTCTGATGAAAATGTTAACAGAAGAATTGGATTTTAAATCCATAAGGTCGGTTGGAGTAAGTACCCGTCCGAGAAATATAGACGGTAGCTATATGCCATGCTTCTTGGTTGGTGAAAGCAATGCTGTTTGTGTTTCTTCGGTAAATACGGTTCCCCTATATAAAACCTCGCATCAGGTTGGTCATATTCTGGCAGCTCTGTATTCGATTGACAGGCTTGATCTGATAAAAAAGCCGTTTATTGCCTTTCATGTTTCGGGAGGTACAACAGAAGCACTTCTTGTAACTCCCGATGATGAAGAAATAATCAAGGCTGAACTTATAGCTGAAAGCACTGATTTAAAAGCCGGACAGGCTGTAGACAGGGCAGGCGTTATGATGGGATTAAAATTCCCCTGTGGAGCGGAGCTTGATAAAATGGCTCAGAACAGTAGCAAAGAATTTAAAATTAAGCCATCTATGAATGTGCTGAATTGCTCCTTATCCGGCGTTGAAAACAAGGCAAAGAAGATGTTTGAAAATAATGAAAGCAATAATGATATTGCAAAATTTGTTGTTTCATATATAAGTGAAGCTCTTTCTGAAATGCTGGAAAGAATAATGAAAAAGTTTGGTGAAATGCCTGTGGTTTTTGCCGGTGGTGTTTCAAGCAATTCAATAATTAAAGAAAAAATAGGAAAGAAATATAATGCTTATTTTGCTAAACCTGAGTACAGCTGTGATAATGCTGCAGGTATTGCGATTTATGCTTATTTAAAATCATTATGAATGTAATAACCGTTTCTCAAGTTAACAGATATATTAAGGCTTTACTTGATGAAAGTGCACCTCTTCGCAGTATATTTATCAGCGGAGAGATTTCAAATTTCAAATATTATTATTCTTCGGGGCATATGTATTTTACTTTAAAGGATGAAAACAGCCAGCTTAAGGCTGTGATGTTTTCATCGTATGCTTCAAAGCTTAAATTTAATCCCGACAGCGGAATGAAGGTTATTTGCAGCGGAAGAATTTCTGCCTATGAAAAAAATGGTGAATATCAGCTTTATGTTGATGATATGCAGCCGGATGGTGTCGGTGCACTTAATCTTGCGTTTGAACAGCTCAAGGAAAGGCTGTTGAATGAGGGTGTATGTAATGATGAAATCAAAAAGCTGCTTCCTCCTTTTCCGAGAAAAATCGGTGTTGCAACATCGTATATAGGTGCTGCTGTTGAAGATATAAAGAATATTACGGCAAGAAGATATCCGCTTGCTGAGCTTGTTATAGTACCCACAATTGTACAGGGTACATCCGCTTCGGCTGATATAGTAAAATCCATAAGGCTTCTTGATGACATTGAAGATATTGATGTTATTATTGTGGGCAGAGGCGGAGGCTCAATAGAGGATCTTTGGGCGTTTAATACAGAGGAGGTTGCACGGGCTGTGATAGCCTGTAAAACGCCGATTGTATCGGCTGTAGGGCATGAAACGGATTACACAATATGTGACTTCGTTGCTGACTTAAGAGCACCTACTCCGAGTGCTGCTGCCGAGCTTGTCTGCCCAGATATGAATTCTTTATCTAATGAGCTTGCAACACTCAAAAGCAGTCTGTTTAACTATATAAATATTATGATTGATGATAATATACAGTATGTTTCCGAATTATCGCATTCACCTGTTCTTGAAAACTACGATTCTGTTTTAAGCTCCTATAAGGATAATGTTGAGGTTCTTGAAGCAAGGCTTAGTGATTCCGTATTATCTTCTGTTGAAACCAAATCTCTTAAGCTTTCAGCTCTGGCAGGAAAACTTAATGCGTTAAGCCCTCTTGCTGTTCTCGCAAGAGGATATTCGGTTGCACAAAAAAATAATGAAATAATAAAATCTGTTTCAGATATTAATGAAAATGATGAAATTCATATTGCTTTTTCGGACGGAGGGGCAATATGTAAGGTAAATGAGGTTGTTGAAAATGGCTAAGGAAATAACATATGAGGAAGCTGTTAAACGGCTTGAGGAAATAGTAACCCTACTTGAAAAAAACGAGGCTACTCTTGATGAAAGCATGAAGCTTTTTGAAGAGGGAACAAAGCTTGCTGCTATATGCAATAAAAAGCTTAATGATGCAAAACAGAAAATTACAATTATCAATAAGGAATAAAAAATGGATAAGGCAGAATTCAAAACTATACTTGATAAAGATATTGAAATAATTGAAAAAGCAATAATTGAAAGACTTCCTGTTTGTACAGACAATCAGGATATGGTTGTTGAGGCTATGAAATACAGCCTTACAAACGGCGGAAAAAGATTAAGACCGGTTTTTTGTCTTGAATTTGCGAAGTGCTGCGGTTTGGAGAAAGAAAAGGCAATTGATTTTGCATGTGCAGTTGAATATATACACACTTATAGTTTAATTCACGATGATTTGCCGTGTATGGATGATGATGATTTCAGACGGGGAAAGCCAAGCTGTCATAAAAAGTTCGGCGAAGCAACAGCTCTTCTTGCCGGAGATGCACTTTTAACCCACGCATTTGAATTGATTGCTGCTTCCGATTTATCTGCGGATAAAAGAATGCATGCAGTTTCTGTATTGGCGGCGAAAAGCGGAGTATGCGGAATGATTGGCGGACAGGTTATTGATTTAAAATATGAAAGAGAAAACCCTGATTTAACGCAGATTTTATCGGTTCATAGGCTGAAAACGGGTGCACTTATTTCTTCAGCCTGCCTTTTAGGCTGTATTGCCGCAGGTGCAGGTCAAAAGCAGCTTCAGGCTGCTGAAGAATTTGCTTATTATTTGGGGATTGCTTTTCAGATTAAGGATGATATTCTTGATGTAATCGGAGATCGTGAAGAGCTTGGTAAGCCAATTGGCTCTGATGCCGAAAATAATAAAACAACTTATGTATCATTAAAGGGTATTGAAGAATCGCAAAAGGATGTAGAAGGATATACAGATCGTGCACTTTCTTCACTTTCTGAATTTGGAAATTCAGAGTTTATTGAAATACTTGCAGGCGAGCTTATTAATCGCAGCAAGTAAAAATATACATATATTGCATTTTTATGCATAATATGGTAGTATGTGTTTTAAATGCAGAAAAGAGATGATTTCATGTCTGTTCTTGATAGGGTAAACTCACCCGAAGATGTTAAAAAGTTAGATGACATTGAGCTTGAAGAGCTTTGTTCGGATATAAGAGAATTTCTTGTTGAATCAGTTTCGGAAACCGGGGGACATCTTGCTTCAAATTTAGGTGTTGTTGAGCTTAGTGTTGCACTTCATAGGGTTTTCAACAGTCCAACCGATCAGATCGTTTTTGATGTTGGACATCAGTGTTATACGCATAAAATACTTACCGGCAGAAAAAATCAGTTTTCAACCCTTAGAAAAGAGGGTGGAATAAGCGGCTTTATCCGCCCGGTTGAAAGTGAGCATGATATCTTTTCAAGCGGTCATTCAAGTGTATCTGTTTCACAGGCAATCGGTCTTGCCAAGGCAAAAAAAATCAAAGGTGAAAAGGGTAAAGTGATTGCTGTAATCGGTGATGGAGCTTTAACGGGAGGACTTGCCTTTGAAGCGTTCAATAACGGAGTAAACGGGTGCGAAAATCTTATTGTAATTCTTAATGATAATAAGATGTCAATCAGCCGTAATGTCGGCTCAATGTCTAAACATTTAACAAATGTAAGAACTTCTAAAGGCTATTTTAATTTAAAATCAGGTGTAAGGCATGTGCTTGCAAAAATTCCGAAAATCGGAAATTTAGTTAATCGAGCCTTAACCTTTATTAATACCGAAATCAGAAAACGGGTTTACAATGATGCAACCTTTTTTGAGGATTTAGGCTTCAGATATTACGGTTTAATAGACGGTCATGATATGGAAAGTCTGATTTCCGTTTTAAATGCTGCTAAAGAGCATAATCATTCCGTTCTTATTCATGTTAATACAAAAAAGGGAAAGGGCTATGATCCTGCCGAAAAAAATCCGACTCAGTTTCACGGTATAGGAAAATTTGATGTTGCAACAGGCGAAACCAATTATGGCGGAAAGAGTTTTTCTGATGTCTTTGGCGAAACAATGTGTTCTCTTGCTGAAAAGGACGGCAGAATCTGTGCTGTTACAGCGGCAATGGCAGAGGGTACAGGGCTTGCTGAATTTGCAAATAAATATCCAAAACGCTTTTTTGATGTCGGAATTGCCGAGCAGCATGCTGTTACCTTTTCAAGCGGACTTGCCAAAAACGGATTAATCCCTGTTTTTGCTGTTTATTCAACCTTTCTGCAAAGGTCTTATGATCAGCTTATTCATGATGTAGCTATGCAGAATCTTAAAGTGATTTTCGGAATAGACAGAGCAGGCTTTGTAGGAGAAGACGGAGAATCTCATCAGGGTGTTTTTGATGTGTCCTATTTGAATACAATTCCGTATTTTACGGTTTATTCTCCAAGCTGCTATGATGAGCTTTCATATATGTTAGGGCAGGCTGTTTATCATGATACAGGGGCTGTTGCGGTAAGATATCCAAGAGGAAAAGAAAAGGAAATGCCGAAGGATTATCATTATGATAAATCCGATTATTCTGTTTTTGGAACTGATGATTCCAAAAACTGCATTATTACATATGGTGTTGAATTTTCCGAGTGCTACGCCGCATTAAAAGAGCTTGAGGATACATTTATAATTAAACTTAATAAAATTAAACCTATTGAAAGCAGTATTTTTAATTTAATCAATCATAACAAAAATGTTTTCTTTTTTGAAGAAAGTATCAAATCGGGCAGTGTCGGCGAAGCGTTTGCGGCAATGCTTGAAGAAAAGGGTATTTGTGCAAGCTTTCATCATATTTGTATCAAAGATGAATTTGTTAAGCAGGCTTCGGTAGAAAGTCAGCTGAAAGCTTACAGTCTTGATAAAAACTCTGTTGTTTCAATAGTTAAAGAGGTTTCAAATGTCTAAAAAAATAAGGCTTGATGTTGCTGTTTTTGAACGGGGATATGCTCCCAGCCGAGAAAAAGCCAAGGCAATAATTATGGCCGGTCAGGTTTATGTAAATAATCAAAAAGTTGATAAGGCAGGTACGGAAATCAAAGAGGATGATGTCCTTGAAGTTCGCGGAAATACATTAAAATATGTAAGCCGCGGCGGATTGAAGCTTGAAAAAGCTATGCAGGAATTTCCGATTGATTTAAACGGGAAAATATGTATGGATGTCGGTGCTTCAACAGGTGGATTTACGGATTGTATGCTTATGAATGGTGCTGTTAAGGTCTATTCAGTTGATGTTGGGTATGGTCAGCTTGCCTGGAAGCTGCGCTGTGACGAGCGTGTTGTCAATTTGGAGAGAACGAATTTCAGATATGTTACTGATGAACAGATTAAAGATAAAATTCAGTTTTCATCGGTTGATGTTTCATTTATTTCATTAAAGCATATTCTGCCTAATCTTAATAAGCTTCTTTCTGATAACGGACAGGCAGTTTGCCTTATTAAACCTCAGTTTGAAGCAGGGAAAGACAAGGTTGGCAAAAAGGGTGTAGTAAGAGAAAAATCCGTTCATCTGGAGGTAGTCAATCATGTTATTGCCATGGCGATTGAGAACGGATTTTCTGTTTGCGGACTTCAGTTTTCCCCGATTAAAGGACCGGAGGGCAATATAGAATATTTAATTTATCTGTGTAAAAATGAGAATCCGATTATTGCCGCATGCGTAAATCCCGAAAAACTTGTTAATGAGTCACACGAGGAGCTTTTATGATTTTTTCAGTTTTTGCAAACCTGAATAACAACGATACAGAAAAAATTGCAAGGGATATGTTATCTGTTTTAAAGGAAACAGATTGTATTGTTTATTTTGAAGAAAAATATAAGGATATCATTTCTGATGTTTGCTCCGATTTTTCCGACAGCAGTTCTCTTATGAATTTGTGCGATATTGCAGTTGTTATCGGCGGAGATGGTACAACAATGAAAATTGCCAAAAATGCTGCTATTCTTGGTAAACCTGCACTTGGAATTAATGGCGGCAGACTTGGTTTCTTAAGCGGTATTGAAAGAAATGAGTTAAGCCTTTTAAAATCAGTAGTAAGCGGCGAATATCAGTTGGATGAAAGAATGATGATTAAGGCTGATATTCTTGAAAACGGCAGGATTGCCAAAACAATTCATTGTCTGAATGATGCAATTTTTTCACGGGGCGATTTTGCAAGACTTATTGATATTCAGGTTTCAAGCAGCAAAAGAGAGCTTCTTACAACCCGTGCAGACGGTGTAATTATTTCTACACCTACAGGTTCAACAGCGTACAGTCTTGCTGCCGGAGGTCCGGTTTTAAGCCCGAATTTAAATTGCTTTGAAGTTACATCCATTTGTCCGCATTCTTTAATGGACAGAAGTATTGTGGTAGACAGCGACAGTACGCTTTTGGTTGAAATTTCAAGTGATGTTATGAATAATGCCATATTAACCTGTGACGGTGATGAGCCTGTTGCTATACCTACCGATACAAAGGTTGCTGTTTCGGTTTCGGAATATAAGGCAAGGCTTGTTAAGGTTAAACCGGATAATTTTTATGAGATTTTAAAAAAGAAAATTATTGAAAGAAGAGCTTAAAAGTTATTTTAATCACGAGGAAAGGCTTATTGTAAAATGAAAAAAAGAAGACAGGCGAAAATACTTGAAATCATAAGAAACCTTGATGTTGAAACGCAGGAGGATCTTCAGACGCTTTTGCTTGAAAATGGTTTTGAGGTTACGCAGGCAACCATTTCAAGAGATATAAAAGAATTGAGGCTCGTTAAGGAACTTTCCGACAGCGGAAGATATGTTTATTCAACCGGTAAGAAAAGCAATTCCGATTCTGTTTCTGCCAGAGCATCGGGTATTTTTGTTGATTCTGTTATCAGGGTTGAAAAAGCGATGAATATGGTTTGTATTAAATGCTTTGCAGGAATGGCAGGCGCTGCCTGCGCTGCTGTTGATTCAATGCAGTGGAATGAAGTTGTCGGAACAATAGCAGGGGATGATACAATTTTTGTTCTTTGCAAAACAGAAAACGCAGCAACAATATTTACAGATAATTTGGAGAAATTATTAAATGTTAAAAACGCTTAATATTGAAAATATTGCCGTAATTGAAAAGGCGCAGATAGAATTTAATAATGGGCTTAATGTTTTAACAGGCGAAACAGGTGCAGGTAAATCTATAGTTGTTGATTCAATTAATGCTATTTTGGGTGAAAGAACCTCTCGTGAATTGGTGCGGCATGGGGCTGATTTTGCATTTGTATCTGCTTTATTTGAAGATGTTTCAGACAATGTGAAAAATAAGCTTGATAAGCTTGGCTATTCTGCTGAGGAGGATGGCTCATTACTTTTAACCAGAAAAATTACCGAGGCAGGAAAATCCGTTTGTAAAATTAACGGCTCTTCTGCAACGGTTTCGATTTTAAAAGAAGTAGGTCAGCTGCTTGTTAATATTCATGGTCAGCATGACAGTCAGTCGCTTTTAAATCCGGATTTGCATTATCAGTTTGTTGATATGATGTCAGAGAATGATGATTTTATAAAAAATTATAAGGAAAGCTTTCATAAGCTGATTTCTGTAAGACGGAAACTTAAAGCATTAACGGATGATGAAGAAGATAAGGACAGAGTTCTTGAACTTCTTGAATATCAGATTAAAGAGCTTGAGGATGCCGATATTCAGCCAAACGAAAAAACGGAGCTTTTGAAGAAAAAAAGGCGGATTGAAAGCAGTGAGGCTATGCTTCTTGCGCTGAATAATGCAGGGGTTGCATTGGGCGGAAATGATGAATTTGACGGTGCTTCAACGCTTGTATCTTCGGCAGCTAAATCGTTTTCTTCTGTTTCTTCGCTTTCTGACGGAGCCGAAAAAATACTATCCGTGCTTAATGATATAAGTGAAGAAATTGAAGAAGTTAAGGATTTGATTCATTCGGAGATTGCCTCATTTGATTTTGATGAGAATGAAAGAGAGCAGATTGAGGAAAGGCTTGATTTGCTTTATAAGCTTAGTCTGAAATATGGCAATACTGAGGAAGAAATGCTTTCTTTTCTTGAAAATGCAAAGGAAAAGCGAAATGCTGTTTTGTTTAATGATGAAGAGCTTGAAAAGCTTACTGTTCAGTATGATGCGCTTCTTGATGAGGTTATGAAAAAGGCGGAGAAGCTTTCGGAATTCAGAAAGAAAACGGCTGAAGCGTTTGAGGAAAATGTCAGGAATCAGCTTGCGTTTCTTGATATGCCCAAAATTAAGTTTGTTGTTCATTTTGAAAAGGGAAATCTTTCTTCAAACGGCTTTGATAAAATTGAATTTTTAATATCAACCAACCCGGGAGAGCCTGCTAAGCCTCTTGCAAAAATTGCATCAGGCGGTGAGCTTTCAAGAATTATGCTTGCAATTAAGAATGTTATCGTGCATAATGATACAATCGGTACATTGATATTCGACGAAATAGATACAGGTGTTTCCGGCAGAGCAAGCAGAAAAATCGGCTTGAAGCTTAAGGCTGTTTCTGAAGGAACACAGGTTATAACCGTAACACATTCAGCACAGATTGCTTCTGCTGCCGATGCGCATTTCCTTATTCAAAAGGATTTTGATAATGACAGAACATATACAAAGATATCTTCTCTTGATTTTGAGGGCAGAAAAAAAGAGCTTGCCAGAATTATGGGCGGTTTAAATATAACAGATGCTCTGCTTAAAAGTGCGGAAGAAATGCTTTTGTCTGATTCGGAGTAATTATGGGATTCAATAAAGAACAAATGATAAAAAACGGAACTTGCTTCTAAATGTATTTTTTATGTTTAGATTAGATTTTGGAGGAAATATTATATGGGAGTTTATGAAGAATTAAAAGAAAGAGGTCTTATTGCTCAGGTAACTGACGAAGAACAGATAAGAGAACTTGTAAACAACGGAAAAGCAGTTTTTTATATTGGTTTTGATCCTACTGCCGATTCTCTTCATGTAGGTCATTTTATGGCTCTTACACTTATGAAAAGGCTTCAGGACGCAGGAAATAAGCCGATTGCACTGATCGGCGGCGGTACTGCTATGATTGGTGATCCAAGCGGTAAAACCGATATGCGCCAGATGATGACGAAGGAAACGATTCAGCATAACTGCGATTGCTTTAAAAAGCAGATGTCTAAATTTATTGATTTCTCTGATAATAAGGCACTTATGGTTAATAATGCAGATTGGCTTCTGGATTTAAACTATGTAGATGTGCTTCGAGAGGTAGGTGCCTGCTTCTCTGTTAATCGTATGCTTGCTGCAGAATGCTATAAGCAGAGAATGGAAAGGGGTCTTTCTTTCCTTGAATTTAACTATATGATTATGCAGAGCTATGATTTCTATTCTTTATATCAGAAATACGGCTGTAATCTTCAGTTCGGCGGGGACGATCAGTGGTCAAATATGATTGGCGGTATGGAGCTAGTAAGAAGAAAGCTCGGCGGGGATGCCAATGCGATGACCATTACCTTGCTTCTGAATTCAGACGGCAAAAAAATGGGTAAAACAGAAAAAGGCGCAGTTTGGCTTGATCCTGAAAAAACCTCTCCGTATGAATTTTATCAGTACTGGCGCAATGTGGATGACAGTGATGTTATCAAATGTATGAAGCTTTTAACCTTTTTGCCGCTTGAAACAATTGCTAAGTATGAAAAGCTTGAGGGTGCAGAGCTGAATAAGGCTAAAGAGGTTCTTGCATATGAATTAACAAAGCTTGTTCATAGTGAAGAGGAGGCAGATAAGGCGGATGCAGCAGCAAAGGCTCTTTTTGCAGGCGGCGCAGATACCTCAAATATGCCGACTACTGTTTTAACGGATGACGATTTTACCGACGGTTCGGTTGCTGTTCTGGATATGATGGTTAAGGCAGGCATTATCAAATCAAAGGGCGAGGGCCGACGCCTTATAACACAGGGCGGTGTTTCTCTTAATGATGAAAAGGTAACAGATCCTTATGCTTCCTTAACAAAAACAGATTTTGATAATGAAATTATTATAAAAAAAGGTAAAAAGGTATTCCATAAATTCAGCTTGTAAAACTTTCAAATCCCTGTTGGTATCTCAGATATCAGCAGGGATTTTTTGTTGGACTTTTATATATGCTTATGTTATCATAAAAATGATATATGTAAAATTGCTGATATTGATGAAATGGAATTGTAATGAATAGATTAGAACAGGCAAATCGTATTTTATATGATTTAGGATTACTGAACGAATTGAATAAATATGGTCTGCCTCATCTTATAGGCAGTGCCAAGATGAATTTAATGGCTTGGAATGATTTGGACATTGATGTTGAAAATGATTCTATGTCATTAGACAAACTTTATCTGCTTACAAATTATATATTAAATACTTTTAATCCGACTTGGTATGAGGCTAAAGAAGAAATCAACGAACAGGGAAATAAAGTCTGGTTTCATGGCTTTGAATTTTATTTGGATAATGAACTTTGGAATGTAGATATATGGTTTTTAGATAAATCAACAATTGAAAAAGCAGAAAAGTATTGTGATGATATATCAGTAAAAATTAGTGAGAAAGAGCAGCTAAGAACAGCAATTATTAAAATTAAACAGGACTTAATCAAGCAAAATTTATATTCATTTGATAAATATACAAGCATGGATGTTTATGATGCTGTTATAAATAAAGGTATTACGAATATAGAAGATTTTATTAGAATACATAAAAAAACGGGAGTAACGCTTTGAATAATGAATTTGAAAGCATAACAAAAATTGTCAGCAATACTTTTTCATCAGGCTTAAAAGAAAGTACATTAGATTTTTTATCTTATCTGAATTCTGATTCATTAACATTTGAACGCTTATCAGGGTATTGGGCAAATCAGTTTTATTATTCAGTAAAATACAATAATGAAAGTGTATGCTACATTTTGCTGAATGGTACAGAAGATGAACAGCAATTTGCTCCGCTGACCATTTGGAGTGATGATAGTGGTTCCGATTGGTTTAAGAATTATCCTTTAGACAATAAATTTGAAGAAATTGCCTGGGAGAATGTTGATTTTTGTGTTAACTGCGGTTCGTGCTCAGGAGGTACGAAAAAGATTGTATTTGGCAAAGAATTTAATAATATTTGCAGAACTACATTCAGATTTACCAATCCGAACGTAGAAGAATTTAAAATAATCAAAATTTTAATAAATGCAAGGATAGAAAGTATAAAAGGATAATCAATTTTATGATTAAATATATAACGGACAAACAACTCAAAAAGGAAATCTGTTTAAACATATTGAGAAAACTTCCGAAATGGTTTTCATTAGAGGATGGAATATTGCAATATGCAGAAGAATGTAAACATTCTTATTTTTGGGCTGATGTTGAAAATGATGAATATGTTGCGTTTATTTCATTGAAAGAAACAAGCTCCTATGCTGTGGAAATAGCTGTTATGGGCGTTGTCAGCGAATATCAGAATAAAGGAATAGGCAGTAAACTTTTTAAAAGCTGTTACAGTTTTGCCAAAGAAAACGGATATGAGTTTATTCAGGTTAAAACTGTTAAAAAAGGTAAGTATAAAAGTTATGATTTAACGAATTCATTTTATATAAATCTTGGATTTAAAGAATTGGAATGTATTGATAATTTATGGGATAAAAATAATCCTTGCCAGATTTATATTATGAGTATTCAGTGAAGTTTAAGGAGTGTAATAATGTATAATTCAGAATTCTGCGAGGTTAGTTACAACAAAGAATATAATGCTGTATTTGTTAAATGGAAGAAGTTTTGCAGACTTGATGAGTATAGAAATCCATTATTATATGCATTAGAAATTATTAAAGAATATCATTGCGACTATGTTGCAGATACGCGTGACGGATTTGAAGATGATCCTGAAGATACTGTTTGGGTTAAGGATTATTTTATTCCAAATGCAGTTGAATATGGCTGTAAGACGATTTACTTTATAATTGACAAAAACAATTCTCTTGCAGAAGAATTGAAAGGTCAGGAAGAAGATGCTAAGGATAAAATTGAGTTTAAATATATTTATTCCTTAGAAGATATAAATTTCCAATGAGGTGAAAATATGCTGAACGATAATTTGAAAACTTTATATGATGCAGCAAGGTCTGTTGTAAACCCAAAGAAAATAAGCAATCAGATATGGTCCGGCGGTGTCGGTGCCGCTGTGATAACGAAAAAGGGCAATATTTATACAGGTGTTTGTATTGATACAGATTGTTCACTCGGTATGTGTGCTGAAAGAAATGCACTTTCAACAATGATTACAAACGGCGAATTTGAGATTGAAATGGTTGCTGCAGTTGATAAAAAGGGGAATGTGCTTCCGCCCTGCGGTGCGTGCAGAGAATTTATGATGCAGCTTAAAAATTCATCAGATATAAATGTTCTTGTTGATCATAAAGGCACGGTTGTTAAACTGAAAGATTTAATGCCGTATTCCTATTCTTAAATTAATAAATAAGGGGTTATATTTATGTTGAAATCTTCACTGATTGCAAAAACAGAGGCAAAGGCAAATGAAAATCAAATGTATATCGGCGATTGTTACAGAGTAACTGTGCTTACCAATCGTCTTATCCGTTTTGAATATTCCAAAGAAAAAAAGTTTGTTGATTTGGCAAGCTATGCCGTTTGGTTCAGAAAATTTGATGATGTTAAGTTTTCTGTGACGGAAACGGATTCAATAGTTATTGTTGAAACGAATGCTGTTAAATTCTTTATCAATAAAAATAAGGGAAAACCGCAGTTTATTGAAATCAAAGAAAGCGGCAGAAAAATAAAATGCGATAACAAAGGCAATTTAAAAGGTACTTGCCGTACACTTGATATGACATTCGGCAAAACGAAGCTTACAGAAGGTTTAATTACTCAAAGCGGCGTTTATGTTTTTGATGACAGTAATTCTGTTTTAATTGACGAAAACGGTAGATTTCAGCCGAGAGAGGGCAATAACAAGGATTTATACATATTTGCTTATGAAAAGAATTACAGAGAAACGATTAAAGCATTTTATAAAATAAGCGCACCTGTACCCTTGATTCCCCGATTCGCCCTCGGCGTTTGGTGGAGCAGATACCACGCATATACACAAAAGGAATATCTGGACCTTATGGCAAGATTCAAATCTGAAAATATTCCGCTTACAGTTGCAACTGTTGATATGGATTGGCACTGGGTAAAGGATATTGATAAAAAATTCGGAGTTAATTATGGCGGCTGGACAGGATATTCGTGGAATACAGAATTGTTTCCGAACTATAAAGAATTTCTACGGAAATTAAAAGAAGATAATCTGCATATTACTTTAAATCTTCATCCTGCTGACGGTGTTTATTCATACGAGGATATGTATGAGGATATGGCAAAGGCAGTCGGAATGAATCCGAAAACAAAGGAGAAAGTTAAATTCCAATGCGGCAGCGATAATTTTTGGAATGCCTATTTTGACATTCTTCATAAGCCTTATGAAAAAGACGGTGTTGATTTTTGGTGGATAGATTGGCAGCAAGGCAAGAAGAGTGATGTAAAGGGACTTGATCCGCTCAATGCACTTAATCATTATCATTACCTTGATAATGCCGAAAATGGGGATATTCCTCTTATTTTATCAAGATACGGCGGTATCGGTTCTCATCGTTATCCGCTTGGTTTTTCGGGAGATACGGCAATTAACTGGAAAGTATTTGATTTTCAGCCTTATTTTACTGTGAATGCTGCAAATGCTGCTTATACTTGGTGGAGTCATGACATCGGCGGGCATCATATGGGATACAGGGATGATGATTTGTATATCCGTTGGCTTCAGTTCGGCGTTTTTTCTCCGATTATGCGCCTTCATTCAACAGCAACGGAACTGCTTGGCAAAGAGCCTTGGAAATATCGCTCGGAGGTTTACAGCTATGCAAAGGAATGGCTTAATCTCCGTCATAGTCTGATCCCTTATATATTTACCATGGATTATCGGAATCATAAGGATGGAATTGCGCTTTGCGAGCCAATGTATTATTCTTATCCCGATTATGAAAATGCGTATAAATTTAAAAATCAGTATATGTTCGGCTCTGAATTAATGGTTTGTCCGATTACCTCAAAGCAGAATAAAAAGACGAATTTCGGCGAGGTTCAGGCTTGGCTTCCAAAAGGCAGATGGACAGATATTTTTACAGGTCAAAGCTATAATGGAGATAAAACGATTACGCTTCACAGAGATTTAAACAGTATGCCTGTTCTCGCCAAAGAGGGCGCTGTTATTCCGTTTGCAAAATCCAAGGGAAATGATATCAGTAATCCGGAAGAACTTGAAATCTGGATTTATTCAGGTAATAACAGCTTTGTTCTTTATGAGGATAACGGCAAAACGGATTTTGAGAATCATAATGCAAAAACGGCATTTTATGTATCTTTTGATGAAGAAAAGAGGCAGTTGGAATTTACTGCAAACAGCCCTGTCGGCGATACAAGCGTGATTCCGAACAGCAGGAAGCTTCGCCTTGTGTTCAGAGATTTATGTGTGAATCAGTTGATTTGCGATGATTATGAAATTACGAATGAAAATGGTAATGCTGTAATCATAATTGATAACTTTACAGCAGAAAGCAACATAGAAATTAAACTTACCAATGCTGAATTTAAGAAGACGGAAAATATTAAGGATGAATTAATCCGCCTTCTTTCTCGTTGGCAGGAAAGGACACTCAGGAAAAGTATTGCTTACAAGCCTTTTGATAAGGCGGAAACACGGGATGAAATAAGAAATGCCCTTGGAAAATCAAGACTTCCAAAGGCGGTTTCAGCTGTAATCAAAGAGTTGCTTGAAACAATATAGAATAAGGATTTAAGAAATGATAAATGTTAGTGAAATAATAACAAGTAAACCTGTTGATTTTAATTCAGAGCTACATAAAAAGGTTTACAATACTTTGGAAAAGCTGGAAATTCCGTTTGAGCGTGTTGATACCGATGAAGCCATAACTATGGAGGATTGTATTGAAATAGGCAAAAAGCTTGATACAAATATTGTTAAAACTTTGTTTCTTTGTAACAGGCAGAAAACCAATTTTTATCTGTTTGTAACAACTGATGATAAACCGTTTGTTACAAAGGATTTCAGCCGTGTTCTTGGGATTTCCCGTGTTTCCTTTGCATCTCCGGAAATGCTTTTTGATATGCTTGGAACAAGGGTTGGTGCTGCAACTGTATTAAGCTGTGTTTTTGATGAAAAAAATAAGGTTAGAATAATCTTGGATAAGGATGCAGTTTCAGGCAGATGGTATGGCTGCAGCGATGGCACAACAACAGGATATATGAAGCTTAAAACGGAAGATTTAATCCACAAATACATTCCTTTTGCAAATCATATACCGACAATTATTGAAATATGATGAGGTATGAAAGGGCGATGGCTGAGGCTTTCGCCTTTACTTTATATAATTATAAATTTATTTGTAATAATACTAATATATTTATTGAAGATAATATCTATATTTGTTATAATAAGCAATTGGTGAAGATTATGGAAAATATTAAAGAAAAAATTGAAGGACTTCGCAAAACACTCAGATATCATAGTGATAGATATTATAATGATGACGCTCCTGAAATCGACGATTATGAATACGATATGATGATGAGAGAGCTTAAAAAGCTTGAAGAGCAGTATCCTGAATTTGATACGGAGGATTCTCCGACGAAGCGGGTAGGCGGAAAAGCGGATAATTCATTTGACAGTGTTGTTCATAGCGTCAGAATGGAATCTCTGCAAGATGCCTTTTCTAAGGAAGAAATATATGATTTTGACAGCAGAGTTCACAATGCTGTTGATTTTCCAAAATATTGTGTTGAGCCGAAAATAGATGGTCTTTCAGTAAGTCTTGAATATGAAAACGGTGTTTTTGTAAGAGGCTCAACGAGAGGGGACGGCAATGTCGGCGAAGATGTAAGCGGAAATATTAAGGTTATACGCAATGTCCCTTTAAAGCTTACCGAAGATATTCCGTTTATTGAGGTTCGCGGCGAGGTGTATATGCCTAAAAAAAGCTTTGAACGGGTAGTAGACAGGCAGCTTTTAAAAGGCGAAAAGCCCTTTAAAAATCCGCGTAATGCCGCTGCCGGTTCGCTCAGACAGAAGGACAGCGAGGTAACGGCAACAAGAGGTCTTGATATTTTTATTTTTAATATTCAGCGTGTTGAGGGTGTTACGCTTCATTCTCATAAAGAAAGCCTTGATTTTCTTCAAAAGCTTGGCTTTCATACGGTTCCGGATTATACATTGGTTGATACAATTGATGAATCTTTGCGTGTTATTGATAAAATCGGTGAAGAACGCGGCGGACTTGAATTTGATATAGATGGTGCAGTTATCAAGGTTGATGATTTTGAAATGCGAAATCAGCTTGGCTCAACTTCCAAGTTTCCGAAATGGGCTGTGGCATTTAAGTATCCGCCTGAAGAAAAGCAGACAAAGATTACTGATATTGAAATTGCCGTTGGAAGAACAGGTGTTTTAACGCCGACTGCCGTTTTGGAGCCTGTTCATCTTGCCGGAACAACAGTTTCAAGGGCAACGCTTCACAACAGCGATTTTATTAGGGAAAAGGGTATTGCAATCGGCGATATCGTTACCGTGCGCAAGGCAGGCGATATTATTCCTGAGGTGCTTTGCGTTAATGAGCATAACAGTAATGAGATTTTTGAATTCCCAAAGGTTTGTCCCAGCTGTCAGAGTTCCGTTGTGCAGGAAAATGATGAAGCTGCAATCCGATGTATTAACCCCGATTGTCCGGCTCAGCTTTTAAGAAATCTTATTCATTTCTGCTCAAGAGATGCAATGGATATTGAGGGTCTGGGTCCGGCAATTCTTGAAACCTTTGTTGATAACGGTCTGATTGAAAAAACAGAAGATATTTATGCATTAACTTTTGAAAAAATTGATTCGGCAAATCTTGAGGGCTTTAAAGAGAAAAGCATAAATAATATAATCAATTCCATAACGGCTTCCAAGAAAAATGATTTAGGCAAGCTTATATTCGGCTTGGGTATACGCCATATAGGAGCAAAGGCGGGAACGCTTTTGGCAAATCATTTTAAAAATATGAACGCGCTTATGCATGCATCTGTTGATGATATTCTTCAGATTGACGGCTTCGGAGATATTATGGCTGAAAGTGTTGTTGATTTTTTCAATAACGAAAAATCAAAGGAATTGATTAAAAGTCTTGATGAAAACGGCGTCAATATGGAATCAAAAAATGTTGTTAAGGATAATCGTTTTGAAAATAAAACCTTTGTTTTAACGGGTACACTGCCAACCTTAAAACGAGCTGAGGCTTCAAAGATAATTGAATCCTTCGGCGGAAAAACATCATCCGGTGTTTCCAAAAAAACAAGCTATGTTCTTGCCGGCGAGGAGGCGGGAAGCAAGCTTGATAAAGCCAATGCACTTGGTATTGAAATAATAACAGAAGAAGAATTTATGGAAATGGTAAAATGAGAGAATTCAGAAAAAAACAAAAAAGACTTTACAAAATAATGAAAACGATAATCATTTTCAGTGTAATTTTTATATTTTTATTTATCGGAGCTCAGCCCTATGTTGAAAAATTCAGCAGTGCTGCTGATATGGTATGCAGATATTTTTGCGATATTTTGATTATTGCAAATCTCTGTCTGCTGTTTTCTTATTACAACAAATATTCAAAAAGTGATAAGTTTCTTGAGGCTGTTGAATATGAGTTAAGTGATTATGGCTCCTATGTTACATCAAGAGAAGAAAAGGATGAAAGTGCTTTTGTTAAAGCTATGCAGAATGATTTTGCCAATGGCGGATATGCAGTGCATTCGGATATAGAGATTGATGAGTTTGATTTTTCCTTTACTGCTTCAACTAAAAAGGAATTTTTCTACGCTGCTGAAATAGAATCACTTTCAAGAAGCGATATTCTTGCGTACATAGATGTCGTTATTCAAGATATTACTGTTCACAATCTTAAAAGAAAAGGCAATGCAGTTATTTGCTTTGTAACCGATAAGGCTGAGGAGGAAGCGATAGCTGTTTCAAAAATGATTACCCCTCTTGGAAAAAAAGAACAAATAAAGATTGCACTTGCAATTACTGAACCTGAAACGGGAAAATGCTATTTCCTCGGAAATGCTAAAACAAAGTGCCAGCAGATTATTGCAAATTATGTTTTGAAGTGTAATATTCCGATTCCGAAAGAAAATATCGGAGATATCAGGCTTTCATTCCAGAATGAACTGGAAAAGCATATGGAAGATTTTGATATTAAAAGTTTTAAGAATGGCACATTTTATGCCCATTAAGGAGTGTATTATTATGAATAAAGAAATTAAAGAATTTCTTGAAGGTCTTAAGGGCAAAAGAGTTGCCTTTGTTGGTATGGGTGTTGCAAATGTACCCTGTGCAAAATGGCTTTCTGAAAATGGAGTTTCAGTTTATGCATGTGATGGGAAAGATAAAGAATTCATCGGTAAAGAAATTTGCAGGGAACTTGAAGCGCTTGGTGTTCATTTTTCTTTAGGCGAAAACTATCTTGATGTTTTGCCTCAGATGGATTTGGTTTTTCGCTCACACGGCATACTGCCATTTCAGAATAAATGGATCGGTGAATGTATTGAAAGAGGGCAGAGGGTTACTACCGAGATGGAGGTTTTCTTCAGGCTTTGCCCTGCAAAAATCATTGCAGTCACAGGTTCAAACGGAAAAACAACAACTACAACGCTCGTTTCCAAAATGCTTGAAGCAGAGGGGAACACCGTTTTTCTTGGCGGCAATATCGGAAAGGCGCTTATGCCTGAGCTTGAACATATTACCGAAAATGATATTGCTGTTGTTGAGCTTTCTTCATTCCAGCTTTTAACGATGGGAAATATGGTAAATAAACCTGATGTTGCGGTTGTAACAAATATTGAAAGTACGCATCTCGATCATCATATAAGTCTTGATGAATATGTTGATGCAAAAAGAAATATTCTTATTTATCAGAGCAGCAATCAGAAAACGATTTTAAATGCTGATTGTGATTATTCAATCGGCGGCAGAGTATACCATGATATGCGGTTTGATGTTCGAGGTAAGCTCAGTGAATTTTCTATTCGGCATACGGTTAAAAACGGTGCTTATATGAAAGAAAACGGCGATATTGTTTATAATGATAACGGTACGGAAACACTTGTTATGAATAAAAACGATATTGTTATTCCGGGTATGCACAATGTTGAAAATTACTGTACGGCAATAACTGCTGTTTGGGGAATGGTAAAGCCCGAAACAATAAAAAAGATTGCACAGACTTTTGGCGGTGTTGAGCATAGAATTGAATTTGTTCGTGAATTTAACGGTGTTAAGTATTACAACGATTCTATCGCAACCTCTCCGTCAAGAGTAATCAGCGGCTTAAAAGCATTTCATCGTGAAATTATAATGATTTGCGGCGGCTCTGATAAGGGGAATGATTTCGGTGTAATGGTGCCTTACATTCTGAAATATGTTAAGCTGCTTGTTCTTAACGGTGCAACTGCTGACCGAATTTATGATGCTGTAACGAACGATAAAAATTATGAAAACAGCGATATTAAAATTATGAAAGCAGAAACCCTGGAAGAGGCATTGAAGATTGCAAAAGATTGTGCGGAAAGCGGAGATATCGTTTCTCTTTGCCCTGCGTGTCCTGCGTTTGATCAATTTAAGACCTTTGAATACAGGGGAAGAAAATTTAAAGAATTAGTTAATGGATTTGGTAAATAATGAAAACTTTTGATCTTATAAAAAAATTAGTGTCTGTTCCTGCTGTCGGAGGAGAAGAAGAGAAGATAATGTCAATGCTTAAAGATATTCTTTCTTCTTACGGTAAGGTTGAAACGGATGCAGTAAATAATGTTATATGCACATTCGGAGAAGGATATCATATTCTTCTTGATGCTCATATTGATGAAATCGGATTGACGGTTACTTCCGTTTCCGGTGATGGCTTTTTAAAGGTGGCAGCCTGCGGTGGAGTTGATAAAAGAATGCTTTTGGGTTCTGAGGTAACCGTTTGGGGAAATGAAGTTTTAAATGGTATAATTTCAACACTTCCCCCGCATCTTCAAAAAGCCTCTGATGAAAAAAAAGTTCCGGAAATCAGTGATGTTTCCGTTGATATCGGACTTGATAAGGAAGCTGCTGAACGGCTTGTTCCTCTCGGAAGTAAAATTACTTTTAAAAGACAGTTTACTCAGCTTTTGAATAATCAGATTTCTTCAAACTGTCTTGATGACAGAGCAGGCGTTGCATCTTTAATTTTAGCGCTTGATGCGCTTAAGAAGCTTCCGATTAAAGTAACGGTTCTTCTTTCTACGCAGGAGGAATTAGGTACAAGAGGTGCAAAAACAGGACCATATGGCAGAGCTGCAGATGAGGCTATAGCAGTTGATGTTTCATTTGGCTATACTCCCGGCTGTGATAAGGATGAAAGCGGCGAAATCGGCAAGGGTGCTATGATTGGAATTTCTCCTGTTTTAAATAAAAGTATTTGTGATGGATTGATAGAGGCTGCAAAAGAGAATAATATTAAATACCAGCTTGAGGTTATGAATGGCAGAACAGGAACAAATGCTGATGTTATTTCCATTTCCGAAAGCGGTATCCGATGCGGACTTATTTCAATTCCGCTTAAATATATGCACAGCCCGGTTGAGGTAGTTGATATAAATGACATTGAAAGTGTGTCGGATTTGATTGTTGCTTATGCTAAAAGAAAGGCAGGTGCTGAAAATGCTTAAGGAGTTGTGCCTGTTAAACGGAGCTTCGGGTGATGAAAGAAGAGTTTGTGATTTCATAATTAATGAAATAAAAGATTACTGCAAGTACAGTGTTGATGCACTTGGCTCAATAATCGCATTCAAAAAAGGAAAAGCTGTTCCATCAAAGAAGGTTATGCTTTCTGCTCATATGGATGAGGTTGGATTTATAATAACGCATATTACTGAAGACGGATATCTTAAGTTTCATCCCGTGGGAGGAATAGATCCGAGAGTTGTTATAGACAGAGTTGTACAAATCGGAAATATAAAAGGCGTTATCGGTGCAAAAGCAGTTCATCTTTTATCTGATGAAGAAAAGAAAACCGTTCCTGATTTTTCAAAGCTTTATATTGATATCGGAGCAAAAAGCAAAGAGGAAACCGAAAAATATGTTTCTCTTGGAGATTTTGCATATTTTTCTTCGGATTATTCGGAATTCGGAAACGGATTTATTAAATCCAAAGCCCTTGATGACAGAATCGGTTGTTTGCTTATGATAGAGCTTATAAAATCCGATTTGGAATATGACACTTATTTTTGTTTTAATGTGCAGGAAGAGGTTGGCTTAAGAGGCTCTGCCTGCACATCATATCAGGTTCAGAGTGATGTTTCGGTTGTGCTTGAAGCAACAACTGCTGCGGATTTATGCGGTGTATCGGGCGGAGAACGCTGTTGTGTACTTGGAAGCGGTCCTGTTGTTTCTTTTATGGACGGCAGAACAGTTTATAATAAGGCACTGTATAATCTGGCTTTTGAAACCGCAAAAGAGGAAAATATTAAAATTCAAACAAAAACTGCTATTGCAGGCGGAAATGATGCAGGTGCTATTCAGACCAGCGGAAAGGGAAGCAAAGTAATTGCAGTTTCGCTGCCCTGCAGATATATTCATTCAGGCACAAGTGTTGTTAAAAAGAGCGATATTGAAGAAACAAGGAATTTATTAAAGGCATTTTTACCTAAAATATATGATTGAATTAATTGAAGAAAAATCACAAATTTGCGGCTTTAATTTATTGGATATTTATTCTGTTCGTATTTTATCATTATTGGATGCGTATGGCTGTAAATATCCATTTGTACGCTTTTATCGGCAAACAGACGAAAGTGAAAATATAACAGCAATCATTTCTTATCTTGATTATGATGCAACGGTTTCGTTTTCAGATAAGGCAAATAAAAATGAAATTACGGAATTTCTTTCCGTGATAGGCTTTTCATCTGTTTTATGTGATGAAAAACTAATTGTTTCTGACGATTATGAAAGCGGAATGGTTATGAAATCAAATAAAAGCATTGAGCTTTCAATGCCATACATAAAAATTGATGATTATCCTCCGCTTTTTGATTTATATAACTTTATTGATTACGGCGAAAGCAATTTTGAAGCATGGTATGTTGATATAAATCATAGAATCAGGCATAATGCCGCCAAAGCAGTAACACTTAATATCAATGATGAAATTATTTCCTCGGCAATTTTTTCGTCAATTTACAAGAATTATGCGATTTTAACGGGCGTGCAGACGAAGCCGGAATTCAGAAAAATGGGTTATGGTTCAGCACTTGTTTCCGCGATGTGCTGTGATTTCGGCGGAAATGTTTATTTAATGCGTGAAAATGAAAGAAACGAAGGTTTTTATAAAAAGCTTGGATTTGAAAATACAGGAAAATGGAGAATATATAAATGAATCCTTTTTTTAATATAGATAAAAAGATTTTAAGTGCTTCAGACAGGGCAATAAAAAAATGCAGATCTCAATTTGAAAAAATAGAGGAAGTTGCAGAATATAATCAATTTAAAGTGCAATCTGCTTTTATTGAATTCGGTATTTCCGAATCGCATTTTGTTTCAAGCACCGGCTATGGCTATGATGACAGAGGCAGAGATACATTGGACAAGGTATGGGCAAAAATATTCGGAGCAGAGGATGCACTTGTGCGCCATAATTTTACCTGCGGAACGCATACTCTTGCAACTGCTTTATTCGGCGTTCTTCGTCCGGGGGATAAAATGCTTGCCGTTACGGGAACACCTTATGATACAATACATAATGTTATTGGCATTTCCGGCAGCGGAATGGGCTCTTTAAAGGATTTCGGCATCGTTTATGATGAAGTTCCTCTGAAAAATGAAAGACCGGATTATGAGGCAATAGAAAAGGCTGTTGACGATTGTGTAACTATGGTTTATATTCAGAGAAGCAGAGGTTATGAACTTCGTCCGAGTCTTCTAATTGAGGAAATCGAAAAGGTTGTTAAAATCGTTAAAAAGAAGAATCCCAATGTTATTGTTATGGTTGATAACTGCTATGGCGAATTTGTACAGAAGCAGGAGCCTACCGATGTAGGTGCTGATTTAATTGCAGGCTCTCTTATAAAAAATGCAGGCGGTGGAATTGCAACAACGGGCGGCTATATTGCAGGACGAAAAGATTTAGTTGAAAAGTGTGCATACCGTTTGACTACTCCCGGTCTCGGAAGAGAGGTGGGAGCAACGCTTGGCCATAACAGAGAGCTTTATATGGGGCTTTTTTATGCACCGCATACTGTTGGAGAGGCATTGAAAAGTGTTGTATATATTTCTGCGATGTTTGATGATTTCGGTTATGATACAACTCCTGCCTTTGATGCTGAAAGAGGGGATATTGTTCAGTCCTTAGGGCTTGAAAATCCTGAGAGCCTTGTTGCTTTTTGTCAGGGTATCCAGAGCGGAAGCCCGATAGACAGTTATCTTTCCCCCGAACCATGGGATATGCCGGGATATGACAGCAAGGTGGTTATGGCGGCAGGTGCATTTACACTTGGCTCATCTATAGAATTATCGGCAGATGCTCCGATCAGAGAGCCGTATTATGCGTGGATACAGGGTGGCTTGAATTTTCATAGTGCAAAGCTGTGTGCCATGCTTGCGGCGCAGAAAATGTTAGAAAAAGGATTGTTGAAATAATGTATAACTACAGTGGAATAAAGCCTGAAATTGTAGAGCTTTTATCTATAAACAGGTTTAATGATTCTAAAGAATTTTATGAGGAGCATAAAGAGGAATTAAAACAGGGCGCAACCATTCCGATGAGGCAGATTGTGCTGGATTTATCAGATTTGATGAGCGAACTTGATCCGCTATCCGATTTGAATCCCGTTTACTCCGTTTCAAGAATCAGAAGGGATACAAGACGAACAAAAAGTAAGATGCTCTATCGTGAAAATCTTTGGCTTATGCTGAGAAGAAATAAGGTTGCTTATCCTTTTGCTCCTTTTTATTGGTTTGAATTTTTGCCTGCAGGATATGCTTTCGGCTTGGGAATGTGGACACATAAGCCGTCACAATTTGATGTGGTAAGGCAAAAAATTCTTGAAGAGCCTGAAAGATGGCTTGAAGCTGTAAAGGCAACAGAAGATGCCGGCTTAATTTATGGAACGCGTGACTATTATAAAAAAGATAAGGTGCCGGATGCTCCTGAGGCGTTAAAGCAGTATCTTAATGCAAAAAATATGGAATTTGTGCGTTGGAATTCGGATTTAAAAAATATTGCTTCGGAAAAATTGATTGATGAATTAAGGCATATGCTTGATGTTTCATCACCGATGTATCAGTTTTTAATTGAAGCTTATGATAAAGCAGTTAGTGAGGGATTAATTAATGCAGATGATTACAGAAGATAAATTGATGAAATTAAAGAGCGGTACGGATATAAGAGGTGTTGCCGTTAAAACCGATACAGAAGAAATTGAATTGACAGATGAGGTTGTTGAAAAAATATGCACTGCCTTTGTTATCTGGCTCAGAAAAAAAGAGAATAAAGAAGATTTAAAAATTGCAGTAGGTCATGATTCAAGAATATCGGCAGACAGAATAAAAAAAGCTGCCGTAAAGGCTTTTACATCGGAGGGTGTTACCGTTTATGATTGCGGTCTCTCTTCAACGCCTGCAATGTTTATGTCCATTGTTCTGGATATTAAAGCGGATGCTTCACTGGAAATAACGGCTTCTCATCATCCTTATCAGAGAAACGGACTTAAATTTTTTACAAAAAACGGTGGTCTTGAAGGAAGCGATGTTAAGGATATTCTTCATATTGCTTATTCTGCAGAACCCGGAAGCAAAGAGGGAAGTGTTATAAACTATGATTTTATGACAGTTTACTGTGAACATCTGAAAAACAGGATTATAGATGAGGCGGCGGATGGAGAAAAACCTCTTGAAAATCTTAAAATTTCTGTCGATGCGGGCAATGGAGTTGGTGGATTTTATGCTGAAAAGGTTTTAAAACCTTTAGGTGCAGATATAAGTGCAAGCCAGTTTTTGGAGCCGAACGGAATGTTTCCGAATCATATTCCGAATCCTGAAAATAAGGAGGCGATTGCTTCTGCCTGTGAAATGGTTAAAAAATCAAATTCTGATTTCGGACTTATCTTTGATACTGATGTAGACAGAATGGGCTGTGTAAGCTCAAGCGGAGAGGAAATAAACAGAAACCGCCTTGTTGCACTTGCTTCCGTGATTGCTCTTGATGGCAATAACGGCGGAACAGTTGTTACAGATAGTCTTACTTCAGATGGGTTAAGAGCATTTATTGAAGAGGAGTTAGGCGGGAAACAGCTTCGCTTTAAGCGTGGATATAAAAATGTAATTGACAAATCAATAGACCTCAATCATGCAGGTGTGAATTCTCCGTTAGCTATTGAAACAAGCGGTCATGCGGCACTTAAAGAGAATTATTTTCTTGATGATGGTGCTTTTCTTGCAACAAAAATTGTTATTCTCCTTGCAAAACTTAATAAACAGGGAAAATCCATTGATGATTTGATTAAGAATCTCAAGGAGCCTGCCGAAAGTATGGAAATCAGAGTGCCGATATTACTTGATGATTTTAAGGAATACGGCGAAATGGTTATTGCTCAGTTAACGGAATATGCTGAAAAAAGAGAAGGCTGGCAGGTTGAAAAAGAAAATTATGAGGGCGTTAGAATCAATGTAGACGGAGGATGGTTTTTGCTTCGCCTTTCTGTTCATGATCCGATACTTCCGCTTAATCTTGAGAATGATAATGCCGGTGTTTCAGAAAAAATTGCAAAGGAATTAAAAGAATTTCTGTCTTCATTTGATAAGCTTGATTTGAAAAATTTTGATTAAGGTGTAATATGCTTCGTTTTGTTTTTGGCCGTTCGGGCTATGGGAAAACTGAATACTGCTTTAAAGAGATTGAAAAGCTTGTAAAAAGCGGAGAAGAAAATATACTGCTCATAACACCTGAGCAGTATAATTTTACTGCCGAACGCAGATTGCTTTCCTCACTTGGAGAAAGCGGAATAAATAAAGTGGAAAATTCTTCTTTTTCCCGTCTTTGCAATGAGGCATCAAGGCTTTACGGAGGAGATGAGCTTCCGGTTATTTCAAAAGGCACAAAAGCTGTTTTAATGAAAAAAGCGATTGATATTGTCAGTGAAGAACTGAAAGTGTTTAATAAGAAGATTAACTCCTCATCCTTTATAACCGCTATGGTTAAAATTTATGATGAAATGAAATCCTGTGATATCAGTGCAGATAATCTTTCTTCTGTTTCCGAAAAGGTAGACAGGGAAATTCTTTCCTTAAAGCTTATTGATATGAGCAAAATAATAAATGCTTATGACAGTTTGTTAAAAGATGAGTATTATGATGCTTCGGATGAGCTTTCAAGGCTTTATAAAAAGCTTGCTGATACAGATTATTTTAAAAGCCGCTGTGTTTTCATAGACGGCTTTAACGGCTTTGTTGCCAATGAATATAAAATTCTTGAGCTTATCATTACCAATGCAAAGTATGTAACCGTCACTCTTGCAACGGATTCTTTTGGTTGCAGGGATAAATATAATCTTTTTTCTTATGTAAACAGAAATGCGGAAACACTGAAGTTCATAGCTGAAAGAAATAAAATTGCTGTGGATATTGTTAATCTTGATGAGAATTACAGAACTGTTAACAATGCTCTTCGTTGCTGTGAAAAGCATCTGTTTTCAGCGAACAGCTATCAGTTTACTGATAACAGCGATGCCGTTGAAATCTATTCGGCAAAAAACATTTCCGATGAATGTGATTACATAGCACTTCAGATAAAAAAGGAATTAAGAAACGGACAAAAGGCAAAGGATATTGCCGTTATCTGCAGAGATTCAAATCTGTACGCAAATGAGATTGTTTATGCGTTCAGAAAGTATCAGATTCCTTATTATGATGATGAACGCCAGCCGGTGAATACCCAGCCTTTAATGGTATTTGTTCAGTATCTGTTGCGAACGGCTGTTTATTCCTTTAAATCAGAGGATATTTTAAGTCTTGCAAAAACAGGCTTAACGGATCTGGATTCCAAAAGTATAAGCAATCTTGAAAACTATATTTATCTTTGGAACATAAATGGTGTTAAAAAATGGAGCAGTTCTTTTGAAGCTTCCACAAAAGGCTTTGCTTCCGAAATAACAGAAGAGGACAGGAAGAAGCTTGATAAAATCAATGTGTCAAGAACATATCTTTTTGAAAAGCTGAATCATTTTAAAAATGCCGTGAAAGCCGAAAACGCCAAAGATATCGGTGCAGCAATATATAATTGCTTAATTGCCTTTCATGTTAATAAACATCTGAAGGAGATTGCTGAAGCTCTTTCTTCATATGGAAAAAGCATACTTGCTGAAGAGCAGGGAAGAGTATGGGATATTTTAATGAATATTCTTAATCAGCTTGCTGTTGTCCTTCAAAATGAAGAGATTTCGGTTAAAGACTATCTTTCCCTGTTTAACATAATGATTTCCTGTGAGGATTTGGGTGTGTTGCCTCAGGGTCTTGATAATGTTCAGTTCGGTCAGGCAGACAGAATGAGAGCTGATAACCCCAAATCGGTATATATTCTCGGAGCAAATGAAGGCGAGTTTCCGCAGGCGGTTACAAGCGGCGGTTTATTGTCCGAAAATGACAGAATAATTTTAAGCAACAATGCTCTTGAGCTGTATTCATTTGGTGAAACGCTTAATTTGCAGGAACGCTATTTTGCCTATATGGCAGTAAGTGCTGCAAGTGAAAAGCTTACGGTTACTTATCTTGGAAACGGAAAAAATCCAACTCCGTCTATTATCGTAACCTCTCTTAAGAAGCTTTTTCCGAATATCAAAGAAATCAGGTATACGGATATTCCCGATATGGATTTGATTGAAAGCAAATCAGCAGCATTCGAGCTTATGGCTGAAAGATTCAATGATTATTCGGTGTTTTCGGAAAGCCTGAAGGCATATTTTAAAAAGGATGTTCGATTTGATTCTGTCAGAAATCTTTGTGAAAATGACGACATAAAGATAGAGGACAGTGTATTATCAACAAAGCTTTTTGGAAAGGATATGTATTTATCTGCTTCAAGGCTGGAAGATTTCTTTAACTGCCGTTTCAGATATTTCTGCAAATTCGGTCTTATGGCAAAGCCGCGTCAAAAAGCGGAAATGGATGCGATGAGAACAGGTACGGTTATTCATTATGTGCTTGAAAAGCTTATTGGCGAAGTTGGTTCCGAAAGCCTCGGTAAAATGAGTGAAAGCGAAATAAGGCTTATAGTAGATAAATATCTTCGCTGTTATTTGAAAAATGAAATGGGAAACAGTGAAGAATTTTCCGCTCGTTTCACATATCAGTTTTTAAGGCTTTCCAAAATGCTTTACAGTGTTGTTTTAAGGCTTGCTGCTGAATTTTCTCAAAGTGCATTCAGTGCAAAAGCTTTTGAACTGAATATTGATAAAGATGGTGATGTAAAACCTACAGTGATTGATCTTCAAAGCGGGGGAACCGTTCAGATCAGAGGCGAGGTTGACCGTGTTGATATTCTTGAAGAAAACGGAAACCGATATGTAAGGGTGATTGATTACAAATCAGGCAATAAAAAGTTTTCACTTTCCGATATTGTTTATGGTCTTAATCTGCAGATGTTTGTGTATTTATTTACCTTATGTAATGATAAAAGCAGTGAATTCAGCGGTATTCCTGCAGGTGTGCTTTATATGCACGCTGCAAGGTCGGTTTTATCAACGGAAAGAAATTTAGAAAAAGACAAGCTGGTAAATGAAGAAAATAAGGAATTTAAAATGAAAGGCTTGGTTCTTTATGATGAGAGCCACGATATTCTTTCTTCAATGGAAAAGGAGCTGAAAGGAAAATATATCCCTGTCAAAGCCACAAAAAATGGGCTTTCGGGATGTTTTGCTTCATTGGAGGAACTTGGAAGAATCGGAAAAAAGGTTGAAAATCTCATTGCACAAATGGGAAATAATCTTCAGTCCGGTAATATAGAGCAAAATCCTATTCATGGCAAAAATCATGATAAAACCTGTGAATTTTGCGACTACGCTTCTGTTTGTGCAAACAGAAGAAGTATTAAAAACAGAGAAATAGATGCGCTTAAAGATGAAGAGGTTTTAGAAATATTAAAGGAGGAATGAACTTGCCGAATTGGACAAAACAGCAAAGTAATGCAATAAATGCAAGAAATGCAAATATACTTGTTTCTGCAGCGGCAGGTTCAGGAAAAACTGCTGTTCTTGTTGAAAGGGTTAAACAGATAATTACAGACACGGAAAATCCGGTTAATGTTGACCGGCTTCTTATTGTTACCTTTACAAATGCAGCGGCTGCTGAAATGAAATCAAGAATAGCATCAAAGCTGGAAGATGTTATAAAAGAAAATCCCGGTGATCTTAACGCTGTAAGGCAAATGTCCTTGCTTTCCTGTGCAAAAATCTGCACAGTAGATTCTTTCTGCCTGAATCTTGTTAAAGAAAATTTCTTTAATCTTGGTATGAATCAGGATTTTTCAATTCTTGATCAGGCTGAGCTTAACATTCTTTCGGATATAGCATTGGATGCTGTGCTTGACAGATTTTATGCTGAAAACAGCAGTGCTTTTTTGCAGCTTACAGACCTTTTATCTCAGCCAAAGGATGATAAGGCATTTGTTTCTTCTATCAAAAAAATACATAATTATATTTATGCACAGCCATTTCCCATTAAGTGGCTTTCCGATATGGCAGAGCTTTATAATCCGAATGTATCACTTAAGAACAGTGTATGGTATCCATATTTGATTGAACAGGTTAAATCTGCGCTTGAATATGGTAAAAGTCTTGTTTTGAAATGTACTGAGTTTCTTGATCCTGCTGATGAGCTGTTTGAAAAATATTCTCAGAATCTTTCCGATGATTTAAGTATATTTGATAAGCTGCTCGCAAGTACAGATAACGGCTGGGATGAAATTATACTTGCCTTTAAAGGTGTCAGTTTTCCTCGGCTTGCAAATAAAAGGAATTATATATCTCCTGTAAAAGAAGAAATATCCTTAAGGCGTGATATTTATAAAAGCATTGTAAACAAGGAACTACCCGCCTTGTTCTGCGCTATGGAGGAAGATTTTACTGAGGATATGAAGGCGCTTTACCCTTTGCTTAGAAAGCTTTGTGAGGTTATTCAAGCTTATGATGATGAGCTTCTTTCCATTAAACATGAAAGAAACGGTTATTCTTTTTCCGACATAGAGCATTTTGCAATAAATCTTTTAACCAATGTTGATGCAAATGGTAGTATAACAAAATCAGAGCTTGCCGAGGACCTGCAGAATAATTTTTATGAAATTCTTGTTGATGAGTATCAGGATACAAATGAAGCACAGGATTTGATTTATCAAATGCTTTCAAATGGTAAGAATTGCTTTATGGTTGGCGATGTTAAGCAAAGCATTTATCGCTTCAGGCTTGCTATGCCGCAGATTTTTATTGAAAAAAGAAATAAGTATGATTATTATGATGAAAATAACCATTCTGAACATTCAAAAATTATTCTGGACAAAAACTTCCGTTCAAGAGAAAATATATGCAAGTATGTAAACTATATTTTTTCCGCTTTTATGAACGAAAAAGTCGGAGAAATTGATTACAATGAAGATGAGTTTCTGAATTATGGTGCATCATATACGGATAGTGATATTCCGTCAGCACAAGTTAAAATATTAAATAATACAAAAGGCGATGCTTTCGATAATAACGAAGCAATATATATTGCTAAAACAATTCTGAATAAGGTAAAGAGCGGTGAGCTGGTAAAAGACGGTGAAAGCTACAGACCAATCAGATACGGCGATTTTGCAATACTTTTAAGATCTGTAAAAAATCATATTCATGCGTATAATGAGGTTTTAACATCATTCGGTATTCCTGTTATAGCAGATAATTCTTCCAACTTATTTGAAAGCAACGAAATTAAAATTCTGCTTTCTCTTCTTCGCGTGATTGATAATCCTATGCAGGATATTCCGCTTCTGTCTGTTATGATGTCGCCGTTATATGGCTTTACGGCAGAAGAAATGGCTGAAATAAAAACCGAAAATGAAGGCTCTAAAACAAATCTGTATACAAGTATCGTCAATTCAAAATCTGAAAAGGTCCTTGCTTTTCTTGAAGAAATTGATATGCTGGGAAAAATATCTGTAACAATGGCTGTTTCGGCGTTTATCAGATATATCTGTGAATATAAATCTGTTTATGCTTTTGTAAATGCTCTCGGAAATGGTGAGCAGAGATGCAGAAATATTGCAAAGCTTATTGATTTTGCTGCTGCCTTTGATCATTCAAACAGTGTTGGTTTAACGGCATTTATGCGCCTGATTGATAAGGTTGAGGAAAGTGAAAGCGGAATAGACAGTGCAGTGCTTAATCCTGCTGCTGAAAATGCAGTTTCAATAATGAGCATTCATCATTCAAAGGGTCTGGAATTTCCTGTTGTAATTCTTGCAGGTGCTTCCAGAAGATATAATCTGCTTGATTTATCGGATAAGCTGCTTCTTAATTCCGCATTGGGCTTAGGATTAAAGATGCATAATGAAGAAATGCTTTATAATTATAATACGATTCCTTATGCAGTATTGAAAGAAAAAAATAAGGTTGCTCTGATCAGTGAAAATCTTCGGGTGCTCTATGTTGCATTAACCAGAGCAAAAGAGCAGTTTATCACTTTTATTACTGCTGAAGATATAGCTTCAAAGATTTCTTCGCTTTCGGTTAAAATATCTGATGGCAGAATTTCTCCTTATCTTTGCAAAAATATCAAGAGTGATGCGGAAATTATTCTTTTAAGTGCATTAACGCATCAGAATGGTAAAAAGCTCAGGGATTATGCGGATATTGATATTAAAACGGTTGCTGCGGATTTTCCGCTTGATATAGAGATTATTGATGCTGTAGAAGAAATCGAAGAGACTGAAACTGCCGAAAGGGCTGAGGCCGATTTTGAAATGGTTTCCGAAATAGCACAAAAACTTTCCTTTGAATATGACAATCTGAAGATATCTTCAATGGCTGCTAAAAGGACTGCATCAAGTCTTGATGACAGTGTTAAGGGCTTTGATTATTTTGCGTCAGGCAAGCCTGCTTTTATGAATGATGAAGGATTAAGCCCAAGCGAAAAAGGAACAGCAATGCACAGTTTTATGCAGTATTGCGATTATAAGAGGGCAAAAGATAATCTTGAAGATGAAATTTCAAGACTTCAGAGCAAGGCGTATCTTACTGAAGAGCAGGCAAAAAGCTTGAACAGGGAAGAATTGTCAGCACTGTTTCATTCCGAGTTTGCTCAAAGAATGTTTAATTCGGATAAGCTGTACAGAGAATTTAAGGTTTCTTCCTTTGTTAGGCTAAGTGATATTGAAGAGATAGACAGTGATGAAAAAATTTTAGTTCAGGGTATTTCAGACTGCGTGTTTGAAGAAAACGGTGAGCTTGTGCTTGTTGATTATAAAACAGACAGGGTTAAAACGGAAAAGCAGCTTCTTTCAATGTATCATAATCAGATTGCATTTTATAAAAAGGCTGTTTCAAAAGCACTTCGTAAAAATGTTAAAGAAGCTGTTTTGTATTCATTTAAGCTTGGAAAAGTATGCCGTTATAAATAATTTAAAAAAAACACTTGCATTTTTACTTTGTTTGTGTTATTATTCCAAATGTTATGATATTATCGTAAAGAGGTGAAAACAATGAAAGACGGAATTCATCCAAACTATGAAACTTGCACCGTAAAATGTGCTTGTGGCGCAACTTATGAAACGAAAAGCACTAAGAGCGAGCTCAAAGTTGATATCTGTTCAAAGTGTCATCCATTCTATACAGGTAAGCAGAAGCTTGTTGATACAGGCGGTCGTGTAGACAGATTCAACAGAAGATATGGCAAAAAGAACTAATCAAAATGATTAAGGCAACGAAATCGTTGCCTTTTTTGTTTTTTTATATTAAAATTCTGAGGTTAACTATGAAAGAATACAAAACAGTTGAATTTGAAAATTCTGATGAATTTATTGAAAAAAAATCAAAGTTTATCGGCTATGTAAAGCCTGTTAAAACACAGGAGGAAGCTGTTTCTTTCATCAATCGTATTAAATCAAAGCATTGGGATGCAACGCACAACGTTTATGCCTATGCTTTGAAGGATAATAATATTCAGCGCTACAGTGATGACGGCGAACCGTCAGGAACAGCGGGTGTGCCGGTTCTTGATGTGATTTTAAAGAATCATCTGGTTGATGTTTGTGTTGTTGTAACCCGTTATTTCGGCGGAACACTTCTTGGTGCCGGCGGTCTGGTAAGAGCATATTCTCATGGCTCTAAAATAGCTGTTGAAGCAGGGAATATAATTACAATGGCACCCTGCAAGATATTAACTGTTTCGGTGGAATACAGCTTTTATGAAAGAATGAATATTTTGCTTTCCGATTTTGATGCAAATGTAGAAAACACTGCATTTTCGGATAATGTTGCAATTACCTTTTCATTAAAGCAGGAAAAGGTAGCAGCGCTGCAGAATAAGTTAACTGATTTAAGTAACGGTGTATATATGTTAAATGAGGTAGGCGAGAAATTCGCAAAAGTATAATTTATAAAAACCACAGGATTATTCCTGTGGTTTAGTCAGTTTTATTATATTGATTTCGGGATGATTGAATAATCTCAGCGGAAATTCCGAATTTCCGAGTCCTCTGCTGATTATAAGCCGTGGCTTTTCTCCAAAGCTGCCGCGTGCATATTTCGGGAACAGACCTTGTCCGGGGCTGAATACAGGTCCGATAAACGGTAAAATAAACTGCCCGCCGTGTGCGTGTCCTGAAAGCTGAAGGTCAAAATTGTATTGGGAATAATTGTTTTCTTTTACAGTTTCAAAGTTTTCGGGAAAATGGCTTAAAACAATCTTAAATCCGTTGCTTTTTTCAAGCTTATCAAAATATGGCTGCATATTCTTATAAACGAAAGTGCCTTTTTTTCGTGCCTTATAATCTTCAAAGCTGGCCTGATTTTCATCAAGTCCTAAAACGGTTATTCGGTTTCCGTTTATTATTTCTTCGGAAATATCATTGAGCAGAACCGTAAATCCTAAATCGCTTAATTCCTTCATCAAAACATCAAAATAATCCAGTCTTCGTTCGTGGTTTCCTGTAATGTAATAAACAGGGGAAAGGCTTAAAAGCTCTTTTCCTATTTCAAACATTTTCTCTTTGTTTTTGCCGTGATCGTTAATAAAATCGCCTGTAATCATAATTACATCCGGCTTAATTGCTTTCAATTTTTCAATAACCTTTTTAAATGGCTTTGAGTGCATATCTGAAAGCTGAGCAATTGTTAAGCTGCTTTTTATTTTATCACTTTCAATTCGGTATTCGGTTATATCTATTTTATTATTCTGATAATAACAAAAAATAATGATTAAAGCTATAACTGCTGAAATAAACATATATATCATTAATAACACCTCTTTTTGATGATAAACTGTATGAATTATTTAGTCAAGATAAAAATTTTAATATAAATAAAGGAATTATGCACTATATTGCGTATAAATAATAAGTGTTGTAATAAAAAGGCATTATTTTGGATAAAATTATCAGAGAACAGGAAAAAATACATTTTTTTTGCTGAATGGGACAGGCTGTTTATTATGATTACTATTTTAAGTTGGTAAAGGAGTTGAAATTGTGCCTTTAAATGATTCTTTTTTACAGGAATTAAAATTTAAAACAGATATCGAAGATATAATTTCAACTTATGTTTCGCTGAAACGCAGAGGATCAACCTTGGTTGGCTTGTGTCCGTTTCACAACGAGAAAACCCCATCATTTACGGTTTATCCGGAAACGCAGTCTTTTTATTGTTTTGGCTGCGGCGCAGGCGGAGATGCGGTTGGATTTATAAGGAAAATAGAAAATCTTGATTATATGGATGCCGTAAAATCTCTTGCTGAAAGAGCAGGAATGCAGATGCCTGCCGATGGATATGACGACAGCCTCTCCAAGCGCAGAAGAAGAGTTCTGGAAGCAAACAGGACAGCAGCAAAGTTTTTCCATTCTTCATTGCTTTCCGAAAACGGAAAAACGGCACTGAGCTATTATTTAAACAGAGGTTTAACTAAAAAAAGTATAACCAAATTCGGCTTGGGCTATGCTCCCGATTCATGGGATTCACTTATAAAATATCTTAAATCGCAGGGCTTTACGCTCCCCGAAATGGTTGAGGCAGGTCTGGCTCGCAGGAGCAGCAAGGGCAGCTATTATGATTATTTCAGAAATCGTGTGATGACACCGATAATTGATGTCAGAGGAAATGTTATTGCCTTCGGCGGAAGAGTCCTTGACGACAGCAAGCCTAAATATATCAATACCAATGATACGCTTGCCTATAAAAAAACAAATGAGGTATTCGGGCTTAACTTTGCAAAAGACAGCGGCAAAAACAGTATTATCCTTTGCGAAGGCTATATGGATGTTATTTCAATGCACCAGGCAGGCTTTACCAATGCTGTTGCAGGCTGCGGAACAGCGTTAACAAATGAACAGGTGCGTCTGATATGCAGATATGCAAACGAGGTTGTTCTGGCGTATGATGCTGATGAAGCGGGGCAGAAAGCACTGAACAAAGCAATTCAGATGTTTAAGCAAACCGATATAAAAATCAGAGTTCCCGTTCTTCAATATGGAAAAGACCCCGATGAGATAATCAAAACAGTGGGGGCTGAGAAATTCGGCGGTATGCTTGAAGGCGCAGCAAGTGATCTTGAATTTAAAATTCTTGATTTAAGAAAGAAATATAATTTAAACCTGACTCAGGGTAAAGTGGATTTTGTAAATGATGTTATAAAAATCATTGCCGATACTTCGCCTGTTGAAAGAGATTTATATGTATCCCGTCTTTCGGATGAGCTTGGCATTGAAAAAAGAACCTTTAATGCTCAGCTTGATACCTATATGAGCAGAAGAAGCAGAGCCGAGAAAAGGTCAAATTATAAAAAAATAGTGAATGACAGTATAAGGCAGAATGCCAGGATTTCTTATGAAAACGGGGAGTCTGCTAAAAAATTCAAGGCAGAGGAAAGAATGATTTATCTGCTTGTAAAATATCCTGATTGTTTAAAAGCAATCGGTGATTTTTCAGCAGATTATTTAACCTCCGGCTTTATGAGAAAGCTTTTTGGTCTTATCTGTGAAAATATATCAAATGGTGCAGATACCGATATAACCAATTTCGGTGATAAGTTGACAGCCGATGAATGCGGCAGATATTCGGGCATCATTGCAAGAGGAAAAGAAAGTGCAAATTCCAAAGAAGAATTTTCTGATTGTCTGAAAGTTATTTCGGAAGAGTATAACAAAAAAAACAGCAAAACTGTTTCCGAAATGAATGACGATGAATTCAGAAAAGCTTTTGGAAATACATAAAAAGGAGAATATTATGGAGAAAATTAATCTTACCCCAACCCAGCATGTTTCAGAGGAAAAGAAAAACAACGCATTTAAAAAGCTTGTTGATAAAGGAAAGGCAGTAGGTCATCTTACTGCGCAGGAAATAGATAATCTTATTGTTGAACTGGATCTTGATGTTGATGAGCTTGAAAAATTAAATGATATGATTGACGGCTCAAACATAAGCATTGTGGATGACTTTTCTGCTGAAGCATTGGACGGAATTACCCTTGAGGTTGATTTGCCTAAGGATACCGATGCGGCAGATACGGTTGCAACGAATGATAATGCTGCAATGGATGATCCGGTTAAGGTTTATCTTAAGGAAATAGGAAGAGTACCGCTTCTTACTCCTGAGGAAGAAATAGAATATGCTATTCGTATAGCCGATGATGATGAGGTTGCCAAGAAAAGACTTGCAGAGGCAAATCTTCGTCTTGTAGTCAGTATTGCCAAAAGATATGTTGGCCGCGGTATGCAGTTTCTTGATTTAATTCAGGAGGGAAATATGGGTCTTATCAAGGCTGTTGATAAGTTTGATTATTCAAAGGGCTTTAAATTTTCTACCTATGCAACCTGGTGGATAAGACAAGCTATTACCCGTGCTATTGCAGATCAGGCAAGAACCATAAGAATTCCTGTTCATATGGTTGAAACAATCAATAAGGTAAAAAAGGCGAACAGCCAGCTGCTTCATCAGAACGGTAAAGAGCCGACTCCGGAGGAAATAGCTGAGTTTCTTGAAATGCCTACCGATAAGGTAAGAGAGATACTGAGAGTTGCGCAGGAGCCTGTTTCGCTTGAAACACCTATCGGTGAAGAGGAGGATTCTCATCTTGGCGATTTTATTCCTGATGATGATGCACTTGCTCCCGCTGACGCTGCATCTATGAGCCTCCTTAAAGAGCAGCTTGCCGATGTACTCAAAACATTAACTCCAAGGGAAGAAAGAGTTCTTGCTCTCAGATTCGGACTTGAAGACGGAAATCCTAAAACGCTTGAAGAGGTAGGTAAAGTATTTAATGTTACGCGTGAGCGTATCCGCCAGATTGAGGCTAAAGCATTAAGAAAGCTTCGCCATCCAAGCAGAAGCAAAAAATTAAAGGACTTTTTAGACTAATGGTTACACAGGAACAGATAAACAGAATTAATGAGCTTGCCCGTAAATCCAAGGCAGAGGGACTTAGTAAAGCTGAAAAAGAAGAGCAGGCAAAGCTTCGTCGTATCTATATTGACAGCTTCAAGGAAAGCCTTGTGGGTCAGCTTGAAAACACATATATTGTTGATGAAAAGGGCAATAAAAAGAAGATTACGAGAAAAAGCAAATGAAAAAATTAATTATTATTGAAGGATTGGACGGAAGCGGAAAATCAACTCAGGTAAAATTGCTTGAGGATTATTTTACAAAGAACTCTATTGATTATAAAAAGATAAAGCTGCCTGATTATGACAGTCCGTCCAGCACGCTTGTAAAAATGTATCTCGGCGGAGAATTCGGAAAATCAGCAGATGATGTTAATGCATATGCTGCAGGTGCATTCTATGCCGTAGACAGATTTGCTTCATACAAGCTGGATTGGGGCAGGGACTATGAGAACGGAACCGTGATTCTTGCAGACAGATATGCAACATCCAATTCCATTTATCAGATGGAAAAGCTTGATGAAGCGGAATGGGATAAGTATCTTGATTGGAGTGCCGATTTTGAATATGATAAAATCGGTATCCCAAAGCCGGATGCGGTTATTTATCTTGATATGCCTGTTGAAATTTCCCAGAAGCTTATGTCTGCCCGTTATAATGGGGATGAAGGAAAAAAGGATGTTCATGAGGTAAATGTTGAATTTTTGCAAAAATGCCGCAAATCAGCGTTGTATACTGCAAATAAGCAGGGTTGGAGGGTAATTCCGTGTTCAGACGGAGAGAACCCGCTTCCGATTTATGAAATACATAATAATATTATAAAAATTATCAAAGAGGAATTATGCTAGAATTTAAAATACCGGAAATAAGTGACAAAGAGTGGATTGATGAATGCTTATCTAATGCGCACAGTATGAACTGCGAATATACATTCGGCAGCATTTATATCTGGCATACCGCATACAGCACTCAAGTTGCAAGGTATAAGGATTTTTTTATCTGCCGCTGGGGCAGGGATAAATATTCTTACTCGCTTCCTATCGGCAGCGGTGATTTTAAAGATGCCGTTCTGCAGATTATAAATGATGCAAAAGAGCTTGGAATAACGCCTGTTATTTACGGCATAACTGAAAGCTATAAAAATATGCTTGAAGAATCTTTTGAGGGTCAGTTTGTGTATTCATATGATGATGGAAATAATGATTATATCTATAATGCATCAGACCTTGCCGAGCTTAGAGGAAAAAAGTACCACGGAAAAAGAAATCATATAACGAATTTTAAGAAAAACAATCCGGATTGGTGTTATGAGGAAATAAGCGAAGATAATATATCCGATTGCATAGAGCTTCATACAAACTGGATTTATGATAAGGATCAGAATGATTCCGATTATTCCCTTGAATTTGAATCGGTTTTAACAGGTTTTGAAAACTATAAGAAGCTTGGATTTAAGGGTGGAATTATCAGAGTTAATTCAAAAGCAATTGCCTATACTTATGGCGAAAAGGGTGCAAACGGATGCTTTGTTTCTCATTTTGAGAAAGCACCTGCCGATATTCAGGGGGCATATGCAATTATCAATCAGGAATTTGCTAAAAGGCTTCTTGAAGATGGATATGAATTTATAAACCGAGAAGAGGATTTGGGTATTGAGGGCTTAAGAAAAGCTAAGCAGTCTTATCATCCTTCCTTGTGGCTCAAAAAAGAAAGTGCAAAGTATATAGGAAAATAATGATAGAATTTACTGATGATAAAGAGCAGATCATTTCACTGTGGAGAAGTGTTTTCAGCGAAGACAGCAGGGAAGATGTTTTGTTTTTTTTAGAAAAAGGCAGAAATATCAGATGTCTTGGATTTTTTGAGGATGATAAGCTGGTTTCAATGCTTTTTCTTGTTGACTGTAAATATTCTGGTTTAATCGGAAAATATGTTTATGCTGTATGCACTGATGAAAAATTCAGAAGCAAAGGGTATTCTTCCGCACTTATTAATGAAGCAAAAAAATACATGAAAGATTTTTTATGGCTTATTCCTGCTCATGATTCTTTGTTTGATTTTTATGCTAAATTCGGTTTTGAAACAAAGCTTTACTCTGGTAAGGATTTTGGAAATAAAATTATTTTTGAAGAAAGCAATGAGATAATTGAATATTTGTATTCGGGAAGTGATTATACTTATCCTGACGGAATGGTTTATTCAATTAAGGATTTTCCTGTTGGAAGTACAGGAAAGATTAATAAATAGGAGAATGACTATGGTTTATGTTTTTTTGGCAGACGGTTTTGAGATTATAGAGGCTATGGCACCTGTTGATATGCTTAGACGAGCTAATGTTGAGGTTACAACTGTTGGCGTTGATAAAAAGGTTATAACTTCCTCCTGCGGTATTCCCGTAACAGCCGATATAGTATCAAACGAATTTGAATTTAAAAATGTGGAGGCCGTTGTAATCCCGGGTGGGGCAAACGGCGTAACGAATCTTGAAAATTCTTCACTTGTTCAATCTGTTCTTGATGAGGCGGTTCAGTGCGGAGCTCTTATTTGTGCTATTTGTGCAGGTCCGTCCATACTTGGTCATAAAGGGCTTTTGAAAGGTAAAAACGCTATATGCTTTCCGGGTTTTGAGGATTCTCTTGAAGGCGCAAATATTTCAAAGGATTATGTTGTAACGGACGGAGATTTCATTACTGCAAAAGGTGCGGGAGTATGTATTGAGTTTGGTTTGGAAATCGTTCGAGAGCTTGTTGGTGACGAAGCTGCCGAAACTGTTAGGAGCACCATTCAGTGTATGTAAAAAGTGAACTCAGAAAGCATTTTCGTCAGAAGCGTAAAAATATTTCCGATAAAAGCAACAAGGATTGTTTAATCTGTCAAACTATTTTAAGCAGTGATTTGTTTATTGATGCAAGTCAGATTCTGTGCTATTATCCTTTGGATGATGAAATAAACACCTTGCCTGTTATAGATGCAGCATTAAAATGCGGTAAAAAAACAGCTTTGCCTTATTGCATGGACGATAACGGAAATATGGAGTTTTATTATATTACTTCACGCAATGATTTGAAAACAGGTTCTTTTGGGATTATGGAGCCTGATCTATCTGTTTGCAAAAAGGTTTGTGATTTCAGCAGCTCTTTATGTATTGTTCCTGCATTTTCGTTTGACCGAAATGGCTTTCGGTTGGGTTACGGAAAAGGCTATTATGACAGATTTTTAAAAAAATTTACATTTAATTCCATTGGTTTGTGTTATAATAATTTTCTAAGTGATAGTTTGCCTGTTGATCATTTTGATGTGGCAGTTAAGTATATTGCAACAGAAGATAAAATAACCCTTTGTAAGGAGGATAAATAATATGTCTGATTTATATGAATCCGGTTTAAATCCTGTTGATGCTGATACAGGCAGTAAGGATATTTATTTTTCCAATGAAGATTTTGCAAAGAAAATAAGAGATAGCAAGAAGGAAGCCAATCCGTCTTCATCTGCAAAAAGCAAAAAGAATAAAAAAGGAAATCCGGTAGCTTCAACTTATTTGTTTTTTATAATTGTTATAGCAGTTTCTATGTGTATTTCCGTTTATGCAATTTTTTGCCTGAATGATTTATTCGGTATAACGAAAACAAAAGCTACAGTTACAGTAAGCTACAGCAAGCAGATTGAAGAGTCTGCGGAAGCTATTGACCTTCTTGCCGAAAACGGACTGATTAAGTGCAAAAATTTCTGCAAGCTTTTTGTTAAGCTTGAAACAAAGTTTATCAGAGATTCGGGTGTAAAAGCCCCGTATGAAGCAGGTGTTTATTACCTTAACGGCAAAATGGGGCTTGAAAATATGCTTGTTGCTATGAAAGGCACAGCCGATACCTCTGAAACCGTTAAAATTACATTTCCTGAGGGTATTACCACAGCGGATGTTATAAACAAACTTGTTGATAATGAGGTGTGCGATAAGGCTGCACTTTTATCTGTTATTGATTCAACTGAATTTTCGTATTCGCTTGTTTCGGATTTAAAGGCAAAAGAAAGTGTGCCTTATAGATTAGAGGGATATCTTTTTCCCGAAACCTATTATTTCTATATCGGTCAAAGTGCATCAAGCGCAATTGAAACGCTGATTAAAACAACAGAAGACAGAATAACATCCAAGCATAGAGAAAGAGCAAAAGAGCTTGGATTTACCATGAATGAAATCATAATTATTGCTTCCATTGTTCAGGCGGAAGCCGCCAATTCCGAGCAAATGAGCGAAATTGCCGCCATTATTGAAAACAGATTGAAGGATGAAACGAATTTCCCGTCTCTTGGCTGTCAGTCCACCTATGATTATATCAAGAATAAGGTTGCTCCTTCCTTGTCGGCAACCTCGGCACATACTGCTGATTATTATCTGAAGTATTACAGCACGAATAACAATTCCAATGTTGTCGGTCTGCCGGAGGGTCCTATCTGTAATCCCGGCATTGATGCAATTGAAGCAGCCCTGTATCCTGCAGATTCAAACGATTACTATTTCTTCCATGATTTAAATCGTAATTTGTATACTGCCAAGGATCAGTATGAATTCAGATCAAAGATTCAGAAATACGCACCTTATTTGGATTATTAATATGAGAAAGATAGAACTTTTGTCGCCGGCAGGCGATATGGAAAGATTAAAGCTTGCTGTTAAATTCGGCGCCGATGCAGTTTATGTTGGCGGAACAATGTTCGGAATGAGAACAAATCCATCAAATTTTGGCGCCGATCAGCTTAAAGAAGCAGTTAAGCTTGTTCACGAAAATAATAGAAAATTATATCTGACCTGTAATACACTGCCTCGCAATAACGAGATGGATTTATTGCCCGATTATCTGAAATATGTATCTGAAATCGGTGTGGATGCTCTTATTATTGCAGATATGGGTGTGCTTTCGCTTGCAAAGAAATATGCTCCTGATACGGAAATTCATATTTCAACGCAGGCAGGCATAGTCAATTATCAGTCTGCCAATGCATTTTATGAGATGGGTGCAAAGCGTATTGTTACAGCCCGTGAGCTTTCACTTGATGAAATTAAAACAATCAGAGACAAAGCAAATCCGAATTTGGATATAGAGGTCTTTGTTCACGGCGCAATGTGTATGAGCTTCAGCGGCCGCTGTATTCTTTCCGATTATATGGTTGGAAGAGATGCAAATCGTGGTGATTGTGCACAGCCGTGCAGATGGAAATATCATCTTGTTGAAGAAACAAGGCCCGGCCAGTATTTTCCGATTAATGAGGAAAAAGACGGAACCTATATATTTAATTCCCAAGACTTGTGTATGATTGAACATATTCCCGAGCTTGTTAATGCCGGTGTAGATTCCTTTAAAATTGAAGGAAGAGCCAAAAGTGAATACTACACTGCCATTGTAACCTATGCTTATCGCGCCGCCATTGATGCTTATTTAAAAAATCCTTCCGATGATTTTAAAGTTCCTCAGTGGATACTGGATGAAATGGAAAAAATGAGCCACAGAGAGTATACTACGGGCTTTAATTTCGGAAGAATGAAAAACGGACAGGTGCTTGAAACAGGCGGCTATATAAGAAACTGGGATGTATGTGCTTTATATAAAGATTTTAAGGACGGAAGATTGATTGTTGATCAGAGAAACAGGTTTTATGAAGGCGATGAGCTTGAGGTTGTTGAGCCGTTCAAAAAGCCATACATAATAACTGTTGAAGATTTGTATAATGAAAAAGATGAAGAGAAAACAGATGTTGCCAATAAAGCAACGGATGTTTATTCGTTTAAATGCAATGAAATTATTTCTCCTGATGCAATTTTAAGAAGAAAAAGAGATTAAAAATGACACCTCTGTGAATAATACACAGGGGTGTTTTTTTATGAAAAAAAGAATGATTATTTTTTCTGTTGCTATGGTATTTTTATTTTCAATTGTAGCAGAACGAATCGGATATGTCGTTTTCAGCGGCAACTATGAGGTTTCTTCAGCTCACAACAGTTATACTGTTGATATAGATAAAATTTTTGAAACCGTTTATGACAGGAATCTTAACAGAATTTCAAACAAGACGGAAAATCTTGTTGCCGTAATACGCCCTACAGAAAAATGCCTGACGGAAATGAATAAGCTTTTTACTTACAAAGAGCGTGAAGAGATTATGGAGGAACTTAAGCAGGGATATCCGGTTGTAAAACAAATTGATAATTATGTTAGCTGCAAATATATAAAAATTTTGGAAACTACGAACCGACACCCTGATGATATGTTGGCAAAGAATATTGTATTTTCCTATGAGAATTTAAAGCCTGAGGCAGTCGGAAGCAAAGCGATTAATTTTTCTGTTGATGCTATAGGTCGATTGTTGGACGGCGATGAGGGAAATATAATTGATGATAATTATGATACAAAAAAAGGAATTTCTTTAACGCTTGATAACCGAATTCAGAAAATAACAGAGGATGCAGGTGCCGATATGAAAAGCGGAGCTATAGTTGTGCTTGATACCGATACAAGCGAAGTGCTTGCTTCTTACAGTACCCCGAATGATTATCTTAATCGGGCATTTTCTTCATATTGTGTCGGTTCTGTGTATAAGCTTGTTGTTGCTGCATGTGCTCTTGAAAATGAAATAAATGATACTTATGAGTGCAAAGGGAAAGTAACTGTCGGCGATACAACCTTTACCTGCCAAAAGGATAAAAAGCACGGAAAACAGACAATAAAAGAAGCTTTAGCGAATTCCTGCAATTGCTATTTTATTGATCTTGCTTTGAAACTTGGCTCCGAAAAATTAACGGATATTTCAAAAAGATTAGGTTTCGGAGATGTTAATCATTTATATGATGAATGGAATGTGCGAAATGGAAATTTTCCGAATTCTGATGATTTGCAATCAAAAGGTCAGCTTGCGCTTCTTGGATTTGGACAGGGTAAGCTGACGGATTCTCCGCTTCATTTTTCATCCGTTATTGCTGCAATTGCGAATGGCGGAATTTATAAAATGCCGCAGCTTGTTTCAGGTAGTGTTGATGATAGCGGAAAGGTTTCCGAAAGAAACGAAAATGAAGCCAATAGAGCAATGAGCGAGGATACTGCAAAGACTATTCGTGAATATATGCGTTATGTTGTATCCGATGGCTCGGGCAGAAGTGCAGATTATAATAATCAGACAGCCGGCAAAACCTCAACGGCTCAAAGCGGAAGAATGGAGGAAGATAAGGAAATCCTCTACACCTGGTTTGCAGGTTTTTATCCTTATGATCATCCTAAATATTCTATTGTTGTTATGACGGAGGACGGAACAAGCGGTGCAACGGATTGCGGTCCCATTTTTCGTACGATTGTTGAAAATATAGAGGAATAGTGATAATATGTAACAGAGGTGATATTTTTGCAGTCTACAAAGCTTAAAACACTATTGATTTATAAATATCTAAGTGAAAATTCCGACGAACAGAACCCTGTTTCAACAACCGAGCTTATTAATATGCTCAAGAAAAATGGTATTACCGCCGAAAGAAAAAGTATTTATTCGGATATAAAAATACTTAATGAAGCAGGCTGTAATATTCTTACTATCAGATCGTCAAAATCAGGCTTTTCAATGGCAGACAGAAAGTTTGACCTTGCTGAGGTCAGGCTTCTTATTGATGCCGTTTCCTCAGCAGGCTTTATTACACCTAAGAAAACGGCGGTGCTTATTGAAAAGCTTGAAGGTCTTTTATCGTTAAATCAGGCAAAGGCTTTAAAATCTCAGGTTTATTGCAGCGGCGAAAATAAATGCGATAATGAAGAGATTTATTACATAATTAATGGACTTGATGAAGCTATAAACAAAAAGCGACAGGTTAAATTTGTTTATAAACGAAGAAATATTGATAAGGAGCAGAAGAAATCGTATACTGCGAAAACTTTTGTTGTTTCTCCCTATGCTTTAATCTGGAAAGATGATCATTATTATCTTGTTTGCAATAATAAAAAGTATGATAATCTAATGAATTTAAGACTGGACAGAATGAAGAAAATAGAAATTCTTGAAGATTCCCAGCGTCCTGTTTCCGAGGTTAGTGAATATGATGTTTTTGATTCGGCAGATTATTCATCAAAAATGTTTAATATGTTCAGCGGATCTACCGATGAGGTAACTTTGCTTTGCAATCTTAATATTCGTGAAGAAATTATGGATCGGTTCGGCAATAAAATTCCTTTAAGAGCGTACGATATAAATCATTTTGAAACAACGATCCACGCAGCTGTAAGTGATGGTCTTGTAAGCTGGATTATGCAGTATGGAAGCGATATCAAAGTTTTGGAGCCGAAATATCTTGCGGATATGGTGGCAGAAAAGGCAAGGAAAATTGCAGAATTGTATTGATTATAAGGAGATTATATATGAAAAATACAAAGAAAATAGTTGCTGTTATTATGATGGCAACGATTATTTGCAGCATATTCGTTGCTTGCTCGAGGGGCAATGAACGAGAAAAGGAAAATGCGGTAAACAATACCGTGAGTGTTGAAAACAACACACAGGATATTACATATAATTCTTCTACAGGATATTATGAATCCGATTGGCTTTATGTAACGGATGCAAACAGCGGTTGGTTTCAGATTGTTGAAACCAAAGCACCAAACGGCTATTTAGCAACAAATAAGTATGAAAACTTTTCATCAAATGATGTTGCCATGACAGGTCGTGCAGGAGCGTTTCAGATAACGGAAAGCAATAATAATAAAACTGCAACAATCACCTTAAAGGAAGATCCTGTAACTGCAAAGGTTAAATTTCAGAAGTTCTGGGCACATACGGACACAAACGGCGATTTACTTGATAAGGATAACAATTTTATCAATGAAGCACATCTGCTTAAAGATCAGACCATTCTTGATAGCCTGAATCTTGAAGTAAGGCAGTACAATAAAGATACAAACAAGTTTGACCCGACAGGTATTCCTATTATATTCGATGAAGAAACAGGCTATTTTGAAGCACAGGGGCTTACTTACACATTACAGAATTCGATTATTAATTGGTATTACATATTGATGTGAGATATAAATCAATACAAAGTGTTAATTTATTGTGAACATTGTTAATAATATGTTAACAAATCATTGACCTTGATTATAAGAAAGTAGTATAATTTTCCCAATGAAAAACTGAACAGGTAAGAGTTTTTCAAATAAATTTGGAGAAAAAGAATATATGATTAAATCAATGACAGGCTTTGGCAGGGAAACTGCCGAAGCAAATGGTTATGTTATTACCATTGAATTGAAATCTGTTAATCACAGATATTTTGAATTTAATTGCAGATTGCCCAGGCAGTATGGATTTCTTGAAGAAAAGCTGAAATCATTTGTCAATTCAAAGGTTTCGAGAGGCAAGGTTGATTGCTTTGTTACGATTGAAGCTCTGAACACCGACAATGCTGAGGTGGTTATAAATCACACACTTGCATCTGCATATGTTAAGGCTCTTAAGGAACTTTCAGAGGAATATGATTTAAGAGCCGATTTCGGAACGGTTTCGGTTTCCCATTTTCCTGATGTTTTTGTACTTAAGAAAACGGAAGAGGACGAGGAAAGACTTTGGAATGATGTTAAAGCCGTTGCGGAAAAGGCTGTTGATAAATTCATTGAAATGCGGGAAAAAGAAGGCTCGAAAATGAAGGATGATATCTGTTCAAGAGGTCAGTTTATTCTTGATTGTGTATCTTTTATTGAAGAGCGTTCTCCTGAAACCGTAAAAGAATATAATGACAAGCTTGTTGCTCGTGTGTATGAGCTTCTCGGTGATGTTTCACTGGATGAAAACAGAATACTGCAGGAGGTTGCGGTTTACGCAGATAAGGTTGCAGTTGCCGAAGAAACCGTAAGATTGCGTTCTCATATTGAACAGCTTAACAATTTCCTTGAAAGCAGGGAGGCAGTTGGAAGAAAGATGGATTTCCTTGTGCAGGAAATTAATCGTGAAGCAAACACAATCGGTTCAAAGGCAAATGATGTTGAAATAGCACGCAAGGTTGTTGATATCAAAGCGGAAATTGAAAAAATCCGTGAGCAGATACAGAATATTGAATAAGGAGATACTATGAATTTAGTTAATATCGGATTTGGAAATCTTGTTAATGCTGACAGAGTTGTTTCAATAGTAAGTCCGGAATCCGCTCCTGTTAAAAGAATTGTTCAGGAAGCAAAAGCAAACGGCAATCTTATAGATGCAACGCATGGAAGAAAGACCATGAGTGTTATTATAACGGATTCAGATAATGTTGTTTTATCCTATATGGATTTAAAACAGATATCTCAAAGATTCGGCACGGAGGTTAGTGATGAGTAAAAAGGGAATGATGGTTATTCTATCTGCACCGAGCGGCTGCGGAAAAGATACTGTTTTTCATGAAATATCAAGCATCCGAGATGATGTTTGTGAATCCATTTCTGCTACAACGAGGCAGCCGAGGGACGGCGAAGCTGACGGCGTTAATTATTTCTTTATTTCAACAGATAAATTTGAAGAAATGATTGAAAAAAATGAATTTCTTGAATATGCCAGCTATAACAGCTGTTATTACGGAACGCCTGCAAAATATGCTTCCGATATGGTTAACAGCGGAAAAATCTGCTTTCTTATTATTGAGCGCAAGGGCGCTCAGAAGGTTATGAAGAACTGCCCCGATGCTGTTTCCATATTCCTTATGCCTCCAAGTATAAAAACGCTTGAAAAACGCCTTATTAAGCGCAATACGGAAACAGAAGAGCAGATTGTTAACAGACTTAGAATTGCTGAAGAGGAAATAAAATCTTCTTCAATGTTTAATTATGTGGTTGTAAATAACGAGCTTCATAAAGCCGTTGATGAAATAAATGAAATATTAAATAAAGAATTAGAAAAGCGTAATGCTTAAAGGAGAAATGATTATGTTTAATCCAGATTTAAAGAAACTTTTAAAAAATTGCAACAGCAGATACAGCCTTGTTGTAGGTACGGCAAAAAGAGCAAGAGAGATTCGTGACGATGCAGTAAAAAGAGATGAATTGCTTGATACGAAAACAGTTTCGATTGCTATTGACGACATTATGAATGGTAAATATGTTGTTGATGAGCCTGAAGAGCTCAAATCCGAAAAATGATAAACAGGCTTATTGCCACTGTAGCCGTTGAAAAAACTTTTTTTAATTTTGATTCGGATTATGATTATTATGTTCCGGAAGAACTGAAAAGTGCTGTTTCCATCGGAACAAGAGTTAAGGTTCCGTTCGGAAAGGGGAATGTTTTAAGATACGGTATTGTGGTTAAACTATTTGAGGCTATAAACGGAGGCTTGAAAGAAATATCATCCGTTTCTTCAAAAACCCCGGTTTTATCTGATGAAATGGTTGCTCTTGCCTTGTGGCTTAAGGAACGGTGCTTTTGCACAACCTATGAATGCCTTAAGCAAATGCTTCCGCGCGGAATAGATAAGGTTGGAGATAAAAGTACCAGAATGATACGGCTTCTTTATGAAAATGAAGAAAGCCTTCCGAAATTGACCCCTAAGCAGAAAGCCGTAGTAAATCTGCTTTTTGATGTTGGTGCTGCTTCTGTTCATGAGGTTTGCGAGTTTTGTTCAGTAGGTGAGGGTGTTGTTAAAAATCTGGTAAAATACGGAGTCTGTGAAATTTACGATAAAGAAATTTATCGTATGCCTTATAATGTTTATAAAGAAAGCCGATACAAAACTGAAATTGGACTTTCCGAACAGCAAGGAAGTGCTTATGCCATGTATTCCGAAATGCTTGAAAACGGCGGTGGAACAGGGCTTTTATATGGCGTAACAGGTTCAGGTAAAACGCAGGTTTATCTTAAGCTTATAGATAAAGTACTTTCTATGGGAAAAGATGTAATTGTTATGGTGCCTGAAATAGCTTTGACCCCTCAAATGCTTTCGATTTTTCATAAACGCTATGGTAAGGCTGTTGCAGTTTTTCACAGCGGGTTATCACTTGGCGAGCGCAATGATGAATATAAGCGTGCGGACAGGGGAGAAGCAAGTATTGTTATCGGAACAAGAAGTGCTGTTTTTGCACCTCTTCATAATCTGGGGCTTGTTATTATGGATGAAGAGCAGGAGCATACTTATAAAAGTGAACGCACGCCTCGATATCATGCAAAACAGGTTGCAAATTTCAGATGTAAATATAATAAAGCTTTGCTGCTGCTTACCTCGGCAACACCGAGCGTTGAAAGCTATACAGCCGCATTGAACGGCAGGTATAAATTATGCGAGTTGACCGAAAGGTACGGAGATGCCAAGCTTCCGCAGGTAATAACGGTTGATATGAAAGCAGAAGCAAAAGAAAATAAATCGCCGGTTTCAAATACTTTAAAGGAATTAATACAGCAAAACCTTGATAATCATAAGCAAACGATCCTGCTCATTAACAGGCGTGGCTTTAATACCTTTATTGCATGCAATTCCTGCGGGCATGTAATAACATGTCCGAATTGCAGTATCAGCTTAACCTATCACAGCAATAATAACAGGCTGATGTGCCATTATTGCGGATATTCAAAGCCGCTTGATCATATTTGTCCCGAGTGCGGCGAAAACAGTGTCAGATACAGCGGATACGGAACACAGAGAATAGAAGATGCTTTAAAGTTTCTTTTTCCGACTGCCCGTGTTTTAAGAATGGATGCTGATACTACATCAAGAAAATTCAGTCATCAAAAGCTTTTTGATGCTTTTTCAAACGGAGAATATGATATTCTTATCGGCACGCAGATGGTTGCAAAAGGTCTTGATTTTCCGAATGTAACGCTTGTAGGCGTTGTTAATGCAGATAATTCACTTTATGATGAAAATTATACTGCTCAGGAAAAATCCTTTGATTTAATAACGCAGGTGGTTGGCAGAAGCGGCCGTCGTGATGCAAGCGGTAAAGCAGTTATTCAGACGGTAAATCCGTTAAATCAAATTATAGAATATGCAGGAAATCAGGATTACAAATCCTTTTATGAAACAGAAATTGCACTGCGAAAGGCTTTAGCTTATCCTCCTTTCTGTGATATTTATTCGGCTTTTTTTACCGGCGAAAACGAAAACACGGTATCTATGTGTGCGAAGGCGTTTTTTGACGCATTGGTGGAATTGAATAACGGTGAATATCAAGGTGAAAAGTTGATTGTTTTAGGTCCAAGCCCTGCAAAAATCAGCAAGATAAGCAATAATTACCGTTACAGGCTTGCTGTAAAATGCAAAAATTCAAAAACAATTCGAAAAATGTTTAATGAAATTTTGAAAAGAATCAGTAAAATTAAGGAGTATAAGGATATTTCAGTATCGCTTGATCTGAATCCTTATGATTTGATATAGGAGAATATAAATGGCATTAAGGAATATTGTTAAAGTAGGAGATCCTATTTTAGATAAAAAAAGCCGAACTGTTGAAAAGTTTGATGAAAAGCTTTCAATGCTTATTGATGATATGCTTGAAACCATGTATAAAGAGAATGGAGTCGGACTAGCGGCAGTTCAGGTTGGAATGTTAAAAAGAGTTGTAGTAATTGATGTAGGCGATGGTCCGATGGAGCTTGTCAATCCTGAAATCACTCTTGCTGAGGGAGAGCAAAGAGAACAGGAGGGCTGTCTTTCTCTTCCGGGAAAATACGGAACTACCGTTCGCCCGATGAAGGTGCAGGTTAAAGCCCAGAACAGAGAAGGCAAATGGCAGGTGTTTACAGGCGAGGGTCTTAAGGCAAGAGCTTTTTGCCATGAGCTTGACCATTTGGATGGAGTTTTATTTACATCAAAAGTTATTGACGGAGTTGTTGAGGGTTAATGAATATTGTTTTTATGGGCACACCCGATTTTGCAGTGCCGTGTCTTGAAAAGCTGATTAAAAGTGAAAACTGCAATGTCTTGGCTGTTTTTACGCAGCCTGATAAAAAGGTCGGAAGAAAACAGCTTTTGACTCCGCCTCCTGTTAAGGTCTTGGCGGTGCAGCATAATATTCCCGTTTATCAGCCTGTTACTTTAAAAAATGAAGATGCTTTTGAAACAATTAGAAAGTTGAATCCGGATTTGATGGTTGTTGTTGCCTATGGCAAAATATTACCAAAGCGTATTCTGGATTATCCGAAATTTGGATGTATTAATGTCCACGCATCTCTTTTACCCAAATACCGCGGTGCCGCTCCTATTCAGTGGGCTGTGCTTAATGGGGATAAGAAAACAGGTGTTTGTGTTCAGCAAATGGATATCGGAATAGATACAGGGGATATTTTGTTTACCGAAGAAACCGATATCGGCATAAACGAAACCTCGGAAGAATTGTTTGAAAGGCTTTCGGTTATAGGTGCTGATGCACTTATAAAAACAATTGATTTAATTATTAAAGGACAAACCAATCCTGTTCCTCAGCCTGACGGCGATTTTGGTTATGCTTCCATGATTGATAAATCCATGAGCAATATTGATTGGAGCAAATCAGCATTTGAAGTTCATAATCAGATCAGAGGGCTTCAAAGCTGGCCGTGTGCTTCTACCGTTATAAACGGAAAGAATGTCAAGGTTCACAAATCTGTTTTGAGCAGTGAAAAAGGAAATGAAGCAGGAAAAGTTGTTAATAATAAAAATGTTGTAACTGTTTCCTGCGGAGATGGAAATTGTATTGATATTCTTGAATTGCAGCCTGATGGCAAAAAAAGAATGGATGCCAAGTCTTTTCTGGCAGGAAATAAGATTGAAACAGGTCAATTTATAGGAGAATGATATGGGAACTTATCTAGCATATTATCTTACGGGTTTTATAATGATCCCGGTGTTTATTTTTGCACTTATCTGTCAGTCAAAAGTTAAATCAAGCTTTAATAAATACAGTCAGATAAGAAATTCAAGAGGATTAACGGGCGCTGAAGCTGCTTACAGACTTTTACAGCTTAACGGAATTACCGATGTAAAAATCAAACGCATTTCAGGCAGCTTGACTGACCATTATAATCCGAGAACAAAGGAAATCTGCCTTTCGGAAACGGTTTTTGATTCTCAAAGCATTGCTGCTGTCGGTGTAGCATGCCATGAAGCAGGGCATGCCTGCCAGCATGCAGAAAGCTATTTTCCGCTTAAAATCCGCAATATGGTTATTCCGTTAACAAATATCGGTTCATCTGCAGGAATTCCCCTTGCTTTATTAGGATTTTTCTTTTCATTTGATCCGCTTATCTATATCGGTATTGCGCTTTATGGTGTTGTTGCACTGTTTCAGCTTATAACTCTTCCTGTTGAATTCAATGCTTCGGCAAGAGCTTTAAGAACGATTCAGGATAATGGATTTTTAATTGCAGAAGAATATGCAGGCGCAAAGAAGGTTTTGACTGCTGCTGCATTAACTTATGTTGCCGCACTTGTTTCTGCTCTTGCAACTTTATTAAGATTATTAATTTTAGCAAACAGGAAAAGATGATGAAAAGTTCAAGACAGATTGCTTTTGAAACTCTGTATAAGATTTTTTATGATGATGCTTATTCAAATCTTGCACTTGACAGTGCAATTGCTGAAATTCCGGAGGGAAAAGCATTTATAACAAGGCTTGTGTATGGAGTTGTTGAAAGAAAAATTACAATAGACAGTATTATTTCGGCATTTTGCAAAAAGCCTAAGCCAAAGGTGCTTGTTATATTGAGAATGGGCATTTATCAGCTTTATTTTATGGACAAGGTACCGGCAAGTGCTGCGATAAATGAAAGTGTTGAGCTTGCTAATAATAACGGTCTTTCGTATTATTCAAAGCTGATTAATGCAGTTTTGCATAATGCTGACAGTAATAGAACAAATATAGAGAAATTAACGGATTTAAGCGTTAAATATTCAATTCCGCAGCATCTTATTAATATGTGGTATAAGGCATACGGCAAAGAAAATGTTGATGGCTTTTTACCTTGTCTGAATGAAAATGCCCCTGTATTTGCTGTTCCGAATCAAACACTTGTTGATGCGGATGAGCTTTTATATGAGCTGAATTGTGATGGTATAGAAGGCGAAATATTTAAGGAATTGGTTGTCATTACATCCTCTTTTGATTTAAAAAAATGCCGTGCTTTTCAGAATGGTTTGTTTCATATTGAAGATTTATCCTGCTATAATGCGGTTAAGGCGCTTGAATTAAAGGAAGAGGATGTTGTTTTTGATATTTGCTCTGCTCCCGGAGGAAAAGCATTTACCGCGGCTTCATTTATGAACAATAAAGGCAAAATCTATGCGTTTGATATTTATGAGCATAGGGTAAAACTGATTCAGGACGGAGCAAACCGACTTGGGCTGACATCAATTACTTCCATGGTTAATAACGGAGCTGAATTTAATTCATCACTTCCGCTTGCCGATAAAATTATTTGTGATGTTCCCTGCAGCGGTTTTGGAATAATACGCAGAAAGCCTGAAATCCGATATAAGGATTTGGACAGTATCAAGGAATTGCCGGCTTTACAGTTTGAAATTCTTAACACTTCTTCCAAATACCTTAAAAAAGGCGGAAAGCTTCTTTATTCCACATGTACGCTGAATAAGCGTGAAAATGAAAAGGTTGTTGAAAAGTTCATTGCGGAAAACTCGGATTTTTCAGTTTTGAAAAGTGTTACAACCTTTCCTTCCATAAATGGCGGCGACGGCTTCTTTTATTCAATACTTGAAAGGAATTAAATGAAAAAGGATATAAAATCTTTAAGTTATGCTGAGCTTAACAGTGAAATAGTTACGCTTGGTCTGCCAAGGTTTCGCTCTAAGCAGATTTTTGAATGGCTTCATAAATACGGTGTTTCTTCATTTGATGAAATGACTAACATTTCAAAGGATTTACGAAAGAAGCTTGCTGATATTTATTTTATTTCCGATTGTGAAATAGAACAGAAATATGTTTCAAAAATTGATGAAACGGTTAAATATTTATTTAAACTATATGACGGCGAATATGTAGAATCTGTTATAATGAAGTATAAATACGGTTATACAATTTGCGTTTCAAGTCAGGTAGGCTGCAAAATGGGATGTACCTTTTGTGCATCCGCATTGGCGGGATTTAAGCGGAATCTTGAAGCGGGGGAAATAGAAAGTCAGCTGCATTCCGCTCAGAAGGATTTAAATATAAGAATTTCAAATATAGTTTTAATGGGTATCGGCGAGCCGCTTGATAATTATGAAAATGTTATTAAATTTCTTCATAATGTTAATAATGAAAATGGTCTTAATATTTCAATGAGAAATATAACGCTTTCAACCTGCGGTATTGTTCCTAAAATTTACGATTTAATGAATGAGGAACTTCCGATTACTTTAACAATCTCTCTTCATGCTCCGAATGATATAATCAGAAGCCGAACCATGCCGGTAAACAACAAATGGGGAATTGACGAGGTTCTTGAAGCATGCAGAGAATATATAAACCGAACAAACAGAAGAGTTTCTTTTGAATATACGCTTATTCATAGTGTAAACGATACATATGAATGTGCAAAAGAGCTGTCTGAAAGGCTGCACGGAATGCTTTGTCATGTCAATTTAATTCCTGTTAACGATGTAGCTGAGCGAGGAAATGTCAAAAGCAGTGAAGAAAATATTTATAGATTTGCCAATGTATTGAAAAATAATGGAATTAATGCTACAATAAGAAGAACGCTTGGAAGTGATATAAATGCTTCCTGCGGTCAGCTGCGAAGAAAAAGAAACGGGGTGAAGTAATTGAAAATTGTTGCTAAAACGGATAAAGGCATTGTAAGAGCCTCTAATCAGGATGCATATGCTGTAGGTGAATTTCCCGATGCGGTTGCTTGGGCTATTGTATGTGATGGTATGGGCGGTCATGCAGGCGGAAATATTGCTTCGGCACTTGCTGTTAAGGTGATAAGTGATAAAATCAATGCTTCATACAGAGAAAATATGAGGGATTCCTCTATAAGAAATATGCTTGATTCTGCATTAACTGCTGCCAATATGGAAGTGTATGATATGGCTGAGGCTGATCCGGAATTACGAGGGATGGGAACAACCGTTGTGTGTGCAATTGTGAAAAACGGCTATGCGTTTATTGCACATGCAGGAGATAGCCGAGCATACATTTATGATGGTGAGTTAAGGCAGATAACAACGGATCACAGCTATGTGCAAACGCTTGTAGATATCGGAAAAATAACGAAAGAAGAAGCAGAGCATCATCCAAATAAGAATAAAATTACAAGAGCAATCGGTGCAGAAAAAATGATTGATATAGATTTTGATGAGATTGAGCTTAATGATGAAGATGTATTGATTCTTTGCACAGACGGGCTTTCAAATTATGTTTCAAGTGATGAAATGATAAGTGAAGTTCAGGACGGAAAGTATTATGCTTTTGCGGACAGACTTGTAAAAAAAGCAAATTACAACGGTGGAGGAGATAATGTAACTGTTGTTGCTATCTCAAAATAATCGGGAGTGCTTATGGAAAATTATGTTGGAAAAAGATTAGACGGCAGATATGAAATTCACGAGATTATCGGTGTCGGCGGAATGTCTGTTGTTTATAAAGCTTATGATAATGTTGACGATAGAATCGTAGCTGTAAAAATATTAAAAGACGAATTTGCAAATGATGATGAGTTTGTAAGAAGATTTAAAAATGAATCTAAAGCAATTGCTGTTTTATCTCATCCAAATATAGTTAAGGTGTATGATGTTAGCTTCGGAGACAGAATTCAATACATAGTTATGGAATATGTTGACGGAATTACGCTTAAGGAATATATTCAGAAGCAGGGAAGAATTACTTGGAATGATGCAGTTTTTTTCATTTCACAGGTTCTTAAAGCGCTTCAGCATGCCCATGATAAAGGTATTGTTCACAGAGATATTAAACCGCAGAACATAATGCTTCTTCAGACAGGCGATATCAAAGTAACCGATTTTGGTATTGCTCGATTTGCAAGAACACAAACGGAAACTTTAACGGAAAATGCAATAGGCTCTGTGCACTATATTTCTCCTGAACAGGCGCAGGGAAAGGCAACAGATGAAAGAGCAGATATCTATTCGCTTGGTGTTGTATTCTATGAAATGCTTGCGGGCAGAGTGCCTTTTGAAGGGGACAGTGCTGTTTCGGTTGCTCTTATGCAGGTTAAAAATACTGCGAAAAGAGTAACGGATATTAATCCTGATATTCCCATCGGTCTTGAACAGATCTGTATTCATGCCATGCAAAAAAATCCGCTTGAAAGATATCAGACTGCAACGGAAATGCTTCTTGATCTTGAAGAGGTCAGCTCAAATCCAAACGCTGCTTTTGATTATTCATATGTTGTTGACAGGCAGCCTACGAAATATGTAAGAAACGATGAGCTTGTAAACGATAGTAATGAAACTTATGATGAAGATGCTGTTTTAGACAAAAAGAATAGAAAGAAAATCATTATTGCAACAATAAGCGGTTTGATTATTCTTGCCATTGCAATTGTTGTTCTTGTCTTAACACTTACAAAGGGTGTTGGTAAAAATTCAATTAAGCTTGATAATTTTGTCGGTATGTCCTATGACGAAGTAATTTCAAATAAGGAATATGATTTCAATTTTGTATCAGCCTTTGAGAAAACAAGCGATTATGAAGCTGGTACCATTATTGGGCAGACTCCTGCTGCTGAAGAACGAGTTATGGCAGGTACTACGGTAACACTTACTGTTGCTCAGCCGATTGAGGATATTCTGGTTCCCAATATTGTTGGTCTTACACAGGAAAGAGCTGAGCAAAGGCTTTCACAGGAGGGTCTTACAAATATCAAAATTGCGAAGGTTGACAGTGATTCGGTAGAAGAGGGTAATGTTATTTATACAGAGCCTAAGCTGAATTCGTATGTATCAAAAGATTCCTTGATTACTGTTTATGTTTCAACCGGACCTACTACAACAACGATTGAAAGCATAAAGATGCCGAATGTTGTTAATCTGAGTAAAGATGATGCGGTATCTTTTTTGAAGAAATCCGGATTTACAAATCTTTATTTTAAAACAGAGGATAGTCCGAAGCCAAAGGATACTGTTATTTCCCAGTCAGAAACTGAGGGTAATTTCCTTAAGGAAGATGCAAAGATAACGCTTACTGTATCAACAGGTATTACAACAACAAAAGCGCCTGTTGATTATAAAGTTCTCGTTAATGTTCTTTTGCCGGCTGTTTATGGAGATAACGGAGATTATATTAATGATAATGTAATCATTTATGTAGATGGAACTCAGCATAGCTCATCCAGAGTAAGGCTTGATGGTACAACTGCAAGTTTCCCGATAGAAGCGGAGGCAGACTCTAAAATTGAGATTGAAGTTCTGCTTTCCAGCTTTAATGAAACCCAGAAATCCATAATCAATGTTGATAAAGACAATAAGGAAGTTATGTTTGATTTCAGCAGCTACAGTTCTCAGAATAATCAAGGGGCACAGCAGTAATATATGATAAACGGAAAAATAATTAAAGGTATAGGCGGTTTCTATTATGTGGAAACCGCCGAGGCTGTTTATGAGTGTAAAGCCCGCGGAAATTTCAGAAGAATGAATTTATCTCCTTTAGTCGGCGATAATGTTGATTTTTCTGTTAATGAAAATGCAGAAAACAGAATAGAAGCGATTTTGCCAAGAAAAAATTCTCTTGTAAGACCGCCTATTGCGAATTTGGAACAATTATTTATTGTGTCTTCCATTGTTGATCCGGCTATCAATACTTTTATTATTGATAGGTTGATTGCCATAGCTGAATATAAAAATATTGAACCGATTATTGTTATAACTAAAATTGATATGGATGACAGTTATAAACAGTATGAGTCAATATATAAGGCTGCCGGCTTCAAAACAATTGTTTGCAGCAATCTTGATATGAGAGGAATAGACGAGGTAAAAAGTCTTTTAAAAGGAAAAATATCAGCTTTTACAGGCAATACAGGTGTAGGTAAATCTTCTCTGCTGAATTCTATAGATAATAATCTTACCTTGAAAACAGGGACAACAAGTAAAAAATTGGGAAGAGGAAAGCATACTACCCGCCATTCGGAGCTGTTTCAGGTATGCGGCGGATATGTTGCCGACACACCGGGTTTTTCTTCGCTTGATTTTGAAAAGTGTGAAAGAATACTTAAGGATGATTTGTTTGATTGCTTCAGAGAATTTGAGCCGTATTTCGGTCAGTGTAAGTTTTCAACCTGCTCACATACAAGCGAAAAAGGCTGTGCTGTATGCAATGCGGTGGAAAACGGAAAAATTCCGAAAAGCCGTCATGACAGTTATGTTCAGATGTATAATGATGTTAAGGATATAAAGGAATGGGAAATAAAAAGGTAAAATGTATTATTGTTTCGGGTGCACCGGATGATGATTATGATTTTCTTAAGGAAAGGCTTAAAGCTGAATCGTACATAATTGCTGCTGATTCGGGCTATACAAAATGTGTTAAGGTTCATGTTATTCCTGATTTGATAATAGGGGATTTTGATTCTTCTCCAATTCCCGATGTTAATACCGAGATTGTAAAGCTTTCTGTCAAAAAGGATGATACGGATACCTTTTACTGTGTGAAAAAAGCAATTGAGATTGGATATAGAGAAATTGAAATTCTTTGTGCAATCGGAAACAGGGCGGACCATAATTATTCCAATATGCTTTGCCTTGATTATTGCAATCGAAATGGTGTTAAATGTTCAATTGTGAACAGAAGAAATAAGTTGCAGCTTGTTGATAATGAAGTAATGATTGATGACAGGGAATATAAGTATTTTTCTCTTTTTGCTTTTCTCGGCGATGTTGAGGGGCTTTCAATTAAAGATGCTTGCTATGAGCTGGATAAAGTTTGTATGAAGCCATATGAGCAATATGCCCAAAGCAACTGCTTTAAAGGTGTGCCCGTTAAAATTTCTGTTGATAAAGGAACAATTCTTTTAATTCAGAGTAACGATTAGAAATCTTTTTCATAGTATGTAGTAAATGCAGCAAAGAGAGGTGCTTACTATTATGAAAAAGATGTGCCGAAGGGATTTTTTGTGGATTGCATTTGGTGCGGGCTGTGTTATAGCAATCTGTCTTCCGACCGCTTGGCTTATAAGAATTCTTTCAATTGTAGTAATTATCCTTGGTATAATTTGCTGCAAAAAATAGTTTGGAGGAATGATTGTGAAAGTAGTAATTATAAATCCACCAAAGTTCATGGCGCCGATAATGAGAGCGATATTTAAAATTAAGAAAGTTAATAACTAACATAAAAAAGCTATGATAATTATTTGATTATCATAGCTTTTTGCTTGTTTTGTATGTAAAAAAGACAACCACCTGCTGTGCAAGTGGAAAAGGAAAAGCTTTAGCGAGGAAAGAAGAGACAAAATAAAAACACCTTGATATATTAGAGGTAGGTTTGCCGACCAAAGACTAA
>CAJTZJ010000010.1 GCA_910583925.1 uncultured Eubacterium sp. | reverse complement strand
GTGTACCTTTCGATAGCAAGAGGAGAATCCCACCATCTCCGCCATTAAAAAAGCAGACACATCTGTGCCTGCTTTTTTGTATAAATATGACCCTAGAACTTTGGTTTTACATTTATTTTAACATAGATTTTTATATCCTTATTTACCTTTTTGCACCTGTCTATAACATATTTTGTGCCTTTTGATTTTCCATCCCAAAATGCAATAACAACATCAGCATAATCTATAATTAAATCATTGCGTACAAGCGGTGCTCTGCGTCCGTATTTTTCATATTCAGGCAAAAATTCTTTAAATTTCAAACCATAAGCATCAACATATTCCTTTGCTGATGTATCAACGCCTTTTGCGCCGCCTGAAACAATTTCCGTTACATTCTTCGGAAGATATTTCTTCAGATTATTTACTTTTAAATCCCTTGAACCTACAATTGCAATTTTCATTTTAAAACACCTTTTTACCAAATTCAGTGTACTTATTTTAAGTATACTTCACTCATTATATCACATAATAGTCTTAAAATATACTTAAATTAAGATTTTAAGGCGAAAAAATATGAGAAATAAAAATAATAAACATTTAGGAATTGAAGTTGATCCGGAGTTGCACTTTAAACTGCATTATATTTCAAAGTATGAAGGTCGCTCTGCAAACGGACAAATACTATATTTAATCAGACAATGTATAAAAGAGTTTGAAAAGGAAAACGGTGAAATCATAAAGACCGAAAATAATGATTGTCATTTTAAAATAAAGTGATAAAATAACACACATAGGCAGTTCGTAACCATCCTGCCTTGGAAATACCGATAGGATTTTCCGAAATCAAAACTAAGGAGTATAAAGGGCATACTATGCCCTGCTGCGTCCTTTGGGGCGCTTTTTTTATTATGGAAAGATACAGTAAGATTTTAGAGAAACGACGGCGTGAAATTGTACTTTTACGAGGCAGCGGCTGCGTTTACAAAAAATGCACCTTTTGCGATTATCATGCAGACAGATGCAGCAACGAAGACGAAAACTTTGCCCTTAACAGTAAAGTTTTAAACAAGGTTACCGGAGAATTCGGCGATTTGGAGGTAATCAACAGCGGCTCCGTTTTTGAGCTTGACGGCAAAACAATGGAGCTTATCAAATCCATCTGCCGAAAAAAAGGAATTTCAACCATTCATTTTGAATCACATTATCTTTACAAAAAGAAAATCCCCGCACTAAGGCAGGAATTTAAAGAGTTTGATTTAAAAATGAAGCTTGGACTTGAAACCTTTGACTACGATTTTCGGGAAAACACATTAAAAAAAGGCATTAAAGAAAAAAAGGAAGAAATAATAAGTGAATATTTTGACGAAGCTAATTTTCTTTTCGGAATAAGCGGTCAAACTATTCAATCAATGGAACAGGATATTCAGCTTGGACTTAAATACTTCGAGCGAATCTGCATCAACATAATGTGCAGAAATTCAACCGAAATAAATCCGGACAAGCAAGTAATTTCCGATTTTATAAACAAGCTTTATCCAAAATATATGGATAATGAACGAATAGATATTTTAATAAACAATACTGATTTTGGGGTTGGTGATTAATATGATTAACGAACTTTTACTTATAGGATCTTTAATTTTTATATTTTCAATAGTAATTGCAGCATACAAATTTTTCGGCAAAGCAGGGCTTTACTGTATGTCCGCCATTGCAACGATTTTGGCAAACATAGAAGCTTTGATACTGATTAACGCATTCGGAATGGAGCAGACGCTTGGCAATGTACTTTTTGCGGCTACATTTTTAGTAACGGATATTCTTTCCGAATGTGAGGGCAAAAAGGCAGCAAACAGAGCGGTTTTAATCGGAATGTTTACCTCAGTATTCTTCCTTCTTTTAAGCCAAAGCTGGATGCTTTACAAGCCAAGCGAAAGCGATTGGGTTATGGGATCAATAACAAATGTTTTTTCAAACACACCGAGAATGCTGATTGCTTCCTTTGCCGTTTACGCAATCAGCCAGCTGTTTGATGTTTGGCTTTACCATAAATGGTGGGCATTTACCGAAAAGAAATTCGGAAACAAGCGCAACTTTTTATGGCTGAGAAACAACGGTTCAACACTGATAAGCCAGATTCTGAACACACTTTTATTTACCTTCTTTGCTTTTTACGGCACATACGATATGAAAACCCTTATATCAATTTTTGCATCAAGCTATGTTATTTATATTTTCACATCATTGCTTGATACACCTGCTGTTTACCTGGCAAGAAAAATCAGCGATAAAAGAAAGCTTAAGGCTTAAATTTCAAAAAGAAACTGTAATTTTCACTCTGTATATGCAAAAAGCTTTCCCGAACAATTAAAATAATCACAAATATAAGATGCCGTAACGAAGGTTTTGAAATTAAGTAAAAACAATCGTTACGGCATTTTCTTTTCAATAAAGCACAACACTGATTATACAATTATTGTAACAGCAATTCTTTCAGCCGATAAACACCTTTTGCTAAATCTTCTATGGTATGCGGAGTTGTAACGGAAATTCTTACACTCTTTTCAGCCGGCTTATTTCCTACGGCAAAGCGTTCTGCACCGTAAACCTCAACATCCGCCTGCATTGCACATATTTCAAAGCTTTTTCCCGTAAAGTGCTCGGGCAGTTTAATATATCTTAACGGACTTGTGATTTCACTTTCGGCAACATAACCATGCAATACTTCATTTATAATCCTATTTCGCTCGGCAATCATTCTTTTGCGTTCTTCAATGATTTCATCAGCTGTTCCATCCTCAATAAGGCTTGCAGAAGCCGTAGCAAGCAGAGGAGATACAGCAATATTCATCGAATATAATGCAGTAATCAGTTCCTGCTTATATTTATCCGGTGTATGAATAAAAGCAGTGCGCAAACCTGCCGATACGGTTTTTGAAAGACTTGATATATAAATAATACTTTCAGGTGCAAAGGAAGCAATCGGAAACTGTGGATTTTCCGAAAGAAGATTATTGATACCGTCTTCAATTACAGGCAGATTGTTTTCTTCGGCTGCCTTAGCGATTATTTTTCTTGTTTTTAAAGACATAATATGAGCAGTAGGATTCTGAAAATCAGGTATTACATAAAGTCCTTTTATATTCTCATTATGAATTGCATAAAGAATCCCTTCTTCAGTCATTTCATAATTTTCGCTTTGAATGGGTACAAGATGAATCCCAAGCATTTTTGCCGCTGTTTTAATACCCGGATATGTCAAAGAATCCGTGCCGATTTTATCACCGCTGCTGAATAATGCACCTAAAGCAGCCAGCAGTGCATTTTGACCGCCTGCTGCCAGAACAATATGATTGCTGTCAGTATTAAAGCCTGATTTTTGCATCCAGGAAACACCTGCTTCACGATGCCTTTTTGTTCCATCCGGCACTCCGTAAGAAAGCAAATTTAAAGCATCCGGCTTTTTCAAAAGACTTTCCAAATGCTGTTTAACTTTTTGATTGCTTGTTACAAACGGTACAATTGCTCCCATTTTGATAATCGGCGTATTATCCGTTTCACAAAGAAATACAGGATCTGTTGCAGCATCTGAGGATACATAGGTTCCACTGCCTACTGCCGCAGATATAAGACCCTTTTGCTCACATAACTTATAAGCCTTTGATATTGTACTAAGATTAACATCTAAAAAATCTGCCAATTCGCGCTGAGGCGGAAGCTTTGTTCCTGCCTTTAAGGTACCGTTTTCTATATCTTCCTCCAAAAGCTTTACCAATGCCTTATATTTCGGACCTGCTGTTGTACTTAAGTCAGGCTTCCAGTTCATAGGATAATTGTCAAAAGAATTAACAGGCATAATGATTCCTCACTCATAATTCACAAAATTGTTTGCCATACAATTTTATCATTGTGCCATTAGAGTGTCAATGCTATACTTAGTTATAAATATAGCATATGAAAGGGGCTATTTAAATGGAAAACCTGTTATCTGAAGGAATAAAGGCAACGCCTCCCTCCTTTGTAAGGGGTATACTGAAAGCAGCATCTGACCCTCAAATCATTTCTTTTGCAGGAGGTCTGCCGAATCCTGTTTCTTTCCCACAGGATGATTTACTTTTATCCATGGAAAGAATCGTAAAAAAATACGGCAGCAATGTGTTTCAGTATTCAATTACTGCAGGGCTTCCTGAATTGCGCCAATATATTGCAGACAGATATAACAGAAAATACAATTTAAAACTTACTATTGATAATATTATCATCACAACAGGCTCTCAGCAGGCCTTGGATTTAATAGGAAAAGTACTGCTTAATAAAAGTGACGGTGTAATTGTTGAAAAACCTACTTATCTTGCCGCCATACAGGCATTCTCATTACAGCAGCCCGTATTCTATCCTGTTGAACTTACACAAGAAGGATTAAATCCAGAACAGCTGAAAAAAGCATTACAAAACAATATAAAATTCATTTATACTATTCCAAATTTTCAGAACCCTACAGGACTTACCTATTCAGCTGAAAACAGGAAACAGATTTTTGAAATATTAAAAGATAAGGATGTTGTTTTAATTGAGGATGATCCATACGGAGAATTGCGATTTGACGGTAAAACCTTACCATATATCGGTGCAGGAAAACTGACGAACAGTATTTTGCTGGGAACCTTTTCAAAAACAGTAACCCCCGGCATGCGAATCGGATTTATTATATCTGAAAATACAGAGCTGTTAAAATATATTTCTATTGCAAAAGAAGCAAGCGATCTGCACTCCAACATATTTTCTCAATATCTTATATGGGATTATTTAATACATAACGAATACGATCATCATATTGCAAAAATCAAAGACCTGTATCAGAAGCAGGCACAGGCTATGATTCATGCTATGGATAAATATTTTCCGAAAACAGTTGAATATACAAAGCCTGACGGCGGTATGTTTCTGTGGGTAACACTGCCTGAAGGTATAAGTGCCATGGAATTATTTCCAAAGGCTTTGGATAGAAAGGTTGCATTTGTGCCGGGCGATCCGTTTTATACAGATATTGAAAATGCGAACACCATGCGTTTAAACTACACCAATGCGGATTGCCAAACCATAGAAGAAGGCATTCGCCGATTAGGAGCATTACTGAAAGATTTGAATAAATAAAAATATATTGGCAAGAAAAGACGGTATAGCTGAAAACTATACCGTCTTTAAATTTAAAATTCTATTATCGAGGCAAGAAAATGAAACATCTTACTATTTTCTTTTAATGAAAATATCAACTATTGAAATCAGAGCCGGATAAAGCACCCCTGCTGCAACCCATATAATCCAAGTTAATCCCCAACTGTTTGACAAAAAGCTCCATATAAGATATATCGCAGTTGCAGCAAGCCAGTATACAACCGTAACTGCCGAAATTATCGGCTGTTTCTTCTTTTTATCCTTTGAATAATCGCCCTCCTGCAGCAATATGTTGAATGCTGATTGAACAATATTTACCCTGACTAAAAATGCTACACCTATTGCTGCTGTAAATATTGTTGCTGATAAGCATATTGTCATTAACAGATCATCATCTTCGCTGATTATTATTCCTGTAAAAAGAGGAATAGCAGCCAGCACGCACAAAACAATTCCGATTGTATTGTAAGAGGTTAATTTCTTTCTGAATTCTTCTTTTTCTTTTCGTATCACTTCAGAGGTTCTTAAATCCGTTTTTAATATTTCTTTTTCAAGATATTCAAACCTTGAAGTTTTGCTGCCGCTCAGAACAAAGAATGCAACTGCCGTTGCAATAAATGCCGAAAGAACAATCAAACCCGCTCCGCATGCCATATTCTCAGATATCTGATTCGGATTGATTTCACTTAACACACCTAAAATCAATAAACAAATAGGCGAAATAACACATAAAAACACGCCGATTGCAACAGGCACCGCCGTTGATTTTTTTGCTTCAATAAAGCTTTTTGCCTCAGTTAAATCTATTGCCTTATATGCTTCCGGTTTATCATCAGCCGATAAAATTTGTTCATTTATATCTTCATTATTTTTAAGTAAATAATCAAGACTTACATCAAATATATCTGAAAGCTGAAGTATTCTTTCTATATCCGGAACAGACTGGGCACTTTCCCATTTTGAAACAGACTGCCTTGTTACTTCCATTTTTTCTGCAAGCTCTTCCTGCGACCAGCCTTTTTGTTTTCTCAGCTGAATAAGTTTATCAGCAAAAATCATAATATAACCTCATTTCAATAAGTTTTCATCACAGCCTCTCAACTGCAGTTCAAGTATAAGGTTTTACTCTGTTTCAAACAACCAACCGGTGCCATTCAATTTGTCAACCGCCGGTTGCATTACCGATTTTCACAGAAAAATCATGATTTCAGCAGTGCATTATCATTTTTCTGCAGAATTGCCATTGCAAGCAAAACAACTGAAAAGCTTACTATTCCGCCGACTGTTACATCGCTTAAATAATGCGCACCCATAACAAGACGGGTAAAAGCAACTATACTTGTATAAACACATGGAATCCAGAAGCAAAGCTGCTTTTTGTCTTTAAACTTATTAAAAACAAACGGAAAAAGCATAAGAAGATAGCTCATTCCCGCACCGGCAGTATGTCCGCTCGGAAAAGATTTATTGCCGTTAATTCCATTTATAATATACCACGGAGTAAATGCTTCATAGCTACCGTCAGCGAGCAAATCTCTGAAACGCACTCTGCCCCAAAGATATTTCATACCCTCAATACAGGAAAGCTGAACAACCATAACCGCTATACCTGCAACAGCAAGCACAAAAAGAGGCTTTTTAAGCTTTTCGGAAACAGAAACCAGCCTGCCGAAAAGAAGCAGCATAACACCAAAGCCAATACCATAAACAATACCGAATGCAAGCTGATTTTCTTCAACAAAAAAATGCTTTGCAATATAGGTTCCCATATAGGCAGAACCTCCCAAATTCACAAGAAGCCCTGCTATTCTCTTCCACATTTTATCAGAAACATAAAATATAACCGTACCGGCAAACGGCATTATAAAACGGCATGGAATTTCTCCTGTATTATAAAACCATATACAAACAGGATTATCCGGATTATTCAGCAAGATATCAATTTTCAAATCAAAAAAAGCAGCAAATCCCAATGCAATTGCGGCAATCACATAAAAACCGATTATATTTTTCTTATAAGTTTTAATCATAAAACACCCCTCCGAAAACATTTTATCATATAACATATTTTATTTCAATTACTGCGGACAGGCAATGAAGAGAAATCCAAACTTTAAATTGACATCATTTTTGCAATATGATACTATTTTATTAACAAAAATCATTTGGAGGTATCTAAATGGAAGTCGTTGCACAGCGTGTATTTGACCCGCTTTATATGTGGCTTGATATAGGATTTCTTTTGATATTTGCAGGAATGCTGCTTTACAAAAAGAAATATGCAACTGTTGTTGTAGGAATCATATTCGGCTTTGTTTATCAGCTTGTTGATTACGGTATTTTTCATCTTTTGACACATTCAAGAAGCATATCAGACGGACACAGTCTGTTCTGGGTTTTAATGTGGATGTCAATGAGCTATGGATTTACAAATTTTGTTTGGATATGGCTCTGGATTTCAAAAGACAAAAATCTTTTTGAATGGACTTTGCTTATACTCGGCTGGTGGGTTTGCTGCCCGTTAATAACCAAAACCTTCGGAACAGGCGAAAATATGATTACCATTCAGCGAACAACCGGCTCTTATCACGGTTATATGGCAATTATTCTTTTCGTTGGCTATCTATTGCTCATTCTCTGGAACATCTCACGAAAGAAAAAAGAGGAAAGAATTAACATTCCATGGTTGCTTATTATCGGAATTCTTGTTCAGTTCGGTTGGGAAGCAGGTCTTTTCCTTGGAGGAATAAGAAGTGCAGAATTAGGATCGGCAGCCGAAAAGCTTGCACCAATGATTATTAATTCCCTTCTTGAAACAAATTTGGGTATGCCTTATATCTTTGCGATATTCATTGCGTTTTCAGCTAAATTCAAAGAAAATCTCAAAAAAAGAACAAACAAACTGACCTTCTTTGAAAGAATTATTGAAAACAACAGCGAAAAGGTTAAAAATACCGAAACATCTGAATATCTTGATATCTAAAAACTAAGCTGACGGCGAATTGCCGTCAGCTCTTTCATTTATACAAACTGATTTACCGTTTCATCATATGAATATCCAACCGATGCAAGACGGGATATTATATTGCTTTTATCTTCATCAAGCTCATCACACAGAGCATCAAGATTTATATAATAATCACGAAGCTTTGTATTAACAACACTTAAAAGCAAAAAATTATCCATAGGCAAAGCCATTTCAACACCCCCCATTTTATTAAATTTAACATAGTTTTCTTATTTTTTCAACAAATAACTTATCTTATATTGAATATTTTACTAATTTATGTAATAATATAATAATTAATTTTAGGAGAAATAAAATTTATGAATAACTTTGAAAAATTAGCAGAGCTTTTATTTCCGAATATAACAAAAGGCCCTGATTATTATGAGGAGCTTTATCCGCAGAGAGAATTACCAGAGGGTGCAAGAATTTCAAGATTTTCTCCAAGCCCTACAGGCTATCTTCATTTCGGCGGACTATATGCGGCAACTGCAGCAAAGCTGAACAGCACGGCAACAAACGGAAAATTCTATCTCAGAATAGAAGATACGGATAAAAAGCGAGAGGTTGAGGGCGGCGTTTCGGCAATCGTTGACGGACTGAATTATTTCGGTATTACAACCGATGAGGGTGTCTGCGGTGAAAGCGAAGAAAAAGGAGCCTACGGTCCTTACACACAGAGCAAGCGAGTTGAAATATATCAGACTTTCGCCAAATCACTTGTTTTGCAGGGGCTTGCTTATCCCTGTTTTTGCAGCGCAGAAGAGCTTGATGAAATCAGAACAGCTCAGGAAAAGGAAGACATCAAAGGCTACTACGGCAAATACGCAAAATGCAGAGATTTAAGCTTTGACAATATCAAGGCAAATATTGAATCGGGAATGCTGTGGACATTAAGACTTAAATCTCCGGGAAGCACAGATAAAAAAATTATTTTTGATGATATGATAAAGGGTAAAATTGAAATGCCCGAAAATGTGATTGATGTTGTGCTTTTAAAAACAGACGGTGTACCGACATATCATTTTGCCCATGCCGTTGACGATCATTTAATGAGAACAACACATGTTATCAGAGGCGATGAATGGATTGCAAGTGTTCCGCTTCATATTCAGCTTTTCAAGGTGCTTGGCTTCAAACCTGTAAAATACGCACACATTGCTCCGATCATGAAGGAGGACGAGGGCGGAAAACGCAAACTATCAAAGCGTAAGGACCCTGAAGCTGCTGTTTCATACTATATTGAACAGGGCTTTCCCAAAGACAGCGTTTCAGAATATATTTACACAATATTAAACAGTAATTTTGAAGATTGGCGCAGAGCAAACAAGGATGCCGATTTATCATCATTCCCATTTAATCTTAAAAAAATGAGTGTTTCAGGCGCATTATTTGATATGGTTAAGCTGCTTGATGTATCAAAAAATGTAATCAGCACGATGAAGGCTGAAAAGGTTTTTGAGCTTTCATATGAATGGGCAAAGGCATATCATCCGCAGCTTGCCTCTCTTTATGAAAAAGACTTTGAAAAAGCAACAGCAATTTTAAATATTGACCGTGAAAACAAAAAGCCCAGAAAAGACATTGCAAAATGGAGCGATATTCCCGATTACATCAGCTATATGTATGATGAAACCTTTGCGCCCTGCTATGAATTAAACGGTAATGCCACACCGCAGCTTGCTTGTGATGTTCTTGAAAAATACATTGATACAGTTAATCTCAACGATGATAAAGACACATGGTTTGCAAGAATCAAGGAGCTGTGCGAGCCTATCGGCTGCACGGCAAATGTCAAAGAATTCAAGCAGAACCCTGATGCTTTCAGAGGACATGTAGGCGATGTTTCAACCATCATCCGTGTTGCTTTAACAGGCAGAACAAATACACCTGATTTATATTCAATTACTGCTCTTCTCGGTGAAGCAGCAGTTAAAACAAGGCTTACAGCAGCATTAAATCATTACAAGGAGGAAATCTAAATGGCTAAGGAAATCAAAACAGAAGAAGCAAAAGAATATTCCAACTTTATCCACGATTTCATAGACAAGGATTTGGAAGACGGAGTTTATTCCAGAGTGCAGACCCGTTTCCCTCCCGAGCCAAACGGCTACCTTCATATAGGTCATGCAAAAGCAATCTGCATTAACTTTGGTGCAAAGGAAAAATATAACGGCATATGCAACCTTCGCCTTGACGATACAAATCCTATTAAGGAAGATACAGAATATGTAGATGCCATCAAGGAAGATATCGAGTGGCTTGGCTTTAAATGGGACAATCTATATTACGCATCGGATTACTTTGATTTCCTTTTTGAATGTGCAATAAAGCTTATCAAAAAGGGCAAGGCATTTGTTTGCGACCTTACCCCCGAGCAACAGAGAGAATACAGAGGAACGCTTACAGAGCCGGGAAAGGAAAGCCCTTACAGAAACCGTTCTGTTGAAGAAAATCTTGATTTATTTCAGAGAATGGCAAACGGCGAATTTCCGGAGGGTTCAAAGGTGCTTCGTGCAAAAATTGATATGGCAAGCCCGAATCTGAATATGAGGGACCCTATCATTTATCGTATTATGTATGCACATCATCACAGAACAGGCGATAAATGGTGCGTTTATCCGATGTACGATTTTGCACATCCGCTTTCGGATGCCTGCGAAAAGGTTACGCATTCCCTTTGTTCTCTTGAATTTGAAAACCACAGACCGCTTTACGATTGGGTTGTTAACGAATGTATAGAGGGCGAAAAGCCAAGACAGATTGAATTTGCAAGAATGAATCTGAACTATACATTAACATCAAAGCGCAAATGTCTTAAGCTAGTTCAGGATAAGATTGTAGACGGCTGGAATGATCCGAGAATGGCAACAATAAGCGGTATGCGCCGCCGCGGCTATACACCCGAAGCCATCCGTGATTTCTGCGAGCGAATCGGTGTTTCAAAGGCATACAGTGTTATTGATTTTGCGATGCTTGAAAGCTGTGTAAGAAATCATCTTAACCAGACTTCTCCGCGTGCTATGGCAATTCTTGATCCGCTTAAGGTTGTTATTGATAATTATCCTGACGGAAAAACAGAAGAGGTTGAGGTAGAATATCATCCCGACCACCCGGAATACGGCTCAAGAACAATGACTTTTTCAAAGGAAATCTTCATTGAGAGAGATGACTTTATGATTGAGCCTGTAAAAAAATATTTCCGTCTGTTTCCCGGCAACGAGGTCAGGCTGATTAAGGCTTACTTCGTTACCTGCACAGGCTATGATACAGACGAAAACGGAAATGTAACCTGCGTTCACTGCACATATGACCCAGAAACATTCGGCGGCGACAGTGCAGACGGCAGAAAGGTTAAGGGAACCATTCACTGGGTTTCATGTGAAGACAATGTAAAAGCTGAGGTACGGCTTTATGACAGACTTTTTAATGTTTCCAATCCAAGTGACGAAGAAGGTGTAAGCTCATTTGAGGATAATCTTAACCCCGATTCACTTAAAACAGTTACTGCCTACTGCGAAAAGAGCCTTGCAAATGCCAAGGCAGGCGAAAAATTCCAGTTTATGAGAAACGGATATTTCTGCGTTGATACAGATACAACAGAGGGCAATCTTGTGTTTAACCGTACAGTTCCGCTGAGAGACAGCTTTAATGCTAAGAAATAAATTCTGAAGGTGATTAAATTGAGTACAAGAAAAAACATAAAAAATATAGCAATTATTGCTCATGTTGACCACGGCAAAACTACCCTTGTAGACGAATTACTTCGCCAAAGCGGAACATTTCGTGAAAATGAGGCAGTTGATGAGCGTGTAATGGACAGCAATGATCTTGAAAAAGAGCGTGGAATTACGATTCTTTCAAAAAATACAGCAATCCATTACAAGGATACAAAAATCAATATTGTAGACACGCCCGGTCATGCCGATTTCGGAGGAGAGGTTGAGCGTATCCTAACAATGGTAGACGGCGTTCTTCTTCTTGTTGACGCATTTGAGGGCTGTATGCCTCAAACCCGCTTTGTGCTTAAAAAAGCACTTGGCTTACATAAAACCCCTCTTGTTGTTATTAATAAGATAGACCGTGACGGCGCCAGACCTGATGAAGTAATAGACGAGGTGCTGGACCTTTTCATTGAGCTTGGAGCAGACGATGACCAGATTGAATTTCCTGTTGTTTACGCATCTGCAAGAGATGGCTACGCAAGCCTCGATTCTTCCATTCGCAACGGCGATATGCGCCCGCTTCTTGATGCAATATTAAACCATATTCCATCCCCTGAGGGAGATCCGGACGGTCCTGCTCAGATTCTTTTCTCATCACTTGAATATGATGATTATGTAGGCAGAATCGGTGTCGGACGAGTTGAAAGAGGAACAGTTAAGGCAAATGCGCCTTATGTTTTGTGCAAACAGGATGAAAGCCGTGAAAACATCAGAATTTCAAAGCTTTATCAGTTTGAAGGGCTTAAAAGAGTTCCCTGCACCGAAGCAACAGTAGGCGATTTAATCTGTGTTGCAGGTATTCCGGATTTAAATATCGGCGAAACCGCTTGCGATCCCGAATGTGTTGAGCAGCTTCCTTTCGTTAAAATTGACGAGCCCACAATCAGTATGAACTTTATCGTAAATGATTCTCCGTTTGCCGGCAAGGAAGGCAAATATGTAACAAGCCGCAATATCCGTGAGCGTCTTTTCAAAGAAGTGGAAACCAATGTATCCATGCGTGTTGAAGAAACGGATTCCATGGATACCTTCAAGGTAAGCGGCAGAGGCGAGCTTCATCTTTCCATTCTGATTGAAACCATGCGCCGTGAAAACTATGAATTCCAGGTATCCCGCCCGCAGGTTATTATGAAGAAGGATGAAAAAACAGGGCAGACTCTTGAGCCTGTGGAACTGGCAATTATTGAAGTACCCGAAGAATATGTTGGCGCTGTTGTTGAAAAGCTTTGCTCACGCAAGGGCGAAATTGTTGTTATGGATACACGCACAACGGGTATGACACATCTTGAAATCAAAATCCCTTCAAGAGGTCTTATAGGCTACAGAAGCGAATTCTTAACAGATACAAACGGCAATGGCATTATGAACCAGCTTTTCAGCGGATTTGAGCCTTATGCAGGCGATATTGCCACAAGAACAAGAGGATCAATCATTGTTCACGAAACAGGCACAACCACAGGCTACGGACTTTGGAATACACAGGACAGAGGCAGACTTTTCGTCGGTCCCGGCATTGATGTTTATGAGGGTATGATTGTAGGCGAATGTGCTAAAAACGAAGATATCATCTGTAATGTTTGCAAGAAAAAGCATGTTACCAACACCCGTGCAAGCGGATCTGACGAGGCATTGAAGCTTATTCCGCCAACTACTCTTTCGCTTGAACAGAGTATGGAATTCCTTGCAGACGATGAGCTTTTGGAAGTAACACCGAAATCCATCAGACTGCGTAAAACAATTCTGGATAAACAGCTCAGACTCAAAGCTGAGAGCAGAAAGAAATAAAGAACCGTATAAAAAACTTTTACCTCCCTCTGATGAGGGAGGTTTTCGTAAAAATAATTCCGAAACATATATTAGCACTTGACTGTAAAGCAAGTTTATACTTTATAATTCACTTAAGAGAATCATTACAAGAGGTGAAAAAATGAAAATTCAGGAATTGGAAAATGAATTAAACATTTCAAGAGCTAATATTCGTTTTTATGAAAAAGAGGGATTGCTTAATCCTAAACGAAAAGAAAACGGCTACAGGAATTACAGCGATGATGATATTGCTATATTAAAAAAGATTATTATATACCGAAAGCTTGGAATATCCGTTGCAGATATCAAAAAAATTTTTAACGGGGAAGCAGAGCTTCAGGAGGCTGTTTCTCAAAGCATTGAAAACCTGCAAAAGGAAATTGAAAATCTAAACGGTTCTATTAAGCTTTGCAAAGAAATTCAAAACAACAATACTGACAATCATTCGTTTGACGAAGAAAATTACTGGAAAAAAATCAACAGCAGCGAAGCAAACGGCAATAAGTTTGTTGATATATGCAAGGATTATCTTGAATTTGAAAGAGAAATATTATATACAGTTACAGACTTTTATCTACCGTTTTATAAATACTGTCTGCCTGATAACCTCAGCAAAAAGCAAAAAAACATAAGATTTTTATTGGCGTTTTTGGGAATGAGTATTGCAATAGGAATCTTCTGCTTACTTTTCGGTAATTTCACTCCTCTTAAAAGTTTCTATTATCCTGTTTCGGCATTTGTTTTAGTAAATATTTTTGCATTGCCGGGATATTTTCTTAAAAGAAAACACCCAAATCTGGTTTCAATATATGTAAAATTTCTTGATATTGCAGAAATTATAGGTGCCATAGGTACCATAGGTGCACTAATCTATTTCTTTTATATTTTATTCTCAATTTAGCACTACATAAAATTTTGGCGGTGATAAAAATGGAAAAAGCAGGTTTATATATTCACATTCCTTTTTGTGCAAATAAATGTCCCTACTGTGATTTTTATTCTGTTAAATATGAAAAAGAGCTTGCTGAAAGCTACACAAAGCAAATAATTAAAGAATTTGAAAAATACAGGGGTGCTGAATTTGATACGGTTTATTTCGGCGGAGGAACACCAAGTATTTTAGAACCGCAATTAATCGGCTGTATTCTTCATTCTGCGCGACAAACATTTAAAATTGACAAAAATTCAGAAATTACCATTGAATGCAACCCAAGCAAAAATCTTGAAAAGGATTTCAAGCAATATGCCGATTATGGGATAAACAGGATTTCACTTGGTATGCAAAGTGCCGTAAAAAGCGAACGGCTCGCTCTCGGAAGACGAGCAGGCAGAGAAGCGGTTGCAAAAGCAATTTTTGACGCAAAAAATAACGGTATTACAAATATAAGTCTTGATTTAATGATAGGCACACCGAAACAGACTTTAGACGGACTGAACGAAACCTTTGAATTCATAAAAGAGATGGATGTCACGCACATTTCCGCATATATACTTAAAATTGAGGAAAACACGCCATTTTATAAGCTGCAGAATAAACTTGAACTGCCTGACGAGGACATCGTTTCCGATATGTATTTAAAAACGGTTGATTCCCTTTCAGCTATGGGCTTTAATCAATACGAGGTAAGCAATTTTGCAAAACCGAATTTTGAGAGCAGACACAACACAAAATACTGGAAGCTTATCCCCTATCTGGGAATTGGCAAATCGGCACACAGCTTTTGGAACGGGAAGCGCTTTTATTATGATAACGATTTTAATATCATTGATGACGGAGCAGGAGGCAGCAGGGCAGAGCAGATTATGCTTGGCTTAAGACTTTCAGAGGGCATAAAAAAATGCCTTATAAAAAGGGATTTAACGCCGTATATCAACGCAGGATATATGAAAGAAAACGGCAAAAATATTTCATTCACTTCAAAAGGCTTTTTGGTTTCAAACATAATCCTTTCAGAATTGATTGATTAACAGCAGGAGCATTAAATCTCCTGCTGCTTTTTTCTTTTTTGCCAGCTTACAAAGCCGAATAAATCATTTATAAAGAATATAACAAAGCAAACAATCATCGGCAGATACTGAATATTATCAAGAGCAGCCAATATCCAAAGAATAATCAGCACAACATCATTTGCCGCATAGGCAACAGCATAAAACGGATTTCTGAAAAGCATCAGATATGAGGCCGAAAAACTTGTTGCAATAGAAACTGAGCTCATAAACAAATTTGCCGTATTAAAATACTTTAAAATAAAATAAGAGCCAATAGTAACCAACACAGTTAAAGCTATCATCAAAATAATTTTATTCCTTGAAAGTTTTGAGATTTTAACCTCTGCTTTGCCCTTTTTATAAGGATTTTTCAACCACGAAACCGTACTCAAAAATGCGATAGGCGCAGTCATACCGAGATAGGTTATCATTTCTCCGTAATAACGAAATTTAAAGGATATAACGGAATAAAAAACACTGAAAACAACAGTTAATATCTGCCCCAGCGGCTCGCCCTTTGCAACATAAATAAGTGCCGTTGCTCCAATCAGTGATGCAATAAGGGTTAAGTAATCCTTTTCGGAAACAAACATAAATGAAATTATAATTAGAATAATAGAAGAAAACCATACAAAAAATTCTGTTTGTGAAAACTTGCTGCAAATTTTCATAATATTACCTCCAATAAAAAAGCATTCATACATTTGTCTTCATAGACCTAACGACAAATGTACGAATGCTTTACGCATTTTTACTACCCGGTGGCAGTAAAGAAATATTCAATTAAAACTTAAATTCTTGCTACGCCATCTTTTTTAGCGGCTTCGGCAACTGCGGATGCAACCGTATCTTTAATTCTTTCATCAAATGCATATGGAAGAATATAATCAGGATTAAGCTCCTTATCCTCAACAAGAGATGCAATAGCATAAGCGGCAGCTATTTTCATACCCTCAGTAATCTGGCTTGCACGAACATCAAGCGCACCACGGAAGATACCCGGGAAAGCAACAACATTATTAATCTGATTCGGGAAATCCGATCTGCCCGTACCAACGATTTTTGCACCTGCTGCCTTAGCCTCATCAGGCATGATTTCAGGAGTCGGATTTGCCATAGCAAGAACGATAGGATCTGCGTTCATTGTTTTAATCATTTCCTGCGTAAGAACACCCGGAGCAGATACACCGATAAATACATCCGTTCCAACAACAGCTTCCTTAAGAGTACCCTTTGTCATTTCTCTGTTTGTAACCTTGGCAATATCTTCTTTAGAAGCATTAAGACCCTCTCTGCCCTCATAGATAGCACCTGTTCTGTCACAAAGAATAACATCCTTAAGACCAAGGGACATAAGAAGCTTTGCAATAGCAATACCTGCTGCACCGGATCCATTGATTACAGCCTTGCACTCGCCGAGAGGCTTGCCGGTAAGCTTTGTTGCATTGATAAGAGCCGCAGAAACAACAACGGCTGTACCATGCTGATCATCATGGAAAATCGGAATATCGCACATTTCCTTAAGCTTCTGTTCAATCTCAAAGCATCTTGGAGCCGCAATATCCTCAAGGTTGATACCGCCGAATGAACCGCTGATATTATAAACAGTCTGTACAAATTCATCAACATTCTTTGTACGGACGCAAAGAGGAAACGCATCAACATCGCCGAATTCCTTAAACAGTACGCATTTACCCTCCATAACAGGCATACCTGCTTCAGGACCGATATCGCCAAGACCGAGAACGGCTGTACCATCGGTAATAACAGCAACCATATTCCAGCGGCGTGTTAATTCCCAGCTTTTCTTATAATCCTCCTGAATTGCAAGGCAAGGCTCTGCAACACCGGGAGTATATGCAAGTGAAAGTGCATCCTTATCATTAACCTTTGCTCTTGCAACAACTTCAACTTTACCCTTCCACTCTCCGTGGAGCTTTAATGATTCTTTTCTGTAATCCATAATCAATGTCCTCTTTTAATATAAATTATTTTCTTTCAATATGAGATGATGCTTTCATCTTTTCAGGATAAGGTGTATATCCCTCTTCCCAAGGGAATACATAATCAAGACCAAGCTTATTGCGTATTTCAATGATTTCCTGCTGAACTGCATCGGTAATCGGAACACCGCTGTTCTCACGCTCTTTCCAGATTTCATATTCCTTTTCGCCTGCCGTATAAATTCTTTCAGCATCCGGTGCTTTCTTGGAATTACGAACAGAGCGGATAATTTCGCCGGCTTTCTTTCTTGCAATATCCTCACCGAGAAAATGCTCTGTATCAATAGCAATAAAATAATGACCGAGATGATACGGTCTGATATTTCCGTTTTCATCCTTACCGTCAAGTGCTTTTCCGTATTCGCCATCCTGAAGCATAGCTGAAAACAGCTCAACTGCCATAGCAAAACCATAGCCCTTATAACCGCCGAGCGCCTCACCGATACCGCCAAGGGTTGTAAGCGCAGCTTCGCCTGCACGGATTTTCTTAAGAGCAACACCTGCATCCCCCTCAATCGGTTCGCCGTTGCTGCCGATTATTGTACCCGGATGAACATCCTCTTTAATTCTTTCATAATACTCGATTTTACCATTCTGTGTAATTGAAGTTGCACAATCAAAAATAAAATCAAACTTTTCATCAGTAGGAATACCGATTGTAAACGGATTAGTTCCAAACATACCCTCAACACCAAAGGTTGGAGCAACTGACGGTCTTGCGTTTGTACCTGTCATACCGATACATCCCTGTTGCGTTGCCATAGTTGCATAATAGCCTGCAATACCATAATGGCATGAATTACGAACTGCAACCATACCCAAACCATACTGCTTTGCCTTATCAATAGCCATCTGCATAGCCTTTACACCGATTACCTGACCCATACCGTCATGGCCGTCAACAACAGCCGTTGTCGGGGTTTCTTTTAAAATTTCAAATTCAGTTGTCGGCTGCTGAATTCCTGCAACAATTCTGTCTATATAAATAGGTTTAAAACGATTGCAGCCATGGCTTTCAATACCTCTTTTATCTGATTCAAGAAGCACATCTGTGCAGATTTCTGCGTCCTCTCTCGGAATTCCGTAACCAACGAATGCATCTGTTACGAAATCGGAAATAAGATTCCATGGACAAATTACTTTAGACATAAATTTTCTCCTTAAATAAAATATTTTATTAATAAGCCGCTTATCCGGCTAAGATTATCTTTCCCAATTTCTTGAGCGTTCAACAGCTCTTTTCCAATTTGCATACATTTCATTCCGTTTGGATTCCTCCATAGACGGAACAAAAATTTTATCAACCTTACGGTTTGCCTCAATTTCTGCCGTATCCTTCCAAACACCTGTTGCAAGACCGGCAAGATAAGCTGCACCAAGAGCTGTAGCCTCTCTGTTTACAGGTCGGTTTACATTAACACCTGTCATATTAGCCTGAATCTGCATCATAATATCCGAAACGGAGGCACCGCCGTCTACTCTTAAATCCTTAAGAAGAATACCGCTGTCACTCATCATTGCCTCAAGCAAATCCGTCATCTGATAAGTGATGCTTTCAAGCACGGCACGACAGATATGCTTTCTGTTAATCCCTCGTGTTAAACCAATCATACAACCGCGGGCATACATATCCCAATAAGGAGCACCAAGACCCGTAAATGCAGGCACAAAATAAAGACCATTTGAATCCTCTACTGCACTTGCAAGTTCATCACACTCCGGCGCATCCTTAATCAGCTCAATTTCATCACGAAGCCATTTTATTACAGAGCCTGCATTAAATGCAGAACCCTCTAAATCATATGTAACCTTGCCATCAAGTCCCCAGGCCACCCCTGTTAAAAGATTGGAGCGGGAATTGATTCTTTTTTCCCCTGTATTCAGAAGCAGGAAGCAACCTGTTCCGTAGGTATTCTTAGCCTGCCCCTCTTCAAAGCAGCCCTGACCGAAAAGAGCACCCGGCTGATCACCGATTGCACCTGCAATAGGAATACCCGCTATATCCTCCATACCCGGGAATTTAGCACATTCACCGTAAATACAGCTTGACGGCTTAACCTCAGGAAGCATAGACATAGGAATTCCGAGCTTTTCACAAAGATATGAATCCCACTGAAGCTTATCAATATCAAACAGCATTGTACGGCAGGCATTACTGTAATCCGTAACATGAACCTTTCCAACCGTTAAATTCCATATAAGCCAAGTATCAATTGTACCGAAAAGAAGCTCGCCTTTTTCTGCTCTTTCCCTTGCACCCTCTACATTATCAAGAATCCATTTGATTTTTGTAGCAGAAAAATAAGCATCAATTAAAAGACCTGTTGTTTCCTTAACATAATCACTTAAGCCCTCTGCCTTAAGCTTTTCACAATAATCCGCTGTTCGGCGGCACTGCCAGACAATCGCATTATAAACAGGCTTACCTGTTTCCTTATCCCAAACAATCGTAGTTTCACGCTGGTTTGTAATTCCGATACCGGCAATATCCTCAGGTGCAACCTTTCCTTGCCTTAAAACAGATAGAATAGCCTCCATTTCAGAAAACAGAATTTCATTCGGATCATGCTCAACCCAGCCATTCTTCGGATAAAATTGCGTAAATTCATTTTGTGCCTTAGCAACAATTTCACCTTTTTTGTTGAAAATAATAGCTCTTGAACTTGTAGTACCCTGATCAAGTGCCATAACATATTTTTCAGCCAAAACTTTTCCCCCTCTGTGCACTGAAGTGCAAAAAATAAAGAGCAAGCTTATGCTCACTCTTCTATTTTAATATTTTTGATTACATATGTCAATAATATGTAAACCGGTTTACATATTATTTTCTATATAATTAACAATATCTGCAACCGAAGTCATTGCTTCAATCACTTCATCCGGAACCTCAAGCTTAAACTCATCCTCAACACTCATTACAATATCAATTGAATCCAGGCTGTCTGCCCCAAGATCTTCAACAAGAAGACTATCCAAAGTAATAGACTCCGCATTTTCAATATCAAGCTGTTCAGCAAGAATTTCTTTAATTTTTTCAAATACCATAACCGGTCACTCCTAAACAAAAATAATAGTTGTTAATATTTAACTGTTGTGTTATTATCATATTATAAAATTTAGACTAAGTTGTCAATAGCTCGGCGTATTAAATCCAAACTATATTTATGAATTTCTGCAAAGCTGAAAAATCTTGCATAAGAAAGGAACTTTCTAATGAAACAATTCGGACTTACAGGCTACCCTTTGGGTCATTCACTATCCCCTGTTATCCATAGGGAATTATTTAAAATAGGCGGCATAAATGGTGAATATAATCTGTTTGAAATTTCACCCGATGCTCTTAAAAATGAATTTTCAAAGCTTACGGGGCTTGACGGCTTCAATGTAACTATTCCCCATAAAATCGATGTTATTCCTCTTCTTGATGAACTTGATGAAAGAGCTGCACTTTTCGGTGCGGTAAACACGGTTAAACCAGGTAAAAAGCTGAAAGGATATAACACAGACTGCTATGGCTTTTTGAGAGCAATCAAAATGGCGGATATTGATTTATCCGGCAATGTTCTTCTTTGCGGCTCAGGCGGAGTTGCCAGAATGTTTGCCTTTGAAGCCGCGCTTGCAGGATGCAGTTTAACAATTGCTGTTAGGGATAACGATATTCCGTCGGCAAATATATTAGCAGAGGAAATTAAAAACAAGCTGAATAAGAATGCCAAAGTGTTAAATCTGAAAGAGGTTAACGAAAGCTATAATCTTATTATAAACGGAACTCCTGTCGGCATGCATCCGAATATAAACGCCTGTATACTTCCCAAGGAAATCATTCAAAAGGCAGATGCTGTTTTTGATGCGATTTATAATCCGGAAGAAACCTTATTTGTAAAATATGCTAAGGAAGCAGGAATTAAATATTCAAACGGACTTTCCATGCTTGTTTGGCAGGCTGCCGTTGCTGAAGAAATCTGGAATGATATCAAATTTACCGAAAAAGACATTCAAAAGGTAATTGAAATAACCAAAAAGGAGCTTGAAAAATAATGAATATTGCGCTTTGCGGATTTATGGGGGCAGGAAAAACCGTTGTCGGAAAAGAGCTGGCAAAAATTACAGGACGCAAATTTGTAGATACCGATGAGATGATAGAGGAAAAAACAGGAATATCCATTCCTGCAATTTTTGCCGCAAGAGGCGAAGAGTATTTCAGAGAACTGGAATTTGAAATCTGCAAAAAAACAGCAGAACTTAAAAACGCTGTTATTTCAACAGGAGGCGGAGCTCTCACATTTGACAGAAATGTTGAAGCATTGAAAAAAGGAGCAAAGATTGTTTTTCTTGATGCTTCCTTTGATGTTATATGCACCCGGGTTGGCGACGGCACCTCCAGACCTCTTTTTAAAAACAGAGAAAATGCAAAAAAGCTTTATGAGGAAAGGCGAGAGAAATACCTTGCTGCTGCCGATTTTGTAATTGATGGTGATATCGCAGCAAGAAAAACCGCCGTTCATATTGCGGATTTATTCAGATAACAATATTATTTACTTATATCTATTACCTTGTAACTTTTACCCAAAATAACAATAAATTGTTTACAAAACTGTAAACTATGCAATATTGAACTTAGCAATTGTTTGTGCTATAATGAACAATATTTTTTGATGTATATTGAGGTTTTAAATGGAAAAAACAAAAAACAGCGATCATACTTTTTGGAATACATTCAATCAGTATAAATCGCTTCTTCGTGAATTAACACGAAAGAGTCTTAAACTAAAATACCGGGATTCCGTGCTTGGAATTTTTTGGAGCTTTGTTCAGCCTCTTCTTAATATGGCAGTACTTTCTGTTGTTTTCAGCAGTATTTTAGGTAAAAGAGGAAACATTGCCTGCTACCCTGTTTATTTATTCACAGGCAGACTTTTATTTGAATTCTTTACTACATCAACAAAAGCGGCTCTTATGTCCTTCAGAACGAATGCCCCGATTATCAAAAAGGTTTATGTGCCAAAATATATTTACCCGCTTTCTTCAATCCTTTCAACCTTTGTAAATCTTGCTATATCTCTTTTGTGCTTCATCTGTGTTTGGATATTCTTCAGATTAACAGGGATTTCAGGGGGAGATTCTCTTACGATAAGCGGATATGCTCTTTTGTTCTTTATTCCGCTTTTGCTGCTTTTGATTTTTACAACAGGAGTAGGTCTTATCCTTGCTGTTTTTCAGGTTTATTTCAGAGATATAAAGTATATTTGGGATGTTTTCTGCACCTTATTATTTTACGCAGTTCCTATTATTTATTCCATAGATACAATCACATCTAAGTGGACAAGAATGCTTATTGAAATTAATCCGATATATCATATAATGGAACTGTTCAGGCAATGTGTTTATTACGGAAAGCCTATGGATTTAGATTTGCTTTTAGGTGCCTCGGCATGGTCATTCGGCGTTTTGCTCTTAGGAATTTTCATTTTCAATAAAAAAAGTGACGATCTTATTTTCCATATGTAATCAAAAAATCAGCCACGCGTCAAACGCGTGGTTTTTTTCATATAATAAAGGCTGTGTTTGCAGTAGCAAACACAGCCTTTATTATCTTTGATTCTCTTCCTGATATTCCTTTGAATATTCCACATTTTCAAGGCTCGGAATCGGCACACCCATTTCCGTTCGTGCATCGGGCTGAACGGTTGGATTGCTTACACTTGCACAATACTTATTTGTTATTGATGATTTAAGGTGATATTTTTTCCTGTAGCTTCCATGAGGAGAAGATACCGCCTTATCTTTTTCAGGATATTTCATTTCCCGAAAGCTCCTTTACAACCTGTTTTAAATCAGCTAAGCTGTTTATTTTTGCACCGCTTTGAATAACATTTTCCTGCATACCCTTTGGCAAAGAATCAAAATAGCTGTTCATTTCCGGTGTTAAATTAAATAAATCCGGCATAACATTTTTCCTTTCTATATTAAATAAGATAAACAAACAATTTGTGTTCAATAGTATTATTTACAGCTGCGCATATAATATTTACAGCAAAATATACAAACATATAAATAAAAAATTAATTTTTTGAACATTTTGAAGTATAATAATATTACATTTTTATTTTTTTGTAAAAACACTTGTCAAGTAAAAGCTTAACATTTTGTTTATTATGTCTATTAATTACAAAATAGTTACAAAAGCCTTAGTTAAATTTCACATAGATTAAAAGATTACAATTGTGTTACAATCTAAGCTATCCCAAAGAGAAAGGCATCCGCCAATCAAATTGAGAGGAAGTTTTTATGAATAAAATATTTAAAAGAATACTACTTGGAATTATAACATTTATAATGATGCTAACATTACTTCCAACCGCAGCACTTGCCGGAGAAAGTGATTTTGAGCCAAGATTATCCACACCATCAAGCGGCAATTCGTATTACAACAGAAGCCTCAACATTTATTCCAAACAGGGCTATGGAATGCCGAACTGCACAGCTTATGCCTATGGAAGAATTTATGAAATAACAGGCGAAGCACCTCTTATCAAATCCGGAAATGCAGGAAACTGGTGGTTTACCAATAAAAGAAATGATTATTATGAATACGGCAGTGAACCGAAACTTGGGGCTATTGCCTGTTGGAGCAGACATGTTGCTGTTGTTGAATCAATAGACGAAGATATCGTTACTATCTCCGAATCACATTGGCGCGGCAAATATTTTAACACCAAAACTTTCAGCAATCCTAATAGTGCATATCGCCAAACCTTTTATGGTTATATTTACGCTTCAGACTCCGTATTTGCCGAAGAGCCTGTTTACAGTTATACGCAGGAAATATCTGAATTTACTGAAGCTCCCTGTAATCCTTTTTCAGAAACAGCATTAACTATTGAAAACGAGCCGGTGCTTCTGATGAACAGCCTTATGATTACAAACGCTGTAAGCTAAAATTAAAATATAATTAAATGCATTAAGAGCATATGATTTATTTCATATGCTCTTTCTATATATAATCTGTATTTTCAGTGTCAATAGCACTTTTATGAACAAACTGCTAATTTTTAGAAATTTTTTCAAAAAAGTGTTGACAAAATGAATTAATGGATATAATATAATTACAGCAGTTAGCACTCGAACGCTTAGAGTGCTAACTCACAAAAGGGTGGTGAAAAGCTTGATAGGAGAACGGCGGGCTGCAATCTTAAATATTATTATTGACAGCTATATTAAAACAGGCGAACCCATCGGTTCAAAAACTCTTGCAAGTTTACTTCCCTACCGAATTTCAAGCGCAACGATAAGAAACGAAATGGCTTATCTTTCCGAGCTTGGATTTTTAGAGCAAATGCACACCAGCGGCGGAAGAATACCCAGCAAGGCTTCATACAGATACTATGTAAACAATCTGTTAACTCCAAAGGAATTAACAGATTATGAAAAAGCACTTATTGCAGAAAAGCTTTCGATTAACGCAGGAGATCCCGAAAGACTTTTGCACGATGCAACCGCCCTGCTTGCAGAAGCAACAAACTGTGCTGCTTTCTGCAACACAATAAAAGATGAATACGACAGCATTCAGGGTGTTGATTTAATTCCCGCCGGAAACGGAAAGGCAATGCTTGTTATGCTTACAATAGGCGGAAAAATCAAATCCTCTGTTTGCAGACCGGAATGCCCAGTTGATGAAAAATTCAAATCTCTTTTCTATTATATTATGTCGGAATATTTCATCGGTACTCCGCTTACAGAGGTTAATATCGGGCTTATTCAAAGCACCGTTCCTGTTTTAGGAACAAGAGCATTTGATATGCTTCCCGTTTTAACAAGCCTTTGCGCACTTTGCAGAGAGGCTTCCGAAAGCACAGTGTTCATCGAGGGTGAAACGAATTTGTTTTCTCACGAGGAGCTTGGAAACGGTGTTTACAGGCTTTTATCTTTTCTCGCTGCTAAAGATCATTTAAAGCAGCTTATGGAGGCTTATTCTAAATTCGGCAAGGAAACAGAACTTCTAATAGGCGATGAAAATCACCATTACGAATTAAAAAATACGACAACGGCACTTGCCAAATTCAACTATAACAACAGCCAGACAGCAGTATTAGGCATTATAGGCTCAACAAGAATAGATTATTCCTCTATTCTTCCGAGAGTTGAATATATAATGAAAACAGTTAAAGAATTTCTCCAAAAGGGAGGCGTAACATTTGAGTAAAAAAGAAACTCTTGAAACTGAGGAGACTGTTAAAGAAGAAACAGTCACCGAGGAAGAAACCCAGAAAGCAGCAGAAGAAAACACGGCAGACAAGGAGCTTGCCGATACAAAGGATCAGCTTTTAAGAATCACGGCTGAGTATGCAAACTTCAGAAAACGAAGCGAAAAAGAAAAGCAGGATGCCTATGTATTTGCAAAATCAGAAACCATCAAGGAACTGCTGCCTGTTATAGATAACCTTGAAAGAGCACTTGCAAGCGAGAGCGAGGACTATGACAGCTTAAAAAAAGGTGTTGAAATTACATTCAACAGCCTTGTAGACACACTTGGAAAATTAGGTGTTGAAATCTTCGGTACACCCGGAGAGGAATTCGACCCGAATCTCCACAACGCAGTAATGCACATTGAAGATGAAAATTATAAAAACGGAGAAATCGTTGATGTATTCCAGAAAGGATACAAAATAAGCGATAAAATAATAAGACCAGCTATGGTTAAATCAGCAAATTAAATCAGGAGGAAATTTACAATGGGAAAAATTATTGGTATTGATTTAGGTACAACAAACAGCTGTGTAAGCGTTATTGAAGGCGGCGAACCGGTTGTAATCGCAAACGCAGAAGGCGCAAGAACTACACCATCTGTTGTTGCATTCAGCAAGGACGGAGAAAGAATGGTAGGTAATGTTGCAAAGCGCCAGGCAATTACCAATCCGGAAAAAACAATCAGCTCTATTAAAAGACATATGGGCTCAGATTATAAGGTAGATATTGACGGCAAGGCATACACACCTCAGGAAATTTCAGCTATCATTCTTCAGAAGCTTAAATCCGATGCCGAAAGCTACCTTGGCGACACTGTAACGGAAGCAGTTATCACTGTTCCTGCATATTTCACCGATGCACAGCGTCAGGCCACAAAGGACGCAGGAAAAATCGCAGGACTTGAGGTTAAAAGAATTATCAACGAGCCAACAGCTGCCGCACTTGCATTTGGTATAGACAAGGAAGACGACCAGAAGGTTATGGTTTATGACCTTGGCGGCGGTACATTCGATGTATCTATCATTGAAATGGGCGACGGCGTTCAGGAAGTTCTTGCAACAGCCGGTAACAACAGCCTCGGCGGCGATGACTTCGACAAAAAAGTTATGGATTGGATTGTTGACGAATTCAAAAAATCAAACGGTATTGACCTTTCATCGGATAAAATGGCTATGCAGCGTGTTAAGGAAGCTGCTGAAAAGGCAAAGATTGACCTTTCAGGTATGACTACTGCTCAAATTTCACTTCCGTTCATTACAGCGGATGCTACAGGTCCTAAGCATCTTGAATTAACTCTTTCCAGAGCGCAGTTCAATCAGATGACTGCTGATCTTGTAGAAGCAACAATGGGTCCTGTTCGCCAGGCTATGAAGGACAGCGGACTTTCAATGGGCGAAATCGACAAGGTTCTTCTTGTTGGCGGTTCAACAAGAATTCCCGCTGTTCAGGAGGCTATTCAGAAATTCAGCGGAAAAGAGCCTTTCAAAGGCATTAATCCTGATGAATGCGTAGCTATGGGTGCCGCTCTTCAGGGCGGTGTTCTCGGCGGAGATGTTAAAGGACTTCTTCTTCTTGATGTTACGCCGCTTTCACTTGGTATTGAAACAATGGGCGGTGTAAACACCGTTATCATCGAAAGAAATACAACGATTCCGACTAAGAAATCACAGATTTTCTCAACTGCAGCAGACAACCAGACCTCTGTTGAGGTTCATGTTCTTCAGGGTGAAAGAGAATTCGCAAAAGATAACAAAACATTAGGTATGTTCCATCTTGACGGCATTCTTCCTGCTCGCCGCGGTGTTCCGCAGATTGAGGTAACCTTTGATATTGATGCAAATGGTATCGTTCATGTATCAGCTAAGGATTTAGGCACAGGCAAAGAACAGAACATCAGTATTACAGCTTCTTCAAACATGAGCAAAGAGGACATCGAAAAAGCTGTTAAGGAAGCAGAACAGTTCGCTGATGAGGATAAGAAAAAAAGAGAAGCTGTTGACCTTAAAAACGGTGCTGAGCAGATGGTTTATCAGACAGAAACACTTCTTTCCGAAAACGGTGATAAATTCAGTGCCGACGACAAGAGTGCACTTGAAACAAAGGCAGAAGCATTGAAGGAAGCTCTTAAGGGCGATAACCTTGATGCCATCAAGGCAGCTGAAGAGGATTTACAGACCAAGTTCTATGAAGTTTCACAGAAGCTTTATCAGGCAGCACAGGCTGCTCAGGGTGCAGATCCAACAGCGCAGCAAGCTCCTGATAACAACGGTGCCGATTACACAGATGCCGATTATACAGAAGTTGAAGACAACTAATAAAAAATAATAAGCAACACAAAAGGTATCCCGTGCAGAAATGAACGGGATACCACATTTAAATAACTTACTTACGGAGGCAATTATGCCCGAAGAAAAAAGAGATTATTATGAGGTGCTTGGTGTTCAGAAAGGTGCCTCTTCGGACGAGATAAAAAAAGCATACAGAAAAACAGCAAAGAAGTATCATCCCGATCTTAATCCTAATGACAAAGTTGCAGAAGAAAAATTCAAAGAATGCAACGAAGCTTATGAGATTCTTTCAGACCCTGATAAAAAAGCACGATACGATCAGTTCGGCTTTGCGGGAGTAGACCCCAACTACGGCGCCGGACAGGGAGGCTATGGCGGCGGATTTGGATTTGACGGAGATATTGATCTTGGCGATATTTTTTCATCATTTTTCGGCGGTGGCGGCGGATTTGGAGGCTTCGGCGGATCCGGAAACCCGAATGCACCGAGAAAGGGCAGAGATATTCAGATTCAGCTTACTCTTACATTTGAAGAAGCTGCAAAGGGATGCAAAAAAACTGTTGATGTTCCGAGAGTGGAAAGCTGCAGTGAATGCAACGGAACAGGTGCCGCAAAGGGTACAAGCCCGAAAACCTGCCAACATTGCGGCGGCAGAGGTGTTATAAATGTTCAGAGCCGAACCGCATTCGGTGTTATGAATACACAGCGTGCCTGCCCGGATTGTAACGGAACAGGTAAAATCATTGAAACACCCTGTCAGAAATGTGCAGGCAAGGGAAAAGTACGGCGCAAAAACAAAATTGATGTTACAATACCAGCCGGAATTGACAACAATCAGATTGTAAGCATGCGCGGTATGGGTGATGCAGGCTCAAACGGCGGACCGGCAGGAGATTTGAAAATTGTTATCAAAATTAAGCCGCATAAGTATTTTGAAAGAGATGGCTTCAATGTTTGGTTTACACAGCATGTTTCATTTGTTGATGCAACACTTGGTTCTGAGCTTCAGGTGCCAACTTTAGACGGAGCCGTAAAATACAATATGCCGGCAGGAACACAGCCCGGTGAGGTATTCAAGCTTAAAAATAAAGGTATTGACCGATTAAATTCATTTGGCAAGGGCGATGAATTTGTCAGAATTATCGTTGATATCCCAAAAAACATTACAAACGAGCAAAAGGAACTTCTTCGTCAGTTTAATGCAGGCAATGCCGCAAAAGACACTGAAAAAGATAAGGAAAGTTTCTTTGACAAATTCAAGAAAAAATGATATAAAATATAGGTGGTTCATTACCGCCTATATTTTTTACTTTAATTGTTAGGAATGTACTATGTTTAAAGCACTATCTCATTTTATAACTATAACAAAACACAGACACTTCGTTTTAAAACATTGCATTAAAGCAGGAATACCCATTCAGGGACTGAAGCATGATTTATCGAAATACTCCCCTACTGAGTTTGTTCAGGGAGCAAAATACTATGTTGGCATAAAATCACCGAATGAAATAGAAAGAGAAAAAAAGGGCTATTCCTCAGCTTGGCTTCATCACAAAGGCAGAAACAGACATCATTACGAATATTGGATGGACTATAATTCAAAAACCAAACAAATGGAGCCTGTTAAAATGCCTGCCAAGTATCTGAAAGAAATGTTTTGCGACAGGGTCGCTGCAAGCAAAATTTATCAGGGCAAAAACTATACAGAGGAGCATCCGCTTCAATATTTTGAAAATGCCAAGGCAAGAATTCAGATTCATCCCGAAACCGGAGCAGAACTTGAAAAGCTTCTCATAATGCTCAAAGAAAAGGGCGAGGATGAAACCTTCCGTTATTTAAGAAATGTAAATGATTATTAATTTAAAGAGAATATAATTAAGGGCTTATTTACCAAATGGTAAATAAGCCCTTTTCTTTAAAATCTTTTATCAAAGTCATAATCAAGAGAAGTTTTACTGGAATCAGGCACAAAATAAACTTGTTCTTGACTATAATTGCTGTTTTTAAAGCTTACAATCATAAGAATAATTCCCAGCACCGAAAAAATGCCTAAACACACCATTGTAATGACATTAGCTGTTTTTTCTTCATCAAGATACGCAGAAAAAGCATTCTGATTCGGCTCACAGGCAAAATCAAAACTCAATTCAGTTGACACAGCCTCCATACCGCTGCTTTTTAAAACTTCAAATGCATTATTGTAAGCCGTTCCGATGTTATCATAAAGAATATCCATAGTGTTTATGGTAACACCGACATTCATAACTAAATTATCGATTACAGAATTTTCATCATCGTCAGAATAAATATCATAATAATGCTTAGGGCATCTTAACGAAGCCGCCTTAATGACTTCATCCTTATAAGGCAGAAGCACAAGATAATAATCAAAATCTTCATCCGATGAATATTTAGAAATCACATTCAAATCCGTTAATTCATAAACATCATCATAATTCGTATTATAAAGATTTACTTCTTCAGATGGTATATATCTAGGTGGGTCTATTGTAAAGCACGAAACCAGTCCTATCATCATAACTGCAGTAAACAAAGTTGATAATATCTGAGCGATAATTCGGGGCACTCTGCTTTTCTTTTTAGGGTTAAATTCCGGACTGGGCTGCAGCATTAAACTCACTCCTCAGTTGGATTTTCCGATGGTTTCTCCTCAGGTAAAACAGAATACGCATCTGCCGAAGCAGAAACAAATTCCTGCTGAGCAGGCTCTGTTTCAACATTTTCTACCGAAGCCTCGGGATTATAATATACTGCATTCGGATCAAAATACTGAGCGTTCGCTTCAGCAGCCTCTAAAGCCCTTTTCTTGTCTTTTTTGCTCATTAGCACACCAATAACAATACAAATAATACCACCTGCAACAAGTGCAGCAGCTATTGCACCCCATTTTATATTTTCGGCTTTAAGATTTTCCTTATATGTTGGAAAATCCGCTTCGGAAGCACAGGCATAAGTAAATATCAAATCTGTTGACTCTGCATTAAGAACCTGCTGGCAGCTTGAAATATCCTCATTAAACCATTTTTTAAGATCTGACTTATTGTTTTTATCCATCTTTACATTATCCATTTTAACAGCAGTAAATCCGCCATTTAAAACACATTCTCCGTATGCAAGAGAAGCGTTCTTGTTAAAAGCCATAAGCTCTTCATAAATTCCATCCTTTGCATTCGTCACAACAGATGCATATTTTGAATAGCCGTCACTGTCTTTAACAAGAATTGTAAAATACTCATACTCATAACTGTTATCGGTATAAGTAGCATAATTATCGAAAACAACAGCATTTGTTATTTCATATACATCGGTTTTATTCATTTCAGAAAAAGGAACCGCTCCTTCTTTAACAAAATTCGACTCAGCAAACTGAATTTTAGTTGCGGAAAAATAAACTGCAACTGCAATAAGAAGAACACCGACAACCTTTATCCACTGTTTAAAGCCTTCTTTGCTTGTTGGAATAACAATAGGTATACCCATTTTTTAATCTCCTTTTTTACTATTTATTTTTAATCAATATATTTACTCATCAATGCTTACACTTCCGTTATGATTTGCAGAAGCAAGAGCTATCCAGCTTTTACCGGGATTAAGCTTAAGCTCTTTTCCGTTTTTATTCTTAAAAGAAAGAATTCCGTTGTCTACGCTCCAATCAAAATCAACAATAGAGCCGCAGGAAACAAGCTTACCGCTTCCGCTTGTTAAGCTATAATTAAGATAGGTTTCCGTATTGCCTGCTCCTTTATAATTCTGCTTGTCTATATATGTTGAATCTGCATACATAATTATCAGATTCGTAAAGTTGACAGGTGTATTATAATCGCCCTGATTTGAATAAGCCCGGCTTTCAGCATTATACGCAAAGGTATGGCTTCTTGTTTTTGAAGAAAATTTAACAGTTACTTTGTTGCATGGAATATCAGACACAGAGCTGACTTTTTCATTAAAGCTTAATGCTGAAAATGAACTTTTATCTACATCTGTTCTGTAATTTTTCTTTTCAATTGCCGCAACAAGATTTTCTCCGATAAGAACAGCATTATGAGGGCTTACCTTATCCGATGTTCTTCTGAAACAGGAGGATACGGTCATACCATCTATATCATCAACATTATCCTGCTTGATAATTTCATATCCGCCGATATAATTCCCCTTGCTGTGGCTGCCGCCGAAATGGACATATACCGAATCAAAAAGCTCTGAAAATTTAACAAAGCTCGGTCTTGCGGAACGGGTTGGACCAACCTGCTCCGGAAGATTTGTCATATCGGCAAAAAACCAAAGCATACGGGTTTCTCCGCCTTCAACCTCACCTTCAACAACAATATCTGCTGCACTCATATTGTACTGAGGTCTTGCACCGGCAGCATTGTCAATAACAACCGAAACCGGTCTTTTTCCAATAGCAGCTTCGTTATATCCGCTTTCTCCTGTAAGGGGATTGGCTATAACAGCAGGAGCTTGTGTTGTTGTAGTAGTACTGCTTGGTTCTGTTGGAATTTCCTCCGCCTTGCCGTGAAAGAAACCAAAATAAACACCGCAGACAATAGCTATAACAGCTACAGCAGAAATAACAGCAATCACTAAAAGCTTATTTTTGCCATTCTTTTTTTTAGGATTATTCTGTCGTTCCTCTTCATCATACTGTGCATTTATTTCCGCCGCATGAAAAAAATCATCGGCAAAATCCAACCTTTCAAATTCATCATTTTTATTATCCATATGAACATCTCCTTTACTTCAACAATTTTATCATATTTCATACATAATTTCTACATATTTTTTAATATTTGATTTAATATTTAATTTGTAGTAAAATAGATATAATTAATTCAAGGAAGTGTATTCTATGGCAAAAAGTATACCTGTTATAATCACAAATACAAACATTCTTGTTTACGACAGAGCCGCAGGAGAATTTAAGTCATTTTCCCTGCCCGGAATTTCGAGCCAGCCCAATATTCCCTTTTATCATGCTTTTGCAAAAAAAATTGCGGAAAGCCAGCATTATTTTAAAACATTTATAAAAAATATTTATCCCAACAAAACATCAAAAAACATTCTTGCAATCGTTGTTCCGGACGATACAAGCACCCTTGAAAGCATTTTCATAAATGAATTCTTTTTAAATTCAGGAGCATGCAAGGCTGTTGCGCAAATAACTATGGGACAGGCTCTTCAAAAGGATATTCAGGCATATATTTCAATTTCAAAGTCAAGCCGCAACATTGTACTTCAATATATTAAAAACAATGAAATTCAGGCTTGCAGATATTATGATTGCAATAATTACGATTCACAGCAGATTATTGAAGATGCTAAAAGACTTCATATTGATATTGAATATGAAAAAACACCCGTTTTTGTTAATAATTTCAACCTTAATATGGATGATTTTTTTGATATGGGTGAGGTTATAACCCCCAAAAGCTTTATGGATAAAATTGCTGTAATAGATGTTGAAAAAATCTAAAAATTTCAAAGTATAAAAAAATCACCTTTGCTTAAAATATGAGCGAGGTGATTTTTTATGAAGAAAAACAATAAAGTGCATAAAAAAGAAAATAAAAACGGAGCAAAAATCATTGATTTAACATCTTACATCAATCCCGAGCAAATTTTAAGCGATGTTAACGGAAGCTATACCGGTATTACGGCAGACACTTTTTTTAACGGCGAATATGAAGAACCCGTTCAGGATGCTGATGATTTGTAAAAAGGAAAAGCTCTCTGCTTTTTAGCAGAGAGCTAATTTAATAGATTTACGCACGGGCAACCATTTCGCCGTACTTTTCTTTGCTTTCCTTGATAAATTGTTCAACCTGAGCGGCTGACGGCATTGCATCTGAGCAGCTGTGAGCAGAAATAAGAATGGATGCAGAAGCAGAGCCGAATTCAAGGCAATCAATAATTTCCTTTCCCTGAAGAAGGCTGTAAAGGAATGAAGAGCCATATCCATCTCCTCCGCCGAAGCCCTTAAGTTTAACTGCGGGAAACGGTTTAATTGTATAAAATTTTCCATCGTTGGTATAGGCTGTTGACCCCTCTTTACCATGCTTGATTACGCAAATGGAAGCACCGAAGGACTGCCAATATTTAGCAGAATCCGGATCGGAATCCTTAACACCGACAATTCCCTCCGTCAAATCAAATTCCTCACGGGAACCCATAATAATATCCGCATTCTGGGCAACAAGACTGTAATAAACAGCAATTTCATCCATAGACTTCCATGTATATTCACGATAATCAATATCAAAAATAATTCTTACATTATTCTTTTTTGCAAGCATCACAGCCTTAAGGCAGGCTTCCCTGCTCGGACTCTGTGCAAGTGCAGTACCGCTGATAACAATAGCCTTGGCAGAGGCAATGTATTGCTCATCAACATCTGCAGGCTCAAGGCAGAAATCTGCTACCTGATCACGATACATTAAAATGGATGATTTTTCCTTTGAAAGAATTTCAGTAAAGGTTAATCCAAGCTTTTCCCCGTTTTTAGCACGGGTAATATGGCTTGTATCAATCCCCTCTTTATCAAAATAATTTGTAACAAAATCACCGAACTGATCATCGGAAACGCAGCCGATAAAACCAACCCGGCAGCCAAGACGGGCAAGACCAACAGCTATATTGGCAGGAGACCCGCCGACATACTTATTGAAATTTGATGATTCCGAAAGAGGCATATACATATCAGTTGGATTAAAATCAATCGCAATTCTGCCGATCGGAATAAAATCAATGGGTTTTGAGTTGTCAAATTCTATATACTTCATTTCAGTATACCTCCGCTTTATTATCGGAGCCGAAAATTAATATATGGCGCTTCGCATTTTCGTAAGCTCCGTTAACCTCAGCTGCCTGCAAATCATAGTAACCGTTAATACTATTTTCATTATAACAATCATGAACTGTTTTTTCAACCGTATCAAAGGTTGCGGTTGCAATATTTATTTTCTTAATACCTGTTTTTGAACATTTAACAAAATCATCCGGGCTGATTCCTGTTCCGCCGTGAAGAACAAGCGGAATAGCAACTGATTTTTCGCACTGCTCCAGAATATCGAAGCGAAGCTTGGGAGTTGATTTATAATTTCCATGAGCATTTCCGATTGCAACCGCAAGAGCATCTACACCAGTTTCCTCTGCAAAGCGAACCGCATCTTCAGGCTTGGTACAGTTTATTGCAATATCCTCGCTTCCGTCCTCCGAACCGCCGACACAGCCGATTTCAGCCTCAACGGCTGCATCATACTGCTCAGCAAGAGCCATTATCTTTTTTGTTTCGGCAATATTTTCTTCAAGCGGAAGGTGGCTTCCGTCAAACATAACGGAGGTAAAGCCCAATTCCAGAGCCTCTGAAATTTTTTCAGTAGTTTTTCCGTGATCAAAATGAACAGCAACCGGCGTATCGGCAGACTCAGCAGCAGCAACCATAAGCGGACCGATAATTTCAAGAGGGGATTGTTTTAATCTGACCTCGGCAATCTGAAGAATTACAGGAGCCCTCAGCTCTTTTGCAGCCTTGAGAACACCCAGCACCATTTCCATATTTGCAACGGAAAATGAGCCTACGGCATAATTGCCGTTCTGAGCATTTCTGAGTAAATCACGCATATTAACGAGCATATTCTTATACCTTCTTAAAAAACGGAATGCGAGCTGATCTGTAAGCCGAGTTCTGTCGTGGGCAATTATCTATCTCGATGTACCATTGCTGGCACACTCCAGCCACACTTCGGAATTATGTGTCGAGCAAACAACCTTCCATTCTGTGTTGCAGCGGATAGGGTTTACATGGCAACGGATGTCTCCACCCGTTCGGTGAGCTCTTACCTCGCCTTTCCATCCTTACCGCAATAGCGGCGGTTTATTTCTGTTGCACTTTCCCTAAGGTCACCCTCGGCGGCCGTTAGCCGTTATCCTGCTCTGTGCTGCTCGGACTTTCCTCACAATACAGATAGCTCCGTACTGCGCAATTGCCTAATCAGCTCGCTTAATATATTTTAAAATATAAGTTTTTAACTGTCAATATATTTTTAACAGTTCGTTAAGATAAAATAAAAATTCATTTTAAGCATTGAAAAAGAACAAAATATATAGTAATATCATAAAAAAGCTTTAAAGCTTCAGAGGTGTAATAATGGATTTTAAAGACAAACGCTTCGGCGGAAGAGATAGTGATAAGGATCGAACCGTGCCGCCGGATGAAAACTACTATGCAAACAGCGGATTCGATTTGAACAACTATCGGCCGAAAGGATTTTACGGAAAAGAAGAAAACCAATATACTTCTCAGAACAATTATAATTTCGGAAATCGTAATGAAGAACCGTATCAAAACAGAGAGCTTTCGCCGAGCGAGGAATTCTTAAAAAATTTCAACTCTGCTTTTTCAGATGAAAGCAGAAATTACGGAAATCAGTATCATAATAATTTAGACCGAGAAATTCCTCCGCCCGATGATATTTACAGCAATTATGATAACAGAAGCAGACGGGTTTCTTCAGACGATATCTACAGCAGCTATAACAGCAGACAAGCAGTTGACGCATTCAGCCGAACAAGAGATCAATACAGAAACAGCAACAGAAAAAACAGATATGATGATAAAAACAGAAGAAGCTACAACGAGCGAAACAGGAATACCGCTTTGGGCGATGCTCCTGTTCCAAAAAAGAAAAAGCGTAAAAAGAACAAGCTGAAACCTGTTATCGCCGTTCTTTCAGCCTTGCTTGCAATTGTTGTTATTATTACCGCAACAGGCTTTACGGCACTTTCAAAAATCAATTATAATGAAAAATCAGAAAACCGATATGTAAACAGTACCGATTTAAAATCCTCCCCTGATGTTACAAACATATTGCTTCTGGGCGTTGATGCAAGAGCAAGTGAGAAAAGCAATGCCAGCAGATCCGACACAATGATGCTTGTTTCAATAGACGGAGCACATAGCTGCATTAAGATGGTTTCGTTTCTTAGAGACAGTTGGGTTTATATCCCCTGCAAAGACACTTACCAGAGGCTTAACGCGGCCTGCTCTTACGGAGGATACAGTGCCGTTGCAGATACGATTGAATATAATTTCGGAGTTAAGATAGACGGCTATGTTGTTGCAGACTTTGAAATGTTTAAGGTGATGATAGATCGCCTTGGCGGAGTTAAAATTGATGTTACGGAAGAAGAAGCAAAAGAAGTAACAGGCCATCCGATGAGATACGGCAATGTTGAGCTTGAAGCAGGAAAGCATAAGCTTACAGGCGAACAGGCACTTGCTTATTGCCGAATCAGAAAAATAGATACGGACTGGGTAAGAACAGAGCGTCAGCGCACTGTTATGGAAGCGGTTCTGAAAAAGGCTGCTACCCATCCCGTTTCGGATTTAAAAATGCTCAGCAAAATTGCTCCTTTTATTGATACCGATTTATCCAAATCCGAAATCATGAGTCTGGCATTCAAGATTATCGGAAATGTTTCGGGAGGCTTTCAGCAGCAGGCATGCCCATTCGACGGAACATGGGAATACGCAACAAGAAGCGGCGCCTCCGTCATAGCCCTTAACACAGAAAAAAACAAAGAAAAAATAGCTGAGTTTTTATATCAGTAACCTGCAAAGAGTATTACAAAATAACTTTTTTGTAATACTCTTTTTATTATAAATGTAATTAATGCTTGTATATTACTTCTATTTGTTATATAATTATTTTATATTTTATTCTTTAACTCGGTGGTGAAATCATGCTCGGTAAATATGTCAGAGTCAGGGTCGTTAAGCCGATTGGCTCTACAGATGAAAAAACGGGCTATAATTATCCACTTAATTACGGAACTGTTTACAATACTGAAAACCAAGGCGCATTCATCATGGGAATTCATCATCCGGTCAGTAATTTTGATGGACGAGTTATAGCGGTTTTAAGCAACAGAAAAAACGGAAAATTCATTTGGATTGTTGCCCCTAAAAGCACAAGATTCATTATCAATGATATACGGGAATATATTGATATTGAAAAGGATTTTCCGAATTATAAAATTGAATGCCTTTATGAAAGCAGCTGCGGAGCTGTTGTTTTCAGAGATATTAAAGGCGAAATAAGATACCTACTTATAAAAAACAGGCGTTCGGCTCATTGGGGATTTCCAAAGGGCCATATTGAAATGGGCGAAACCAAAGAGGAAACAGCTCTTCGTGAAGTGCTTGAAGAAACGGGAATCCATATGCGTCTTATTGAAGGCTTTGAATGTATTTCCAAATATAAAATTCAAAACAGAATTGAAAAGGTTGTTTCAATTTTTGTCGGCACAACGCAGGACACCTCAACCTCTATTCAGGCAGAGGAAATTGAAGATTATATCTGGCTTACCTACGACAGAGCGCTGAGTCTTTTGAAATTTGATAATGATAAAAACATTATCACGGCAGCCCACAATTTTTTAAACCAAAATAATTATATCTGATTTAGGAGAGATATTATGCAGGAAATCTGCGAAACACTGCAGCAGTTTTTAACTGCCCACGGAATACCCGATTGGCTGGTTGTATTTATTATATCACTTTGTCCCATTCTTGAATGCAGGCTGGGAATGTTTACGGCAATTGTTTTGCTGCAGATGAATCCGTTTGTCGGATTTATCATCAGTTTTTTAGGTAACATATTACCTATTCCGTTTATTTTACTTTTAATAAACTGGATTTTCGAGGTTCTTAAAAAAGTTCCGGGAATAAACAGAATTATCTTTTGGCTTGAGGAAAAAACACTTAAAAAGAGAGATAAAATTGATAAATACGGAATATGGGGGCTTCTTTTGTTTGTTGCAATTCCTTTGCCGGGAACAGGCGGATGGACAGGTGCACTTCTTGCATCTCTTCTTCATCTTGATAAAAAGAAATCCTTTGGCGTTATATCAGTAGGTGTATTCATTGCAGGGCTTATTATAACCTTGCTTTCACTTTTCGTTGGAAACGCTGTTTTCGGATAAAAATTAAAGAGGTATATTTTATGTGGTTTCTTATTTTATTACTTATAGTAGTGCTTATCGGTCTTTTGTATTTCATAAGCTGGTTTGTAAATTACAGAAAAAACGGAAAATGCCCGCTTTGTGCACTTGAAAAAATGGGCGTTCCCACAAAGCTTACTATCAATACCGATGAGGTTGAAGATTATGACAGCGGCGCTGCACTTACCCCACCGATGGGATGGAGCAGCTGGAACACCTTTAAACAGAATATAAGCGAGGAACTCATTCTCAGCACGGCTGCCGCTATGCGACTTTCCGGTCTTACAGACGCAGGATATCAATACATAAATATTGACGATTGCTGGCACAGCTCTTTCCGTGATGAAAACGGAAGATTACAGGGCGACCTTGGAAAATTCCCATCAGGAATTCCTGCTGTTATTGAGAAAATAAATCATATGGGAATGAAGGTTGGACTTTATTCTTCAAACGGAACATTAACCTGCGAGGATTTACCCGCAAGCCTTGGAAACGAAGCTATTGATGCAAAAACAATTGCCGAATGGGGCTGTGAATTCTTCAAATACGATTTTTGCCACAACAAAAAGATTAGCGGCGATGCCCCTGTTATTGAGGGCATTGAGCTGAACAGACCTGGGAAAGCCGTTGAATGCACTTTAAAACCCGAGGATGCCGCATTTACAGGCAGAGCACAGATTGTAAACATCAAAAGACTTCCAAGCGGAAAAGCAGTCGGTCTGTTAAATCATAACGCAGGCACAGCAACCTTCAGACCGGTTGTTGAGCTCAGCGGAAAATATGTTCTTACACTTCTCATTTATAAAAGCTTTAATCTTCATCATGAGCAATATCTTCAGATAATCGTAAACGGCGAAATTCACGAGGTGTTCGCGCAGAAAACCAAAGGCTTTAATGCAACGGGAAGATTACAGCTTATGGTTGATTTACAGGCAGGAGAAAACGAAATTGTTTTAAAAAACCCTGCCCGTACTTTGGCTGACAGTTCTTATACTCAATATTCAAGAATGGCAAGAGAAATAAAAAAAGCTACCAAAGCCGTTTCCGAAAAAACAGGAAATCCCGAAAAGCCGATTATTTTCTCCATATGCGAATGGGGCACCTCGCTTCCGCATAAATGGGGCGCTAAGGCAGGCAATATGTGGCGTACAACGCATGATATTATGCCATTCTGGAAAAGCATTTATCTTATTTATTGTCATAATATAAAGCTTTACAAATATTCAAAGCCGGGTGCCTGGAATGATCCGGATATGCTTGAGGTTGGAAACGGAAAGCTTACGGAAGATGAAAACAGAGCGCATTTCTCACTTTGGTGTATGATGGCTGCTCCGCTTGTTCTCGGAAATGATATAAGAAATTTCGTAAATGAAGACGGAACTGCTGTTGAAAATCATCCTGTTCTTAATATTGTTACAAACAGAGATTTGATTGCTATTGACCAGGATCCGCTCGGCAAGGCTGCTAAAAGAGTAAAAAAAGTATCCGGCATAGATATTCTTGCCCGTCCGCTGGCAAACGGCGATACAGCCCTTTGCTTCTTTAATACAAGCAGCAAACCAAAAGGTCTTTCATTTGATCTGAACGAGCTTGCCGAAGATGATTACCTTGGATTTGACACTCATTCCTCATATAATATTCACGAATTATGGAGCAATGAAAAATTTTCAACAAGCATACTTTCCGCTTCAATGCCGAAGCACGGCGTCAAGGTTTACAGAATAAGCAAATAAAACGATAAGCAGCCCTAAGGGCTGCTTTTTATTGTTATCAAAGACTCTGACAAGCAAAATTCAGCACAGTAAAAAGAGTGTGGATAAAACCCACACTCTTTAAAACTTTGCAGTCAAATATATTTATGCTTCTTCAGCATTTTCTTCTACAGCTTCTCCTTTTTCAGCGGCCAGCTTTGCGCGCTGTTCAAGAACTGCATTATGGATATCATCCTTGGTTTTGCCTGTCAGCTTATAGAAGAAGAACGGCACACCTGCAAGGAACATCATAATACCATGAACAATTGTATAGAAAAACAAAAGCATTATTTTTGTATGCAGACTCTGTTCCTGTGCTACACCATCAACCGCCTGAACATATTCAATAATCGGAACCTTTGTGCCATATAAAACCTGGGGAGCAAGCGCAGAAGCAATTGTTCCTGAAATCATAGTTCCTATACCGATAATAAATGGCAGTGAAGCATCAAGCCTTTTACCTGTTTTAAGTTCAATTGTTTCAAGTACATCTGCCTGAAACATCGTCGGAAGCAGGTTTGAAGCACCAAACTGCAAACCGATAAGAAACAGCGATGCAACAAATACTATCTGCAGAACCGGACTCGGCGATTTGAAATAAGTATAGCCAATTCCAAAGGCAACAACATTTGCAAACACAGAATAAATACCGCTTGCAATATATAACTGCTTTGAATTGAACTTTTTAAGAAGGAAATTTATTACAAGCATACCAACCGCTGTTCCGATACCTGTAGGAAGACCGAAGAGCAAGAATTTACCGGGACCCAGCAAAGCCTCTGCCAGAAAAACACCCATATATGTTGAAATACCGCGGAAGCTCTTTAAAAACTCAGAGAAGATAATCGTCCATGAATACTTGTTTTTAAGAATATCTGCAAATCCCTCAACAGGGTTTTTTCTTTGATTGCTGTATGTAATCCTTTCACGAACGGTTTTCATACCAAGCAGCATTGTGATAATACCGAACACACTGCAGAGCGAAGCAACAAGAATATATCGAAGCCCCTTATCCTTAACCATAAATGCAATAACAAGCTCAACAACAAGCGGAGCTGAATTACCGACAGCAGATACAATACCTCTGAAAGACATAACGGTATCTCTTTCCTTCAGATTAGGAGTCAGAACAATAGCAACCTTATTTACTGTATCTCCGAAATTGGTACATACTGCCCAGGCAACAGCAACGGTTATAAGATAAATCATAAGCATTGTGCCTGTTAATCCTGACGGAGCATAGAATGAAAGCACAAGAAAAACACCTGTAGGAATTGCCACAAGCAAAGCAAGCGGTCTGAACTTTCCCCCCTTACCGACTCTTCTGCCGTCAATATATATTGTAATAAAAATATTAAGAACAAACGGAATAATTGAGGTTAATGTATTAAACAGCGTTACATTTTTAGGAGAAAGTGTAAGTACATTAACTAAATAGTCATTTCTGTAGGAACCCACGGCACCTGTCATCATTGTGTAAAAGAAAACTGCCACAAGATACAGAATAAATTCATTGGCTTTTAAATGTTTTTGATTTGGATCGTAGATTTTAGCTTTTGACGCTAATTCAGACACGATAATTACCCCCTGTTAATCTTTAATTTTAAATTATAATCTCTTTGTTCCTCATCACCAAGCATAGAAAGAACAAAGGTATCAATATCTGCAAGAACCGGATTGCTTTTGCCAAGCTTTTTTTCAAGTATATGCGTAACAAAATGAAGCCTTTTCAAAAGCTTAGCCATTGCTTCGTACATCGGTGTACCTTTAACATACGGCTCATTGCCCAAAAAGATATTTCGCACAAGTTCAACACCGACATCAACGGCAAATCTGTTTTTAATACTTTCATCAACCCTGAAGAACAAAAGCCTTCCAAGCTTTTTCAGCGTAAATTTGTCAAGAAGCTTTTTAATGGGTTTCGGAAGAATTTCCTCCATTTTCCATAAAATCATTCTGTCAAATCGCCACCTGAAATATTCCTCGGCAGTTTTACCATTTTTATCATAATCAAAATCATTAATGGTGTATGATTGAATATCAATCGTATCCTGATTTTCAAAAGTAACACGCCTGTATGCACAAGGGCAGCCTACAAAACAGCCTGTCTGCACATCGGTAATCCGATTGCCTTTTTTGGTTATATATTCCGTAACAGCCTGCGCATGCATATGCCCTGTAAAAATCAAATCAACGCCTGCATCGGCAAGCTTTTCTGCAGTATCTTCCCAAGCCGTAAGCTTTGCATCACCTATCAGATTCATAATAGCCGAAAAGGGCAAAAGCGGATAATGCGTCATCGCAAATATATAGTTTCCGCTTTTATGGGCTTCCCTTATTTGTTCAAGAGCCCATTCCATCTGATTATCCCAGATGCCTTTAAAATCTTTGCAGTCTCCATCGCAGTTAAGAGCAAGAAGTCTGATTCCGTCTGCAAGCTGAGCAACATAGCTCATGCTGTCCTTATGCTCGCTGATTGCATCGTCAAATCCGAAATCCTTATAAAAATCTCTGAGCTCTTCTCTCGGCATACCCTTTACAGGAACAACCTTATCATCAATAAATTCTGCAGATTCTCCGCCATAGTCGTGACGGGCTGTAATTAAGTAAATCTTTTTTCCCTGTTCTTTAAGCCGATAAAGCCTTTCTCTGAACCCAACATGACTCTGATATTCACCTCTGTAGACCAAATCGCCGGGAATTAAAATGACATCCGTTTGCGTATCCTCGGCAATCTGCTTAAAGCCTGCATCAATAATGGCAGGTGTTTCGGCAACACATTTTTGATCCGTTCGGCTTCTTTCTTCATAAGCCGGTCCGGTTCTGCCGAATGAGCTGTCAAAATAATGTGTATCCGTTACAAGGAAAAAGGAAAATGGCTTTTCCATATATCTTCCCCCCTTTTTATAATAATGTAATATATCATATATAACTGCCATTATAAATAGGAAATGTCGTCTATAATGTTAAGATTATCACTGTTTATACGATAAATATCACAATAAAATATTTAATAAACCTTTACTAATCTCTTTGTGTCTTTCTTCTGTACTCTAACGGCGAGCAGCCCGTTGCCTTTTTAAAGCTTGAGGAAAAATACTGCTGATCTGCATAATGAAGCGTATTTGCAATACTGCCAACGCTTAAATTCGTATGTATTAAATATGTTTTTGCAGCCTCAATTTTTTTATCAAGAAAATATTGATAAGGGGTTAACTTATATTTATTTTTAAAAACATGGATAACATAATTTTTTGAATAATTCACACTTCGGCAGAGATTATCAAGATTAAATGCGCTTTCAACGGATTCATCAAGATTCTTTCTGATAATATCGGGTAATTCCTCGTTATCCATAATAACTCTGTTTCGTATATAAATAAAAATATGCATAAGGCTTATTGTAATTCTGTTTACCATTATATCATACGGCAAATCTTTTCTTGTAGTTTCTACAATTTCTTCAAAATACCTTTTAACGGCATTGCAGTTTTTAAACAGATAAACATCTTTCGGAAGATAGCATTTGATTAAGCTTTCGGCGAAATCCCCGTTAAAAACAATCCAGAATTTATGCCACGGATGATTTGAATCCGTTCTGTATTTATGAAAACTTCCTTTCTTCAGAAAAAAAACATCATTCTTTTCAGGAATTAAATGCTGATTTCCTATATCAAGGGTTCCTTTGCCGTCTATAATAAATTCAAGAGCATTTAAGTCGGAAACCTTTCTTTCAATTTTAAAGGTTTTATCGCAATATGTTTCGCCGACAATATCTATCTTGAGCGGTTCGTTTTCATCATACAAAGCAGTAAAGTTTTTAAACTTTTCAATCATCGTTATAATCCTAACATATTTCTTAATATTTCTTATTTATGCACTACTTAATTTGTGATATTTTAATAATATTCAAAAAAGCAAATAATGTCAACCATAAAGGAGAACACATAAATGATTATTTGCAAAAATAATATTTTTGTTCTTGAAACAAAGAACACCCACTATGTATTCGGTGTTGATAAATTCGGATACAACCGTCATCTTCACTGGGGCAGAAAATGCGACACAAACGATTATTTTATCAAAAATGTATGCGAACAGAATTCTAATATATCCATGCTTGATGAATACAAGCAGGAATACACCGCTTTCGGACAGACGGTTTACAGAGGCAGTGCATTAAAAGCAGAGTTTTCAGACGGCTGCCGTGATATTTTATTGCAGTATAACGGCTATGATATTGACAAAAACACGCTGAAGCTCAGATTTTCAGACAAGGTTTATCCCTTCATCATTACACTGAACTACGCTGTCAGCGATGACAATGATATTATTACAAGATGGACTGCAGTTGAAAACCATTCCGATACTTCTGTTTTCTTTGAAAAGCTTTTCAGCGCTGAATTCAATCTGCCGTCAAAGAAGCCCTATACCTTCAGAAATACAAACGGCGCCTGGGGAAGTGAAAATATTGAAACAAAAAACACGCTTGAAGGTGGCTCCTTTGTAAGTGAAAGCAGAAGAGGTACTACATCACATAACCAATCCCCTTATTTCATTGCATCGCAGAACGCAGATGAAAAAAGCGGCGATGTTTACTTTGGAATTCTTGCATACAGCGGAAACTTCAAGGTAATTGCCGAAAGGGATTTATTCCATTCAACAAGAATTATTATGGGAATCAGTGACTTTGATTTCAAATTTGAGCTTAAACCGGGCGAAGCATTTGATACACCGAAGGTATTCTGCGGACATACACAGGGCTTCGGCGAAATGTCAAGACAAATGAATAAATTTGTTGTAAACCATGTTCTTCCGAAAAGCTTTAATGATAAACTTCTTCCCGTTCTTTATAACTCATGGGAAGCAACAGAATTTGATGTAAACAGTAAAAATCAGACTGCATTGGCGGAAATTGCTGCAAAAATAGGCGTAGAACTTTTCGTTATGGATGACGGCTGGTTTGGGCAGCGTAATAACGACAAAGCGGGACTCGGCGACTGGTTTGTCAACAAGGATAAATTCCCGAACGGACTTGATGAACTTATCAGCAAGGTAAACGGACTTGGAATGGATTTCGGTATCTGGGTTGAGCCTGAAATGGTTAACAGAGACAGCAATTTATACAGAACACATCCCGATTGGGCATATCATTTTGATACAAGATATTCAAACGAGCTTCGTAATCAGCTTGTTCTGAATATGACCAAAAAAGAAGTTCAGGAATACATATTCAACTGCCTGAATGATTTGCTTACAAACCACAATATTAAATATATCAAATGGGATATGAACAGACCGTTTTCCGAAGCCGGAGCAGAAAATCTTGATTGCCCGCAGATGCTTTGGTATCTCCACACCAAGGCAGTTTATGATATTGTTGATCAGCTTAAAAAGCTTCATCCGGATGTTGCTGTTGAAAGCTGCGCTTCCGGCGGAGGCCGTGCTGATTTAGGCGCACTTTCACATTATGACCAGGTGTGGACAAGTGACAATACCGATGGAATTGACCGTATGGTTATTCAAAAAGGATATACACTTTTAAGACCGATAAAAGCCATGCGTGCGTGGGTAACAGATATTGCAGGCATTAACAAGCCCTGCTCCCTTGATTTCAGATTCAACATTGCTATGCAGGGCTCACTCGGTATCGGAGGAAATCTGATAAAATATTCTGATAGTGACCTTGAAATCTGCAAAAAGAATATAGTTCTTTACAAGGACATCAGAGAGGTTGTTCAATTCGGCAATCTTTACAGAATTATGGATATTGATGAGGACGAAATCCTTTTCAATCAATATGTAAACGATGATAAAACTAAAAGTGTTGCTTTTATTGCTGCAAACGGCACAAGATTTTACAAAAAAAGTGTTCCTATGCTATTTGACGGACTTGATGAAAACAAGCGCTACTCATTAACTCTTGGCGGAGAAACATATGAAAAGAGCGGAGCTTATCTTATGAATGTCGGCATTGAGCTTGAGGTAAGAGGTGTTGATTACAACAAAATCGTAATCATTGAAGAGGTTTAATTTTATGATAAATATACTGTTTAAAAAAAGATTTTTGAAAAGCTGCGATTTTGCAGATATTCCTATAAAAAACGAAGATGCAATCTATTTTTTAAACACAGGCGCTTCCGATGCTATCATTATTCAAAGCAACGGGCATTACGCAATGATAGACGCAGCTGAGGACAATGATAATCCACGAGGCTTTGCAAACCTTGCATACAAAGGCTATGAGGAGGAAATTCTTGAATGGCTTAAGAAAAACATAGCCGATGAAAACGGAAAAATTCATTTTGATTTTATTCTCGGAACGCATGCCCATTCGGATCATATAGGCGGATTTGACACGATTATCAACGATGAAAATGTTTATATCGACAAGGCATATTTAAAGGAATATCACAGCGAATCCATTAATGAGTATGAGGTTGATAAATGGGATAATCAAGAAGTTTATGACCAGATGGTTGAAGCGTTAAAAAGAAAAGCGGTTCCTGTTATTTCGGAAATCAGCTCACAGCCTTTTTCTTTCGGGAACCTTACACTGACTATGCTGAATACGGAATATGAGAATGGAAACCGAAAAGTCGGAGAAAATGATAATTCACTTGTTGTTTTAGTTGAAAAGAACGGTAAAAAGGCACTTCTTACAGGCGACCTTGATAATTATAACCACGATGAAGAGAAAATTGCAGACATTGCAGGCAAAGTGGATTTATTAAAAGTCGGCCATCATAGTTTTGCACATTCAACGGAGAAAAAGTTTCTGAAAACAGTCAGTCCGGTAGTTTCCGTCATAACAAATTCTTATAGACATACAGACAAAAGAACGCTCGGAAGAATTACAAAATACACCAAATCAAAAATTATCTGTACTGATGATGAGGGCGGAATAGCTGCAATATTTAAAGACGGCGATATTATTTATACGAATAATATCGGATTAACTTAATCAAAAAGGCAATGCCAAAAGCATTGCCTTTTTGATTTTTAAATATAAATATTACTATCCGGTGCGCAGATTTCTATTCCTTCATTAATATTATCAACTTCCGCTTCTTTCAACTTGCCGCCGTTTTCGCCGTCAATAAGCCATGCAACCTCATCAGGGGAGAAAAACTTTATTCTGCTTGCCTGAATTAAAATAATTTCTTTATTATCGTATTCCTTTTTCTGAAGCTTATATAAAACATGAGGAATTTCAATAACACTGTCAAGCTTTCTTACAAGCACAATTTCAAACTTGCCATCATTTATTTTGAAAATATTTTCATCCAGTCTGAACATACCGCCGACAGATTTTGTATTTATCACCGCACCGAAAATAAATTCGCCTGATATTTTTTTACCATCATACTCAATATCCATTCTGACAGGGCGGACATCCGGAATTTTTTTAATATTTGAAAGAATATACGCAACATGACCTATTTTGTTCTTTAAAGACTGTTTTGTTGAGAAGGATGCCTCAGCACCAAAGCCAAAGGATACCGCACAGAAAAAATATCTGTTATTAAAAGCACCGATATCGCATTTCTTATATTTATTGCTTTTAATCAAAATTGCAAGCTCATAAAGTTTTTTGGGTAGAGACAGCGTTTCCGCAGTATCATTTGTAGTTCCGTTTGGTATGTATGCAAGCGGAATTTTCTTTTCAAGACGGAGCATGCCATTCATGACCTCATTGAATGTACCGTCACCCCCGCAGCAGGCAATCAAATCATAATCCCCGCCGTTTTTCTCCGCAAGTTGCGTTGCATGACCCTTACAGGCAGTTTCCTTAACCGTTACAGTGCATCCATCATCCGAAAGAATACGAATAACATCCTGCGTATTCTTTCTTGTTCTTTTTTTGCCTGAACAAGGATTAACTATAAGCAATGTTTGTTTTTTCAAGATTTAACCCCTCTTATGCCAATAATATACTTAATAAAAAGCAGTTTTTATCTGCAAAGTATAACATCTGTTTTAAGATGTTACAGAAATAATCTTTAGTGATTTATATAATATCACATTTTCAAGAATCACACAACACAGCATACGGCATAAACCACACAAATCACACAAAAATCGGAACTTTTGATATTGTTTAGAGCAAATCTCTATGATATACTGCAAGCAAAAGCAATTGCTTTTCAGTTTAAAATGGGATGGTGTAAATATTATGCTCTGCAAAGCACATTATGAAAAAATGCTTTCCAAGCTTAAAAGACTGGAAAATACTTTAAATCCATATTTATTCATAAAAATTGAAAGCCTGCCGGCAAGGGCTTTCCGCTGTAACAAACAATTCCATAATATTCCGGATGACGAAAATTTTGATGAAATTTCAAAAGGTTTTAAATGGGGCAGTGACGGCGAATATTGTTGGATTAAGGCAGAATATACTGTTCCGGAAGAATTGGACGGAAAGGACTTATTTCTTATGCCAAGGCTTGGTGGTTATGAAGCAATGCTTTGGGTAAACGGTGTTCCCTTCGGAACATTCAACAACAAAATTACATATACCTCACACGGCAACCATTACTGCGGTTTAATCAAAAAAAACGCAAAGGAAAATGAAAAAATCGAACTTGCAATTGAATACTACGCAGGACACGATTATCACGGATGTGACCCGTTTTCGGCAGATTTAACCCAAATTAACACATATGATTTTTCGTTCGACAGCCTTGATATCTGCATTAAAAACGATAAAATCAATAATTTTTATTTTGATTTAAAAACAGTAAATCAGCTTGCAAATGATTTGCCCGACAACAGTTTTTTTAAAGCAAGAGCAATAAACGCTCTTACCGAAGTTCACAAAACAGTTTACTATTCACCTGATGAGGTGGATGAGGAAGAATTCTTTGGTGCACTTGAAAAGGCTCATCCGTATCTCACGGCAATTCTCAGCGAAAAGAATGCCGAAAACGCGCCGCAGGTGGGCATTATCGGACATTCTCATATGGACACGGCATGGCTTTGGCATGTTGACGAAACAATCAAAAAATGTGCAAGAACCTACAGCAATCAGCTCAGTCTTATGGAGCAGTATCCCGAATATATGTTTATTCAGAGCTCCTCTGCACACAGCAATATGATAAGAGAACATTATCCCGAGCTTTTCAAAAGGATACAGAAAAAGGTAAGTGAGGGGCGATATGAGCCAAACGGTGCTGTCTGGGTTGAGTGTGACTGCAATATTACATCGGGCGAATCTATGATCAGGCAGTTCCTTTGGGGACAGAGATTTACAAGAAAATACTTTCATTACACATCAAACGCATTCTGGCTTCCCGATACCTTCGGATATTCCGCATCTATCCCTCAGATAATGAAGGGCTGCGGCGTTGATTACTTTCTTACAACCAAAATCACATGGAATGATACAAATTCATTTCCTTACAACACATTCTACTGGCAGGGCATTGACGGCACAAAGGTTTTCTCTCATTTCAATATGACACACTGCTGGCCGGACGCAAAAACCATAAGAGAAGCAGTTATAAACAGTGAACATAAAACAGACCAGCCGGCTGTTACAGACAGACGGCTTGCTGCCTACGGCTTCGGTGACGGCGGCGGGGGTCCGCAGTTTGAAATGGCTGAAATGGCAAGACGATGCCAAAATCTGAATGAAATTCCGAATGCCTATTACACAAGTGTCGGCAATTTTATGAAACAGCTTGAAGAAACAGCAGTTCATCCAAATATATACAGAGGTGAATTATATCTGGAGCTTCACAGAGGAACGCTTACAAATCAGCATGAAATCAAACGAAACAACAGAAAAGCAGAATTGCTGCTAAGAGATTTTGAAATTCTGTTGGTTAACAAGGGAATTAAAACAAATGAAGCTTTAAGCAATGAAAACAGTAATCAATATTATAAAACACTTCTGCTTAACCAATTTCACGATATTCTGCCCGGAACCTGTATCAACAAGGCGCATACCCAATGCAAAAAAGAAATGCGCAATCTTATAGAAAATGTAAAAAAAGAAATAGCCGATATAACAAATAACGGCGAAAGCGGCATTTCAATAACAAACACGCTTTCATTTAACAGAAACGATGTTATTTTTACAGAGGATAACGGCAAGAGCCTTGCAAATGTAACTCAGCAAAAATACACGGATATCCAGTCAAGAAATATCCGACTTATTGACGGCATTACCGTTCCGGCCTTTTCATCCGTTCATCTGCAATACGGCAAGGCAAAGAACAGCCGGCCGGCGTTTTCTTACCAAGAAAATCAGCTTGATACACCTTTTGCAGAAATCAAATTTGATGAAAACGGATTTATATCGTCTTTCGTTGACAGGCAGGCAAGCCGACAGCTTGTAGACGGACTTCCCTTTAACACATTTCTTATGGCAGAGGATGTACCGTCAAGCTGGGACAACTGGGATATTGACGCTGATATTGAACTTAAGTTTAAACCCTGTGCAAAGCTTATAAAGCGTGAAATCGTTTCAGACGGAGCAGTTGCATTTATCATCCGAAGCACATACAAAATCAGCAAAAAATCAACAATTACACAGGATATGATTTTCTTTGCTGCTTCTCCTGAGGTGCGTTTTGACACCTATATGGATTGGAATGATGATCATCGCTTTTTAAAAGTTGCCTTCGATACCAATGTACGCGAAGATTTTGCAAGACAGGAAATTCAATTCGGCTACTGCAAACGACCGACAACACGCAACAATTCCATTGAACAGGCAAAATTCGAGGTTGTCAACCATAAATACACCGATTTATCAGAACCAAACTATGGTGTAACCATACTTAACGACAGCAAATACGGAATTTCGGTTCAGAATTCCGCACTTCGCCTTTCTCTTCACAAGGGCGGAACCCATCCTGATATTAAGGGCGACCACGGAATACACCACACCGTTTATTCCTTCCTGCCACATAATACGCCTTACTGTGCAAAATCCGTTATTCAGCCGAGTTACCTTTTAAATGTACCGCATATTGTATCAAACGGTGAATTTGAGTTGATTACGCTTGCTGTTGCTGATAAGCCAAATGTTATGATTGAAACAATAAAGCCCTGCGAAGACGAAGAGAAAGCATATATCATTCGTGCATACGAAGCTGAGGGAACCCAGACAAACTGCGCAATAACACTTTCGGATAAAATTAAAACAGCAGAATTAACAAATATGCTTGAGGAAAGCATAAATACCAAGCAAAATACAAACAAATTAAAGCTTATTTTTAAACCATTTGAAATTAAAACCATAAAAGCATATTACTAAAGTACAAAGCAGCAGGCTAAGCGAAAATTTGCTTAGCCTGCTGCTTTAATAGCATTTTATTTCTTGGCAAGCTTATAGCTGTTATCAATTAAACTATAAATTTCATCAAGCAAAACCGTTCCATCCAGCACAATCGTTATCCAATGCTTCTTATTCATATGATAGCCCGGTAAAATATTTACCCTGTCTATCTTTTCAACCTCTTCCGGCTTCATCCGCAAATCTATAGCTTCAACAATTTCATCACTTTTGAAACCGAGCTTGCTTCGTGATACAGTTAGAATCGCTAAATACCATTTTTTATTATCACTTCTGCGAACAACTGCGTTATCAGGAAACCGATTCCACAAATATTCAGGTTCATTGCCATATTTACTGTGAACATATGTAATAATTTCTTTTGCAAAAACAGTTTTGAAAACATCAGGTTCAAAACATTGGTCAGAAATGCTGTTTAAAACTTCTTCATATTCAGACTTAATTTTCCCAACAAATTCGCCGACTGCTCCGCTCACAAGATGGAGCGTATACGGTTCATTCAAATCCGTATCCCAAACCATTGCCGATACACTGCCCTGTTCCGTTACACTTACATTCATTTCAAAACCGCTTGAAGACAAAACTGTTTTATAAAAGTATGTATCTCCTTTTTTCCTGAAACCAAAATCTATCAACCTTTCAAAGCTGCATACCCTATTCTGAAAAATTATATTTATGATATCCAAAATATTTTCCTCATTTTACTGTAATACTGCAATAATCCGTATCCGAATCCTCAAGCATACTGTTTATATAATTAAACGAGAAATCGCCCTTCTGCTTTTTCCAAAGCTCAATTCCCTTTGCATATTTTTCCTTATCGGTAGGAACACCTGCAAAATAATTTGCATTTATATCTGCAAGGGCTTCCGCCATCAACTTTTTTTCCTCATCCTTTAAATTTATCTTCTGAAGTGCTTCACCTGCTCTTGTCTTATTTTTAAAGAAATCTTCGGAATACGCTGAAAAATCAAGAAGAACAGAATCATCAATACTGTTCCTCTCTGCCCAAGCAGATACATCAACAGATTTTGTGCTGTAGCTGAATTTATCATTACTGAAGTCAATAATACCATACTGATTAGGTGAAACTGCCATAGAAGAGGTTGCAACCTCGGTTACACCATCAGTCATATAATGCTGCATATGAATATGCCCGCTCAGATTCAGTTTAACCTTATACTTATTATAAAGCTCCAGCAGCTCGGGTGCATCATAAAGCTGATATCCGAAAGACAAAAGCGAATTATGCGCAAATAAATTCTGATGACTGACTGTAATAACCTTCCTATGTTCTTTTCCAGCCTTTTTCAACTGAGCTTCAATCCATTCATAAGATTCATCCTGTACAAAATTTTCGCCGTAAGCATTTGTATCAAGCATAAGAACACACAAATCAGAATTAACATTGTACAAATAACTAAGTGAATACGGATCAACACTTTCGGCTTGTTTCATACCAAAATCCCAATAAAGCTCTTTAAATTCATCAGAGGTTACCGAATCGGTATATTCATACTTATCGCCGATAAGACTGGCTGCCGTTTTACTGTTTATATCATGATTACCGGGAATTACAAGCACCTGAATGCCGTTTTTCTGAATATCGGCAAGTTTGTCCGCTAAATCAATATGGCTTGCTTTTTCTCCGTTAAAGGTAAGATCACCGCTGAGAATAAGAATATCAGGAGCGGCACTTATAACCTCATCGGCAAAAGCGGACATAATTTCATCTATATACCGAATAACCTTGCCGTCTGAGCTATTAATCGTTTCCCTGAATATACTGCCGTAATCCGTAAGGCTCGGAGAAAGATAATGTATATCCGTTGCAGTAATGATTTTAACAGGAATGTTCCTATCTCTGCTTTTAAAGATACTGACTCCGATGACAATTCCTATAATTAATACAGCAAGCATTCCCGATAGAATTAATTTTCGCTTCATATTAACCATCCATAATAAATATTCAAAACCATTATAATGCTTTGTTTATACTTAATCAAGACGAATATATATCAAGCAAAATTTGTCCAAAAGGCGTAAATATGGTATAATTATTTAAAATATATAAACATATTCAAAAAATGTATTCGTTTTGGAGAAATAAATATGAACGAAAATGAATTCAGACAGATATTTCCGCTTGGAAATAAGAATGAAGCCTTTGCTCAATATTTTATCGGGCAAAGTTATTTACAGATGCTTACAACAGAGCGTGTTGGCATTGCAAATGTAACCTTTGAACCGGGCTGCCGAAACAATTGGCACATCCATCATAAGGGCGGTCAGATTTTGCTTTGCACTGCCGGAAGAGGTTATTATCAGGAATGGGGAAAGCCTGCACAGGAGATGAAGCCGGGAGATGTTATAAACATTCCTCCTGAGGTTAAGCATTGGCACGGAGCAGCACCAAACAGCTGGTTTTCACATCTTGCAGTTGAAGTACCTGCTGAAAATGCTTCAAATGAGTGGCTTGAGGCTGTTTCTGACGAAGAGTACAATGCACTTAAATAAACAAGGAGGAAAATGCAATGGCAAAGGTAACAGCAGGCAGAGATGAGCTCGGAAGCTTCGCTCCCAAATTTGCGGAGCTTAACGACGATGTTTTATTCGGTGAAGTCTGGTCAAGAGAGGATAAACTATCTGCAAGAGACAGAAGTATTGTAACCATAACTGCATTAATGGCAGGCGGTATATTAGATAGCTCATTGAAATTTCATATTCAGAACGCCAAAAATCACGGTGTAACAGCAGAAGAAATGGCAGAAATTTTAACCCACGCAGCATTTTATGCAGGCTGGCCAAAAGCATGGGCTGCTTTCCGTATGGCGAAAGAGATTTTTGAAACAGATTAACAAATTCGTTTATTATATAACGAGCAGTATGGATATCCATACTGTCTTTATTTAAATCCATCATAACCTATAGTCTCTTAAATTACACTGCTGAAAAAATCGGATAATCAAATTTATTAATGATATTGTTAAATATTTCACAAACAATTTGCCATTCGCACAAAGTTATTTTAAATTCCATGCTGTTTTTATAAAAAAAGTAGAATTTCAGCTAAAGATATTGCAATTGTTTTCTTTAAATATTATGATATGGGCAAGTGATTGTTAAATAATTAACGATTGCAAACACACAGATTACGGAGGTAACAAAAATGGCTAAAGAAATTATCGACAGCGTTGAAAAGCTTGAAGAAGAGCTTGCAAAAGTTCGTGCAGCTCAGAAAGAGTTTTCAACATACACACAGGAGCAGGTTGATAAAATTTTCCTTGCTGCTGCAAAGGCTGCTAATATGGCAAGAATTCCGCTTGCAAAAATGGCAGTTGAAGAAACAGGCATGGGAATTGTTGAAGACAAGATTATAAAAAACCACTATGCTGCTGAGTACATTTATAATAAGTATAAGAACACAAAGACTTGCGGTGTTATTGAAGAAAACAAGGCATTCGGAACAATGAGAATTGCTGACCCTATCGGTGTTATTGCTGCTGTTATTCCAACAACTAACCCTACTTCAACAGCAATTTTTAAAACTCTTATTGCTCTTAAAACAAGAAACGGTATCATTATTTCCCCACATCCGAGAGCAAAAAACTCAACCGCTGCTGCTGCTAAAATCGTTCTTGATGCTGCTGTTGAGGCAGGTGCACCTAAAAACATTATTTCATGGATTGATGCGCCGTCACTTGATATGACCAACCTTGTTATGAAGGAAGCAGATATCATTCTTGCAACAGGCGGTCCCGGTATGGTAAAGGCGGCTTACTCAAGCGGAAAACCTGCGCTCGGTGTTGGTGCAGGTAATACTCCGGCTATTATTGATGAAAGCGCAGACATCATCAAGGCAGTTAACTCAATTATTCATTCTAAAACATTTGATAACGGTATGATTTGTGCTTCAGAGCAGTCTTGTATTGTAGACAAAAAGGTTTACAAGGCTGTTCGCAAAGAGTTTGAAGACAGAGGCTGCTATTTCCTTAAAGACGACGAAATCGAAAAGGTTCGTAAAACAATCATTATCAACGGTGCTCTTAATGCCAAAATTGTTGGTCAGAAACCTGTAACAATTGCTGCACTTGCAGGTGTTGAGGTTCCTGAAGAAACGAAAATCCTTATCGGTGAGGTTGAATCCGTAGACATCAGCGAGGAATTCGCTCATGAAAAGCTTTCTCCTGTTCTTGCTATGTACAAAAGCGAAGATTTCAGCGATGCACTTGCGAAGGCTGAACAGCTTGTAGCAGACGGCGGTTACGGTCATACTTCATCCGTATATCTTAATGAAACAACCGAAAGAGCTAAGATTGACGAGTTTGCTGCCCGTATGAAAACCTGCCGTATTCTTGTTAATACACCTTCTTCATTCGGCGGTATCGGCGATCTTTACAACTTTGATCTTGCACCGTCACTTACATTGGGCTGCGGTTCTTGGGGTGGCAACTCCGTATCAGAGAATGTAGGTGTAAAACACTTACTCAATATCAAAACTGTTGCAGAAAGAAGGGAAAATATGCTTTGGTTCAGAGCGCCTGAAAAGGTATACATTAAAAAAGGCTGTCTTCCTGTTGCTCTTGATGAGCTTGGAACAGTTATGAATAAGAAAAAGGTATTCATCGTTACAGACTCATTCCTTTACAACAACGGCTATACAAAAGCTATTACGGATAAGCTTGATTCCATGGGAATCGTTCATTCAACATTCTTCAATGTTGCTCCGGATCCGACACTTGCTTGTGCTAAAGAGGGTGCTGCTCAGATTAACGCATTCCAGCCGGATTGCATTATCGCATTAGGCGGCGGTTCTGCAATGGATGCTGCTAAGATTATGTGGGTTCTTTATGAGCATCCGGAAGTAGATTTCTTTGATCTTGCAATGAGATTTATGGATATCCGCAAGAGAGTTTACACATTCCCGAAAATGGGAGAAAAAGCATACTTTATTGCTATTCCTACATCAGCAGGTACCGGCTCAGAGGTTACTCCGTTCGCAGTTATCACGGATGAAAAAACAGGAACAAAATATCCGCTTGCTGACTATGAGCTTCTTCCTAATATGGCAATTGTTGATGCTGATTTCCATATGAACGCACCTAAGGGTCTTACATCAGCATCAGGTATTGATGCTGTGACACACGCACTTGAGGCTTACGCTTCCATGATGGCAACGGAATATACCGACGGCCTTGCAATTGAAGCACTCAAAAATATCTTTGAGTATCTTCCAAGAGCATATGACAATGGTCCTAATGATCCGGTTGCAAGAGAAAAAATGGCTAACGCTGCTACAATGGCAGGTATGGCATTCGCAAACGCATTCCTTGGTATCTGCCATTCCATGGCTCATAAGCTTGGTGCCTTCCATCATCTTCCTCACGGTGTTGCAAACGCACTTATGATAGATTATGTTCTTGAATTCAACGCATCAGAGGTTCCTACCAAGATGGGTACATTCAGCCAGTATGATCATCCGCACACACTTGCCCGCTATGCTCAGGTTGCTGACGCTCTCGGTGTTAAGGGTAAGACGGATGAAGATAAGCTTCAGGGACTGATTAAAAAGGTTGATGAGCTTAAAGAATACTGCGGTATCAAAAAGTGCATTAAGGATTACGGCGTAGATGAGCAGTATTTCCTTGATAACCTTGATGATATGGTTGAGCAGGCGTTTGATGACCAGTGCACAGGTGCTAACCCAAGACTTCCTCTTATGAGCGAAATGAAGGATATGTATCTCAGAGCATACTACGGCAACTAATTACTTGAATATTATACCAGATTAAGATATAATAAGTTTACAGGGGGTGTCTTTATGGCAACAATTAAAGAAAGAGAACACAAGAAAATTTATCGTGACGGCAATCAGCTTGTTAAAGAATTTGACGAAACATTTACAAAGGCAGAGGTGCTTAATGAAGCACTGAACACTGCAAGAGTTGAGGAAACAGGATTAAGAATCCCAAAGCTCCTTGATGTTAAGAAAACCGAAAACGGCTGGGCTATCACAAGAGAATATATTGAGGGAAAAACGCTTTCAGAACTTATGGCTGAAAATCCTGAAAAAGAAGATGAATTTCTTGAAAAATTCGTTGAACTTCAGCTTGAAATCCATTCAAAGAAAGCTATTCATCTCAACAAAATCAAAGATAAGATGCACGCTAAAATCAGCGCATCAGCATATGAAGCAACTATTCGATTTGATCTTCATAATCGCTTGGAGGGCGTTAAAAAGCACAACAAGGTGCTTCACGGCGACTTCTGTCCGTCAAACATCATAGTAACACCCGATGATGAATACTATGTAATTGACTGGGCTCACGCAACACAGGGCAACGCATCCGCAGATGCGGCAAGAACCTATCTTTTATTCTGCCTTCAGGATAACCGAGCATTAGCTGAAAAATATCTTAACCTCTTCTGCAAAAAGGCAGATATTCCAAAGCAGCTTGTTCAGCAGTGGATGCCAATCGTTGCATGCTCAGAAAGCACCAAAAATATTGAAGAAGAAAAAGCTCTTCTGGATTCTTGGGTAAATGTTGTTGATTTTGAATAAATTATCAATAAAAACAATCGATTAAGACAGCTCATAACGAGCTGTCTTTTTTGTTATGAGACGGACTGTTTTTATTGTGAAAATAATATCAACATTATTGATTTATTGTCTAATAACCATTATAATATTAAATGGTGATGAATAATGAATAAAGCAACAATAATTGCTGTTGCAGGAAAAGGCGGAGTTGGAAAAACCTCGCTTTCTGCAACAATTGTACGCTGTCTGGTAGAAAAATATCCGGACAAAAAAATACTTGCCATTGATGCCGATCCTGCTGTAGGGCTTTCAACAGCACTTGGCATTGATGTAAAAATGACAATAGACGATATCAGAAAAGAGATTATTACTTCTGTTGATGAAGGTGATTCAAGAAGCGCTATTGAGCTTCTCGGTGAAGCAAAGTATCGTATATTTGATGCTCTTGTTGAAACTGACGGCTATTCCTTTATCGCTGTAGGAAGACCTGAAACTGCAGGTTGCTACTGCAAAATTAACTCATATCTTAAAGAGGTTATTGCGATTCTTTCCAATGAGTTTGACTATGTTGTAATAGATGGAGAGGCGGGCATTGAGCAGATTAACAGACGAGTTATGGAAAAGGTTACACATCTTTTGCTTATTACCGATCCGAGCAGAAAGGGATGTCAGGTTATAAATACAATCAAAAGCGTAGCTGACGAGCTTGTTATGTATGATAAAATCGGTGCAATTGTTAACCGTATGGCAGATGAAACTCTTAAGGAATATATCAATACAAACGGTATAGAGGTTATCAGCTATATTGCTGATGATAAAAATTTATCAATGTTTGATATACAGGGTGAAAATATTTTCAATCTTCCTGCAGAGTCAAATGTTGTTAATGGTGTTAAAAACGCACTGAACAGAATAGGGGTAATTTAATGAAGGATTTAAAACATTTAATTTATTTTGAAAACCTGCTGCAGGAAGCGAATAATGATTTTGTAAAGCAGGCAACCTCAGAGGGTAAAAAGGCGCTGGCCTATACCTGCTATCACATTCCGGAAGTGTTGCTCAATCTTGACAACTGCTTTTCCGTAAGGCTCAGAGCACCCCGAACAGGCTCTATGGATATTGCAACTTATTATCTGAGCTCATATCTCTGCGGATATTCAAAGGCAATTTTAGAGCGTGCAATTGAGGGAGGATACAACTTTCTATCTGCTCTTATTGCTTCGGAGTCCTGCTCGGAAATGAACAGATGCTACGAGCATTTTACTCTGCTTAATCTTGTTGAAAACGAAAAGTTCTTTTTAACCGTTGCGGATATTCCGTTCAAGATAGAGCCGCATACAATTAAGCATTACAGAAATCAGATGCAGATTAAGGTGCTTGATAAGTTGAAAGAGGTTTACGGCATTGATATCAGCGACGATTCGCTTCGCAAGGCCGTTGAAGAGCATAATGAAATCTGCCGATTGATTACCGAAATCGGAGAATACAGAAAAGAAGAAAACCCAAGAATAACCGGATATGAATTTCATGTTATCAACCTTGTTACATATTGCTGTCCGAAATATCTGATTATTGATAAGCTGCGTGAAACAGCCGAAGAGTTAAAAACAAGAATACCCGATGAAAAAAAGAATTATCGGGCCAAGGTTGTTGTTGTCGGCTCAGAAATGGATGACCCTGATTTCACAAAGCTGATTGAAGACTCAGGCGCTCTTGTTGTTGCAGACCGATACTGCTTCGGCTCCCTTCCCGGAAGAGAAGAAATTCACCTTTCTGACGACGGCGATGTACTTGAGCAGATTGTACTTCATTATATGAAAACCTGCCAGTGTCCCCGTTATATGAGCAAGGAAAAGGTTGACGGCAGAAAAGAATATGTAAAACAGCTTGTTAACGATTACCACGCAGATGGTGTAATCTATGAGCAGATTAAATTCTGCGAATACTGGGGATATGAAAGAGCACTTGCTTCACATATTATGACCAATGAATTCGGCATTCCGTCCGTTACGGTTGACAGACAGTATACCGCAAGTGCATCCGGTCAGCTCAGAACACGCGTTCAGGCTTTTGTTGAAAGCCTTGAAATCAAAAAAATTCAGAAGAAAAAGGAGGCGAAGTAAGATGGCAAATCAGCCTAAAAATCTCGGAAATCTGCATCATCCTAAAACAGGCATCTTAAAACACCGGGAATGGCGCGGATTTAAAGACACAATGTACGATTATTACCGATGGCTTATTACCTGGAAAGATATGATTAAAATGGTACTTAAGGCGCCTGTATCAACCGTTAAAGGCTTATGGAGCTATCGTTGGATGGCAAGCTATCTTTCAGCTCCGGCGTGGATAGACCGCCATGTTGAGGGCCTGCGCGGCACGCATCTTCGCATTGCTCATCTTCATTTTGATGCAATTATCAAGCATACTACCGATATGATTCATATGCTTTTCAAGCATGATAAGCATTTTCATCCGAACGATAAATTCTCTGACAAGGTTGTTTGTATGGATGAGCTTTTCTCCTTTGAGCTTATGGCGGGATTCCCGAATCTTTACGGTGTACCGGTACAGACAATTCCGATTTTTCTTTCATCAATGGTTGATCAGCATATTACTCCGCCCTATCTGGATCTTACCGAAAGCTATGGTGTTCCTGCAGATGTATGTCCGCTTCCGTCTGCCGAGGCAGGTGTTGCAATCAACGATGATTATCCGATGTTCGGCAAATGCTTTTTATCCTGCAATATGCCCTGCGATGGTTCAACAATGAACTCTGCATATATTGACAGACGCTTTAATCTTCCCTCACATGTTGTTAATGTACCACTTCGATATACTGAAGAAGAGGTTCAGGAATATGCTGTTGATGAGGTTAAATCCTGTATTAAATTCATTGAAGAGCAAACAGGCGAAACATTTGATTGGAATGCTTATTTTGAAGCAATGAAAATCTATAACAAGCAGCTTGATTATGAGCTTCAGAAATGGGATGTAAACAAAACAGATTATCCGCAGATGACAGGTGCTACCTTCTGGCTTTACCGATTATTCTATTTTCATCTTTCAGGCGGCTTTGACAAACGATTCCTGAAAACCGATAAAAAGGTTAACAGGCTCATGATGAAAGGCTATGAAAAAAAAGAAAAGGTTTCAAAGGAAATGCGCCACAGGGCCATCGTTTGGTCCTGCCCTGCAAACTACTACACAAGCCTTGCAAACTGGCTTGAAAACTGCTGGGGTATCAATGTTGTTATGGATATGGAAACCATGATTTCCTACATAATGTATGATACAGAAAATAAAGACAAATCACTTGCTACATATGCCAAAACACTTCAGCGAACAACTATGAGAAAGCATACCAAAGGCGGATATCAGAATGTTGTTGATGAGCTTTGGAGAATATGCGAAGAATTCAATGCTGACACCGTAATTATGTATGACCAGATATCCTGCAAGGGTATGGACGGTCTTAACGGTATTTTTGACGATCAGGCAAGAGAAAGAAATATTAATTTCATATGGGTTCCTCAGGATCTTATGGATCCAAGAACAATTTCAAGACGGGACATGCGTGAACAGATTAACAAATATATGACAACTGTTCTGCAGGAGGAACCTGTAGATCCTACACTTGTGGATTTTGACGATACAATGGCTTGGTAATTAGAATAAGGAGATAATACATATGAAATATTTTGGTGGATGTGATGTAGGTTCAACCTATGCAAAATGTGTAATACTGAATGAAGAGGGTAAAATTGTTTCCGATGCAACAATCAGAAGCAAGATTAATCCTGTTAAAAGTGCCGAGCTTGCACTTGAAGAGGCTATCAACAAGGTTGATGATATCAAATCAGCTGAGGAGCTAAGCTATTTAATCGGTACAGGATACGGAAGAAACAAGGTGCCTTTTGCTGATGAAAACATTTCCGAAATCAGCTGTCATGCAATGGGTGTTCATGTAACCAATCCGGAGGTTAAAGCTATTATTGATATCGGCGGTCAGGATGTTAAGGGTATCGCTATTGATGCTGACGGAACCGTTAAAAACTTTGCCATGAATGATAAATGTGCAGCAGGCACAGGACGCTTTTTTGAAGCTATGGCAAACGCCTTTGAAATGACCTTGCCTGAATTCTGTCAGCTTTCCTTGCAGGCAAAAAATACAATTCCGATTACAGCGCAGTGTACTGTGTTTGCCGAATCAGAGGTTATCTCTCTTGTCGGTGAGGGCAAACCTATGGACGAAATTGCAGCAGGTATTCAGCTTGCTGTAGCAAAGCGCTGCTTTGTTATGGCAAAAAAAGCAGGAGCAACAGACAGTATCACACTTACCGGCGGATGCGCAAAAAATGCCGGTCTTAAAAAGGCTATTGAGCATGTACTTAAAATAAAGGTTGTTGACCTTGATATTGACCCTCAGCTTATGGGTGCACTTGGTGCTGCTGAATATGCAAGGCAGAAAGGAATGGCATAATGTTAAAGGTTTTAATTATTATTTTAATTGTTCTTGCCGTGCTTTTTGTTTTAACTTTCGGCATTTATTTTTTCAATCTTGATATGAAGCTTGTTCGTAAAATTTATGAGCTTCTCGGTAAGCATTATGATAATATCGAAAAGGACAGAAAGCTGTAATGGTACTTTATAATCAGCTCATCAGGCAGATAAAGGATCTGCTGCCACCCTGTGAAAAACGCTTTTCTTATAAAAAAGTTTCGCTTAAGCAAGGCGATAAAAATGCTATATTGCTTTTAAAGGATACTGCCTATGAACTTGGCGGAAGCCAGAAACCATGTATAAGCACAATGGCTGTTACCAGCAGTATGCAGTTTGACAATTCAATCTGCCTTTACGGCAAGGATATACCCGACATTCAACAGGATACTGCCTTCGGCAAAATCATTTTGCTTGAAATTGAGGAAATTGACGAGGAAACAGCCTTTGATAGAATAAAGGCACTTGAGCTTATAAGATACAGCTGTTCTCCCGACGGATTTATGACCAGAGCATCTGCGCTCAGTATGAGGGAGCAAATACGAGTAAGCAAAAAAGCAGTAAAAAAAGGCATTACCTTTGCTGATTACGGCAGTGTACTTTTACAGGAATACCTCAAAAATCCTATTGTTAAAAGCGCACAGATAATTTTTATAACACAGTTTGAAAAATTTGATGAGCTGTTGATGCTTGCTGACAAAATAAAAAGCACTACATCGGCACTTAATCACATACTTGACAATGTTATTTTTGATTGCTCAACCTGCAATCTTAAAGAAATCTGCGATGAGGTTGAGGGTATGAAAGAACTGCATATAAAAAAAGCCAAACAATAAACATTTACGAATAATTATAATAGGCAGGGATACTGTATTATCTACTGTCTCCCTGCCTGAAATTTTTTTATTAACGGATTTTCCGCAACAAACTAATTCTGCATATTTATTTGTTCTTCTTTGATTAACGGATATCTTATCAGTTTATCTCCGTTCAAATTTTCCTTATGAATATCTACAGCAGTAATCTGATGATTATTATAAGCTGTATAATAATAAATTCCTTTATCCGCATTACAGCACGATGTATAAATCGTTATCTCATATTGTCCATTACCTAAATCACAGCAACCCCTTTGCTGATCAACCGAATGGAGAATATGAAATAACTGACTTACACTTTCCTGTTCGCTATCCCCTGAAACGGAATTCATTTTAACAAATGCGGCTCTGACAAATCTGGATTGTGACGATAAATCTCCGGGCAAGCCAAGCGCACCCATTCCGCGGCTGTATTCTTTTAAATTCAAGACCTTTGAAAATTTGTTTTCAGGCGGTTTGGCTGATACATTCATATAATTATTCAACGCAAACATCTGCATATCAAACGGCGGATTATTTGTCAAAATGCCTACGGGATTTTCATATATCCTGATTCCGGCTTCAACTGATTCAACTGTTACGGAAGCATCCCTGTCCGAAATAATCCAATGCAGCTGAGCCAAAGGCAATTCATCATTAAACGGCGTATTCAGAATATTTATTCTTTCCACTAAGTTTTTTGCTTCCCTTACGGTAGCACATTGACTTAAAATCCAAGTAATAAATTCAAAGTGTGTTATATTATCCTTATCATTAGCACTTTCTCTGTACACAGCATTATCCACAAAATTCAAGCCTGCCATACCTAAGCCTTTTTCATTAACGGCATCATAATATAACGGACAATCTTCGGCAACATGTGCCATACCAATCATAGCATAATGATTTTTAATACTTTTTTCTTCTCTGAATTTCAGTTCAAAATTCCTTGGAGTTATCGTAACCTCATCACCATATGAAAAATCATAATCCAAATTTCTGCCAAAATAAAAATCCTTTGTTTTATAGGTTGCAGCCGTACACATAAATATAACCCCTTTATATAGTAAAAATGTATTTACTATTATAATTCCCTGCAACGACTTGACAACTCATAAATTCTATGTTTGATTTTTTCCATATCAGAAATCATTGACTTTTTGCCGTTTTCCGTAAGCCACTTTGCCTTACGACCCCAAAGGTTTGTTTTGGAAACAGTATTAAACTCATAGCTGTTTTCTTTGCTGCCTTTTACCGAAGAAAATAATTCTTCAATTTCAGATTGCAATTCAGGATATTTTTCACGAAGCATATAAAGCTTATTCACATCACGAACACCTTCATCAAGCTTTGCCAAACGAAGCGTAAACTTACTTTCAGGAAATTTCTCATTTTTATATGACGGATAAACAAGGAAGCAATCTCCTGCCGGAAAAGACCAGTGCGTAGATTCCTCCAAAGGATTTTCAACCCATGCATCATATGCCCATCTGAGAAAGCCTGTTGCGTTCAGAGAACCTGCAAACAGCATTGTCCAATAGCTTTCAACAGGTATTGATTTTGTAAAGCTGTTCGGAACATGCTCTGTTGCCGTATACATACTTGTTTCCTGCTTATTGCTTCTTCTCTGCTCTACCTGATTTTTAAAATCCTGAAGATTATCACGAATCTGCTGAAGTCCTACAGAAGCATAATCCAATCGGTTAAAAACAGCCGCATTATGTTTAAAATCATTAAATGCTGCAGATTTTTTCAGTACAAATCCGTCCTTATTCTGTACCATATCAATTAAATCAAGAGCCGTTTCCATATTACGGCGTTCATCAAAGCCGATATATGTACTGTCAAACCAATTCTTTTCATCAAGATGATTAACAAACGCTTTCAGAAACGGAAGCCATACTTTCTCATAATTGCTTTTACGGGCGGGATTAACCCTTACTTTTTTATATTTTTGCTTTGATTCATCAAAGTATTTTATAATTCCGTTCCACGGCATCATACTGTAGCATATAATTTTATCTGCAATGCCTATGGATTTATTTAATTCTACCCATTTATCAAAATGAGTAAAATCAAAGTTCCATTCCTTATCAGCCTTTTTTATCCATTTTATCATTGACGGATAATGAATGGTATTGCCGCCGCCATAAGTTTGACCACCCCATGCTTCCTCAACAATACTTGCGGTAATCGCATGACCGCCAAGACTTTTGTAAAGCAGCATATGCTGTTTTAATATATGAATATGCTTATCCGAAAATGGTTCAACATCATAATAGTATGCAACATTATAAGGATGACTCCAATATTCAACATCAAACCTATAATTTTCAGGTTCAGGCATTATTAAATCCAAAATCTCAATTGAATAATTCAGTGTTACCGTTTTTTCTGTATTTTCTGCCGAAACAGTAATTGCGCCGTTATAAAGTCCTGCTTTGGTATCCTTATCTGTTGAAACCTCCAGCCATACCAGCTGAAAATCATCTTTGGCAACGGAAACCGGTGCATCGGAATAAATAACCTCAGGGTAATATTCTCTCTTACCTCTGGGCATTATGTTTTTTGGATTATTTGCATACCAGCCTGCATGACCTGTGTATGCCTTAACATCCTTGATAAATGCAAGCTGAACCTTTGAAGATGATATAACACCTGCATTTCCTGATAAATCAGAGGCTGTAAGGGTTACATTCTTAATATCCTTCGCACATAAAACTGCAAATTCAGCAGCAGCTTTATCATTTTTCCATGCCCAAAGCTCTATGCTTTTATTCTTTTCGGTATTTAATAAACGCTCATAATCTTTTTTCTGATATTGATCTGCATTATTAACATAAACTGCATCAAAATCTTTAAAACCGGAATTGATATCCTTTGAAGCATCATCACTGATATAAGTTTTCATAATATATCCTCTTTCAATCATTTTATTTTAGAATAGCATATTTATAAAACATTGTAAATAATTATAAAATCAAAATTCCGATTCAAAACTTTCAAATATCATCATTCTTTACAGAATGGATATACATTTAAATAAAAAGGAGAAACAAATATGGCAAGAACAATAAAAAACAAGGAACTGACAAGAACAAGGCTTGCGGCAAATTACGGAGGCTGGATGTATTGCACGGAGTGTAATGAAAACATAGGCTATTTATGCTACGCAACTTATGATAAGCTGATTTTGCATTATGAATGCAATTGCGGAAACCACGGCAGTGCCTTAATTGACTTTGAAGACAGTAAGGATGGTCATAATACTGACAATGAGCTGATTACAATAAAGAACAGACTTTGCTGTCCAGAAGATAGCTCACCGTTAATTACAATATTAGATAAAAAGCTTAAAAACTATGAATTGGAAATAACCTGCAAAGACTGCAGCAAAACTTACAAAAAAGAAAAGTAAACCTCGGCAGCCAATCAAAAAGAGGCAGTGATACTATCAGATTTATAGTATCACTGCCTCTTTTAATGAACTAAATTGCTGTTCCCAATTTATACGCCATTTCGAGCTTTGCTTTCCCCTCATCCGTATGATGAATATCGCCGGATGCCATAACACCGCCGCAGAGTACCTTTCCTAAGCTTTTCCATCCAAGATGTTTTTCCAAGCGATCATACCAGTATTCGCTTTCTTCAAAACCATGTCCCTCTGCCGCCATAATAAAAATGCTTTCCTTTTTCGGATTGCGGTAATTCGGATCACATTCGGCAACTGCAAAAAGCCTGTCAAAAGCGCGTTTTAACTGTCCGCTTATTGTCCAATAATACAATGGCGATGCAAGAACTACAATATCTGCCTCTATATAAACAGGATAAATTTTTTCCATATCATCCTTCTGAACACAAGGACTTTCGCAATTCTTTCCACCGCCAAAGCATCCCTTACAGCCATTTATGTTCATATCGCCAAGAAAAAATTCGGTAACTGTATTTTCATTTTTCTCTGCTCCTTTTCTGAAAAAAGCAGTTAATTCCGATGTATTGCCGTTCTTTCTCGGACTTCCATTAAGAATAACTATTTTCTTCCCCATAAATAAATCCTCCAAACTATATAATGATGTATAAGATTGACTTTCATCTTACACTGCACTATAATTATATTGTAAATAAAACGAAAAACAAGTACTGCCATTAAAGTGCGATACTGTCTTTTAAGTTAAATACTTACCTAAAGGAAAGTGTAAAAATGAGTTTGGAATGTATTCAGAATGCCAAATTAGAGGACACGGGATTTAATTACACCATGTCCTTGATACAGGGAAAATATAAAATGTTTATACTATATACCCTTATGGGATATGGTGTAGTGCGGTTTAATGAAATGAAAAAATATATCGGCACTATTTCGTATAAAACATTAAGCGTAACTTTAAAAGAGCTTGAGGCAGACGGCTTGGTACATCGGGAAGAATATCCGCAGATACCGCCAAAGGTTGAATACAGTTTAACAGAAAGAGGAAAATCATTAATTCCTATTTTAGATCAGATGTGTACCTGGGGAGAACAAAACAGATAATAATATATAAAGGGTGTGTTGTAATTTTTTACAACACACCCTTTATTGGATTTTATAGATTGATAAATCATTTCATTATTCTTTTATCATAAACTGAATAATTTCATTATCCGTTTCATGCATACCATTTCTTGCAACCGTGCTGACGGCTTTAATCGTGTTTTCAACACCCTTAGCTACAAGACGATCCCCGTCATAAAACTGACTATCGTGCATATACATCTGCATACCGAGAAGCCCGGATACAACCGCAGACGCAGTTTTTGCCGCACAGTTTGCTTTTGCACCATCACAAAGCATACCCGAATTTATGGCAAGTGCGTTGACAATTGTGTGTGCAATTTCATCATAATGCCCTCCATAAAGATAGCATATACCTGCCCCGGCTCCGGCACTTATTGCCCCGCAATAAGCGGACAGACTGCCTATACCTGTTTTCAAATGAATCGTTACAAGATTTGAAACAATTAAAGCACGATACAGCATTTCATCAGATACATTGCACTCCTTTGCATAAACAATAACAGGAATAGAAGCAGTTATGCCCTGATTTCCGCTGCCTGAATTCATAACAACAGGCAATTCACAACCATTCATTCTTGCATCCGAACCGGCAGCAGCATATGCCTTTGCACGATTCTGAACACTGTTCCCGTAAGAGCGAATTAAAATTTTACCTATGCCTGCACCATAATTCTCATGCATTCCGGCGTTGGAAATTGCCGTATTATATACTATCTGCCTTTTTAAAATATCCCAAACATCCTTAATTTCAACCTCGTCGGCAAACGAAACAATATCCCTAACATTCAAAAGCTTTCTGTTTTCGGGAGTATGTATTACATCATCCGAAAAGGGCTTATCAAACAACACTTCATCGTTTTTTTAATGTAAACAACATTTGTATGATTACCGATAATACGAACATATGCACTGTTATTTCCTTCATAAACCGCCACCTGAATATCAAAGGAATTGTTTGCATCGGATTTTGCAACAGAAATTTCAGCACTGTCAAGAAATTTATCTATTAGACCGATTTGCTCATCATCGGCTTCAGAAATAACCTCTAATTTTCTGTCAGGATTTCCGCAGCAGATGCCTGCTGCCACAGCCGTATGTAGCTCTCTTCTGCCACCCGTGTGCGGAACAATAACACTTTTTACATTTTTAATAATATTTCCGCTGACAGTAAGTCTTACTGCTTCGGGCTGTTTACCAAGCGTTTTTCTTGCAAGAGCACCTGCAAAAGCCACTGCAACAGGCTCTGTACAGCCCATTGCAGGTACTAATTCTTCTTTTAAAATATCAATATATACCTTTGATATTTCTTCGTTCAACATTTTAATTCTCCTACATTATTAAACAGCAAATCAAAGCTCACAGATTTCAAGATTCTCACATTCAGCAAGAGCAGCGTCATATCCGACAACGCAAACTGCACCATCTTCTGCCAGCTTATCCAATACAGAACACCACTTGATAAGTGCTTCACGGTTAGAAGAAAGCATCTGGCGGCGGGTTAAAATCCTGTCTTCATCCGTAACGCCCGAAAACCAAAAATCATCTGCAACTGTTCCCTGATCAGCAGGTGTTCTCAGCGGTTCTGTTGCCGCAATAGCTGAAATGATAAATTTATCCGGATCATCTTCGCTTTCGCAGAAATCACAAATAAAATCAGATAAAGCATCATACACCCGCAAAGAACGAGCCGGAGAAGGATCCCGATAAGAATAACAGACCATACCGCCATCTCTTCCAACAGGGAAACCGGCACCATATGCTCCTCCTTGAACCCTTATAATATTCCAAAGATAATCCAAAGAAATAATATTAGATGCAATTCTTAAAGAGCCATTCATTTTTGTATCAGTATTTAAAAGATGATACCCTTTAACTGCAAAGGCAATCTGTGCAGGAATGCGAATACCCATTCTTTTTGGAAGAGCGGTTTTATATTCAGCCTTTTTCGGCATTTCATTTCCATTCGGAATTTTTGAAAGCAAATCGGAAACAGAAATGTTTTCTGAGGATGTTATACTTACAATAAGATTTGCTTTGCATATAGCTTCAGCTTTAACTCTGTTTACAAGAGACATAAACCCATGAACCATACCATTGAAATCATCTGCAAAATCATGGAGAAATCTCATTGAAGAATAACCGTTTATTGCTTCATTAACCGCACCCTTTGCACTGTATTGAGCCTGAACTGCGCCAATACCTAAGGAATGACCGCTGCTTATTGCCGATTGACGGGCCATTTCATATGTTTGCATAACGATTTCTTTGATTTTATTGATATCATCAAATTCAGATTTAGTTAAAACCTCTCCTATAAGCGCTTTGGCAGTTGAAAGATTTTCTTCAAGAATTCCTGCACGAACTGTCAAATACGGTGTACATGTTTGGGTCTGATTATCTTTACCAAAAACCTCCAAGCCAAACGAAAGGCTGCCGATATATGTTTTTATATTCTGTTGAAGCTCTGTCACAGAATAATTTTCAGTTGGAAATTCTCCGAAAAGTGACGAAAAAAAGGATAGCTTTGTAAGCTCCGAAAGACTGAAAACCGTTAAGGGAAAATACATTGAAAGATAAACAATACCGTTTGTGTTAATCGGATGGTAAAGAAGTTTTACTCTGTTTTCACAATTTTCAACAGTTTTGATAAGCTCGGGCATATCGCTGACTTCGCTTAAAGAAAGAACAGGAAGTGTTTCAAGAGCACTCGCTGAATCAGGAGTCTGTTGCCAGGAATTAAGCTCTTCGTTCTGATGAACAAGCTGCTTTTTTTCTTCCTCGGTTAAAGCAGAAATTTCGGACTGAATGCGGTTTTCTTCCGTTTTCCGTTCTTCGCTTCCCAAGGTTGCGGACGGAAGCATATGAAGAACTGCTTTTCCGCTGTCATCAAGCAACAGTTCTTCCATTAATTTTTCAAACTTATCTGTTTCAGCCATTTTTTTAAGTGCATCAATTGCTTCGTCATTTGTAAGATAACGCATGGGATCGCCGCCGTAAAGCCAGCTATTCAGTGCAAATGTAGCTCTGTAAAGTCCCTGAGGCTCAGGAAGTTGCTTGGAATGGAACGCATATCGGTTTATTGAAGCTAAAACGGATTTTTTATCGAGCCCGTCAGACACAAGCTGTTTGATGGTTTCCTTTATAATTTCAATTATTTTTGCACTGTCGGAATCTTTCATATTCCTTGCAAGAATTAAAAGATACGGTTGAGCAAGGCCATCCATAACCATCATTTCCATATCTTCGGCAATACCCGATGACAATACTGCTCTCTTCAGTGGAGATTCATTGGAATCAGCAAGAACATCACACAAAACCTTTGCGGCAAATATCTTTTCCTTTTCTTCATATGCTCCGATAATTTTACCGATAGCTAAAACTGATTTTTTATCACTGTTTTGGCAATCGTCAATTTCATAATAAGCCGTACCCTCATTGGAAACAGGCTTTTGCATTGAAAGAACAGGAAGCTTATAACTTTTATCATATTTTTCAAGATAGGAATGTATCATTTCAAGCGTTTTTTCAATCGGAATATCTCCATCAAGGAAAAAACGCGCATTGGAAGGATGATAGAATCTGCGATAGGTTTCAACAAACTGATTATAGGTTAAATCAGGAATTACGGCAGGATCTCCGCCTGAATTAAAACGATAACAATTATCAGGAAAAAGAAGGCTGTTTATTCCCTGTTCTATTCTGTCATCAACACCGGACATTGCACCCTTCATTTCGTTAAAAACTACACCCTTATAAGCAGAATTTTCCTCATCAAGTTCAATATGAATTCCTTCCTGATAAAAGATATTCGGATTTTCAAGAATTTTTGGTGCAAAAACCGCATCAAGATAAACTGATGTAAGATTAAGAAAATCCTTATCATTACGGCTGGAAATAGGATAAACCGTTTTATCGGGATAGGTCATAGCATTCAGAAAAGTATTCATAGAGCTTTTCATAAGTTCAACAAACGGCTCTTTAACAGGATATTTTTCCGAACCGCAAAGCACGGAATGCTCAAGAATATGAAAAACGCCCGTACTGTCCTCCGGCAATGTTTTGAAAGCTACCGAAAAAAGCTTATTCTGCTCTCCGTTATCAAGCCAGCAAAGCTCTGCACCTGTTTTATCATGGCTCATTTCATACAGCGTTCCGTTTATTTCATCGTTTGTTCTTATTCTGTTTACGGTAAAACCGAACATTTTTGTTTCTTTAGCTATATTCATTCATTTACTCCTGATTAGAAAGATATTTAAAAGCTGAATGAGCGGCAATATTACCCTCTCCAACTGCTTTTACTATTTGATATGGTGTGCCTGTACAATCCCCTGCTGCAAAGCAGCCCTTAATATTTGTAGCCATATTTCTGTCTACTGCAACATGATTATCCTCAACTGCAAGCTGTTGAAGTAAAACGGCAGGTGAAACTGACTGTTTAAGGAAAAACACGCCGTCAAGTTCTATTTCGGAACCATCGCGGCAACGAATACCGCGTATTTTCCCTTCCCCCAGAATCTCAACTATGGGCGATGCCAGCTTTTCAACATGATCAGCACTGAATTTACTTTCCTTAAACAATGGCTGATAATATATCTTTCCTGCTAATTCTGCAAGATATTCAGCTTCTTCCTCCATAGGCGCATTATCACAGATAACAGCTATCGTTTTTCCTTTATACAGATTTCCGTCACAGGTTGCACAATAGCTAACGCCCCTACCAAGAAGTTCTCTTTCTCCTTTAATAGGACGCACCGCTTCAACCCCTGTTGCAAGGATAATCGTTTTAGCGTCAAATTCCTCTTCATCCGAAAGCAGGGCAAAATATTTTCCCATATTGTAAATTCCCGTAATTCTTTTTTCAGTTACGGGAATTTCAGATTTATCCAAATGATCGGAAAGCTTTTTGTTCAAATCCTCACCGCTTATATCATAAAAAGCCGGATAATTTGAAATACATTCTGAACGCTGAACCTTATCACTTAAATCGGCACTGCCGAAAAGATAAAAGCTTTTATGTCTGATTTGCGCATTAAGTGCAGCAGATATTCCTGCAGGACCGCTGCCGATAATAGCGATATCAACTATATTATTCATTTATAATCACTCCAAAATGCAAAATGCCTGCTGCGGATAAACCGCCGCAGACACTTTTAAATATGTAACTTAAAATTCAGGAGTTACGCCCATTGCTTTTACAAGATAATTATATGCATCTAACATCGAATTATAAATTTCGTCATTCGGAACTGTAGTTTCAAATTCAAATGCAAAATATCACACAGTAACCGACAAATAAAAACTGTATATCCTATCTGTATTCCGGCATAGAGTTCTCCCTTTAATTCAATCCTGATAATAGAATACCATAAAATCTTACAATAATCAATTATGAATCCTCTTGATTTCATAAACATCGGGATAATAAAACGGTGTTTCTTCAATAAAGGCATCTTTAAGTTTCACTGTAACTTTACTGCCTTGTTGAAAATCTTTAACTGATATTTCTTTACCATCTGCATCAAGCAGCTTTGTATCTTCGCTGATGCCAAGAGAATTAACCGGGTCGCCATATATTTCAGTTGTTCGCTCAACAATCAGACGAACTTCCCCATCAGGCTGAGTAACAATTTCCTGAACAACGGCATCAAATGAACTTTCAGACATTTTGGAGGACTGGCTGACGGCTGTTATACCGACAATCGCAATTATTAAAACAGCAATCACACCGATAATCATAATTTTTTTCTTTTTCATACTTTTTCTCCTTATGCAACCTGATGTTTCTTAAAACCTAATCTCGCTAATGGCAGCATAATTACCATCAACAGCACATACAAAATTGCTCTGACAGTAAGTGCATCCAAAACCAAGCCGCCAAACTGATAGGAAATATATTTACCAAACTCCGGCATAGTTGCACGATACGGCATTAAGAATAAAATAAGATTATAAATTCCTGTTGTGCCGTTTGGTGTTAAAAACATAGGAATGAAAAGTATCGGCACAAGCACAATCAATACAAGATAAGGTGTTTTCATTTTCGCTGACAAAAGCAGAGTCAGACTGATCATAGCAATCAGTATCAGATAAATAATACCGATATTTATAAGAACCGCCTGAAGAAATGTTAAGGAATACGGCACGGTTGTATTAGCAATCTGCAACGGCAAATTCCAGCCATCTGTACCAAATGCCATAAGCGGCAAGCCGCATGCCACAAGAATATGAAGAGCAAATGCTATTGTACCAAATAAGAGTGATGCAACAATTTTGCCTGTTGTCAGTTTCGTTTTTCCGTATTTGGCAGAAAGAATTACTGCATCTGTTCCTGATTGATATTCACCTGAAAATACAGGAGCAATCACAATACAGATTGCAAGTATTGCAAACATAAGCAGTTCAAAACTGCTTATAATTATATCCCAGCCTTCATAATATCCATATTGCAATGGTGTATCAATATTGCTTGCCTTATTGCTCCAATATTCCTTTTGATTATCCGTCAATGCTCTTGAAGGTGTATTCAGCAAGGCTTCATTTTTTGATTCCATTGCCTGATAAAAATTCGCTCCGTCTGTTATATCCAAATCCGCCAAATCATTATAAGCCTTAAATTCATTTGGTGCACTGTAAGTACTTGCAATCATATTCAGCAGCTTTTCTCTTGGTGCAATGCCATTCCAATAGGCATCACCGATTAAAAACTTCTCATTTCCGTCATATCCGACATTGTCAGGATTTTCAAAAAGTGCCTGCACCTCTTTTATTGTTTCGGTCACATATTCCTCTGTTAATGGAACAGAGAATTTTTCATACTGCTCTTTTTCATAAGCAATACCCTGTGAGCCTTTTATAACACCATCCTGATTGTAAGTTTGAAATTGCATAATCGGCAACCCAAAAAGAACACCCGTCAAAATCAGACTGATTGCCATTACAATTAAAGTTGACTTTTTGCGTAGTATTTTTAAAAATTCATATTTAACCAACATATCAGTTTTCCTCCTGTTCTTCACCAAAATGATATAAGAATAAATCCTCTAAACTCGGCTCGACTGTTTGTGCATCCGCACTCGGTGCATTTTCATCTACAATACGCAGACGCACCATATTGCCTTCGTGATGAAGATTTACAACTGAAAACCGCCTGCTGTATTGAGCGGCAGTTCTTTCGTCAACCAAAAGTTCCCACACCTTGCCGTTAATGCTGTTAGTAACTGTTGTCATAGGCTCCTGCAAAAGGATCTGTCCCTGTTTCATCATCAGGATTGTATCTGCAATGTAAGAAACATCGGAAACGATATGCGTGGACAGAATAACGATTTTTTCTTTTGCAAAATCGGATATTAGATTTCTGAAACGCACGCGTTCCTTTGGGTCAAGTCCGGCAGTCGGCTCATCTAATATCAGAATAGACGGATTGCCAAGTTCTGCCTGTGCTATACCCAAACGCTGCTTCATACCGCCTGAATAGGACTTGATTTTTTTATCTGCGACATCGGACAGATTTACCATTTTCAGCAATTCCTCCGTTCGCCTTTTTGCCTTGCTTTTGCCAAGCCCCTTAACTGCCGCCATATACAGCATAAACTCTCTTGCGGTAAAATCGGGATAAAAGCCGAAATACTGCGGCATATAGCCCAAATGGGTATAGTATTTCTCTCCAAGTTCTTCAATTGTTTTTCCATTCAATGTAATACTGCCTGAGGTCGGCTTCAAAACACCGCATATCATTCGCATCAATGTTGTTTTTCCTGCACCGTTTGCTCCCAGCAGACCGTATACACCCGGTTTCAGACTGACACTGACATTGCCCACAGCACATTTATCTCCGTACTGCTTACTTAAATTCTGTAATTGTAATTCCATACAGAAAACCTCCTGTTCTTTATTCATAGGCATAAAAATAGATGACCTATGATTAGTAAATAAATAGTAATCTGAACTTTGCTTTGAATTACTATTCATTGCCTATATCATAAATCATCTATCTTAGGCTATTCTTTTCTGTAGCTTAATTTAACCTTAAGTTACTTAATTTCCGCTGGGAGAATAATGGTAAATTGTGTGCCCTCATTTAATTCACTCTTAACATGAATATTACCGTTGTGAAGATTTATAATCTGCTTTGCAATGGCAAGACCAAGTCCGCTTCCTTCAGGCTTTTCCTTTGTGTTTGTACCCCTGTAATATCGGTTAAACAGCTCTGCCTGCTCCTCGTCGCTCATTCCCTTTCCGTTATCCGAAATATAAACACAAGCCTCTTTTTCAGAATTTGTATCAATACTTATTGTTACTTTTGTTTCGGGCGGATTGTGCGTAAGTGCATTAATGATAAGATTATTCATAGCACGGCGGAATAAATCCGTATCAATACAAATCTCTATGTCTTGAGCATTACTTTCAAAAACAATATTTCTATCCTTAAAAGCGGGGTCATTCACAATATCAATCACCAATTCTTTCATATACCGCGCAAGTTTTACGAATTGTGGATTAAACGGCATTGAACCTGAATCAAGCTGATAGGTCAGTTTTAAATCATTAATCAGCTTTTCTGTGTGATTCACATTTTTCAGGATAATCCCGCCATATTCCTGCATCGTTGCCTTGTCAATTTCAGCATTTGAAGTCAGCAATTCTGCATATCCTTTAATCGGAGAAAGCGGTGTTTTCAAATCGTGTGTAATGTTTGTAATCCATTCGTTGCGCACCCGATCTGTTTCTTCCTGTATCTTGTCGCTATTACGGATTTCCATATCCATTTTATTAAGCGCACCATAGACTTCACTGAATATGCCTTTTTCAGGAAGCCGAGTATAGGTGCGTTGTGAAATATTTTCTATACCTTTTTTCATTTTACTGAGATGTCTGATAAGCCAGAATCCGCAAATTGCCATAATAACAAAGATAATGAATAGCGGTCGTCTTCCCATCTGAAGTATAGACAAAGACCGTCCGGCAAGAAACAGTATTATTGATAAAATAGATATCAGAAAAAATAAATATAATTTCTTTTTATTTTTCATATGGATTTACCAACTTATAGCCTAAGCCTTTCACTGTAATAATATAACTGGGTAAGGTGGGATTTTCTTCTACTTTTTCACGCAAATGGCGAATATGCACCATGATTGTGTTGTCACATCCAAAGCTGTCCTCCCCCCAAACAGTTTCATACAATCGTTCACGGCTGATTACTCTACCTATATTTTCTGCTAAATGTTTCAGAATTTCAAATTCTCTTGCAGTCAGTTCAATTTCCTTATCATTCTTCATCACTCTGCAGCCGTCAGTATCTATCGTCAATTCACCAATTTTAATTGAATCGTTTTGCATTGGAGATTGCTTGTACTCCAAACGACGCAGCTGTGCTTTAACTCTGTACGCAATTTCTTTAGGACTGAACGGCTTTGTTACATAATCATCTCCGCCAACAGTTAAACCGAGTATCTTATCAAGTTCGTCATTTTTTGAAGATAAAAATAGTATAGGACAATGCGAGAATTCACGAATTTGTTTGCATACTTCGTACCCATCAATATCGGGCAGCATAACATCTAAAACGATTATGTCAGGCTGGATTTTTCTGCAAGTTTCCACAGCAGAAAGCCCGTTATCTATTTTAGTTATGTTATGAAATCCCTCAAGATTTAAAGATTTTTCAAGCAAATCCAATATATCCGGCTCGTCATCAACAAGCATTATTTTGTTAGTCATTCGAGCACCTTCTTTCATAAAAAAATTATATATAATAACAATATTGTATGCAATATTATCCGTCTTAAGTTTGTCTTAATTTTTTATAATACAGAAAAATAATACTATCCTTTACGGTTAATTTCAAATACACTGTTTTACCAAAACAATATGATTCCATATTAAGATTGAAGCTTGCGATTATTCCTTTTTAGGGCTATACTATAAACATAATATGCCAACCAATGATTTGAATTTCAACAAATTTATGATTGCAAAAATATGCAGAACCTAATATTTCTGTACTATGTTTTCATCGCAATCAGACAACCAATTAATATATACTGACATATGTCAGATTCAGCAGAAAAGGAGAAGCCTTTGAAAACAATCGATTCAATTTATAAGCAGCTGCCGGATGTGCTGCTGCCCTGGTACAAACAAAATGCCCGAAAACTACCTTGGCGGCAGGACACCGAACCATATCATGTCTGGCTTTCCGAGATTATGCTGCAGCAAACACGCGTAGAGGCGGTACGGTCATACTACCTTCGTTTTTTGGAACAGCTTCCTGACATCCACGCTTTGGCCAAAGCGCCGGAAAGCCAACTGCTCAAGCTGTGGGAAGGGCTCGGTTACTATAATCGTGCACGCAATTTGCAAAAAGCAGCATGCGTGATTGAAACAAAATATGGCGGAATTTTTCCAAATCAGTATGATGACATCCGCGCATTGCCCGGAATCGGATTATACACCGCAGGTGCCATTGCTTCTATCTGTTTCAACCTGCCTTACGCTGCTGTAGACGGAAATGTACTGCGTATTATCACACGCATGACTGAAAACAACGTACCAATCGATCATATGCAAACAAAAACCGAAATCGCCGCTCAACTCGAAAAGGTATATCCAAAAAAGGATTGCGGGCAGTTTACACAAGCGTTAATGGAGCTTGGCGCAACGGTTTGCACACCGAAGTCGCCCAAATGTACCGAGTGTCCGACAAAGAACTTCTGCCGAGCATACGCCAATAACACAATGCTGCAATATCCGGTCAAACAGCCGAAAAAGGATAAGCGTTTGGAAGAACGCACAATCTTTTTACTGCAATATAAAGATAAATACGCAATAACCAAACGCACAGAAAGCGGTCTTCTTTCCGGTCTGTGGCAGCTTCCGAATACTCTTGAAAAAATGGATGTTAATCAGGCATTGCATACCGCCGATACCTTTGGCGTTCAGCCTGTAGAATTATATAAGCAGATGTCCCGTACGCATATCTTTACACACATAAAGTGGAAGATGACCTGTTATCATATTTTATGTGCCAAAAAAACATCTGATTTTGTTTGGGCAACTGCACAAGAGATTCAAACCACCTATGCGTTACCGACAGCATTCCGCATATTTTTTGAATCTAATCACAAAACGGATATATCCGAATACAGTTAACAAAAAAGAGGGTGAACTGAATCACCCTCCCGTTTTTGACTTAACACAAGGAACTATCCCTTATGGTCATCATTCTGATAAACGGTTAACATACTTTTGTTTGAGATGGATTTTTAATGTAATATTACCGCCTACATCATACGAACAATACAATGAATAACACTTATGTTATCAACTCAAGGAACTGTCCCCTATGTTTATTTCTTTTTATTTTTTGAAAAACCTTTCATAAGCCAATTGATAGCAAGCGGTATCAGCAAACCATAGGTAATTATTCGTATTAAAATTTCCATATTCCTGCTATCCTCTTTTTATTTTCTTATGAGAATTGTCGGGTTTTATACGCTGTTCCTTTGTAAGATTCATTATTTTCATAAATTCTTTACGCAGTTTTTTATACTTAGCAATTCCAAGCCCATCTTTTTGATTGGCAATATAGATTTGCTTTCCGCCAAAGGAAATTCCTACAGGAAGCCTGAAATTTTTAAAACCTTGCTCAACATTTCTGTTCATTAGTTTTTGAAATGCAGGAGTGATTCGGTCAACACATATTACTGATATCATACTTACAGTATCCGTTATTTCCCTTTTACCATAATAATTGTAAAGCACTTCCGTGATTGAATCATTTGCATTATTTAATATTTCATCATCTAATTCCTTCACTCTTATCAATGCAATACAATCAATTTTCCATGAACCGCTCGGTTTTATAAAAACAGTAGTTTTTCCGTCCGGTTCAAAAGGCACTTCCGGTTGCTGAATATATTTGCCTGAACTTACCGATTCAATAAAAAAGCTTTCCAATAAACAGAAATCATTAAATCCCAGCGGAAATTTATCGGGCTTAATCGGTTTGCCATCAAAGTGGAGATTATGTGATAAAATCATAAAAAGAATACATAATAACACACTTATAATGAAGTCTGCTATCCACAAACTATAAAATGGTTCAGGCATCGGTATATCAGAAGGCAAGCTATCATAAGAAGCCTGATCACAGAAAACCGCTGCTAAAAATGGAATAACAACTATTAATGAACCAAAAAATGCTAACACTGCTATAAAAGTTTTAAGAATTATCTCTTTAATTCTATCATTCATAACAGGACCTCCGGATATAATTCAAATGTAGGCTCCTGCCCCATCACAATATCAACTACTTTTTCAACCATCTGTTTAATTGAATCTGCTCCTGCGACCATAGAACTCTGCATCAAAGTCTGCCCCTGGAACTTATGGGCATAATTTCCGGAAAAACAGCTTGAAAATTTTTGAGGTTTGAACCATCCGCTGTTTATCGGAATCACTTGTTGCGCAATTTTTCCTGCGCCTTTGGATACTAATCCATAAACAGCTGTTTCTGCGGCAACTGTACCAACAGATACTAAAACATTTCTTTTATTAACCTTCGTTGGTTTATCCTGCCCTACTGCTTTACAAACTTTAGGAATATAGGAAAGAAGTTGATTCGTGGCAGATTCTGCAGCTGCTCCTGCAAATGCCGCAGCAGTTGTGTTGCATGTTGCAGCTGTAATAGCTCCTGAAACCGCTCCACCAACAAACGCACCGGCAACACCATTATACCACTTGGTACCTGACATAATGTTGGACACAGCTTTTGTAGCAGCGCTAATAATTCCTCCAACTGCTGCTCCGGCAACAATCCACCAGCCTTGCCCATTATCATCTAAACGAGTAACAGGATTATTTCCACAATATGCAAAAAGATTATTACCAAGCAAATCATTGTTCAATTGTCCATCTGCGCTAATAAACCTACCAACCTGCGGATTATAATACCTTGACTGGAGGTAATACATACCGATTTCGGAATCGTAGTAATAGCCACGATAGCGGA
>CAJTZJ010000009.1 GCA_910583925.1 uncultured Eubacterium sp. | reverse complement strand
ATTTTATAAATTTTTTATTTTAAATATTGAAATGCAATATCTAGTGATATATAATATTGAAAAATTTTTATAACAAGAGGTAATTTTTATGGAAAAGAAGCCTGTTACAGCAATAATAGTCGGCGCAGGTCACAGAGCTTTTGTTTACAGTGAGCTTGCAAAAACCGATCCGGATAAACTGAAAATCGTAGGCGTTGCCGATCCGAACCCCGTAAGAAGAAAAAAAGCAATGGAGTATTTCGGCTTCGGCGAAGATATGTGCTTTTCATCAGCAGATGAGCTAGCAGAAAAAGGTAAGCTTGCCGATACAATTATTAACGGCACAATGGATGAACAGCATATTGAAACATCTATTCCGCTTTTGAATGCAGGATACGATATGCTTCTTGAAAAGCCGTTTGCAGTTAATGAAGAAGAAATGAGAACCCTTGTTGAATGTGCAAGAAAAAATAACAGCAAGGTTATGATTTGCCATGTTTTACGCTACACTCCATTTTATTATGGAATTAAAGAAAGAATAGCAAACGGCGAAATCGGAGATATTATTAATATTCAGACAACAGAGCATGTAAGCTATCATCATCTTTCAACCTCCTACATCAGAGGGAAATGGGCGAATTCAAAAAAATGCCACACAACAATGCTTCTTGCAAAATGCTGCCATGACTTAGACTTAATGATGTGGCTGATGAGTGAAACAAAGCCAACAAAGATTTCATCATTCGGCGGAAAATATCAGTTCAAGCCGGAAAATGCTCCTGAAAATGCAGGAACAATCTGTATGAAGGACTGCCCTCTTGTTGATTCCTGCGTTTACTCAACAAAAAGACTTTATATTGACCATCCGGACAGATGGGCATTTTATGTATGGGATGCACTTGAGAGTATTGAAAATCCAACGATTGAGGATAAAATTAATCTGATGAAAAGTGACAGTCCATATGCTCGCTGCATTTATAAATGCGACAATGATGTTGTTGACCATCAGAGCGTTCTGGTAAACTTTGCTTCAGGCGCAACAGGAACGCATAATATGGTCGGCGGTTCGTCCGAGCCAAGAAGAAACATACATATTATCGGAACTAAGGGCGAGATTTTCGGAAACTTTGAAGAATCCAAATTTACCGTATTAAAGATAAATCCATCACCTGATGCCCATCACGAGGAATGCGATGTTGAGGTTGTTGACCTTAATGTTCAGGGCGATATGGTTGGTGCATATGGCGGACATGGCGGCGGAGATGAAAGGCTATCTGCTGATTTTGTTTCCTTTATCAGAAATGAAAATCCAAGCCTCGCCTGCACATCTATTTTTGATTCCGTTGCAGGACATCTTTCTGTATATCTTGCTGATAAATCAAGAGAAAACGGCGGAATACCGATTGAAATTAATTATTAATTATAGTAGGCAAAATGCCGTAGGAATGAATAATTCCTACGGCATTTTTATACACCTTTTTAATTAATTTTATTGAGCAGATATGCTATCTTCAAAAACTCTTTCTTTTTCATAATTATTTCCCGGTCAAAAATCTTCAAGAAAGCTATGCTCAATACCCTTTTGCTTATAGCTAATGAAAGTATCAAGCTTAACATTATGAATTGAATTAAAAATATTTGATTCAATGTCAGGATTTATTTTCTTTAAATCCTTAATCAGCTGCTTGATTTCCTGCCTTTTTGACTCACCGATTCCATCCTCGGAATTGCTGTATTCATCAACAAAGCGGCAGGCGCACTGAATAAATTCAAGATGATTATATTCTCTCCAGTTCATTATTGCTGCTTCATTCACGCAGTAAAGCGGTCTTATAAGCTCCATATCCTCAAAATTCATTGAATGAAGCTTCGGAAGCATTGCCTGAAGCTGCGCGCCGTAAAACATACCCATAAGCGTTGTTTCAATCACATCTGAAAGATGATGCCCAAGTGCAATTTTGTTACAACCAAGCTCCTTTGCTTTTGCATACAAATGCCCTCTTCTCATTCTGGCACAGAGATAACATGGACTGCCGCCGACAGCCTCGGTTACAGAAAAAATATCACTTTCAAAAATCTGAACAGGAATCTCCAGTTTATCGCAGTTTTCTTCAATCTGTTTTCTGTTTGCCTCGTTGTAGCCCGGATCCATGCAAATAAAAACAAGTTCAAAATCTGTTTTAGAAATACGCTTTAATTGCTGCATACATTTTGCAAGAAGAACAGAATCCTTACCGCCGCTTATGCAAACAGCTATTTTATCGCCGTCATTAACAAGCTTGTAATTCTGGCAGGCTTCAACAAACGGATTCCATATAGATTTTCTGTATGTTTTTATTATACTTCTTTCAACCATTTGATTATAACTTAATTCTCTTGCCATAAAATCCTCTATATATGATCATAATGCGGCTCTGCTGTTATTATGCCGTCTTTAACAATAAGCTTACAGATTCTGGCAGTTCTGCGGTCAACATTATCTCTGTTGTCATCCAAATCTCTTGCATGATAGACAGCATAGTATTCGCCCTTATACTTGATTATGCTGTGATGCCCTGTTCCCTCTTCAAATTCATTTTTAGCCATGACAGGACTATAAGTATCATCATTGGGGAATTTTTCAAAATCTATCTTCGTTAAATCTGTTTCATCGGTTTTCGCACGGGCATAGCCGATATAATATGTAGGCTTTTCATAGCAGTTTCCGCTGTACATAACATACTGCCAATCGCCCTCTTTAAAGTAAAAAGCGCCTTCAATCGTATGCCAGTGCTGGCCTTGTTTATATCTGTTATATCTGAAGATGTCCTCATCAAGAGTGGGTACAACAACCGTGTGCGGTTTACCCTGAACAGTATAAGGATCAAGCAATCTGTCTACAACAATATATGTTCCGATTCTGTCGCCTTCAAAGGTATTGGTTGAATAGAAAATAAACAATCCACTCTCGTTTTTTATAACATGTGAATCAATTGAAAAAGGATGAAGAAGCTGCTTTTCATTTGTAAACGGTCCAAGCGGATTATCTGCAACTGAAACAAACATTGTCTGCCTGTGACCGCCCTTATCAGGAATATCATCATAAAACTCAAATGAGCAGTACATATAATACTTCCCATCAAGCTCTATGACACTTGGAGCCCAGAAACAATCATTACCTTCTCGTGTAAAAACCATTCCGTGATAATGCCATTCGCCGAATAAATCATCTGCATAATAAGCATAAATACCATCATCGCCTGTTGTGTAAATATAGAATTTATCATTTGATTCAAAAATAAAAGGGTCTGCCTGCCCGATATTTTTGATATTAGCCTTATCAAGTAATTTCATAAAAATATTTCCTCAAACAAATATAAAGTTTCCGCTTTCGGCATATATTCTTTTATTCAATTGATATCCAAAAGCATTTCTGTAAAATTTGACACCTTCATCAAGATTTTTTACATTCTATCATATATTTATTTTAATAACAACAAAATATTTTGATTTTAAATATTTTTGTATTTTAAAAGCCGTTCATCGAACGGCTTTTTGATTTAATATTCCACTTTCAGGTTTTCTTCTGCTTCGGCAACCTTAAGCATAATAGCACATTCAATTCGCTTTCTGTGAAGCTCACAGCCGAATTCATAAACACCATTCACACTTCCCGTTGTATGATAAGCATTTGCAGCACAACCACCGCTGCAATAAAGCTTTGCAAAGCAATCCTTACACTCCTTATGAGAATAAACATTGCATTCATTGAATTGATTCAGAATTTCCTTATTCTCAATCCCATTCCAGATATCGCCGAGCTTAAAGCTTTCATCGCCCACAAACTGATGGCACGGATACAATTCTCCGTTTGGTGTAACAGCAAGATATTCCGTTCCGACACCGCAGCCCGAAACTCTTTTAACAATACAAGGTCCTGCATCAAGATCAATCATATAGTGATAAAATGTAAATCCGTTTCCTTTTCTGTATCTTCTGAGCATTTCGTTTGCAAGAATCTCATACTGTTCTTTTAAAACGGGCAAATCACTTTCTCTCAAAGCATACGGCTCGCTTGGTTCACAGACTACAGGTTCAATAGAAAGCTCTTTAAAACCTAAATCAGCCATATGAAGAAGATCGGCAGAAAAATCCGTATTAAAATGTGTATATGTACCTCTCATATAATAATCTGACTGATTCCTGGAATCCGCAAATTTCTTGAACTTATCAATAATCAAATCATAGGAGCCTTTTCCGTTGCATGATGTTCTTAGTCTGTCATTAGTTTCCTTTCTTCCGTCAAGTGAAAGAACAACATTTCCCATTTCCTTATTACAGAAATCTATAACCTCATCATCAATTAACAGACCGTTTGTTGTAAGTGTAAAACGGAAATTCTTATTACATTCCTTTTCCATGCTTCGTCCGTATTCAACAAGTCTTTTGCATACATCCCAATTCAGCAAAGGCTCGCCGCCGAAAAAATCCACCTCAAGATTCTTTCTTGTTCCGCTTTGCTCAATAAGAAAATCCAATGCTCTTTTCCCTGTTTCAAAACTCATCAGGCCTTTAGGTCCGTCATACTCGCCCTTTCCTGCAAAGCAATATTTACAGGCTAAATTACAATCATGAGCTACATGCAGACATATTGCTTTAACAACACCCTGGCGCTTTTTAAATTCCTTAGCCGTAGCTTCAAAAGTATTTTCGGAAAAGAGCCTTCCGTCTTCAATAAGTGCTTCAATATCATCAAAGCAAAGGTCAATCTCTTCAGATGTAACATCCTCTTGATTTTTATATTTATCTAAAATAAAATTCCTGATTTCTTCCTTACTCTTCTCTTTATACATTGTAATGATATCATAAGCAACCTCATCAACCGAATGAACGCAGCCGCTGTTTTGATCAAGAATAATATTATATCCATTCATTTTATATGCGTGTATCATATTGCTATCTCCATAGAAAAACGGCGGTAAAGCTTACCGCCGCAATCATTCATAAGTAAAATTACTTTTTAATCTGCTCACATTTCTGATTTGCAACAGAGCAAGAAGTCTTGCTTGCAGACTGGCAAGATGTCTGGCATTCGCCGCAGCCGCCTTTTTTAGCTGATTCGCAAAGGTTGCGTGAGCTTAAAGTGTTAATTCTTTTCATTTATAAAACACCTCTTTCTAAAAATTTTATTGTAGCTATTTTATAATATTAATCAGCTTTTGTCAATATATAGAGCAAATTACTATCACTTATAACATTAATTTTATTGTCAATCATTTTTTTTAAATTTGAAATAACTTTATCCGTAATTTCTTCCCCCGGAACAAGAATCGGAATATCAGGAGGATAGGCATAAATATATTCAGCCGATATTCTGCCTTTTGCATATTCAAACAGTACCTTTTCTGTTTTATTTATTTCAAAGCTATTACATATTTTTTTTGGAAGCACCGGCTTTTCAATAACATTAATTTTACTTTTTTTTAGTTTATTGTCAATTTCAGACAAAGCCTTTTTAAGAATAGAAAACGCTTCTTTTGTATCAGCAACGGATGTCATTAAAACGATATAATTTATGCTTTCCATTTCACATTCAATAAAATATTCATCCCGCAAAATATCCGCAAGCTGACTTCCATTTATATTGCATTCTGCGGTTGAAACAATAATTTTGCCTTTATCATCCGTTTTCATAAATTTTAAATGATTAAGCTTCATTTGATAAAAATCATCAAGTAAATCATAATAGCTTTCAAAAGCATATTTGGAATTTTCAAGAAATACAGAACATTTTGAAACGGAATTCATAAGAACATAGCTTGGTGAAGTAGTCTGAAAAATGTCAACATACATTTTAACTTTTTCAATTAAAGTACTATTGTAAATATTCAGAACAGCTGTCTGCGTAAGGCTTGGCAGGGTTTTATGCAGACTTGAAACCACTATGTCCCCCTTCGGATATTCCGGAAATGCTCCGAATCCGAAATGAGCGCCATGAGCACCGTCAATAATAACAGGAATTTCCGAGCTGACATTGCTTAGATATCCCTCATATGTCGGAGAGGTTATTACAATAGCTTTTGCATCAGGATTATTAATTACTGCTCTATCAATTTCCCCTTGTTTAATTTCGGTATAAAATCCGCATTCTTCATTAAATTCCGGTTCAATGTAAACAACATCAAGCTCTCTTAAAAAACAGGCATTATAAACACTTTTATGACAATTTCTTGAGATAATTATTTTATCCTTCTGCTCCGTAACAGCAAAAACAGAAGCAAGCAATCCAACTGTTGATCCGTTAACCAGCATAAACGACTGTTCTGAATGATATAATGCTGAAAGCTTTTGCTCAATTTCAAAAATTGAGCCCTTCGGAGAATGAAGATTATCAAAGCCTTTAATTTCAGTTATATCTATCTCACTTCCGACAATGCTTAAATCTGAATTTCTTTTATGACCGGGCATATGAAAAGGATACTTATTCAGTTTTTTTAAATCATCGTGAAGCATATTCTTTATCCTTAAAAAATGATGTAAAATTTAAAACAGGAAGAATTATCAATGCAAATAACACAGGAACGACCTCTATAAGAGCAGTTTCCTTAAAAATCAAAAGCATGCCCAAATCAATAATCAAGACAGCCCCAATAATAACAGTAAATATTTTAAACATTTTGCTTTTACCGAAATTAAGAAAAAACAACAGGAAAACACAACCTGCAGTTGAAACAGAAAATAATAAAGAACCCAAGCAATGAAGTATATATTGAAAATAAAGTGAATAATCAAAATCAAATGCTAAGGTTAATATCATTCCGACTGCCGAAAGTACAAAAAATATGTATTGAAAATTCTGTTTCGGAAGAAATTTTTTATAGGCAAAAAGCAAATTACTAAAAATTCCGCAAAAGGTTAAAATGCCCCAGATTGTAAAATAAACAGGATGTGATAATCCCGTAACCGAAAGCGCTCCGCTGTTTTCGGTTACGCTGCCGAAGTGCATATACCACAAAGTAAAAAGCACTGCTGAAACAGATATAACAATTATAAAAGCCTTCCTCATATTCTCACCGAAAATATTATATTATAATCTGATTGACTTTTCAAGCGTGTTGTGTTAACATACTTGTACCAAATAAATATGCGGATTAAGCAAATCGCTCCGCCTCGGATGTCCTCGCCGTGTAAAATTCAGAGGATTAAAATTAAACATGCGGAAGTGGCGGAATGGCAGACGCGCTAGATTCAGGTTCTAGTGAATGCAAGTTCATGAGGGTTCAAGTCCCTTCTTCCGCACCATAAAAGAGCAAGTCTTAACGACCTGCTCTTTTGCTTTTTGCAATATTGTTATTTAGAATCCGGATACTACATTCAATGTTTTTACTTCATCAATAATCTTATTGCATATTTCAATACTACTTGATATTTCAGTTTTTCCTTTTCTATGGTGTGTTCCATATCTTCAAGTTCTGTTATTCGTTTTGATAAAGCCTCAATATCACTTTTACATTTTTCATGCGTAGTCTTTCGGCTGCACATTTTTTATTGCTTTCACTCGCTTAATATTCTTATATACAAATACAAAAAACTGTGTATTTGCTCCAAATTTCAATATAATAGCACAAATTATATAAAAAATTTACAATAGTTTAATTGCTACTGCATAATTAAATAATTATAATATTTTTGACTGATTTTTGATTTTTATTTGTTATAATTAAATCCGGAGGGATTAAAATGCATTATAAAATACTGATTGTTGATGATGAAAAAATGATGACGGATTTGCTTTCTAATCATTTGCGTGATTGCGGCTATGATACATTTGTTGCAAATAACAGCAGCGAGGCTGCAGCTTTATTGCAGAAACTGCCTGATTTAATTATTTTGGATATCAATATGCCCGGCACAAATGGACTGGAGCTATGCAAAAATATACGCAATCATACTGCCTGTCCGATTTTATTTGTAACTGCCCGCATTACAGAACAGGATAAAATCAACGGCTTCCAATACGGCGGTGATGATTATATCACAAAGCCGTTCAGTCTGAATGAACTGACGGCTCGTGTTGCTGCACATTTGCGCCGTGATGAACGCGGCAAAAACAAACCCAATATTCTTACTTCAAATGAATTGCTTGTGAATTTATCCGAGAGAACGGTTTTTTATAACGGAACAGAAATACCTTTTTCAAAAAGAGAATTTGAGCTTATTGAATTTCTGATAACAAATGCAAATCAGGTATTTGACAGAGAAAGAATTTATGAAAGAGTATGGGGCTATGAAGCTGAAGGTGACAGCGGTGTCGTAAAGGAGCATATTCGCAAAATACGCTCAAAGCTTCATACAATTACGGGCAATGATTATATTGAAACTGTGTGGGGTGTAGGCTACAAATGGAATCGTTAAAAAAGAAGTATAATAATTTACCGCTTCGTAAATTCTTTGTTATTAGTGTGCTGTTTACAATTTGTTTTGTCGCAGCACTTTCAGGAATGGTCATATTCGGATGTACGGCATTCAGACATTATCTTTTGCCTGATCCCAATGCTGTGTATCTTACGATAGAACGAACACTTTCCGATGGTTCGACGGTTACAAGTGTACAGCTTTTTGAATTTGATGATGATCCTCAGAAATTTGCCCAATTGGTTTCTGACCAAAAAGAGCAGAATACAGTTCTTGATGAAAAATATTCCATACAAAAAATTGAAAAAAGTTATGATACTATGGGTCCGAGAAGAAAGCTTGCTTATCAGAGCTGCGGCGTGATTATGGCAGCTTTCCCGGCTGTATCTTCAATAATCGGAATACTGCTTTGCGGATTATATTTTTATAAGCGAAAACTTGCTGAACCGCTTAAACTTTTATCGGATGCAACTGCAAAAATTGCTTCAAAGGATCTTGATTTTTCAATTCAATACGGATTCAACGATGAAATGGGAGCATTATGTCAATCCTTTGAGCATATGCGTATGGCCTTGTACGAAAACAACAAAATCCTATGGAAAATGCTTGAAGAACGAAAATTGATGCAAGCTTCCATTGCACATGATTTACGAAATCCGATTGCGATTATTGAGGGCTATACCGAATATCTTCAGCTTAATCTTCCGAACGGAAAGCTAAGTATACAACGCATATTGAGAATATCGGATAATCTGAATAAAGCCGCAAAACGCCTTGAGTATTATACCGAATCCATAAGGAGGATAAATCAGCTTGAGGATGTGGAACTTAATCTGAAAGAAACACCTGTATTAGAATTTGTTAAAGATATAGAAGATGACTTTTCAGTTATAGCATCGGGTTTAAATATTCATCTGATTGTAACACATGATTTACAGGATTGTTTAGTAAAGCTTGACGGAGCTGTCGTTTACCGAATACTTGAAAATGTATTTGGAAATGCAATGAGATTTGCTAAAGAAAAAATAACAATTTCATTTTCAATAAATGAGCAAAATCTGCTCATTTCTGTTTCAGATGACGGCTGTGGATTCCCAGACGATATACTTAAAAATAAATCAAATCTTCTTCTGCCTAAACCTAAGGAAGACGGGCATATGGGAATAGGTTTGACAATAAGCCGAATACTCTGCCAAAAGCACGGCGGGAATTTAGAACTATCAAATCATAATGGAGCAACTGTTAAAATTATAATTGGAATTTGACTTTTTTTTGACATTTGTATTTTAGACTCTCCTTGTAAGCTTCTCAAATGAGAAAAACAAGGAGGTCTTTTTTATGAAAAAAACGATAACATTACTGCTGATTATTATCATGGCTTTCTCTCTGTGTGCATGCGGCAGTGAAACTGTATTTGAGAATGAAAATTTATCCGAAACACAGGGAATAAGTTTTGACGGCGGCGGAAATTTGGAATTGCTGTGTAAAAGAGAGGGCTTCGGCTGTTCTTCCAAAGCCGGCTATTACTATTTAACGGAGAACTGTGATCAGCTTCAAAACGGTGATTTCGCTTCCCATATGATGTATATGGATTTTAAGACACAACAGGAAATTTATCTTTGCAGTGATACCGGATGCAATCATAACACCGCAGATTGTTCATCCGTATTTTTGAATGATGATTTTCCGTCAGCTACTACATTGATTTTTATATATAATGACAAGCTTTATATTCTGAGTAAGGATATGGATCGCTCCGGAGAGGTTAGCAGAGAGTTTTCTTTTGGGAATAATTCTCTTGATGAAAAAACAGAAAGTATACCTACCATTCTGTACCGTGCAAATCTTGACGGAACAGACCGGGAAAAGATATATGCATTTGATTCATTGGTTACACTTGAAGATTTGGTGCTAGGCAATGAAAATGGAATTTATGTAATCACTAAAAAAATATCTGCCGAGCGTCACGGAGCAAGCACTTACAACACTTCATCTGAAAAAAATCTAGTATTCCTTGATGTAGAAAAAAGAGAAGAAAAGCTTATGTGTTCATTGGATTTTAATGACAGCATCAATTGGAATGTGCAAGGCTGTTTTGATCAGTCGCTTGTTTTGACAGGTAATGATTTCGGAAAAGAATTATCATTTGAAGAAAAACAGGATGATGACACATACAAGGCATTATATGATAAAGCAGATTCAGTATTTGCTACCCTGAATCTGAATGAGAGTAAACCAAAGGAAGTTTTTCGTATTAAAAATAAAGTCTTGCCTTCCTACCAAATCCGGAAAAATATGCTGTATTGTTCAACCTCAGATGAAGATGTTATAAAAAGCATTGATCTGACTACAGGAAAAGAAAAGCAAATCTGTACGCTTCAACAAAATTATATATCCCATATTATAGGTGATTATCTATGCTGTCAGGATCCGGATACAACAAGAGACAGTACCTTATATTTTGTAGATATAAATACAGGTGAAGTAAACCATTCCAAACTTGTAAATAAAAGTCTTGGATGGAGCTTGGAGTTCCGTGCTGTACTTGAATCAGAGGTTTTAGTTATTTATGATTATGATGCTGAAGCTACGGGTGATGGTTCATATGAAATTAAACGCTATCAATACGGCTTGATTTCGCAAAAGGATTTAGTTAACGGAAGTGATAATTATCGTGAAATAAAAATGATAGGAGTGGGAAAGTAAATATGCTTGAGCTGTTTGAAATTACAAAAAAGTATAAAGATAAGCTGGCTTTGAACAATATTTCATTGACTTTAGATAATGGTATATACGGATTATTAGGACCGAATGGTGCAGGTAAATCCACTCTTATGAATGTTATCACAGGCAATATTCAGCCGAGCAGCGGAAATATCACTTGGAACGGTAATGATATAAAACAGTTGAAGTCGGAATACCGCAGTATTCTCGGATACGCACCGCAGCAGCAGGGCTTATATGACTCCTTTTCCGGCAGACGCTTTTTATCCTATATGGCAGCTCTTAAGGGTATTTCAAAAAAGGAAATGCCTGATGAAATAACTCGTGCTTTGTCGTATGTAAATATGACGGAAAAGGCTGACAAAGCAATCGGAACATATTCCGGCGGAATGAAACAACGAATTTTAATTGCTCAGGCAATACTCGGTAATCCCAAGCTGATTATACTGGATGAACCCACAGCAGGACTTGATCCTAAAGAACGCGTAAGAATACGGGAACAAATTAAAACACTTTCAGGTGATAAAATAATATTGGTTTCAACTCATGTGGTTTCAGATATAGAATCTATTGCAAATGAAATTATACTGATTAAAAACGGAAATATTATTGATCGGGATACTGTGAATGCCCTGTGTAGTAAGCACAATAATTCTGATAATTTAGAAGACGTATATATGCACATATTCGGGGAGGATGAGCAAAATGCATCAACTGATACACTTTGAGCTTAGGAAAATATGGTGCAAACGCAATTTTGTATTTTCAGTCTGCATACTTCTGATTCTAAATGTCTTTTTACTGTGGTATACCAGTCTGCCTGATGAAAATACACCGGAGCTTTCTGCTTACAAAAAATTTCAAAGCCGGATATCGGTTATGACCGAAACGGAAAAAGCCGCATATTTATCCGATTTAAAAGAAAATATAGATGGTATTTCCTTTGTGCAGGAGATTTCCTCTATACAAAATATGAATAATGAAATGGGAAATGATCTTGCAAAGCAGGCAATGCGTCAGCATCCGGGTGTTTTTGAAAAATATTATGATCTGTATAAAAGTGCAAAGTTTTTAATATTTACCGATTCGTTAGAAAAGGAAAAGAAGTTTATTGATAAACTTTATGATGAACAAGTGAAAGTGGCAGCCTATGATACATATCTGAAAACCATACAGAACAGCAAAGAAAAGTTCAGCTCAATTTCAATATTTGAAAACAGTCAGAAAGATACATTTTCCACACGCAATATTAAAAAGAGTGCTTTTGATTATTCTCATTTAAACAATAATAATATAAGATGGACACCATCTGAAATGATAGTATCATCAACTGAAAGTATATGGACGGATATGCTCTTAATTCTCCTAATGTTTTTATTTGTAGGAGGAATGATTACAGAAGAAAAGGAAAAAGGTCTGTTTTATATTACACGAAGTACAAAATACGGAATCACTCAAAGTATATTTGCAAAACTGTCAGCATTGCTGATACACAACCTTATATTTGCTGTGCTGTTTTATTGTACAAATTATTTGTTTTTCGGTTTATCAACCGGTTGGTGTGATGTAACAGCCGGTATTCAATCCATAGCAGCCTATATGGAAAGTAATCTTTCTGTAAGCATATTGGAATACATAGTGATATCCGTTTTTACAAAAGGTATAGTTTTATTTGTAATCGGAACAATTCTCTCGGCGTTTTGTGTACTTTCAAATAAAACTATACTGCCGTATTTAATTGGATGCAGTCTTTGCGGTGTAAGCTTTATCTTGTATACATTAATTCCACAAGCATCTAAATTCAGTTTTTTAAAATATTTGAATATTATAGGTTTTTTGAAGACAGAAAATCTCTATGGTGCATATTTGAATTTCAATCTGTTCGGATACCCTGTATCTCGTCTGCATTGTTCCTGGATATTAATTGCCCTGCTTGCTGTTATAGGTATTACAATTACATATATTTCTTTTAATAAAGGGTCAAGCCTTCAATCCAAACGAACATCAATCGCTTTCACGATTCCTTTCAAACCATATTCCAGTCTGATACGCCATGAAAGTTACAAAATTCTGATTATGAATCGTGCCTTGATTGTTTTAGTACTCTTCTCTGTATTAATCGGAGGTCAGAATTTATCCGAAAAATATACACCATCCGCTCAGGAATTGTACTATCAGGATATTATGCTTCAGCTTGAAGGAAAGCAGACAGACGAAAAAACTTCACTTATTTTAACAGAACAGACAAGGTATCAGGACGCTTTTAGTCAAATTGAAAAAATTGACGAAATGATTTCAAACGGAACGATTGATGAAAATGTCGGTGACACAATGAAATCACAATGGTACAGTGTCACTGCGTTTTATCCGGCATTTCAAAGAGTTGTACAGCAGTACGATTTGGTTTGTAAAAATGATGGAAATTATATTTATGATACAGGTTATCTGTATTTATTTGGAGCTATGGGGAATGATTTTGTTCTTGATTTACTTTTATTATCCGTTGGATTCATTTTTGCTTTCAGCAATGTGATCACAACAGAATACCGCAATGGCTCTTTGCATCTGCTCTATGCAACAAAAAAGGGTAAATTTAAAATAATAATGAGCAAAATGCTTGTTTGCTCAATTACTGCCTCAATATTTGCAGGTATACCATTTATTTGCAGGTTTGTTAGTATTTCAAAAGTTTTCCCGATGCACGGATTTTCATTTTTAGTAAATACTATCCCTTATTTTCAGGAACTTCCGTTTCATATTTCTGTCGGGAAATTTGTCATATTATTTCTGCTTTCTCAGATTTTATCTGTATTGATAATTACATCGGCGGTTATCCTGATTTCAATGTGGCGTAAAAACTATATACAAACCATATTTTTCAGCTTACTTATATTTGCAGTACCATTAATACTCGCAATTTTAGGATTTGATTTTGCAAAGCTGCTATCGGTATACCCAATTTATTCTTGGTCAGTAAATGTATAAAAAAATTTAGTTAAAATAAATAAAAAGCAGAACGGGCATTTAATGCAAATATATTCCATTTTATTGTTTTTCCCATGCAGCACAATCATGTAACAGGTATGATTTTATTCATACCTGTTTTTTTATATCAATTTTTCGCATAAAAGCGATTTAATTTCTTAAACAACAAAAAGGTGATTGAGTATAAGCAGAATTTCACGCCGCCCCTGTGCGGCATTGTACCTTGACAACTAAATAAGAAAGGCGATATATGGCAAAAAAGCAATCGGACACAAATATCCCCCAACATGAAATAGAAGCCCTTGCCCGTTGCTTACTTCCAGAAATTCAGAAATTCTTTGAAAGCCCGACGGGGCAAAAGGAATTTGAAGAATGGAAAGCGCAGAGAGCAAAGGAAGTAGAAAAGAAGCATATGACAAAAGCGGCGGTATCACTCAAGATACCGCCAATTTTAATGATAATCCAATTATAAAACTGTTCCGAGAAATTGAACTAATGTAGCAATAGCTGCTCCAAATTGTGCAGTTCCATTGATAGCTTGTAATCCTTTCAGCGCTGTTTTAATAAACCCCTTTCGAGGACTTGCACTTTGTACCTCAGCTCGGATTACTTCAACACTGTCACTTATTTGCTCCTGTTCTTCTTGTGTAATATCAGTAGGCATGTGTTTCATAATATTAGAGATAATGTTTTCTAATTGAGAAACATCAATGCCATTGCTTTGAGTTGCATGAACTGTTGCGTTATCATTTGCTACATTTACTTGTGCCACGCCACCATTTACATTAATCATAAATTTTTTATCCTCATCATATCCCATCTGAATGCCTATTTCCGTAAGATACCCTTCAATATAGTTGACAAAAGGAAGTACTATTCGATTACAAAATTCTTTTACAGCATCATTCGCTTCCCTTGCATAACGAAAAGCCATATCATAATAAAAGTTGTGATAATTCTCTACAGCATATTTCAAATACTGATATGTATAAGAGATTTCCTCTTGTTTTGTATCACCCATTGAGGAGAAGCAAGTCCCTCTTTCAACCGGTTCAAAATCGTCTGGATTAACATATTGCTTTATGTACTCTGATATAATTTCGTTTTCGTCAATATAAGCCATAAATTTCTTCAATAAAGCCATTCCAGTCTGATGATTGCATGTAATCAAACGGTTAGCAATTGTTCTAAATTCCATGGAAATTATTTTCAACTGTTTTTTATCAATGTTCTTCATACCTTACCCCACAAAACGGGCAATAACTCCCGCACATTTTATAAATTGGTTTGATTTTTGCTTCCCGCTTGCAGCAAGGATATTCCTCAACTTCTAAAGCTTCTATTCCATACTTAATAGGATATTCTTCTTCATGCTGCGGCTTTTTACCTGCCTTGAACGAGATAAATGAACCTTTGAATTTCTTCTCCCACTTTTTCATCTCGTTATATATTAGATCATTTGCGTAATTCTTTGTCTTTTTTAACGCAAGCTCTATCACGTCATCAGTAAAATAATTTTCCGCTTTTAAACCACAACTTGGACACCATATTTCAATAACATCTTCTGCATGATAATCCTCTGGTTTTATTTTAAAAAATTCCCCGCATAGGGGACATTGCATTAAAACAAATCCCTGATCGTCAGCAGGTATTGATACTTCACCAATTATAGTACTCATACATTACCTCCTGCCTATATCTTGTATTATAGCGGAACTTCTCATAAAAATCCACTCTTTTTTTGAGTAACAAAAGCGGCGGTATCGCACACGATACCGCCGCTTTTGTTTTAACACTTAAGATATACTAAAAATCCAAAACCGTCCCCGATTGGAACTGGGTTCGGATTATCATTATCTGGTGCGGGTAACAGGACTTGAACCTGCACGGTTTCCCACTAGATCCTAAATCTAGCGTGTCTGCCAATTCCACCATACCCGCATTTTTGATATATTCTATCACGAATAATCAATTAAATCAACTGTAAATTATAATTATTTAACAATTGCCACAACAGCACAATAAACTGAGGAGGCACCATACGCTTTAAGGGTTAACGCAATGGATGTTAATGTTGCCCCTGTTGTTTTTACATCATCAATAAGCAATATTTTCTTACCAAATAAATCGGCATTTTTCCCTACATCAAATGCATTATACATATTGGCAAATCTTTCACTTGCCTTCTGACGCTTCTGCACCTTTGTTTTACGCTTTTTAATAAGTATATCCTTTAACGGGATATTACATTCTTTTGAAACTACATCAGCAAGAAGTTCTGCCTGGTTATATCCTCTGGCGGCTTTATCTTCCTTCCTCATTGGAACAAAGGTTACAAAATCGAATTCAACAGCATCATAATATTTTTTTACTGCATCCGATACACATTTGCCCTGATAATCAACAAGCTTGGGCATTTCATTCATTTTCATATTCAGAATTGCGCGAGTTACCGAGCCCTCATAATAAAACGGTGCAACAACTGCCTTATACTCTACCTCTTTTTGATGCTTTTTACATTTACATTCCTGCTTTGAGCATCCGCATTTCGAACAAAGAGGCTCTGCAATTTCAGATAGTAAGCAGCATTCTTCACAAAAATCCTGATCAAAGCAAACAACCTCGCCGCACATATCACAGCGTTTTGTAAACAAAACAATCTTTAATTTTTTAAATAATTCTTTAATCATACTGTTACATAAGGTTCAATTAAAGCATAAACCGAATCGCCTATCCCACTGATATTCTTCAGCTGCTCAACACTTGTATATCCACCGAGATACTCTCTATATGCAATTATAGCATTTGCTCTTGTTTCTCCGACATTATCAATAGCCATTAAATCCTCAGCCGTACAGGAATTAAGATTAATCGGAAAAGAAACAGAAACTGCAGTTTTATCAGTTGTACTGTTGCTTTCAGTTACTGTTGTTTTATCAGAAGATCCAGCAGCATTATCCGAAACGGAAGAATTTACAGAGCTATCAACTCCATCGTTACTGACTTTGGGCTGATTCAAAGCGATAATCATGAAAATAACACCTAAGATAATTAACGCTGTTCCAATAAGCACTCTTGTCTGATACTTATCGCTTTTTATTGCTTTTTTTGTTTCTGTTTGAAGATTTCCCATATCTGTTTCCGTTGTTTCTATTTCTGTTATATGCTAATGGCTGAACAAGACAATCTTTTGAATTACCTATCAAGTCATACCTGTGCGCTTTCCGTAAAGCTTCCTCACAAAGCTGTTTATTCTTAGGGTCATAATACTGCAGCAATGCTCGTTGTAATGCTTTATCATGAGGCGTTTTCGCAACATATACCTCTTCCATTGTGTATGGGTCAAGCTCTGTATAAAACATACAGGTTGATATCGTACCGGGAGTTGGGTAAAAATCCTGAACCTGCTCAGGTCTGATATGATTTTTCTTCAAAAAGCAGGCAAGCTCTATTGCATCATCAAGGGTAGAACCGGGATGACTTGACATTAGATAAGGAACAAGATACTGCTCTTTATTTATCTGCCCCGTATAGCGGAAATAGCGCTTTGAAAACTCAATATACGCTTCTATGTGCGGCTTTCCCATCTTATCAAGAACAGAAGCACTGCAATGCTCGGGAGCAACCTTCAGCTGTCCTGACACATGATTTTCAACAAGCTCTTTAAAGAAAGTATCATCCTTATCTTCAAGCAGATAATCATATCTTATTCCGCTTCTGATAAACACTTTTTTTACCCTCGGCAGCTTTCTTACTTCCCTTAAGATATCAAGATATTCATCGTGATTGGATATTAAATTCGGGCAAGGATTCGGTGCAAGACACTTTTTCCCTTTACAAAGTCCATGCTCCAACTGAAATTCACAGGAGGGCTTTCTGAAATTAGCCGTAGGTCCTCCGATATCATGAATATATCCTTTAAAATGGTTTAAGGTAGTAAGCTTTTTTGCTTCCTCAACTATGCTTTCCTTGCTTCGTGCGGTTATATATCTTCCTTGATGAAATTGAATAGAACAGAAATTGCAGGCACCAAAGCAGCCACGGTTATGCGTAATTGAAAACTCCACCTCTTCAATTCCGGGAACTCCGCCCAACACTTCATAGCTTGGATGGTAAGTTCTCATATATGGCAGCGAATAGACCCAATCAAGCTCCTGCGTTTCAAGAGGCGGCATAGGCACATTCTGAACAACCATTTTCTTTCCGCATCTCTGGCGCACCGCTCTGCCTCTGATATGATCCTGCTCATCCTGTTCAATGCGAACAGACTTTGCATATTCCTTTTTAGACTTAATGCAGTTTTCAAGGCTTGGAACCTCCACACCGATATAAGGTGTATCCTTAACATCAACTGCATAGCAGGTACCCCTTATGTCTGTTAAAGCATCAACCTTTTCCCCGTTGCTAAGCCTTTCGGCTATTTCAATAATCTGATTCTCCCCCATTCCGTAAATGAGCAAATCAGCCTTGGCATCAATAAGAATGGATGCTCTTACAGTATCATCCCAATAATCATAATGTGCGAAACGACGAAGCGAAGCTTCCAGCCCTCCGATTATAATCGGACAGTCCGGATAAGTATCTCTTATAATATTTGAATATACAATTACAGCTCTGTCCGGTCTTTTACCTGCCTTTCCGCCTGCGGTATAAGCATCATTACGGCGGATTTTTTTCGCAGCCGTATAATGTGCCACCATAGAATCTATGTTACCGCTTGTAACAAGAAAACCAAGCCTTGGCTTTCCGAACTGCATAAAGTCGCTATTACTATGCCAATTGGGCTGGCTCAGAACAGCTACTTTAAAGCCTTTAGCCTCAAGCACCCTTGAAATTATCGCAACACCAAAAGAGGGATGGTCAACATAAGCATCCCCGGTTACATAAACAAAGTCTACCTCGTCCCATCCTCTTTTTTTACATTCATTTTTATTAATCGGAAGAAAATCAGTCATAGAATTCTCCGTTCCCCTGATTATCTATTACATCATTTTCTGAATCAATCAAGGTATCTTCCATAGTTATTTGTTCTGTATTATCTGCAGTAAAATCTTTTCCGCTGTCATAAGCCCGTTTCTCAAGCCACATCTGCTTGGTCATCAGAACCTTGCGTGGCTTGCTTCCTTCAGCCGGACCAATCACTCCATATTCCTGAAGCTGATCTATAATTTTAGCACCTCTTGCATAGCCAACTGAAAGCTTACGCTGCAGGAAAGAAGTAGAAGCCTGCCCTGTTTCCATAACAACCTCAGCAGCCTTTTCAAACAGCTGGTCGTAGACATTTTCTTCGCCGCCGTCTTCAAAAGCATTTGCCTTTTTATCGGTTACAGCCTTTTCTTCAATTTCTTTCTGAATTGCCTCATCATATTCAGTTTCACCCTGCTGCTTAATAAAATTGCAGAGTTCCTCAACTTCCTCATCACTGATAAAGCAGCCCTGCACACGAATCGGCTTGCTTGCTCCGATAGGATTATACAGCATATCGCCTCTTCCGAGAAGCTTTTCAGCTCCGCTTGCATCAAGAATTGTTCTTGAATCTATCTGAGAGCTAACCGTAAGTGCAATTCTTGAAGAAATATTTGCTTTTATAAGACCTGTAATAACATCAACAGATGGTCTTTGTGTAGCAATTACAAGGTGCATACCGGCTGCACGAGCCATCTGGGCAAGACGGCAGATTGAATCTTCAACCTCTTTCGGAGCAGCCATCATTAAATCAGCAAGCTCATCGATAAAGATACAGATTTTAGGCATAGGCTCCATATCTTCATGCTTAGAAACATATTTATTATATCCCTCAATATCCCTTACGCCTGTTTCGGAAAACTTATTATATCTCTGTAGCATTTCCGAAACTGCCCAGCCAAGAGCGCCTGCCGCTTTTCTCGGATCCGTTACAACAGGAACAAGGAGATGCGGAATTCCGATATACTTTGAAAACTCAACCTGCTTTGGATCTATCATAAGAAATTTCACCTCGTCAGGCTTTGCACGATACAAAATAGAAACAATAATTGAATTCATACAAACAGATTTACCGGAACCCGTTGTACCCGCAATAAGAAGATGCGGCATTTTGGATACATCACAATAAACGCATTTACCTGCAATATCCTTACCGAGACCTGCTGAAAGCTTTGATTTTTCCTCATAAAATTCAGGCGTATCAATAAGTTCACGCATAGATACACTGTTTTTTACAGTATTCGGAACCTCAATACCAACAGCGGCCTTTCCCGGTATAGGCGCTTCAATACGGACATGCGTAGCAGCAAGATTGAGCGCGATATCATCCGAAAGATTTGTTATTTTGGATATACGTATACCTGCAGCAGGCTTAAGCTCATACCTGGTTACCGTAGGACCACGGCTGATATCCGTAATAGACGCATCAACATTAAATGAATGAAGCGTATCAATCAGCCTTTCAGCATTCATTTTAAGTTCTCCGCTTACATCCTTTGTATCCGCTTGCTTACCTGCCTGAAGAATAGATACCGGAGGAATAATATAATCCTCAACATTAGAACTCATCTGCTCTTTTGTAACTCTGAATTCTTCAGCAGGTTTTTTGGGCTTTTCCTCAGAGGCAGTTTTAACGATATCATCTATCGATTTTTCACTTTGAACTGCCTCTGACTGCCTGTCTTTTCTCTTTTTCTCGTTCGCGGCATTAATTTCATCAATAATCGTTCTTGGTACGGATGCTGAAGGCATGTCATCCTCTTTAGAAACATCCAAAACGGATTGTTTCTTCGTTTTCTTTGAAGATTTTGGCGGTTCTTCTCCGGGCGGTGTAATATCAAGCGGCACATCAATATTGCCTTTTCTTAATTTTCTCTGCTCAATTTTTTCATTAATTACGGGAGCAACCTTTTTATATGTATCAGCAGCAGGCTTTGCTGCACCTTTGAAAAACTGAATAATGGTTATAGCCGTAAGCAGCATAAAATCAACAAAAATCAAAACAAGATCAACGATTATTGCCGGAGCCTTTCCGAGAGTCAGCAGTATCCATCCGATAAGCGCACCGAAAAAGCCACCGTTAAACTCTGCCGAACCGGACTTAAACGCTTCGGTAACAGCAACCTTAAAGTCAGCACCCGGCTGATTCTGAACAATATGAATAAAAGCGGAAAGCAAAAGTACAAGAATAATTGCTTCCGTCCCCTTTGAAATCAGCTTTGAGATTTCCTTTTCTTTAACAGAATGCAAAATAATCAATACAATAACTAAAACAGGAAAAACACAGGCTGCAAACATTCCAAACAACCCCACATAAATATTATGCAATAAATTCCACAAGTTTTCACCACTGATCACAGCTACAAAAAAGAAAATAACAGAAACAGCAAAAAGTGAAACACTGACTATTCGGCTGGTATTTTCTTGCTTTCTTGCTTTTTTCAAAGCCTCTCTTTCTGCTGCGGCCCTTGACTGATTTTGCCTGCCTTTATTTCGATTCGTATTATTAGCCATAACTACCTCTTACTTTATAATTAACTGAATAATACCGGTTACAGCAGCAATTGCACCAATTGCATAGTTGTAACAGGAAAAATATTTTAAATATTTATCGCTTAAAACAGCCTTGAAAAGCTTAGAAAGAAAATATGCAGCTGCTGCAGAAACTACAACAGCAATGATACCTGTTATAATAGTAACATAAGATGCACATATAACGATTTCAATGATTCCCTTAACAATTAAAATCGGAACAGAAATGCTTATAAAATAGCGAAAAGCAATATTTTTATTTATATTAAAAAGAGCTGCAGCTGAAATAATCATTGCAGAAATTGAAAAACCTGCAACAGGAAGTGCAATGAAAATTAATACAGCAAAAAGAGCAGCTATCGGAACAGAAAGCTGGTTTCCCCTGCTCTCTTTATTTTTCGTCATAGTCAAAGATGCAAAAAGCAAAAGCGTTGCCGTAATAAGAAATGCTATACCTTCAGAAAGCAAATTACCGTCATAGGACAGCATATGCAATGCCTGATAAAGATTTTTGCTTTTACCGACAGGAAGAAAATAGAGCAGCATCGGAACAAAAGAGATAAGAATAAAATATACAAATTTTCTTGAATTGCTTGCCCTTCGCATTCTCAGGTCTTTAGAAAAAATTTCTCTGAAACTATTAACAATTTCAACAAAGTTCCTGATAAAAACCTTATAAAATGCAATTATAATACCAAGCGCAATTCCTATATGTATAAGTCCGGTAAGTTCTGAAACTTCGCCGGAATTACGGGCAGCAAAATTATGAAATATTGCTGAATGACCGCTTTCAGATATCGGAAATATGAATGTTAAGGCTTGTCCTATAGCTTGAAAAACAGCTGTTATAATCGACAATATTTTCCCCTCCGAACATAGAAGCATTATCAACGAAATATCCCTTTCTCAAATAATCATAGGGATTACTTGAACGAACCGTATTGGTTGCTTCTATACTTTTTTCATCAAACAAAATATCATTCTCATTAATTATTGACCAGAACACTCTGCATTCTCCATTTCAATTGTTTTGTTAAGAAATTCAAGGGCATTTGACAAACCGCCAAGCTCATCAATAAGCCCGCATTCAACAGCACCGTCGCCATCAAGCACCGTGCCGACATCCATAATAAGCTCGCCTGTTTTCATCATTAAGCTGCGAAAGGCATCAGCTGATATTTTGGAATTACTTTCAACAAAATTTACAATTCTGTCCTGCATTTTTTCAAAATAAGACAAAGTTTGCGGAACACCGAGTACAAGCCCGTTCATTCTTACCGGATGAACAGTCATGGTAGCACTTGGAACAATAAAGCTTTTTCGGCAGGATACAGCAAGCGGAACGCCTATTGAATGACCGCCGCCGAGAACCAAGGAAGCTGTTGGCGTTTTCATAGTTGAAAGAAGCTCAGCAATAGCAAGCCCTGCTTCAACATCGCCGCCGACTGTATTTAAAATGATAAGAAGCCCCTCTATTTCCTTGCTTTCTTCAATAGCAACAAGCTGTGGAATAACATGTTCATATTTTGTTGTTTTATTCTGACTTGGCAGAATATAATGCCCTTCAATCTGACCGATAATAGTTAAACAATGGATAAAATGCCCGTTTTTTTCTACGGTAATTGAACCTGTTTCAAAAGCACTCTGGGCAGAGTTTTCTTCATTCTGAGTTTGATTTTCATTTTCTTCAGACATAATAACACATCCTTTATGCTTATTATGCCCCGATTAACTGTATTATTATATCATAACTCATAATCCAATTCAATAACTATTATTTTTTATTGTTATTATATATAAATAATATATTGTTAATTTTTTTATAAAACATTGACACAAGTTAAACAATATTATAAAATAGATTGTCAAATTAATTAAAGCTTAGGAGGAAAAAGTATGGGACTTACACTTGCTCAGAAATTAATTAAATCTCATCTTGTTGAGGGCGAAATGATTGCAGGAGAAGAAATAGGTCTTCGTATCGATCAAACTCTTACTCAGGATGCAACAGGCACAATGGCTTATCTTGAATTTGAAGCTATGGGTGTAGACAGAGTAAAAACAGAAAAAAGCGTTGCTTACATAGATCACAACACTTTACAGACAGGCTTTGAGAATGCAGACGATCATCGCTACATTCAGACCGTTACAAAAAAGCACGGTATTTATTTTTCAAGACCCGGCAACGGCATCTGCCATCAGGTTCACCTTGAAAGATTCGGTATTCCGGGCAAAACACTTATCGGTTCTGACAGCCACACCCCAACAGGCGGCGGAATCGGTATGCTTGCAATGGGCGCCGGCGGACTTGATGTTGCCGTAGCTATGGGCGGCGGTACATATTATATTCCAATGCCGAAAATGACAAGAATTAATCTTCATGGCTATCTTAAACCTTGGGTATCTGCTAAAGACATAATTCTTGAAGTTTTAAGAATTATGAGCGTTAAGGGCGGTGTCGGCAAAATTATTGAATACGGCGGTGACGGTGTTAAAACCTTATCTGTACCTGAAAGAGCTACAATTACCAATATGGGTGCTGAGCTTGGTGCTACAACATCCATCTTCCCTTCTGATGAAATCACTCTTGCTTTCCTTAAAGCACAGGGCAGAGAAAAGGACTGGACAGAAATTTTACCGGATGCAGACGCTGAATATGATGAAGTAATTGATATCGACTTATGCTCACTGGTACCTATGGCAGCATGCCCGCATATGCCGGATCAGGTTAAAACAACGGATGAAATCGGAAAAATCAAAGTAGACCAGGTTGCTATCGGATCTTGTACGAACTCATCCTTCGTTGATATGATGAAGGTTGCAGAAATTCTTAAGGGCAAAACAATTGCACCAACTGTTTCTCTCTGTATTGCGCCGGGTTCAAAGCAGGTTTTGAATATGCTTGCTCTTAACGGCGCACTTTCGGATATGATCAATGCCGGCGCAAGAATCCTTGAATCAGCCTGCGGACCCTGCATCGGTATGGGACAAAGCCCTAATTCACAGGGTGTATCTCTTCGTACATTCAACAGAAACTTTGAAGGCAGAAGCGGCACTAAGGATGCAGGTATTTACCTTGTTTCTCCTGAGGTTGCTGCTGCATCGGCACTTACAGGCTATTTAACCGATCCGAGAGAGCTCGGCGAAGCCCCAAGCGTTACAATGCCTGAGGAATTTATTGTTAATGACAATATGATTGAAGCTCCGGCAACAGAAGCTGAGGCTATGGATGTTGAGGTTCTCCGCGGACCAAACATCAAGCCTTTCCCAAAAACAGAGGCCTTGCCTGAAGAACTTACCGCAAAGGTTATGCTCAAAGTCGGCGATAACATTACAACAGATCATATTATGCCTGCAGGTGCTAAGATTCTTCCCTATCGTTCAAACATCCCCCATCTTTCACAGTACTGCTTTGCTGTTTGCGATGAGGAATTTCCTGAGAGAATTAAGAGCGAGGGCAAAGGATTTATCGTCGGCGGTGCCAACTACGGACAGGGTTCAAGCCGTGAGCATGCTGCGTTAGTTCCTCTTTATCTTGGCGTTAAAGCTGTTATAACCAAAAGCTTTGCAAGAATTCATGTTGCAAATCTCGTTAACGCAGGTATTCTTCCTTTCACATTTAAAAAGGAAGAAGATTATGACAAAATTTCTCAGATGGATGAGCTTTCACTTCCTTCTATCAGAGATTGCATTAAGAATAACAAAACGGTTGTTCTTAAAAATATAACAACGGGCGAAGAATACGAGCTTGATTCAAGCCATTTATCTTCACGCCAAAGAGAAATGCTGCTCTGCGGCGGACTTCTTGATTACACAAGAGAAATGAATAAATAATTTAATTGGGAGTAATTGCAATGATTAATGAAAAAGATAAAGCAGCTATTGATGAGGCTGTTGAAAGATTCCGTTCACTTATGGAAGGTCAGCTTGAAAGAGCAAAAAGAATTAAAGAGGATAAAGAATTCATCGATTTTGAAAAGCTTGATACAATCGTTATCGCCATCTGCGGCGGCGACGGCATCGGCCCTGTAATCACAAAGGAAAGCGAAAGAGTTCTTGCATTTCTTCTTAAAGACGAGGTTGCAAAAGGTAAGGTTCAGTTTAAGGAAATTGACGGTCTTACAATAGAAAACAGAGCAGCCTGCCTTAAAGCTATCCCCGATGATGTGCTTGCAGAATTAAAGAAATGTCATGTTATTCTTAAAGGACCTACAACAACACCTCGTCAGGGCGACGGCTGGCCGAATGTTGAATCGGCAAATGTTGCCATGAGAAAAGAGCTTGACCTTTTTGCAAATATGCGTCCTGTGCGAGTTGCCGAAGAAGGTATTGACTGGACATTCTTCCGTGAAAACACTGAGGGCGGATACGCAGTCGGCTCTTACGGCGTAAACATTACTGACGATCTTGCAGTTGACTTTACTGTTGCTACACAAGAAGGATGTGACAGAATTGCACGCCTTGCTTATGATTATGCAAAGAAAAACAATAAGGGCAAGGTTTCAATCATCACAAAAGCAAACATCATAAAAACAACCGACGGAAAATTCCTGAATACAGCTAAGAAAATTGGCGAGGAATTCCCTGAAATCGTTACAGATGACTGGTATGTAGATATCACTACAGCAAAGCTTATTGATCCGATGAGAAGAAAGGATTTCAAGGTATTCGTTCTTCCAAATCTTTACGGCGATATTATAACTGACGAGGCTGCTGAATTCCAGGGCGGCGTAGGTACAGCCGGCTCAGCTAATATCGGTAAGCGCTATGCTATGTTTGAGGCTATTCACGGCTCTGCACCAAGAATGATTTCCGAGGGCAGAGGTCAGTATGCCGATCCGTGCAGTATGCTTCGTGCTTCTGTTATGCTTCTATCACACATCGGCTATCAGGACAAGGCAAACGCACTTGAAGCTGCTCTTGATAAATGTATGTTTGAAGAAAAGAAGCTTGCTATAACAGGCAGAGACACAGGCTGCACATGCCAGGAATTCGGCGACTATGTTATGGAAACAATTACTGAAATGACAAAATAATCCGTCATTTTACAGAGGTAAGAAATTATGGATAAAAAAGAGGAAATCTCTATTTCTGTTATCAAAAGACTTCCAAGATATTACCGCTTTTTGCAAAGCCTTAAGGAAAACGGAATTATAAGAATAAGCTCTAAGGAGCTTGCAAACCGAATGGGGCTTACTGCATCGCAAATCAGACACGATTTTAATTGCTTCGGCGGTTTCGGACAGCAGGGCTATGGATATAATGTTCCTGAACTGCACTCTAAAATCGGAGAAATTCTCGGAGTCGGAGTGGAAAGAAAAACAATTCTTATCGGTGCAGGAAATCTCGGCAAGGCAGTCTGCAATAAAATATTCGGTGTCAACAGCGGATTTAAATTAATAGGTATTTTTGATAAAAACGAAGCAATCTGCGGAAATATGATTAAGGGTATCCCTGTAAGAAATATTGAATACCTTGAAAATTTCTGCATTGATAATAAGCCGGTTTGTGCCGTTATATGCATTCCGTCAAATGATATGAAGGAATTAGCCGATTTGCTTATAAACCTTGGAGTTAAAAGCTTTTGGAATTTCAGCAACTATGATATAGCAATGGCACATCCGGAGGTTCTTGTTGAAAATGCACATCTTACTGACAGTCTTATGACACTTGGATATTTAACAGCATCACTTTCTGATGTTTCCCCGGAGGAATCATTATGATCAGAGTAAGCACAAAAGATATTATTGATATTCTTCCCTACGGAGACGGAAAGGCAATACTTGTTGAAAAAAAACCGCTTGTTAACTCCGCTCAGTTCAAGGCTGAATACAGTGTTATAGATTTTGAAAATAAATCAAAAAATGTTTTGACAAAGAATGCTTATCTTTTAAAAAAATTCGGTTCCTCATTTAAAGAAATAAGCGAAACGATACCAAACTTTGTTCAATGCGATGCAGGAATTCTTTATGACAAGCGTGTTCTTGTTATCTATCCGAACGGCGAGGCAGGAATTTTCAGCCGTGAGGGCGAGCTTTCCTGGAGCGGATATTTTAATTATCACGATGAAATTGTTTCGGGACTTGCACTTGACGGAAAGTATTTTTGGAGCATATGCCCTTCTGAAAATTCTGTTATTCGCTATTACAGCCAGACAATGCAGGTTGATTTAAGGATAGGAGGAAAGGATGCTTCAACTTTTCTTAACCCTACCCATATATCGGCAGACAGCGGCGATATTTTTGTTTGTTGCGGCGGTAATAAGGTAAGACGGATAGACGGAAAGGATTTCACTGTTTCTGACTATCTGAATTTTGATGAGCAGATAAAACAGTATCATAGATTCGACAATCATTCGATAGCTGTTCTTTCAAGCGGAACATACCTGCTTGATGAGTAGAGGTTATAAAAAAGAACTGAGCATATTGCTCAGTTCTTTTTTTTGGATATGCCAGTACATTGTCGCAATAAAAACGATTAAGATAATTATAAGATCGATTTCACAAGCGAAAAAAGCAAGCATAATCAGATTACACAAATTTTCAAAAGCATATAAATTTATAAATAAAAATTTTGTGGAAATCTTAAAAACAAATTTCTTGATCTTTGCCTTGATGTTCGTCATACCTATCTATCTCCTTTCTTTGAATATTTTTCATAAAAAAGAAAAAAAGAGTTATTCGCTTCAGCCTAAAAGGAAGAAAAAAATAACTTTTAAATTACTTAATATGAAATTGTTGATACATTAAACGAAGTATCATCGTTGGTTATAAAATTGCAAAAAATAAAAGCTATATTTATTCCTACTATGAAAAAGCAAAAACTCCATCACTAAGGATCAATATAACTTGCTTGCAATAATATATGACAATATGAATTAAAATTGCATTAACCAATAGCAAAACTGAACTGCGATTAAACAGATGCAATCTTCCTAAAGAAGTGCAAAAGTAAACCTTGCAAAATAACTTTTCGCTTTATTAAAGCGAAATCTCATTCAAGATGAGTAAAATAACCTCAAAAATAAAAAAACAAAATAACTCAAATTACGCAAAACACAATAGGTTGTGTTTTCTACAAAACACGGCACTATTAAAAGCATTGATTGTATTTCTAAAATCTACAATTATAGTATAATTCCAACCTCTTAAAAAATCAACAGGTTTTTGAGAAATTTTCATGCAATGACAATGTAAAAATAAATTTATACTCCTTTTAGGGCAAATAAAAAGAACAACTAACAAAATTAAATTGTCAATCGTTCTCTTTTTAAATTTATTAATTGAACTTTATACATAAAGAATGTAAAATCAATTACTGTCGTAACAACAATACATTTTATCTACACCGTCAGCGATTTCAAGATTAACCCAACTCTCGCAAGAGTGTAAGGTATATGTAACCCTTTAAAAATTAATTACTTAAAGAATAGAGGAAGCTTTTCGAGATAGATAATATCCTTTCTGTCAGCAGCATCTCCCTCTGCAAGCGGAGCGGCACAAGCAACGATGTTACCGTTGAATTCTTCAACAACCTTAACGGCTGCTGCGAGTGATTCCCCTGTTGAAATTACATCATCCAGAACAAGAACACGCTTGCCGTTAAGCAAATCTCCATCCTCATGCCCAAGGTAGAGATACTGCTCTTTTTTAGTAGTTATAGAACTTACAGAAACCGCAACAGGATGATCCATATAAACCTTAACACCCTTGCGGATAACTATGTATTTCTTTCCGCTTTGCTTACTCATTTCATAAGCAAGCGGAATGCTTTTCGCCTCCGGAGTTACGATATAATCAAACTCAGGGCATTTCTCAATAAGCGCAGCAGCGCATTTTTCCGTTAATTCTACATCGCCGAAAAGAATAAATGCAGCAATATCAAGATTATCACTTACAGGAAATTTCTGAAGTTCTCTTTCAATTCCTGCTATTTTCAGCTTATATGTGTTGCTCATAAGATTTTCTCCCCTAATTCGGTTCCGCCTACTACATGAAAATGAAGGTGCATAACCGTCTGCCCTGCATCAGGACCGCAATTATTAATTATTCTATATGATTCAATACCCTGAGATTTTGCAATCTCAGGTATTTTTTCAAATATATGGGAAATATACTTGCTGTTTTCGGCATTCACTTCATTGACATTTTCAATATGCTCCTTCGGAACAACAAGAAAATGAACAGGAGCAACAGGATTTATATCTTTAAAGGCATAAATCATATCGTCTTCATAAACCTTAGTGCTTGGAATATTTCCGCTTATGATTTCACAAAACAAACACATATTGAAACTCCTTTATTTAATAAAACCTTTAATAATATCTACAGCAGAATTCAATGCAGCATCAAGCTTTGAAAGGTCTTTAGCGCCGGCCATAGCAGAATCCGGTCTGCCACCGCCACCGCCGCCTGCAAGCTTTGCAACCTCTCTTACAACATCGCCGGCTTTAACACCCATTGCAATTGCAGCCTTGCCGCAAACAGCAACAATAGAAGCCTTTTCGCCGTTAATACCTGCAATAACACCAACAATGTTTTCGCCCTTATTCTTAAGGTCATCGCCCATAGTACGAAGTGCATCAGGCGTTGTTCCGTCAAGCTTTGCAATGTAAACATCCAGCCCGTTAACATCAACCGGCTTTGAGAACATTTCTGCACTCTTAAGCTTGGTAAGCTCGGTATTCAGCATCTGAATTTCCTTATCTTTAGCTTTATTTTCGGCAACAATTGCATCAATCTTTTCTTTTACATCATTGATACCTGTTTTAAGAACAGCAGCAGAAAACTTAATGATACTCTCATTAGCCTTATAACTCATAATAAGGTTTGAACCTGTAACAGCAGTGATTCGGCGTACACCTGCAGCAACAGAGGATTCACTAATAATTTTGAACAAACCAATCTGACCGCTGTTTGATACATGCGTACCACCGCAGAATTCAGTTGAGAAATCTCCTGCTTTAACAACTCTTACGATATCGCCGTATTTTTCGCCAAACAGCATCATTGCGCCCATTTTCTTAGCTTCTTCAATCGGCATTTCAAGGCTTTCAACAGGATTTGCACTCATAATAAAGCGATTAACAAGATATTCAACCTTTGCAATTTCATCATCAGTTAACGCATTAAAATGCGTAAAATCGAATCTTACCTCGTGTGCATTAACAAGCTGACCTGCCTGTTCAACATGCGTTCCGAGAACCTCTCTGAGGGCAGCCTGAAGCAAATGAGCAGCCGTATGATTTCTTTTAATCATATCTCTTAATTCAGCATTAACAGCTGCTTTAACAGTATCTCCTACACAGATAACACCTCTATCTGTTTTTCCTGAATGAAGATAAATCTTATCCGCATTTTTTGTAGTATCCGCAACAAGGAAAGTACCGTTTTCGGTTGAAATAACACCGCTGTCACCGACCTGACCGCCGCTCTCAGCGTAGAAAGGCGTTTTATCAAGCACGATAACACCCTCTTCATCGGCACCAAGCATATCTTTAATTTCGCCGTCAGCAATAACAGCTAAAACCTTAGCTTCACATTCATAATCCGTATAGCCGACAAATTCTGTTTCCTTTACATCAACTTTAACATTCTTGCTGATCCAAGCATCCGTGTCTGCATCTTTTCTTGCAGCACGGGCAGTACGCTTCTGATTATCAAGAAGCTCATTGAATTTGTCCTCATCAACAGTTAAGCCTTTTTCTTCAAGAATATCCTTTGTTAAATCAAGCGGGAAGCCATAAGTATCATTCAGCTTGAAAGCATCCTCTCCGCTGAATACAGTGCCTTCAGTTTTACTGATATATTCTTCAAGAAGCGCAAGTCCGCTGTCTATTGTTTTACCAAAAGACTCTTCCTCTGAAAGCATAACCTTTTTGATAAGCTCTCTCTTAGCATCAAGATAATCATAAGCTGTAAGATTTTCATTAATAACGGTATCCACAACATTATAAAGGAAAGGCTCATTTACACCTAAAAGTCTGCCGTGACGGCATGCACGCCTTATAAGACGACGAAGAACATATCCTCTGCCGTTATTGGACGGAATAACACCATCACCAATCATAAACACAGAAGAACGGATATGATCAGTTATAACACGAAGAGATATATCTTTCGTTTCATCATCATGATATTTGACATTTGCAATATCAGAAATCCTTTTCATAATATTCTGAACAGTGTCTACCTCAAAAAGGTTATCAACACCCTGCATCATACAGGCAAGGCGCTCAAGACCCATACCTGTATCAATATTCTTCTGTGAAAGCTCGGTATAATTTCCGTTTCCGTCGTTATTAAACTGGCTGAAAACATTGTTCCAGATTTCAGTATATCTGTCACATTCACAGCCGGGTTTACAATCCGGGCTGCCGCAGCCGTATTTTTCTCCGCGGTCAAAATAAATCTCACTGCAAGGACCGCATGGACCCTGGCCATGCTCCCAGAAATTGTCTTCCTTGCCGAGTCTTACAATATGTGAAGGATCAACCCCAACTTCTTTCATCCAGATGTCGTAGGCCTCATCATCATTTTCATAGATGGTAACCCAAAGCAATTCCTTTGGCATTTCAAGCGTTTCGGTCAAAAACTCCCATGCCATCTGCGTTGCCTCGTGCTTAAAATAATCGCCAAAGCTGAAGTTTCCGAGCATTTCAAAATATGTTCCGTGTCTTGCTGTTTTGCCGACACGCTCAATGTCCGGTGTACGAATACATTTCTGGCAGGTTGTTACACGCTTTGACGGAGGTGTAACCTCACCCGTAAAATATTTTTTCATCGGTGCCATACCGGAGTTTATAAGAAGAAGGCTTTTATCGTTATTCGGGATAAGTGAATAACTTGGCAAACGCAAATGCCCCTTGCTTTCAAAAAAAGATAAATACTTCTCTCTTAAATCATTTAAAGATGTCCATTCCATTATTTATACTACCTCAGTTTCTAAAAAGTGAAAAAGATAAATTTTACACCCTCTAAACAAAAGTTCAAGGGCAACCGAAAGGAGTTGCCCTTAAAATTCCGCTTAATTAAAGTTTTTCAACAAGCTTTTTAAGCTCTAACATTTCTTCTTTCGTAAATGTTAAGCCTTTGCTCATTTTTGAATGATCAGGCGACCAATCTCTTACATCAATCTTTGGTTCACGACCATTCCATGAAATCATATTAACTTCCCTTGTCCATCCACGAGCAGTTTCAGAAATCACACCAACATGCTCTGTAATTTCATATTTGATTTCCGGCATTTTTACCCCTCCTTTTCCTGTGAATTACAATATTTGAATAAATTAAAATCGCGTGATTATAAGCTGTCTACTATTTCCTTAGTATCTCTTGCAATCATAAGCTCCTCATTTGTTGCAAGAATAAATACACGAACCTTATCACTCTTATTAGTGAGTTCAGCCTCAGCGCCCTTGACAGTTTTCTGATTAACAGATTCATTGATATTCACACCAAGATATCCAAGATATGAGCAAACCTTTGAACGAAGCCAGAAGCCGTTTTCGCCGATACCGCCCGTAAACACAATTGCATCAACACCATTCATTGCTGCAACATAAGAACCAACATACTTGGCAATTTGATAAGCCTGCATTTCATGAGCAAGGATAGCTCTTTCGTCGCCGGCTTTCTGATTTGCGGTAACATCACGATCATCGGAATAACCGCCTGAAATAGCACTTACACCGGACTGCTTATTCAGAATTTCTTCTATCTGTTTCGGAGAAAGATCCAACTTTTCCTGAAGGAAAGTAACAACAGAAGGATCTACTCCGCCTGAACGGGTACCCATCATAAAGCCGTCTACAGGAGTAAAGCCCATTGAAGTATCAATTACCTTGCCGTATTTAACGGCAGCAATTGAAGAACCGTTTCCGAGATGGCAGGTAATAATTTTAAGCTTGTCTATCTTATCTCCCATAAAATCAGCACATCTCTGGCTGACGAATTTATGAGAGGTTCCATGGAAGCCATAACGGCGGATTCCGAACTTTTCATAATATTCATATGGTAAAGCATACATATAAGCCATAGGCGGCATTGTACTGTGGAAAGCTGTATCAAATACGGCAACCTGCGGAACATCCGGTCCGACAACCGAAAGACACGCAGCATAACCCTGAAGATTTGCCGGATTATGAAGAGGTGCAAGAGGACTAAGCTCTTCAACATCAGAAACAACCTGCTCATTTATAAGAGTGCTTCTTGTATACTTATCTCCGCCCTGCACAAAGCGATGACCGATTGCGTCAACCTCATCAAAGGAATCAATAACCTTATGCTCTCCTGTTGTTAATAAATCCTTAACCGTATTGAAAGCATCCGTATGAGTTGGAATTTCTTTTGTAGTAACATATTCCTCGCCATTTACCTTGTAAATAACATTTTCCTCATCACCGGTGATTTTTAAACTGATTCTTTCAATAGAACCTTTACAGATAACCGATTCATCTTCCATATTAATCAACTGGAATTTTAAAGATGAGCTTCCGCAGTTGATAACAAGAATTTTCATAAATATATCCTCCGCATATTGCATTTTAAATTATATTATATATAATAATATATATATAAATAATAGTCAAGATTGTTTTTTTATTTTCGGTGTTTTTTATGATAACAGGAATCGTTTGCGAATTTAATCCTTTTCACAAGGGTCATAAATATTTAATAGATTCAGTGAAAGCATCCTGCAATGATGCTGTACTTTGCTGTATGAGCGGCAATTTCGTTCAGCGGGGCGAATTCGCTGTTTTTGATAAATTCAAAAGAGCAGAAACAGCAATTGAGAATGGTGTCGACCTGGTTATAGAGCTGCCGACTGTTTTTTCAACGCTTTCTGCTGAAGGCTTTTGCCGTGCCGGTGTAAAGCTGATTGAAGCAACCGGCATCGCAGACAGAATCGCCTTCGGTGCTGAAAACGATAATATTTATGAATTATCTGAAATAGCAAGAAAGCTTAATGATGCAGATACACAAAAAAAAATAGTAAGCGAAATGCAGAGCGGCATCTCCTTTCCAAAGGCACGAAGCAAGGTTTTAAATAATGCCACTCTTGATTATCCAAACAATATACTGGCTGTGGAATATTTGAAGGCTGCCTCAATTCCCTGCCATGCTGTTAAACGAATCGGAAAAGGACACGATACAGACGATAAGGAGTATTCAGCCTCAGCAATACGGAATGAATTGGATATAAATCGGATTTCCTCCATATATAACTGCGAAACAGCCGTTTTATCAAGGCTGCGAACTATGAATTCTGATGATTTTATAAAAATTGCTGATGTATCCGAGGGTCTTGAAAATAAAATTGAAAAAGCCGTCAGAGAAGCAACTTCTCTTGATGCGCTTTATGAGCTGATTAAATCAAAACGATACACACACTCCCGAATCAGAAGAATCATTCTTCGTGCCTATCTTGGTATTGAATGCATACCCGATGAAGCCCCGTATATACGAATTTTAGGCTTTAATGAAAAAGGCAGGAAAATGCTTTCAGAAATGAAGAAAACAGCTTCAAAGCCGATTATAACCAAGCTTAAGGACTGCAGCAAGGATGTTCTGCCGTTCTTCCTTCAGGAATGCAGTTTTACGGATTTATATAATCTCGGATATAAGAAGCCTCTGCCCTGCGGAACTGAACAAAAAGCAAAAATAGTTATTAAATAGGAATAGGTAATTTATTATGAAGATGATATCATGGAATGTTAACGGGCTGAGAGCCTGTATGAACAAAGGCTTCAATCAATTTTTTGAAGAAACAGATGCCGATATATTCTGCCTGCAGGAAACGAAGCTTCAGGAGGGACAAATAGATTTTAAACCTGATGGTTACTTTTGCTATTGGAATTATGCTAAGAAAAAAGGATATTCGGGAACTGCTGTCTTCACAAAGAAAAAGCCTTTAAAAGTAACATATGGTATGGGATTGGAAGAACACGATGACGAAGGCAGGCTTATTACGCTTGAATTTGACAGCTTTTATTTTGCAACAGTTTATGTTCCGAATTCAAAAAGAGAGCTTGAAAGGCTTGATTACAGAATGAAATGGGAGGATGATTTCAGAAGCTATATTCTTACCCTTAACAAATCCAAACCGGTTGTATTCTGCGGAGATCTGAATGTTGCCCACAAGGAAATCGATTTGAAAAATCCGAAAACCAATCATAACAATGCAGGATTTACAGATGATGAAAGAAAAAAGCTTGGGGCATTGCTTGAAAGCGGCTTTACCGATACATTCAGATATTTTTATCCCGATACAACGGGATCTTACAGTTGGTGGTCCTATATGTTCAGGGCAAGAGAAAAGAATGCCGGCTGGAGAATTGACTATTTTATATCATCAAAGGAGCTTGAAGATAAGCTTAAGGATGCAAAAATCCACTCCGATATTTTCGGTTCTGACCACTGCCCGATAGAGCTTGATATAGATTTATAAAAAATGTGCTGTCCGTTTTAAGACAGCACATTTTTTATAGTATCACAATGTATCCGCCAATTCAAAAAAATCCTTTTTTGATACGAATGAATTCAGATAGGTTAACAACGAATTTGTTGAAAGGAATTCAGGAAGATTTAATTTTTTCAGGAGCCGTTTTCTTTTTTCTTTTGAATTTAATCCGCCGGAAATACCGGCTGCAAATAAATCATAATTCGTTAAAAGCTCCTTATTTTCAGCTTCAATGAATTCCACATTTGCATTTTCAAAAAGCTTTATCAGAATTTGATCGTCTATTCCCTCAACACCTATCTTTCCTTCTTTTGAAGGCTCAGCCTTTCTTTTTTCCTTACCGTAAACATCGGGAATATACAGATGCTTTATTTTGTCCTTAGGTATTCCCATAGATATATAATTTCTTAATTGAAAGCCCGAATGGTCGGAATCCGTCAAAACGATTATTCCCTGCTCATCCGCAAGATGCTTTATAAAATCTTTTCTTGCCTTGTCTTTATATATCTGAAATCCGTTTGTTTCTATAATAAAAGCATCAAGGATGTTGGAAAGCTTGATTTTATCATACTTACCCTCAACGATTACCGCTTCTTTTATCTTAATCATAATTAACCTCTTTTGCTATCAGCATAAGCTTAACCATCAATTCTTCAAAAACAAGCCGACTGCCGGCTGATGTACTTTTAAGGGCATTATCGGCATCCATAAGAACATCAAGTGATTTCCGAAGCTGCTTTACAGAAAGATTTGCCGAATCTCTTACTGCGTTGTTAATATACGAATCATATTGATAGAAAAAGTAATTTTTTATATCAGCAGCGGGCATTCCTGCCGCTTTTGCACATTTAACTCTGTACATATCAACATAGCTTTTTGTAATCGTACCAAGAAGATAATCGGGTTTTACATCCTTATCATTAAAAAAGAGAGCATTTAAAACGGAATAAGCCCTATTACTGTCCCCTGCCAAAATCGCTTTCGACAGGTCATTTACCCTTGCCTGAAGAGATTTGGTTGCAAGCTTATCAATTATATCTTTGTTAACTTCATTTCCCTTAAGATAAAAACAAATTTTTTCCGTTTCATTCTGAAGTATCTGTATATCTGTTCCTGAGATTGAAATTAAATATTTTGCAAGATTCGGAGTCAATTCATAGCCACGCTTTTTAAAGCCGGATACAAGCATTTTGACAAGCTCTGCTTCTGTTTTAAAATTAAGCTCTATAACTGATCCGGCTTTGGCAAAGGCATTTTCGATTTTAGTTGATTTTGCACTTAGCTTGCCGTCTTTATTTTTAAACGGAAATTCGATGGCATCATACCAGAAAACAAGAATGGTTGTTTCCGGAATATCCTTTAAAAATTCCTGAAGAAGCTTAATATCGCTTTCGCTTTTATCAAACGGATAATCACAAACAAGAACAAAATTGTAATTACTCATCATAGGCAGAAGCTCTGCATCCTTAAGAATTTCATCCAATGCCGTATCTTTTCCGTTATAGGAATGGTAATTGAAATCCGCAAAGGTCGGCTCAACTATTTTTTTTCTGAGGAGATTTATATAATGATTTTTAAGATATCCCTCCTGACCAAAAATAAGATAAGCATTTGAGAAATCCGCCGTCTTTATCTGTGCCTTTAACTCAGCTTCCGTTATTTTTGCCATTCATTAAGCCTCCTTTCGGAAATTCCGTTTTTATTTACCGTATAAACAATATCGTAATCCGATTCACTATCCAGATAAATTACATACTCACTTGAATCTGAACATTCATATTTTCTGATACACATAAATTCAGTATCATATATTTTCAGTAAAATATATTTATTCTGCTGATTACTTTTATATTCTACATTAAGTTGCTCCCATAAATCAACAATAAATTCTTCATCACAGAAGAAATTGCGGCAATTATTAAGATATTTTATATTTTCATTATCACAGACATAGTTCAGTGCACCAAACTTATTTGCAAGCTTTTTGGAATATTCACTGTCATTTATATCTGCAATCATTGAAATATGAAGATTTTTTGATTTAATCATATTTGATACGGCATAATATTGTGAGGAATCGTCAACCCCTATTACAACTGCGTTCTTTTTATTGTATACAACAATTGATGTTGTATAATATCCATTTATCTCTTTAACATAAATGTTATCACGCTCTATGAAATCCGAAATAGCAACAACGGCAATCAAAACAGCTAATGCAATTACAGCAGTATGTTTAAGCAGCTGTTTTTTCTTAAAGAGAAAAGAAATTCCGAAAAATATAAATACTGCCCCTATTGCAAGAAAAACTTTATTTTCGGATACATCAGCAACTGCATATGGAACAGAAGCAGCTTTCCCGGTAATAAAAATCATAAATGAAGCTGAAAACTGACAGGAATAGGAAAGCACGAACCGCAGCGGATTAAACCAGCCAAATAAAAACATCAAAAATGCAGAAACCATAGCTATCTGCGCCAAAGGAATGATAAGAATATTAAGAAAAATTCCAAGCATACTGACATAGCCAAAGGTTATACAAACAACCGGTAAAGTTGTTAAAAACACAGACAAGGAGGCACAAACGGTTTTATAGACATAATACACAAGCTTTGTTTTGGGCTTATATCGTCTGATAAGCATCGGGTCAATAATAATTAAACCAAGAACGGCTGTCACTGTTAATAACGCACCGGCATCTGTTACGGCAAAGGGATTAAGACAAATTATAAATACCGCGATGCCCAAGGAATTCAATGCATCACTTCGTTCATTAAACAATCTGCCGCATAACATCACAATCATCATAATCCCTGCTCGGATAATTGATTTTGAAAAACCGGCAAGTGCCATATAGAACATAACACAGAAAAAGGTAATAAACACCTGTAATACTTTCGGAATTCTCAATTTTTTTAATAAAACAGAAACCGTACCGCAGAATACAGCAAGATGCAAGCCCGATACAGCCATAATGTGAGATACTCCGCCGTATTTAAAGTTTTCCTTTATATTATTCGGTATTTCGGATTTATCACCGATAAGCAGTGCTATAATAATTGAATTTTCCGGAGATTTTATACTTGAATAAATAAGGCTTTTAATATTTTCTCTTTGATTAAGAATAAATTTGTTTAAACTGAAAACACTTTCATTCGTAACATCAAAATCAAGCAGATTACCGGAAAGGAACTCACCGTTACCAAAACTGCCATAAGAACCAAAACCATTGTCAGCAATGAGCCTTAGCTTTATTCTGCCATTTATTTTCTGATAATATCCGGCATCTATTTTCTTTTCCGATTTAATTGTAAGCTTAATATTCTGCGGTGCGCTGTCTTTGTCAAGATAAGATGTTTTGACCGTGTAATAATAGCTGTCATTTCGGCATTCCTCTAAATCTACAATATAGAATTCCGCACTGACGGTTTCCGAATCAAGACTTTTCTGTGGGAGAAATACAGAATAATAGCTTGATATAAATATTGCGGAGGCGAATACAGCCGCAAACATACATAAAGGAACAGACAGACCTCTTCTTGTTTTTCCGAAAAAAACAGAAACAGCAAAAGCGACACCTGCAACCGCCAAAATTGCAAATGCCGCTTCAATTCCAAGAAAATTTAGTACTATAAGAGTTATTGCAAAGGAAAAACCGATATGTGCAAAAACTCTTTTCATTATTTATTCTCCTGTTTTTAACGGTTCTATCGTAAAGCTATAGCTTTGCTTTACACCTTTTTTCATAAGATAAGGCTCACGAACAAATGCCTGACCCGGTAAATCGCCGCCTACGCCGCAAAGCAGATGATCGATATTGACAGTAGTAATGCTGTTATCATACGGGATTTCATGAACATGCTTGGCCTTATCAAGCTTTTCTGTTGTATAATGATAAGCACTGAAATTAAACGGATCATCATAATATGATGAAATCTTAAATCCGTTTCCGTTTTCATCCTGAATTGTAAAGTAATGAACATCTGCTCTGTTTGAGCTTTCCTGCGGACGCATATAGCGATATTCCAAATCAGTTACGGTTGAACTGTATTTACCGATTTTTGCACCGGTTTTTCGGTCACAATAGGTTGGAACAGGTCCTCTTCCGTACCAATCAACATATTCCATACTGCCGTCAAGCACCATTCTTGCACCGAATTTAATCATATTAGCCTTTGGAACGGCACTGTGATAAACATAAATTCTTCTGTCCGGATAAATTCTGTATGTAGATACAGAATTTTTCAGACCCGGTGTTTTCCACGCAATATGAACTTCAATTGAATTATCATCGCCGTTTGTTACAACAGTCTTAATTGCCTTTGCCTTTTTACTTGCTCTTTTCCATTTATAGAAAGGATGGAAAGGAATAAGAAATGGAGTAAAATTAAGAAAATCTATATCATTATCCGTTAACGCTCTGAAATAATACGGTTCAAGCGGAGCTTTAAGCCTCTCTCTGCCGGCAATAGAATAATTTGTTATTCTGCCCTTTTCAATACATACAAAGAAAGCATCACCATTAATTTCAACCGTGTTCCCTTTTACCGTATAATGAAGAACGCCCTTGCTCTCAGGCTCCTCAGGCTGAGGAAGTGCGTTAAGAACAAACTGATCCCAAGCAATTTCATAATCATAAGGAAGACCTAAAACAGATTTTTTTGTATGGAAGGATATAGTTAAAACAACCTCTTTATCAAACGGAAGTGTTGTATAATTATAAGGAATCGTAATAAATGTTTCGGAAAGAGGAGCACATTCAATTACGCCAAGCTCTCCAGACGAAATTTCATCACCATTTGCCGAAACTGCCCATTTGCATACATAATTTGAAATATCCGTAAATAAAAACTTATTTTTAACCTTATATGTCCCTTTCTGAATATCAAAAAGCTCTGTTTTTATTTCAGCATAAACTTTTTTAACTTCCGTAATCTGCGGATGAGGCTGCCTGTCTGCGCCAATCAGTCCGTTTGCACAGAAATATGTATTAGAACCTGCCATAGCAGTTGTATTCGGAATATTGATAATATTTCTTGGCTCCTGCTTTGCAAAATCATCGCCGTAAAGCCATTCATCCTGCCCGTTCTCATTTACTCTATGGATTGTCTGATCTACAAAATCCCATATGAAGCCGCCGCACATATTATCATAGCGTTCAAAATCATCCATATATTCCTGAAAATTACCAAGTGAATTTTCCATTGAATGAGCATATTCGCAAAGGAGAATCGGTTTTCCCTCATACATTTCAGCTTTTATCGGCTTACTGTCTGCAGCAAGCTGGTTTGCAATATTATCATAAAGTGAAATTGTTATAGGCTCTTTTTTGCCGAGCTTTTCCATAATATCTTCAGTTGGATACATACGGGAAATAACATCACTTTTTGTTAAATCAAAATCGCCCTCATAATGGAACTGCCTTGTATCATCAAGCTTTAAAGCGGCTTCCTTCATTTTAGCAAAGTTATCGCCGTCTCCTGCTTCGTTTCCCAGACTCCACATAAATATGCAGGGATTGTTTCTGTCACGAAGAACCATACGCTGCATTCTGTCTACAACAGCAGCTGTCCAGACAGGATTGCTTCCGGGAACACCCTTGCGCCTTACACCATGCGTTTCAACCTCGCACTCATCCATTACATAAAATCCGTATTTATTGCACATATCATAAAAATACGGATCATCCGGATAATGAGAGGTTCTTATGGCATTGATATTATTCTGCTTCATAATATCAAGATCCTGAGTATATCTTTCCTTCGGAACCGCCCAGCCGTGATCTGCGTCAAAATCGTGGCGGTTAACACCTCTGACCATTAAAGGCATACCGTTAAAGTAAATCTTTTCACCCTTGATTTCAACCTGTTTGAATCCAACATCATATGTTTTAACGGCAACGGTTTTTTCATCCAGCTTCAGAATCATCACAAGCTTATATAGATTCGGCATTTCGGCAGACCATTTTTCAGGCTCTTCAATATCGGCTACAAATCTGATATCCGCACTGTTTGCCTCAAGGCTTATTTTACTGCTGCCAAGTACAATTTCACTGCCGTTCGGAGAAATAAGCTTTGCTTCAATTGAGGCATTTCCGTTAAACGCCCAATAATTCTTGATTTCAATATCAAGAAGAGCGGTTGCATTATTATAGAAATTATCAAACTTTGTTCTGAAATAAAAATCTCTGATGGATACAGGGCTTTCTGCAAAAAGATAAACCTCTCTGTAAATTCCGCAGAGCCACCACATATCCTGATCCTCAAGATATGTACCATCCGAATATCTGTAAACCTTTGCGGCAACAACATTTTCTTCGTCATAGCGAAGATATTTTGTTACATTGAACTCATGCGGGGTCATAGAACCCTGACCATAGCCGACGAAATTACCGTTAACATACACCTCAATTGCAGCCTTTGCAGCACCGAAATGAAGAAAAATCTCTCTTCCTGCAAAAGATTTATCAAGTGCAAACTTACGGCGATATATGCCGATTTCCTGCATTCTATGATTGATATGAGGAATTCTGAGCTTATTTCTGCTTATCGCTCTCGGAAAAGTGCTTGCATAGTAATACGGAACAGAATACCCCTCTGTCTGCCAGACAGAGGGAACATTGATTTCATCCCAATCCGAATCATTAAAGCCCATTCTTTCAAAGCCGGTTGGCTGATTTCTAAGACCGCGCTGCCAGTAAAATTTCCACTTTCCGTTTAAAGACTGCTTATATTTGCTTTCTTCGCCGGAAAGAGCAGATTCCACATCATCATACGGCATTGCAATAGCATGACCATCTTCCTTATTAATTTTAAAAACAGATGGATCTTCCCAATATTGCTTCTCCATAAATTATACCTACCTAAATTTATTAACTTATATATTAGTATATATTTTAAAAAATGTCAACAAAGTATAAATTTTACATACATTTATAGGAAATATGGACAAAGAGGTATAAATTTGATATACTAATACCAAATTAAAACTGGAGGTTTTATTTTGATAGTTAGAGTTGACGACAGCAATCTTGCTGAATACGAGGAATTTATAAAAAAACATCCGAAAGGGCTTTTTCAGCATTCTTCCAAATGGGCTAAGGTTAAATCAGCCTGGAAATGGGAGGCTGTAATGCTTAAGGATAACAGCGGAAAAATCTTAGGCTCAGCTGCTGTTCTTATAAGATTTGTTCCCGTTATAAAATATTCTCTTTTTTATGTCTGCCGCGGTTTTGTTGCAGATGAAAATGATTTTGATACATTTGATAAGCTATTTGACGGCTTGCTGGAGCTTGCAAAGGAATATAAGGCGTACTGTATTAAAATCGACCCTGAAATCGTTATTCAGAATAAGGCATACAAAAAGCATTTGATTGAGAAAGGCTTTAAAGAATTAAATCCGGGCTGTATGGATTTTGAGAATGTTCAGCCGCGTTTTGTTTACTGCTTTGATTATAATCATTTATCTGAGGACGAATTAATGCTTACATTTAAAGCCGATTACAGAAACAGAATCAGAAAAGCACCTAAAAAGGGCGTTGAAGTAAAAATAATGGGCAATGAGGCACTTGATGATTTTGTCAGAATCATGCAGGAAACCGGCGACAGAGACGGATTTTCAACAAGACCGAAAGCATACTTTGAACAGATTCTCAACTGCATGGGTGAGGATGCAAGACTATATATGGCTTACTATAACGGACAGGCTATAGCAGGTACAATTGCTATTAAATGGGGCAAAAATGTTATGAAGTATCAATATGGTGCTTCCTCCAATGCACACAGAAATGTTTATCCGAATTACGCACTTCAATGGGCTATGATGCAGTGGGGTATGGAATGCGGCTGTGAGGTTTATGATTTCGGCGGTATAAGCGGAGATTGTCAGAATCCTGATAATCCGCATTACGGACTCTGGAGATTTAAGCACGGTTTCGGCGGTTATATGAAAGAATTCATCGGTGAATTCGATTATGTACTCAATAAGCCCGTTTACAATATTTACAACCTTGTGATGAAAATAAAGAAGTGAAAAAATGAGCAGATATGTTATTGAAAAATCAAAACTGATTGAAAATATAGAAATTCTAAAAAACAAAGCAGGCGTTCCTCTTATCGGAGTTGTTAAAGGCAATGGATACGGCTTTGGAATCAAAGAATTTACAGCTATTTTAAAGGAATGCGGAATAAAAACATTTGCAGTTACAGAAGTAACGGATATTCCTGTTTTAAAAGAAGTCCTTGATAATGAAGATATTCTTATTATGCGTTCAACCTGCATTGAGAAAGAAGCAAAAATTATTGCTGAAAACGGCTGTATTGCCACAATCGGTTCAGCAGAAGCCTGTGCAGTTATGAACAGGACTTCTGCAAAGCTCGGCGTTAAAACAAAGTGTCATCTGAAAATTGATACAGGAATGGGACGATACGGTTTTATGCCGAGTGAGGTAAGCAAGGCGATTGATTGCTATCAAGCTGAAAATCTTGAATTTATCGGGGCTTACACACATTTTTCCGATGCATTCGGCAATACGGAATTAACTAAATCTCAGCTTGTATTATTTAAAGATACGATGAAACAGATTGAGAATGCAGGATACAATGTCGGCACACTTCACTGTGCAAATTCCCCTGCCCTTTTAAATGTTGAGGATGTTTGTCTTGACAGCGTAAGGCTTGGCTCTGCATTTACAGGAAGAGTGATAACCAGAAGCAAAACCAAATTGAACAGAATTGGCTTACTTGAAGCTGAGGTTATTGAAACAAAAACCGTGCCTGCGGGATATTCAATCGGCTATATGGGCACTTTTAAAACGACCAAGAAAACAAAAATAGCCATCGTTCCGTTCGGACATTATGACGGCTTCGGGCTTACACAGGATAAGGAAGAAATCAGCTTTCATTATGTACTTTCTGTATTCAAGCAATTTTTACAAAAAAAGAAAACTTATGTAAAAATAAACGGAAGAATGTTTCGAGTAATCGGTAAAATCGGACTTTCGCACACTGCGGTTGATATTACCGGATCTGATGTAAGTATCGGCGACATTGCAAGCGCAGATATCTCCCCTCTTTTAATAAATCCAAGAATTGAAAGAATATACAAATAAAGTAAAACAGCATTCTCGTCTGAGAATGCTGTTTTTACTTTAATGCTTTTATAATTCGGGGTTCAATTTTTCTTTCATAGATTATTTTAAATTTTTCAAGAAAAAACTCATACATTACAAAGCAAAGATTCATTGCAACGGTAAAAAATACAAGCATGGATTTTGAAAATACGCCATCATTAAAAAAGGGTATTCCGAAAACCTTTACACAAAGAATTTCAATAACAAAAATCGATGCATTAAACAGTAAAAATTTTAATACTGTTGGTAACAACTTAACTTTAATTTTCTCAATATATGGTTTTATTATCGGATAATAACCGAAGAAAAGTGCATACATAAGTACAGCTTCTTTATCGGGAACAAACAGCATGGAAAGAACAGACACTGCAAGATAAACATAAAATGCAACGCCCCTGCCAAAGGTTTTATTAATCATAAAAACTATAATTCCAAGAAGCATGGGAATGGCATAAGCAAAAATATAAAACAGGCTTCCTGCAAACATAAGCGCAACAGAAAGCGCCGCGGCCATTCCGCAAAACGCAGCTTTAACAGATTTTTTCAAACAATATCACCTTTATTATAATACTCTGATTTTATGAATGAAACATTAACAAAACACAATTAATGTATCTTTATATACAAATCTTTTTTTCTCAAACCATTTTCTTTCGCCTGCTGATACCAGAAAATATTACCTGCTTTTTTCCATAAAAACCTGGGAAAATTCGGAGAAACAAGTATATCTTTACCTGATTTACAATTGTTAATATGATCAGCTAAAGATTTCAGAGCATTGCCTATGCTTTTATTTGGTCCGTGACCGGCAGGAACATTTCTGATAGCCGGCTGCATTTCTCCTGCACCAATGCCTATTCCCTGTCCCCATTTAAGCTGAACCGCATTACACCAATTTTTCATCTGAGCAATAGCAATATGATTTTGACAGCCTTCAAAGAATCCATTGTTAACTATCGTATAAACCATAATATCTTTATTGTGAAATCCCTTAAGTTCAAGATCGGCAAGAAATCGTAACAAATGAGAAGGTATGCTGTCAGCATACAGCGGAAAAGCAAAAATCAATATATTGCTGACAAATATTCTTTCAAATTGTTTTTCAGAAATGCTGTTTCTATTAATATTGATTATTTCAATATCATTATCGGAAATCATCGTACATAAAGAATTAACTATAATTTCCGAATTGCTTTCTTTAAATTTGGGACTGCCGATTACAATTGTTATTTTCATATTAAGCCAACCTTTCTGCAAGCTTCATAAAAGGAAGAAGAAAATGTAACTTCATATTCTGAATGAAGATTAACACTGACAGCCTTTATCATATTCAGGGCAGTTTCTTTTTCATTGTCAGTAATATTCTCGCCATAAAAATACGCAGAATATTTAAAAGTGTTTTCATATCTTTTAGAATGATGCGTTTCATTATTTATTGTTTCAAAAAAAGGAAGAAGATAAGATATGCTTCTATCCATAACATTTTTTATAAACGGACTACAACAACCATAATAGCATTTGCTTATAACAATAATTCTGTTTGCTTTTGAAAGCAATTCGCCCATGTTATCATAGCCATCTTCTATTACACATTTTCCCGGTGTTTTTATCCAGCAGCCAAAGCAGCCGATACAGCTTTTTATGTTGCCGTTATCGTAAATAATCTTAGTGTTTTCATCAACACTTGGAAAAAGTGCTTCAAACTGCGCTTTCTCAATATCGTGAATTATCAAATTCATTTCCGTTCTCCTTATTTGAAAATCCTGCCGTTCTTAAAACAGCCTCAACTCTTTCTTCCCAATCCGTATTGCCTTCTACATTCGGCATTGCCGTTATTGCAGAAAGTCCATGCACCAACGCCCACATTGCAATAACTATATTTTCTATTTCATATTCAGGCATATTCCGCTTTGAAAAATACTCGGAAGCGATTTTCTTTAATATGTCAAAGGGCGGATTTTCCCCTGTTTCACCAAGCGAAACATTTACTTTAATATTTTTTCTTGAGAAAATGAAATCAAAATACGAAGGATTTTTATAAAAGAACATTACATAGGCCTTTCCAAGCATTATAAAAACATCCTTGCTTTCTGCATATTCGGATAGTGCTTTTTCAAGATGAGCAGTAAACAAGCGCATAACATAATTTTGAATTTCAGATATCAAATCCTCTTTATTTTTAAAATGCGCATAAGGCGCAGCATTGCTTACACCGCATTCGGCAGCAAGCTTTCTTAAGGACAAATTGTCCTCTCCATATTTATTGATAAGCACAAGTCCCTTTTCCATGAGTTCATGCTTTAAATCTTCGTGATGATATGAATTGTTTTCCATAATAGCCTCCCAATCTTAACGCTGATAAGATTATAACATTTAATCTTAACGCTGTCAAGATGCAAAAAATAAAAAAGAGCGATATTAAATCGCTCTCATAATAATCAGTTTTGTAAAATCAATAAAGCTTTTCGCCCTTTTCAATAGCCATTACCTGGTCAACTCTTGTCTGATGACGGCCGCCCTCAAATTCTGTATTCAGAAAAACATCAACCAGCTCTATTGCAAGACCTGCGCCAATTACCCTGTCGCCAAGGCAGAGGCAGTTTGCATCATTATGTAACCTCGTATATTTTGCACTGAAATAATCAGAGCAAGCACAGGCACGAATGCCTTTAACCTTATTTGCTGCCATAGAAATACCGATTCCCGTTCCGCAGCAAAGGATGGCTTTTTCACATTCTCCGCTTACAACACCGTCGCAAGCCTTTTGAGCCGCAATGGCATAATCAAATCTTTCGGGAGTATAGCAGCCATAATCCTTATACTCTATTCCCTTTTCTTCAAGATACTTTTTTATTTCCTCTTTAAGCGGAAATCCTGCGTGGTCTGATCCAAGTGCTATCATTTCAGTTCTCCTTTTTCAGCTTTAATTCCCTTTCAGCCTGACTTAATCTTAAATATACAGGCATGAGGGCTTCAGCTTTTATTGTTTTTTTATTTTCTGCTGCTTTGGAAACTCCGACACCATTCTGCCAGCGTTTATCTTCTACAGCCAAAGCAATATTTTCCAAATTCAGATTATTAAAGCAAAGTTCTGCTCCGTCCCCTGCTATAATAACATTTTCATAAGCCTTAAGCTCTTCTCTCAAAACTTCAATTGATATGGCTCTGTCTTCACAAAGCCGTGTAACTCTGCCGTTTTCCACTTTAAAAAGAGCATTATAAAACTGCATTCTTCTTGCATCCATAACAGCACAGATTACAGCATTTTCATCAGTAAAGTTATAAGCAATAGCCTCAAGCGTTGATACGCTTATACAAGGAATATCATAAGGAAATGCAAGCCCTTTAACAGTTGCAACACCTATACGCACTCCTGTAAACGATCCCGGCCCTGCCGTAACAGCTATGGCATCCAGCCTTTTATAAGCACAGCCTTCCATAACATTTTCAATTAAAGGAAGCAGGGTTTCGCTATGCGTAAGCCCCTTATTTATGAATTCACTTTTTATAACTCTGCCATCCTCGGTTAAAGCAGCCGAAGCAGTTACGGCAGAAGAATCAACAGAAAGAAGAAGCATTACTTCATTTCTCCCTTTTTACAGATTTTGAATTCCCTTTCGTTATCGGAAATTTTTGATATATCAACGATAACCGCATCATCAGGCAATGCGCCAAAAATATTCTCGCTCCATTCAGCTGCGATATAGGCTTCTGTTTCCAGATAATCAAAAAAGCCTGTTGAATACAAATCATCCCATCCGTCTATCCGATACATATCAAAATGATAGAGTATTTTATCATTGCCCTTATATTCATTACATATTGCAAAGGTCGGAGAAGATACATCAGCTTCAATTCCAAGACCTTTTACCAAGCCGGTTGTAAAAGCAGTTTTGCCTGCACCAAGATCACCAAGGTAACCTATTACAGTTCCTTCAGGCAAATTTTTTGCTATTCTTTCGGCAAGAGCAACCGTTTCGAGATAACTTTTTGTAATATATTTTTCCATAATCAGAAAAGACCGACTGTATTGCCGTTTTCATCAATATCAATTCTATATGCCGCAGGGGCTTTAGAAAGACCGGGCATTGTCATAATAGACCCTGTCTGGCAAACAAGAAAGCCTGCACCATTTGAAAGATTAACGGACGAAACAGTTATTCTGAAATCATTTGGTTTACCGAGTAACGCAGGGTTATCGGAAAGACTATACTGTGTTTTTGCCATGCAAACAGGCATTTTGTCTGCTCCGAGAGCAATAAATTCTTCAATGCTCTTCTTTGCTTCCTTTGTATAATCAACACCGTTTGCTCCATAAATTTCACGGGCAATCGTTTCAATTTTATCGTAAACAGACATATCCAGGTTATAAAGACAATGAAAATCATTTTCCTTTTCGCAGGCTTCAACAACCTTTTCAGCAAGTTCAATGCCGCCGTTTCCGCCCTCAGCAAAGCATTTTGTTACTGCGAAATCAGCGCCCTTTGCTTCACAATAATTTTTTACAAATTCTATTTCCTTTTCAGTGTCTGCATAGAAGTGATTAATTGCAACCACAACCGGAACTCCGTATTTTTTAAGATTATCAATATGTGCACCAAGATTTACAGAGCCTTTTTCAAGAGCTTCCATATTTTCACCGATAAGCTCTGCTTTCGGAACACCGCCGTTATATTTCATGGAACGAACCGTTGAAACAAGAACAATACAATCCGGTTTCAGATTAGCGAAACGGCACTTGATATCCAAGAATTTTTCAGCGCCTAAATCCGAGCCGAAGCCTGCCTCAGTTACACAGTAATCTGCAAGCTTCAAAGCAATTTTGGTTGCTCTAACAGAGTTGCAGCCGTGAGCAATATTTGCAAACGGACCGCCATGCATAATAGCAGGGGTATTTTCAAGAGTCTGAACAAGATTCGGCTTAACAGCATCCTTTAAAAGAACGGTCATCGCGCCGTCTGCTTTAATATCCCTGCAATAAACAGGCTTGTTGTCATAGGTGTAAGCAACAAGAATATTTCCGAGTCTTCTTTTTAAATCAAACAAATCTTCAGAAAGACAAAGAATTGCCATAACCTCTGAAGCAACCGTAATAATAAAGTGGTCCTCTCTCGGAATACCATTCAGCTTACCGCCAAGAGAGCATACAATATTGCGCAAAGCACGATCATTCATATCAAGACATCTTTTAACAAGAATTCTTCTTTGATCAATTTGAAGTTCATTGCCTTGCTGGATATGGTTATCAAGAACAGCACACATAAGATTGTTTGCACTTGTAATTGCGTGCATATCTCCGGTAAAATGAAGATTAATATCTTCCATAGGAACAACCTGGCTATAGCCGCCACCTGCAGCCCCGCCCTTGATTCCGAAAACAGGACCCAAAGACGGCTCACGAAGAGCCACAACAGCATTCTTTCCGATTTTGGAAAGCGATTGACCCAGACCGATACTGACAGTGGTTTTCCCCTCTCCTGCCGGAGTTGGATTAACGGCAGTTACAAGAATAAGCTTTCCGTCTTTATTATCCTTTACTCTTTCAATTAAATCATCAGAAAGCTTTGCTTTATAATGACCATAAGGCTCTATCTCGCTGTTGTCAATTCCAATGGCTTTGGCAATTTCGGAAATGGGCTTCATTTCAGCCTGCTGAGCAATTTCAATATCACTTAACATAATCTTCCCCCGCTGTTCTGTTTTTTATATATTATATATTATATTTAAGAAGAATTCAACCTTAAATAATGTTAATAATTTTCATCTTGAAAAGAAAGCAATTAGATTATATAATATAAGCTAAATTATGATAAAGGAGGCAGAGTGTGAATAATACAAAAAGTAAGACTTCAATCGGAGAATTTTTCAGCGGTCTTGATTATATTACAATAATAACAGCTATTATAAGCTCTGTATATGGTTTTATTCTTGTTTACAGTGCTTTGTATTCAAAGCTTGATCAGGATACTCTGCTTAAGTCATCTATCAAAGCTATGCTTGTTACGGTGCTTTCAACAGCAGTCGGAATTATAATCGCATTGGTTTTATCACTTATTAATTATGAAGCAATCAGCAAGCTGTGGCCTTTTATAGCGGCAGGTTGCATTGCAATGATGATTGTTACATACTTTTTCGGTACAGGTCCTCCGGACAGACCCGATGCACGAAGCTGGCTTAATTTCGGATTGTTTACGATTCAGACATCGGAGTTTCTTAAAATCGGATTTATTATTTCCTTTTCCTATCATCTTGATTTGGTTAAGGATCATATAAACAGAATTAAAAGCATTGTTCCGCTTGTTATCCATGGCTTAATACCCATCGGCTTGGTTGTACTTACAGGAGATGCCGGATCAGCTTTGATATTCCTTATCATGTTTATCGGAATGCTGTTTTTTGCTAAAATCAACATTGGATATTTTATTGCAGGAATATGTGCAATAATCGTTGCTTTTATGAGCGCATGGAAGCTTGGAATTATTAATGGACTTCAGCGTTCCAGAATTGAGGCGCTATTTTATCCTGAGCAATATGCTGATGTTATGTATCAGCAGACAAACGGCAAAATTGCAATGGGCAGCGGAGGTTTATTCGGTCAGGGATATTTGCAGGGTAAAATGACACAAAGCGGTGCAGTACCCGTTAACGAAAGTGATATGATATTAACTGTAGCAGGAGAAGAATTCGGATATATAGGCGCTATGGCAGTTATTCTGCTGCTTGCAGTTTTAATGATACGAATTGCTAAAATCGGCTTAAAAGCACGAGATAATGTTGGGTACTTAATGTGCTTCGGTGTTTCCGTTATGCTTTTTGCTCAGGTGCTTGTCAATGTAGGAATGGAGCTTTCGCTTCTACCGTGTATCGGTATCACACTTCCGCTGTTTTCTTCGGGAGGATCTTCAAGCTTAAGCATTTATATAACGCTTGGAATTGTACTATCCGTTTATCGATATAGTAAAGCGCAGAAGGTTTCTTTGTTCTATAAATACTAAATAGAAACCTAAATAGATATTATTAAAGACGAAGCAAATTCTTGCTTCGTCTTATTGTATGCCAAAACCACGCGTTAGACGCGTGGTTTTGGCATACAACAAAAAGGACTTCATCTGAAGTCCTTTTTTAACACTATTTATCTTTTGGAGTTACATTTACATTCACTGTATATGTGCCGATAACCCAGCTGTTTCCCTGTGTATTTACTGCCACGGAAAGTTTGCATACAGCGGTTTTTTCATTAATCGTATCCTCGCCATCCAACGGAGCAAGCGAAAGTACCAGACTTGATTTATCAATTGTGTCAATCACACTCTCGTTTGCAACAATTCTAATTGTATTTGAAGAAATACCTGTTATATCTACATTATAATTATCCAACTCGGGCTTGATATCCCTTCTGTAAATAGAGATATCCTTTGTTGCATAATCATCCGGAACAGTAACGGTTACTACAATTTTCTCTGTACCGTCAAGCACCTTTATTCCGCTTATTTTATCCGTTTCAAATTCAAACTCATTTTTGCCTATATTAAGCTCAGCGAAAGAAATATTGCCGAGATTAAGCACTTTCAAATCAGAGCTTTCAAGCGCTCCGACCTGAATTGTATTTACTGAATAATCAACATCCAGAAAATCAGCAGCATTCTCAGGTCCAGATACAAAAGAGACCGCAGGCTTAAGATTCTGTACCTTAAGAATCGGAATCGTTGCTACAACATTTTCACCCTCCGGAATATTCACACTTACATAATTTACCGGATTTCCGTTTTCATCAACAGCCTTAGGCTGCAAATCAATTCGCTGAGATTCTGTCAATCCATTCTCAAGCGTTATATCTGCAACAACCTTTGCAACATTAGACATATAAGTTCTTGGTCCATCCACAATAACCATATTTTGGTTTATTGCCACATCGCCGACAACATATCCGTCTGCCGCAAAGCTTTCGTTTGTATAATTCAGTTCAAGCGGAAGCGTTTGCTGTTGCGCAACATCGTAGTAACCCTGCGCACTTGCAGGAAAATAGCTTGCTATGGAGAATTCCGCATTATTATCGGCAGGAGTTACTTCAATCGGTACGGAAAGATAGCCTGTAGAGGTTACATTGCTGGTCTGAAGAGAAGCGTTTATATCTGTTTCATCAATATCCTTAGCGAGATATTTTTTACAGGAAATCGTTACCTCTACTGTTAATTCACTGTTGCCGTAATAATCAATACCCAGCTGCTCAGCAAGCGTATCCGTAAAATCAATGCTTACCGGAACAGTAATTTTTTTTGTAGTTTCAGGACTTAAATTCATTGAGGTTACAACCCAAATAACAACAGCAGCAATAATAGAACAAGCAATAAGATATCTATCATTATATACAAGCTTTCTGAATGAAAATTTATGCTTTTTCTTAATATCAGCCATTATTTCCTCTTCCTCCTTACAAGCTTTGCAAACATCTTGTCTCCGGCAGAAGAATCATTTGGAATAAATGTATTCATAAGAATATCTCTTAAATCACCATCTGAGATATCGCTTGTTATTGTTCCGCCTCTTGCAACTGAAATTGCCCCTGTTTCCTCCGATACAACAACGATAACTGCATCGCTTTCCTCAGAAAGACCGATTGCAGCACGATGACGAGTTCCGTAAGAAGAAATAACATCCTTCTTTGTTAAAGGTAGAATACAGCCTGCCGCATACACCTTACCGTCTCTGATAACCATAGCTCCGTCATGAAGCGGTGTTTTAGGGAAAAATATGCTTTCAATAAGTGCACGCGTAGGCTTAGCATTGATAATCGTTCCACTGTCTATAACATTTCCAATCAAAGTCTGATTTTCAAAAACAATTAATGCTCCGGTTTTATCGTCACTCATATTTGAACAGGCCTTAATAACTGCCTCTATTCCCTCTTCAATAGCAGCAAGCCCTACCGCAACATCAGGATGGATAATTGATTTAAGGCTCTTTCTTGTTGTTCCCTTACCGATGGATTCAAGAATACTGCGAAGCTCAGGGGCGAAAATAACAGCGATTATAAGTAATATGTTTGAAAAAATTGATTCAAACATATAGGTTGAAGCCTCCATATCCAGAAGACTTACAATAATATAAACACACGCAAGGAAAAATATGCCCTTAATGAGCTGCATTGCTCTGGTCTCTCTGATTATACGAACACAAATATATATAATAACAGCAACAAGAACGATATCAAGAAAATCAGAAAATCGGAATGTTGAAAACACACTCAGTATTCTATTAAAAAAATCTGTTATGGTATCCAGCATAAAAAACTTCCTTTTAGATTTATTATATCTATTTTAACATATTAAATTATAATAATAAAGTCGAAATCAAATTTTTTTTAATCTATTTAAAAAATTTTCACAATCTCTTACGGTTGTAAACACGGAAGGAGAAAGACGAACCGTTCCCCTGTCAATCGTTCTAAAAAAGCTGTGAGCAAGCGGAGAGCAATGAAGCCCTGCTCTTACAGCAATATTTTTTTCCGCAAGAAGAGATGCTGTTTTTTCACTTGCATAGTCCTTATAATTAAATGAAATTATAGGGGCAGATTTGTATTTTTCCGGCTTTGGACAATAAAGAACGGCATTGTCATTTTCAGACAAACAATGATAAAGAAAATCAGTAATCTTTAACTCATGATTATAAATATTATCTATTCCCTTTGAATGAATAAAATCAATACCTGCCCCAAGAGAAAGTATTCCGCTGTTATTGAGTGTTCCCGCCTCAAGCCTATCGGGCAGAAAATCAGGCTGATTCGGGTTAATTGATTCACTTCCGGTACCGCCGTCAATAATCGTATCAAGGTAAACATCATTTTTAACGGCAAGAAAGCCTGTTCCCATATTTCCGAAAAGACATTTATGACCCGGCGCACAAAGAATATCAATATTACACTTATCTGAATCAATCGGAATAATTCCGGCTGCCTGAGCAGCATCAACAATAAATCTGATTCTGTGCCTTTTCGCAATTTCACCGATTTTTTCAATCGGAAAAGCAACGCCGAAAACATTGGAAGCAGCCATACACACAATAAGGCTTGTATTCGGTCTTATAAGCCGTTCAAAATTTCTTACTGTTTCTTCTTCATCAAAGCTGAAATCAGCGATATCAAAAGCTGCAGTGCCGTTATTTTTAAGATGATTAACCACTCTCCATACAGCATTATGCTCAAGCGAGGAAATAATTATATGATCACCTTTTTTTACACTTCCCTTTATTGCCATATTTAAAGCCATTGTGCAGTTTAAAGTAAATGCAACATTCTGCGGCTCAAAATTAAACATATTCCCTATTCTTTCACGAACGGAATAAATTTTTTCAGCTGTATTAACAGATGCAGAATATCCGCCTCTGCCTGAATTAAAACTGAAATTTTTTAAGGCATTCATTGAGCTTGACAAAACATTTGGGGGCTTTGGATAAGATGTTGCCCCATTATCAAGATATATCAATTCCTTTCATACCCCAGAACTCTTATTGCGTTTTTCTCAAGAATTTCCATTATATTTCTATCGCTTTCCTCTGCTTTTACAACATATCCGCAGCCATCTCCGGGCTTTGGATTTTCAAGTCTTTTAACAGAGGCTTTAATCTTATTTTTATTTAAAACGGTTTTTGCACGCTGTGCATTTGTTATAGAACCAACCTTTATATATAAATACATAATAAAAACCTCACTTTCTACATACTATGTGAAAATGAGGTTTTCGTTTAATTAAAATTATTATTTGTCTTTCTTATTTGCTTTTTTCTGAGCCTTAGCTGCTTTTTTTGCTTCAAGCTCTGCCTCTTCTTCAGCACGCTTTGCAGCAATCTTTTCAGCCTTAATGCGGTCTTTTTCTTCAGCATTTGCCTTAGCTTCATCATAAAGTGCAGCTATTTCATCAAAATGCTTAAAGTTTTCCTGCTGAGTAAGTAGCTTTCTTGCATCTGTATAAGCCTTGGCAGCACGATTGAATTCAGCAAACTCATCTGCAAGAACTTTAGATGACTTACGAACTGCCTTACGCTTGATTTCAAGCTCTTTAATCTGAGCATTGCAATTTGCGATAATGGAAGGCTCCTTAGCCTTGCGGGCAATTTCTTTTTCCTTAACCAGTTCGGCAATTTTGGAGTTATAATCATCTTCCTCATCAAACAGTTTGAGAAGAGCATCCATATCCGGCTCAACAAATTCTTTAATGTTTCCGAAATATTTGTTATATGCTTTTTTAGATGCAATCTGCTTTTTGGCAATTTCAACAGAAAACTTTCTGAGTTCTTTTTCATCCTGCGTATTTGCCGGAAGCGCCTTAGCCTTGGCAAGGTTCTCTTTCAACTCATCCATTGAAGCATTTTTTATACCCTCAAGACCCTGCTCATAAATTGAGGTATTAACAAATACCTGATGCTGAACAGCAGGTGTATCAAACTTATCAAGCTCTGCACAGACAAACTTTGATATATCTATATTTTCATTAAATATCAGAGCTTCCTTATACGCTTTCTTAGCAGCCTTGCGTTCTTCTTTATCAGAAACGGATTTATACATTTCCTTGCTGACAGGCTTTGCCTCTGAAGCCGCCATTTCTCTTGCTTCACGAACCATATCAATTGCTTCAACAAGCCGATGATCATCAAGTGCATGGTTGCCGTAATCCTCAAACATAGCTCTTACCTGAAGAACCTTGATAACACCCTTTTGTCTTTTCTCCGTAAAATCATACCAGAAATAAGGAACAACATTTAACAATGCACCAAAAGCTGAAATCAGAATCAGAGCGCTGAGAAGCGGGTACAGAACATCCGGATCATATAATGCTGAATATGCGTTATTGAAATTATCCTGACCATTAGCAAGCTGCTCAGAAAGAATAGTCCCAACCGTTTTTCCGTCACCCATCATTCTGTTTAGAATTTCAGGGTTAGATGTAACGGCAGCAGCGTTATCCTTCGTAATTCCGCCTCTTTCATAAATGAACGGAAGAACGGAAGAAGTTACAAGACCGATTACTGTACCGATTGTTGCAACGGCAGAGAACATACCGTCAATTCTTTCACCGGTTTTATACTGCTGATAATCACGAATATCTGCCTGAATAGCCGGATTAAGAATATGAGCAAACGAACCCATAAATGCGTTAAGATACATACATCCCAAAACAAGCCAAATAACTGCACTGGGATTTGCCTTGATTGATGGCAGAAGCATCAGTATAAATATAATATTAAAGATATTGGTTACTACAAGAACAGCTTTTTTACCCCATTTGCGGATACAGAACGGAGCCAGTATCATTCCCCAGAGCGAAGCATTTCCATAAAGCGTTGTAACAAGTGCGAATACATTACCCGAGCAAACACCGCCGTAGTTATAAACCCAGTTAAGGATATTGCTGTAGGAAGCTTCCAAAAATCCGATCCAACCGGCAAGTGAAATAATCCAGAAATACTTGTTCTTGGCAACTTCCTTCAAAGCATCAATAAACTTAATCTGCACTACATGTGTTCTTGCCTGAACAATTCTTTCTTCCGTGTTTTTATAAACAACAATACAGAGAAGAATACCAAGAATGGAAAGAATCGGATAAACCAATCTGTAAACACGGATATCCGTAGTATTTGAATGAAATACGTTTGCAGCAATAAGCGGAACGATAAGCTGAACAATTGTCGGTCCGAAGGAATAGACAACGCTCTTAATTGATGTTACATCCGCTCTTTCCTGCGTATTCGGAGACATAACATGAATTAAATTTTCATAAGCATCATAGAAAAAATAGTAGAAAAAATGAAGAAATAAATTAAAAATCAGAATCAAGGCGCATTTTGCAATATATCCCCTTGTTTCGCCAAAAAGCATACCTGTTCCGAAAACTACTTCGAGCTTATCATACGGAAACCAAACCATTAAAATGGAAACAATGGCGGTAGGTAATCCCATATTTAATATATACGGACGATATTTACCAGCCTTGCTTCGTGTATTATCGATAATATTAGCACGAATAGCAGTAAGCGGAATATTTGCAAGCACTGCTATTACGTAAAGTATGTACATATGTGTCGGATCAACACCGAGCGAACTTGAAATAAGTGTATTATTTGTTGAAAGAAGACATGCAGTAGCAATATTAATAATTAAATATGCACCGATACCACCGCCTGCATAGGAAGCAATTTCTCTGAAAGGAATAAATCTGCCCTTCGGCGGATCATTCCAATAATACTTGACCTGCTCAAATAGAGACAAAGCTTTTTGTTTTAATGAATTTCCTGCCATTTTTCTACCCCTTTTTTTCTAAAAATTTTATAGCTTAAATAATTTAACATATTTTTAATTAATTAGCAATAAAAATTATACATTATTTATAAAAAAGACACAAAAAAGTTAAAATTTAATCTATTTCCACACTTTTTCTTATAATATTTTGCTCAAATCCCTAATCATATTAAGGGATGATGAGAAAAACTTTTTATATGCTCCGCAGAAATTTGTATCAAGCCTGTTTCGCTTACATCCCCCGCCCCTGCATAATGCAAAAAAAGCACATTTTTTACATTCATCATTCACATTAAAGCTTTCTTTGACAAAGCCTTTTGCCTTTTTGCCGACATTCATTTCGGAAAATGATATGTCATTTATATTTCCCAGCTCCCACTCATCAGTGCAGTAAAAATCACAGGGATAAACCGTACCATCCCCTTCAACAACAAACTGTGTTGAACAAAAGCCGTTCATACCGCACTGCTCGGCATTTCTGCCGCGAAGAAGAAGAAGATAATTATCAAATGAGCGGACAGACACCCGATTCCCCATCATATTATCGTTGTAATACAGTCTGAAAGCCTTTTCAAGGAAAAACGAATAATCGTCATTACTCATATACAAATCATCATCTGAAGCTTCATTAAACGGTTTTAAGCAATTGATATACTGAAAATTATGAATATTATTCTTTTTCATAAATTTATAATTATCCCGAACAGAATTGGAAAGCTGCTTTGTTACTACAGACAGAACATTAAACTGAACCTTATACTTTTTAAGCAATTCAATTCCGTTTAATACATCATCAAAGGATGGAGAACCATCCTGATAAACACGATATTCATTTTGCTTTTCATTTCCGTCCAAAGATACACCGATAAGAAAATTATTATCTTTAAAAAATCTGCACCAATCTTCATTTATCAGTGTTCCGTTTGTCTGAAGGCAATAGGTAATCCTGGAATTATATGTATTATATTTTCTTATAAGTGCAACAAAGGCTTCGTAAAAATCAAGCTTTGAAAGCATCGGTTCACCGCCCTGAAAGGTAAATATTATTTCCGTACCTTTCGTATATTCAACGGCTGATTTAATAATATTTTCAGCAGTTTCAATGCTCATAAAGCCCTTTGAATATGCCTCTCGTTCTGAAGAAAGTGAGGCATAAAAGCAATATTTACATTTCAGATTGCACGCGGAGGAGGACGGCTTTATCATTACTGAAATAGGCATTACTTCTCCTTAGAAATTCATATTATTCCAGCCCCATTGTGTTGAGCCGTTGTATTTAACATAAAGCTTATCTGCGGGTATGGAAAGCTCTTCTTCAAAAATACGGCATATCTCTTTTGTCATTTCCATACATTGAGCATCTGTTGATTTTCCGAACACGGAAATATCTACAAAAGCCATAGGAGCTTCCTCTCCCTTAAAGTACATTGCGCATTTGTCTTTAAAACTAATCATAAGCCAGCTTTCGCTTTTTCCTAAAATTTCTATTGCTTTGCCCAGTCTTGTCTTTAAAGCAATTTCTTTTTCCTTTGAAATTTCAACATTCGTGTTCGTATTGATGAACGGCATAATTAAACTCCTTTATTTTTTTTATTTATTGTTGTATAATAACAGCACAATTATTTTAGTATAATTGATAATTTAAGTCAATAGAGGCAAAGAATACAATATGAAAAAGATACTTATTGCTCTTTCGGGCGGCGTTGACAGCTCCGTTGCAGCCGGAATAACAGCAAATGAATATGAAGCTGTCGGCGCAACGATGAAGCTTTACTGCAGTAAAGAAACAGATTTAAGAGATGCGGAAAACATCTGCAAAAAAATCGGCATACCATTTCATCTTCTTGATTTTGAAGAGGATTTTAAAAACTCCGTTATTAAGGACTTTATAGATACATACAAAAACGGAGGAACGCCGAATCCCTGCATCGTATGCAATAAGGTTATGAAATTCGGAAAGCTTCTTGAGGCTGCTGAAAAATTCGGATGTGACGGAATTGCAACAGGTCACTATGTAAAAATTGAATACAGAAACGGAAGATACTGCCTTAAGAAAGCCGCTGACTTATCCAAGGACCAAAGCTATGTTCTTTACGGACTAACACAAAAGCAGCTTTCCAAAACGATTTTTCCGCTTGGGAATATGAGCAAGGAAAACGCAAGAAAATATGCCGAAGGTCTTAGCTTTGATAATTCGGACAAAAAGGAAAGTCAGGATATCTGCTTTGTTCCTGACGGCGATTATTTTAAATTCATAGAAAGCTATACAGGCGAAAAATTTAAAAAAGGTTATTTTAAAGATAAAAACGGAAGCATTTTAGGAACACATCAAGGCATTATTAAATACACAATCGGGCAACGAAAAGGATTAGGGCTTGCTCTTCCCCAACCTATGTATGTCTGCGAAAAAAACATTGATACAAACGAGGTTATTCTTTGTACCAATGAAGAGCTTTTTGAAAAAGAGGTTTTTGTTTCCGATTTTAACTGGGTAAGCATTGAAAATCCGAATACAAAATTTAAGGCAAATGCTAAAATCAGATACAATATGAAAGAACAACCATGTACAGTTTATCCGCTTCCGGATAATCGGATAAAAATTGTTTTTGACGAGCCTCAGAGAGCAATTACCAAAGGTCAATCCGCAGTTGTTTATGATAACGACTATGTTATAGGCGGAGGAATCATTGAATAAAAAATATCCTGCACAAATGGCGTGCAGGATATTTTTTACACAAAAACAAAATGAAGCAGCAACATATAGCTTATAGTACCTGCCGATATGCTTAAAAGGGTGTTTCTTTTCCAAAAATGAACACCGGCAGTTAAAACAACAGCGATAAGCTTAGGCGCTATAACATTGACATCTCCGCCTGTAAAATCAGAAAGACAGTAAACAATAAGCACACCTATAATTGCAGTCGGCAGAATATTGCCAAGATATTTTACAAATTTCGGAACCTCCTTTTTTCCTCCGAAGAGTGCAAACGGGATCAATCTTGTAGCAAACGTGCATACTGCAGCAACAGCAATCATAATAATAACCTGAATATTTGAAAGAGGCATATTCATATTACCTCCTTTTTATCTACAAACGGCTTCATTGCCGACAGCAATGCAACTGTAAGAATAAGAGACGGAAGAAGAAACTTATCTGCACCGAAAATGATCAGACAAAGAACAGCGCAGACAATGCCGATGATTCCTGTTATCTTATTTTTGGAAACAAGCATCTGATCTATATAAATCACAACAAACAGTGCAGTCATTGAAAAATCAACGCCTGTAAAATCAATCGGGATAAGCTGCCCTGCAAGAGAACCGATTATCGTTCCGATTATCCAATAAACATGGTCAAAAAGCCCGATAAAATATCTTGCTCTAACCTCATTAACATCATTCGGAACCGTTTTAATGGATGTATTAACAGAATATGTTTCATCCGTTAAGGAAAAAATCATAAACGGATACCGCCAGCCGCCTTTTTTAAAGACCTCAATATATGAAAGTCCATAGAAAATATGGCGGGAATTAACAAACAGGGTCATCAAAGCAACCGTTGGAAGAGAGGCGGCAGTACTTAAGAGAGAAACAAGCAGAAACTGTCCCGATCCGGCATAAACCACCAAGGAAATTAAAACTGCCCAAATAACATTGTATCCTGCATCATACAACATAATACCGAAGGCAGAACCAAGAAATAGATATCCAAACAAAACAGGAAGCGATTTTGTCAGGGCATATTGAATTGTTTTCAGCTTATTATCTTTCATAATGATCCTCTTAATTAAAAACTGATGATTATTATATAAAAATATAACGGAACTTTCAACAAAATATTGTATTTAATGAAGTATAATGATAAAATTATATCAGAAAGCGAGGAATTATTATGAACATTTGGCACAATATATCTCCGAAACGAATCAGAAAAGACAGATTTTATGCGGTTATTGAAATTTCAAAGGGCGGAAAAAACAAATACGAGCTTGACAAGGAAACAGGTATGCTGAAATTAGACAGAGTTTTATTTACCTCAACCCACTACCCTGCCAACTACGGCTTTATTCCGAGAACCTATGCAAGCGATAATGATCCGCTGGATGTGCTTGTTCTTTGCAGTGAAAAAATTCAACCGATGACCATTGTTGAATGCGCACCGATCGGTGTTCTTATTATGGAGGATAACGGAGCAAAAGATGAAAAAATAATTGCCGTTCCGGTTAATGATCCGAATTACAACTGTTATAAAAATATTGATCAGCTTCCGAATCATCGTTTTGATGAGATAAAGCACTTTTTTGAGGTTTACAAAACACTGGAAAATGATAAAAGCACCTCTGTTACCGAAGTAAAAAACAGAGATGCTGCCGAAGCAATCATTGAAAGCTGTATTGATGAATACATAAAGAAATTCCAGATGTAATAAGGAAAATTATAAATTGACAGAAAGTTTACTGACAAAGAAAAAAGAAAATTTATGCTTTGAATGTTGTCAGGCCATTAATATCCACTGCAATTCTGATATATAACCGAACACATAGTACGGTATAATCATTTTTCTTGTTTATTCAATCATTAAACTGTCATATAATCTCCATCATTATAAAAAAATTTATTGATTTTATGGAAAAAATAAAGGCTTGTTTAACAAGCCTTTATTTTTTATGCTTTTCTTATTGCCTTAATTATTGAAGAAAGCTTAGGTGGTGCTCCATACAGTAAAACACCGGCACGATAAATCTTTGCAGAAATAAAACCAACACCAATAACCGAAGCAATTAAAATTACGATTGATATAGCTATTTCATAAACAGAAACGCTGCTCATGGCGATTCGGGTAAACATAACAATCGGTGAAGTAAACGGGATATATGAGCAAACTTTCATCAAAACACTGTCTACCGAGCCTGAAGCGAGTGAGAAAACATCCACGATAAACGCAATGATAAACAAAAAAGTAACAGGCATAACCGAAGTATTTATATCCTCAAGCTTGGAAGCGGTTGAACCGATTGCGCCATATAAAAAGGCATAAAGGAAAAATCCAAGCAAAAAGAAAACGAGCATATACAACAGGATATGAACAGGCATATTAAATATTGAAGAAACAATATCAACATCGGATAAATAGGATTTATTTATATTATAGCATATAAAAGCAGTTCCGAAAACCGAAACAAGCTGAATAAGACCTGCAAGACACGAAGAAACAACCTTTCCGAATATCATACTTATCGGATGAACACTTGTTATCAGCAGTTCCATGGCACGGGAGCTTTTTTCCGAAGCAACATTCGTTGCTACCATCTGACCATAGATAAGAATAACCATATAAAGTGCAAAAATCATAATATAAGCATAAAAGAAATTCTGCATCTGGTCTTTTCCGAGCGTAACAGAGGTATGCTCAATCTGAAAATTCAAAATCTGATTAGCCTCATCAGCAGGAATTCCGTGTTCAATCATTGCCGACATCTGATAGGCTGATTTAAGAACTTCATCAGCAACAGCAGTGTTGGCATCATAAAGCGCAAGATCATTTACATAATATGTATATTCAGTTAAGGATTTGATAACAAATGCACACTCTGCATTTTCATCAACGATTTGCTGCTTTATTTCTTCTTCATTATCTTCAGCTGCAACTACCTCGTAATCAGTAAAGGCCGATACAAATGCTTCTGTGATAACAGATTCATTTTCTGCGTTATCACAATGCACAAGCATAACAGGCAGATTTTCAGCATTTCCTGTTTCATCACTGCCAAGATTTGCGGATAATCTAGGAAAAAACAAAACACCGATTATTGCAGCAATCATAAATATCGTTACACCAAGAAAAACCTTATTTTTCAAATAGCCTTTCAGCTCAAATTTGAGAATTTTACCAAACTGTTTCATTATTCACACTCCCCTTCTTTATTATCGCTTGCATACTCAACAAAAATATCATTAAGTGTCGGCTCAAACACCTTTATTTCATCAATATTGTATTTTTCCGTAAGCTGTTTCATAACAGATTGCTTATCTTCGGGAGATGAAAGAGTAATTAAAACCGAATCATTATTATATAAAGCGGCATTGTATTCCGAAATAATTTTATTATTATCATCAGAACGAACAATCAGCTTATTTTGCGGATAATTACGCTTAATGCTGTGCAGATTGCCCGAAACGGCAACCATTCCGTTATTAAGAATAGCAATATCATTACAAAATTCCTCAATATAATTCATCTGATGGCTTGAAAAGAAAATAATTTTGCCTTTTTCAATTTCTTCCTTGACAACATCCTTAAGAAGCATGGCATTTACCGGATCCAGACCTGAAAACGGCTCATCAAGAATAATAATCTGCGGATTATGAGCAAGAGCAGTAATCAGCTGAATTTTCTGCTGATTACCTTTAGACAAAGTATCTAAGCGCTTATTTCTGTATTCCTGCATACTAAGGCGTTCAAGCCAATAATCAACCGCTTTAACAGCATCATTTTTCTTCATGCCCTTCAGTTCTGCAAAATAAACAAGCTGATCAATAATTTTCTTCTTCGGATAAAGACCTCTTTCTTCCGGCAGATAACCAAATTTCACAGAATTATAATCCATTTGTTTTCCGTTTAAAAGAATTTCTCCGCTGTTTGCCGAAAAAACATTCATAAGAATTCGTATGGATGTTGTTTTGCCGGCACCGTTTCTGCCAAGCAGACCAAAGGCTTTTCCGCCCTCGGCTGTAAGAGATACATTGTTAAGCACCCGCTTTTCGCCGAAGCTTTTGCAGATGTTTTTCATTTCCAGTTTCATATTCACATCTCCTTAAAAAAAGTACGCAGCCGAAGCTACGCACTGAAAAACGCAGCCTGACTTCTGTTGCCACACAGTTCACTCCAAAGCAGGAAATGACAAATCAAAGCATACGCTTTTACCGATAGTATGCCTGCTTTAGAAGATATTAAACTGTGTGGCATATTTATTTTATCATAATAAAACAAAAAGTCAATTATATAAATAAAGAAAAAGGAGCGACAAAACAATCGCTCCTAAAATTTTTATATTCGGTTAAGCACCGCGTACCTCTTCGCAGCGATTCAGAAGTTCAGACCAACGGCGGTCAACCTCTTTCTGGAAGGCTTCAATCATCCATTCATTTTCCGGCTTGAACATATGCTTGAATCTTCCCTGCTTAACAAGCCACTCTTCAATCGGAACATAATTTCTTGGCTGATAGTTGAGTATCCATCTTCCGTCTACAACTTCAAACAAAGGCCAGTAGCGGGTTTCAACTGCAAGCTTACAGATTTCCATAATATCCCAAGTGTTATATCTCCAGCCGCGCGGACAAGGAGCCATAATATTAAGAAATGCTGCACCCTTTGTATAAATAGCCTTTTCAGCCTTTACATGCAAATCGCGGAAATTTGCAAGAAAAGTAGTCTGTGCAACATAAGGCACCTTATGCTCTGCGATAATAGCAGACAAATCCTTTCTGTACTGTGTTTTCCCGTTTGATTCAAAGCCTACAGGCGTTGTTGTAGTATCTGCAAACATTGGTGTTGCAGAGGAACGCTGAATTCCTGTATTCATATAAGCACCGTTATCATAGCAAACATAAACCATATCATGATTACGCTCCATAGCACCTGAAAGAGACTGGAATCCGATATCGTATGTACCGCCGTCGCCGCCGAAGGTAATAAACTTATAGGTATCATCAAGCTTGCCCTTACGCCTTAATACATTATATGCACCCTCAACACCGCTCATTGTTGCACCTGCATTTTCAAATGCATTATGGATATAGCTATCCTTATAAGCTGTATAAGGATACATAAATGATGAAACCTCCAGACAGCCTGTTGCATTACCGATAACAGCCTTGTCGCCCGGTTTTAATGCCTTAAGCACATTTCTTACAGCAATTGTTCCGCCGCAGCCTGCGCACATTCTGTGACCGCCGGCAAGACGCTCTTCTCTGCCGATAAACTCTTTAAAATTATACATTGAAAAGCACCTCCTTATTCTCTTACGCCCATATAGCGATATGGCTCTGTAACCTCGCCTGCTTCGGCGATTTTTTCAAGCTCGCTGTATATGCCGATCATATCTTCAACCTTAACATCTCTGCCTCCGAGACCGTAAACATAGTTTACGGCAAGGCAGTCTGATTTTGCTCTGTAAAGAGCAGTTGTAACCTCTGAACCGATAGGTCCGCTGCAATCATTGTAGCTTTCGGTTCTGTCCATAAGAGCAACTGCCTTAACATTCTTCAGAGCCTCGGCAATTTCACTGCCCGGGAACGGACGGAAAAGGCGGATTTTAATCAGACCTGCCTTTTTGCCCTGTGCCCTTAATTCATCAACTGCATCCTTAGTTGTACCGGCTGCTGAACCGATGATAACCACTGCTTCCTCGGCATCCTCCATTTTATATTCTTCAAAAAGTCCATACTCTCTGCCACTGATTGTTTTGTATTCTTTTGCAACATCAAGCACAACCTGCTTTGAATTTTTAAGTGCCTCTGCCTGTGCTCTTTTCGCTTCAAAATAATAATTTGAAACACTGTAAGGACCGACAGCCATAGGACATTCAGGATTAAGCAGATAGTTTTCAGGCTCATATTCGCCGACAAAGTCCTTTACCTCTTTATCCTCAAGAAGATTAATATTTTCTACTGCGTGAGAGGTAATGAATCCATCCTGACAAATCATAACCGGAAGCATAACATCCTTATGCTCGCCTATTCTGTATGCCATAACAAGATTATCATAGACCTCCTGATTGTTTTCAGCATAAATCTGAATCCATCCTGCATCTCTTGCACCCATGGAATCACTATGGTCGCAGTTGATATTAATCGGACCTGATAATGCTCTGTTTACAAGAGTAAGTACGCACGGTAATCTGTTTGAAGCTGCAAGATAGAGTTCTTCCCACATAAGTGCAAGACCTGCTGATGAGGTTGCTGTTACCGAACGAGCGCCCGCAGCTTCGGAACCGATAACGGCTGACATAGCCGAATGCTCTGATTCAACAGGAATAAACTCGGAATCCACTTTTCCGTTTGCAACTAATTTTGAAAAATACTGCGGAATTTCAGTTGAAGGAGTAATCGGAAAGGCAGCCATAACATCAGGGTTAATCTGACGAAGCGCCTCTGCAACTGCTTCATTACCGCTTAAACGATCTCTTTTAGCCATATCATTTTACTCCTTTCATTGTTATTGCACCTGTGTGACAGGCTTTAACGCAAATGCCGCAGCCCTTGCAATGGTCATAATCAAACGCACCACGCTTGCCGTCTACAACAGGTATAACGCTGTCCGGGCAAACAGGAATGCACAAAAGACAATGAACACACAAATCCTCGTGAAGCTCCGGCTTAACTGAGGTCCATTCACCTGTATTAAATTCTTCAGAGGTCATAGAGCCGTATATCTGCATACCCTCTGTTAAATCCTGCCATTTACATTCTAAATTTAATTTATTAAGATCTGATTTCATATTGCACCAACCTCCTATTTAACCTCATCGTAAGCCATTTTAAGCGCATTCATATTGCCCCCAATAACCTCAGGCTTGGATGAGAACTTATGTTTAAAAGAAGCTTCCATCTCAGTAAGAAACTTATCCCATTCCATAACACCTGTAATCTTAACAATACCTGCAAGCATCGGAGTATTCGGGAAATATTTACCAAGACAGGCAACGGATACCTTGCGGGCATCAATCGTAAACACCTTGCCATTATAGCCGTTCAAATGCTTTTCTATTTCATCCTTGGATTTTGAGGTGTTAATCAGAATTGCACCTTCAGGGTTCAAGCCCTCTGTTACATCAATAGATTCAAGAAGACTTTCATCAACTACAACAACATAATCCGGATGGTAAATATTTGAATGCACTCTGATTTCATCAGGGCTTATTCGATTATACGCCGTAATCGGCGCACCCATACGCTCAGGTCCGTATTCAGGAAAGCCCTGAACATAACTGCCTGTCTTAAATGCAACATCCGCAAGAAGAAGAGCAGCGGTTTTTGCACCCTGTCCGCCTCTGCCGTGCCAGCGAATTTCAACACAATTTTTCATAAGTTTTCTCCTTTCAAAATTCATAATATAGTTATGCAGCAATGAATTCCTCCATCGCAAGCAATTCCTCCTCACTTTAATAAGGAAGGCAATAAAAAACACCTCTCTGCCCTAAGGCAAAGAGGCGATATAATATACCGTGGTACCACTCTAATTCATCAATACTGATGCACTTGATATGAACAAACATTCACTGCCGTTATAACGGAGGCTGCCGTCTGCACTTACTGATATTCAGCGCAGCCACTCGGAGAGGATATTACAGCTTTCTTTCTGCAGGCTTACACCGACCGCCTGCTCTCTGCGAAAAAGATTGGAACTGATTTTTGTTCTCGTCTGCGTGTTTCTATATTAATAAAAAGTATAATACAAGAAATTTTGTTTGTCAACAATTTTCCTGAAAATAATGTTTACATGTTTGAAACAACAATACTATTATTTTCCCAACAGCGTACTTATACTAAAGAATTTCATATCTGTTAACGGACAGAACATTTAATGCTTTTTGGAAATCTTTTTCTTTTACAAAAAAATAATCTGTGTTAAAGGTTGAAACAGCAAAAATGCCGATATTATTTTCAGCAAGCAATGATGATATTTCTGAAAGAATGCCTATTAATGAAAAATCCAATGTTCCCTCTATTCTGAAAGCACGCCAATTATTATCACACGATATTACATTGTTCGGCACACTTTCAGTAAAACAAACCAAAGACTTTTCTTCATCGGTTTTCCCGATAAAACAATATTCACTTTCCAAATCAACCATTGAATAATCTTTTACCTTACAAACAGAAAAGCTATAATCCATTTTCTTTAACTTCATATCTGCTCCCAAAATATAAAAATTTTATGAAAAAATGTGACTGATTACCAATAGCCGAGAACATGCTGCATAACAAGGCTTACAGCTGCAATTGCAACCCAGCAGCAGAAGCCCATTGCAATCGGTTTGCCGCCTTTTTTAATCAGATTTACGATATTTGTATTCAGACCGATTGCGCACATTGCCATAGCAATAAAGAATTTTGCAAGCCACTTAGCACCTCTTACAAAATAATCATTATATAAATCCGTAAAAGTACCTGATGGCAAAAGGGCAACAACGGTAGTTATAAGTGAAGCGATTACAAAATAAAGAATAAACCAAGGAAAAATCTTATTAAGAGAAACCTTTGCTCCCTCTGTACCTTCTTTTTTTGCATTCTTTGTTCTTATAAAGGCAAGCGTAAGCGTTATCGGTATAATCGCAAGCGTTCTTGTAAGCTTAACCGTTGTAGCCTGCGCCAATACCATACCATTGGTAGACATCATACTGTCCCATGCCGATGCAGCAGCGGTAACAGAAGATGTATCGTTAACTGCAGTTCCTGCAAAAAGCGCAAATCCATCATTTGTAAGCCCTATTGCATTGCCTAAAGCAGGAAAAATAAGTGCAGCAATAACATTGAATAAAAAGATAACTGAAATAGACTGCGCAATCTCCTCATCATCCGCATCAATAACAGGAGCGGTAGCAGCAATAGCTGAGCCGCCGCATATAGAAGAACCTACCCCAACTAAAATTGAAACTTTTTTATCAACTTTCAAAAGCTTACATAAAATTGCCGCCATAGCAAGCGAAACCGCTATTGTTGCGATAATAACCGGAAGACTTTTACCGCCAACAGAAAGTACCGTTTTAATATTAAGCGTAAAGCCCAAAATAATAACTGCCCACTGCAGAATTTTCTTTGAAGTAAAGGTAATGCCTGCTTTCATTTTTTTACTGCCTGCAAAATTCTTAAAAATTGCAGTAATAAGCATACCAATCAGAATCGCAAAAACAGGAGCACCGATAACCTCAAAGGAAAAGCTGCCGATATTAAAACCGGCAAGCAGCGTTGACAAACCGGCAACAGCTATACAGATTAAAACGCCCAAGGATTTTTCTTTTATAACCTTCATTTATATTCCTCCGTTCCGAAGAAAAATAATAACATAAATTCAGCAATATATCAATAAAAGGAAGAGTATAAGTATTTTATGACAGATTTTCCGATTTATTTATACTTTGTAATAGCTGAATCGCTCAATTCTCTTAACTGAAATATTTCTGTTCTGCCAGAAACGGCAAACACAATCATAACCACAATCGTTTGAAACAATATAATAATTGCACTTTGGATTTTTCTGTATACAAGCACCAAGATAGGTTGAAAGCTGAAAATCAAGCGCATTTGCCTTGTTTATTTCAACCTTTATATAATCCTTTTTTGCTTTGATTGATTCAAATTCCTTATGTAATTCCATAGTAATATATGGTACAGATTGGCTGTAAAAAACTACAATCTCATCCTTTTTGGATAGATTCAGCAAAGAGATTCCCTCAAGCATTTTTCCTTTTTCATTTTCCAAATCAATTAAAATACAATCCATTTTATTACCCTCAATAAAAAATGCACAGCCGAAGCTGTGCAATAAAACGCACGCCCCGTGCAGTCGCGAAACCAATTAAACCATACCACAAAAGTGTACATTGAATAGAGCGTGCATTTTTATCAAATGATAAAAATGTACACTTTGTGGTAAAGAGATTCAATTGATTTCGCAGTTTTATTTTACCAAACTACAGCCAACAAGTCAATAAAAAAAGAAAGACACAAAAGCCTTTCTTTTTCAGTGTATTAAAGCATCGGGCAGCCGCAGCAATTTGAATACAATTTACAAAAAACAAGGTGGCAAACGCCACCTTGTTTTTTAATACATACCACCCTGTGCTGCGGCTGCCATAGCAGCTGCGTTGGCAGCATCAGCCTGTGGGTCCTTAATATCTGTTACAAGACTTTCCGTTGTAAGCACCATAGCTGCAACAGAAGCAGCATTCTGAATTGCCGAACGAGTTACCTTTGCAGGATCAACAATTCCGTTTTCAATCATATCGCAATATTCATTCGTAGCGAAATTGAAGCCATAACCGCTTTTATCTGATGTTTTAATCTTATCAACAATGATTGAGCCTTCCATACCTGCATTAGCTGCAATCTGGCGAACAGGCTCTTCAAGTGCTTTAAGAACAATTGCTACACCTGTTTTAAAATCTGCATCATCCGTATCAAGAAGAGCCTCTACAGCAGGAACGGCATTAATAAGAGCAACACCGCCGCCTGCAACGATGCCCTCTTCAACAGCCGCTTTTGTGGCTGCAAGAGCATCCTCAATACGAAGCTTCTTTTCTTTCATTTCTGTTTCGGTAGCAGCACCAACCTTGATTACTGCAACACCGCCTGCCATTTTAGCAAGACGCTCATGAAGCTTTTCTGTATCAAATTCAGATGTGCTTGCCTCAATAGCTGTTTTAATCTGGCCTACACGAGCCTTGATTTCATCGCTTGAGCCTGCGCCGTCAACAATAATGGTATTTTCCTTAGTTACCTTAACCTGACGAGCCTTACCAAGCATAGCCATTGTTGCATCCTTAAGCTCAATGCCGAGATCGGATGTAATAACCTGACCGCCTGTAAGAACAGCGATATCCTGAAGCATATCCTTTCTTCTGTCGCCAAAGCCGGGAGCTTTAACACATACACAGGTAAATGTTCCGCGAAGCTTATTGAGAAGAATGGTCTGAAGCGCTTCGCCCTCAACATCCTCAGCAACAATTACAAGCTTCTGACCGCTTTTAAGAACAGACTCAAGAAGCGGAAGTATATCCTGAACAGTAGAGATTTTCTTATCTGTAATAAGAAGAAGTGCATCATCAATAACCGCTTCCATTTTATCGGTATCCGTTACCATATACGGGCTGATATAGCCGCGGTCAAACTGCATACCCTCTACAACCTCACAAACTGTATCAGCAGTTTTGGATTCCTCAATCGTAATAACACCATCAGCAGAAACCTTATCCATAGCATCTGCAATAAGAGAGCCTACATATTCATCAGCAGCCGAAACGGTTGCTACACGGGCAATATCATCACTACCCTTAACCTGCTGCGAAGAAGCTTTAACAGCATCAACTGCTGCATCAACTGCTGCCTTGATACCATTTTTAACAACCATCGGGTTAGCACCGGCAGCTACATTCTTCATCCCCTCTCTTACAAGAGCCTGTGCAAGAAGTGTAGCGGTTGTTGTACCATCGCCTGCATCATCATTTGTTTTTGAAGAAACCTCTTTAACAAGCTGCGCACCCATATTCTCAAACGGATTATCAAGCTCAATTTCTTTTGCAATAGTTACACCGTCATTTGTAATAAGCGGTGCACCGTATTTTTTATCAAGAACTACATTTCTGCCCTTTGGACCGAGTGTAATCTTAACGGTAGCAGCTAATTTATCAATACCGCTTTGAAGAGCCTTGCGTGCTTCTTCACCATAAATAATATCTTTTGCCATAATTCAAAAAACCTCCTATTATTCAATAACTGCAAGAATGTCTTTAACAGAAGCAATCGTGTATTCCACACCATCAACCTTAACCTCTGTTCCGCTGTACTTTGTGATAATAACTTTATCGCCTACCTTAACGGACATTGGATTTTCCTCTGTTCCCGGGCCTACTGCCTCAACATTCATAAATTCAGGCTTTTCCTGAGCTGATGCTGCAATAAAAAGACCTGATGCTGTTGTTTCCTCCGCTTCTGCGTGACTAAGCAATACTTTGTCTGCAAGTGGTTTAATAGCCATAAGATTCACCTCTATTATAAATAATTAATTTCATTGTTAGCACTCTTTGCACCCGAGTGCTAATTACTATTTTAGCAAGATTTTTCCATTTGTCAATAGTGTTAACAATTTTTTCAAAAAATATGTTATAAAAACAGCATAACATAATTTGATTGGCTATGATATTGAAATCATCCAACACTTTGCTCCCTCCATATTTCAGCAAAAAAGCAAACAGCTTTAAATTACATAAAAATAACCTGCACAAATAACTATGTGCAGGAAATAATAATTATTCAATTATGCAAACAGCATGGGCGGCAATACCCTGTTTTGTTCCTGTAAAACCAAGACCCTCTTCCGTTGTAGCTTTAACAGAAATACAATCCATATCGCAATTACAGGCTTTTGCGATATTTGCTCTCATACTCTCTATATAAGGAGCAAGCTTCGGAGCCTGTGCAATAACCGTTGCATCAATATTCCCAACCTTATAACCCTTTGATTCAACAGCCTCAACTGTTTTAGCAAGAAGAACAAGACTGTCTGCATCTTTATAGGCATTATCCGTATCGGGAAAAAGATGACCGATATCCCCCATTGCTGCTGCTCCAAGCAACGCATCCGCAATTGCATGAAGCAGAACATCTGCATCAGAGTGACCGAGAAGCCCCATTTCATACGGAACATCGACACCGCCGATTATACATTTTCTGTTTTCGGCAAATCTATGAACATCATATCCATGCCCTATTCTCATCATAACTCGCCTCTCGTTTTTAAAATATTTTCTGCAAGCGGAATATCACTTTTTGTTGTAATTTTGATATTATCATAATCGCCAAGCACCGCATAAACCTTTTCTCCGAGCTTTTCTACAAGCTGGCAGTCATCGGTATAGTCCATTTTTTCTTTAACAGCCTTTTCAAGCGCTTTTTTATAAAGATCAAACCTGAATATCTGCGGTGTCTGAATAGAAACAAGATTATTTCTGTTCGGTGTGCCGACGATTGATAAATCATCATCAACAATTTTGAGTGTATCCTTAACAGCAACCCCTGTTGCAGCAGCATTATACAGCTGCGCTTTATCCAGAGTATTGATAATTGCTTTCTGCGTTACAAGCGGTCTTGCACCATCATGAATAACAATATAATTACATTCGTCAATTGTTTCAACTGCATGCATTACACTCTGCTGACGAGTACTGCCGCCAATAACAAAAGTAATTTCATCATCCGTAAGAACCTCGGAAAATGCTTCAATATCACATTCACGGCAGACAACAATAATTTCATCAATTTCAGGCAATTCCGAAAATGCCTCAACACTTCTTTCAAGAACGGTTTTACCGCCGATTTCAAGAAGCATTTTGCTTTTGTCCATTTCCATTCTTGTGCCGTTGCCCGCAGCAAGAATTACTGCTATATTATACAATTCTTTTTATCCTTTCAAGCTCCGCAGTATTGGGAGTTACAAATTCTGTTTTATAATCAGTATAGATAACCATACCCGGCTTTGCACCTGATGGCTTTTTTACATTCTTAATTATAGTATAATCAACGGGAATATTTGATGAATCCCCTGCCTTGCTGTTTCGGGCTGCAAGCATAGCCGCTTCTCTTATGACTTTATCCGTAAACTCTCTTCCGTCATTCTGAACAACAACATGTGAGCCCGGAGTATCCTTTGTATGAAACCACAAATCATAGTTTTTTGAAATTTTCAGCGTAAGCCTGTCATTCATCAGATTATTTCTGCCTACAAAGATTCTAAAGCCCTCTTCATTTTCATATTCCATAGGCTTTAATGTCTTTACATTTTTGGACTTTTTATCTTTTTTTCTTTTCAGATAACCTGTTTCGGCAAGCTCATTTCTGATTTCTGTTATCTCACTGTCCGTTTCAGCTCTTGAAAGGCTGTCAATAACTGTTTCAAGGTATTCAGCCTCCTTTTTTGCATCCTCAATAAAATCATTAAGCTTTGTTTCGGCAATTTGCTTTTTTCTGTATTCCTTATAATATTTTTGTGCATTCTGCGACGGCGACAGTGTTACATCGGCAGGAACACGGATTATATTGCAGTTATCATAATAATTTTCCAAATCATAATAAGGAAATCCCTTCTGAAGATTGTACTGATTTGTTGAAAGCAAATCTCCAAAAATCCTGTATTTATCCTTATCTTTACAATCCAGCAGTTCTTTTTCACGATGAACTGCTTTTCTGACTGCTCTTTCCTGCAGATTCCGAAGCTTTTTAAACAAATCACCTGAGCGCTGGCGCATTCTGTCTGCTCTGACCTTTTCATAATAAAAAAAATCAAGAAGAGCCGAAAAGGTTTCAAACTCTCGCAGCTCTGCAAGGCTTCCGTATTGCACAATAGGCATAAAAGCAAAATCCATCGGCGTTTCATTAATTACTGCAACCGGAATGGGATTTTCAGCATATTCTTTGATTTGTTCAATCGTTACGCCATTTTCATATTCTCTACAAACAATCGGAGAAACTCCCATTACCGCATCCTGAAACGCATTTGAAAGGGTTTTATTGCTCTTATAGATTCTTCCTTTAATCAATTCAACATCATCATAAAAAAGATTAAGCTTGTTTTGCGGCGGCGGCGAAACATAAACCTCACCGGGCAATATACATCTTACCTGAGATTTATTCTCATCTATCCTTTTCAGAGCATCAATAATTTTTCCGTTTTCATTAAGCAGAATCACATTGCTGTATCTTCCCATTATTTCAACCACAAGAGTTAACCGAACAGAATCGCCAAGCTCATTTATTGCGTTTATACAGATTTTAACAATTCTTTCAAGTCCGTTCTGGGTAACTGCCGTTATTTTAGAACCTGTCAAATGCTTTCTGAAAAGCATGCAAAGCATTGGCGGTTTGGATGGATTTTCGGGCGGATAATCGGTAAAGTGAATTCGGGCACTGTCCGCTTTGCAGGAAAGAAGAAGCTTTTTGGCACCCTCTCTTGAACGCAGTGAAAAAACAAGTTCTTCCTTTGTCGGCTGATAAATTTTTTCAATTCTTGAGCCGACCGCAAAGGCTTCTATTTCATTTTTTAAGTGATAAAGATAAATTCCGTCTAACGCCATATTACACCGCCAAAACAGGATTTTTCTGATTTGCACTTAAGAATTCAACATCAGCAAAAAGTGCCTTAAGCTTATCCATAAGCATAATAAAGGAATCATGCTCTGTTTCATAATGACCGGCACTGATTACAGCGTAACTGTTTTCGGCACATTCAAGCATAGCATGATATTTCATATCTCCTGTTACAAAGCAATCCGCATTCTGCACAGCAAGCTCAATATATTCCTCGCAGGCACCACCGCCGACAGCAATTGCTTTTACAGGCTTTTCCGTATCTGTATATCGTAAGCCGCTTACATCAAGCGTATCGCTTACGAACTGAGCAAAGTCATCAATGCTCATCTCATAATCAAGATTTCCTACTGCTAAAAAAGAGCCGTCTATCTGCTTTATATCATTCAGACCAAGGCGTAAAGCAAGATTATAATTGATTCCGCTTTCTGCCAAATCAAAATTCGTATGAGCCGATATAACAGCTATATCATTTTCAATGCAGGTATATACTGCACTTCCTTTTTTTACATTTTTAATGCCATTGAAAATAACAGGATGATGAGAAATAATTAAATCCGCTTCCACATCCTTGGCATATTCGGCAACAGCTTTTGTTACATCAAGGCAAAGAACAGCCTTTTTTACTTCCTTGCGGAATTCGCCAATCAAAAAACCTGCGTTATCCCATTCCTCCTGGGTATCAAACGGAGCAATGCTGTTTATGTAATCATAAATGTTCTTTACAGTAGTCATAATTTTTCCTTAATAGCAGAGATAACATCAGAAAAATCTTCTCCGCTCTTTAATTTATTTTCAAGATAATTTAATAAGTGATTAAAATAATCTTTATTTTCAAAATTTTTAATATTTCCAAGGTAATAATAGCTCTTGTCGCAATTAAATATATTGCCTGTATAATAAGCATCAAACACACTGTAGCAGTGCCGTCCTTCTTTAACAATAATATCATTCTGAATTTCAAAACCGTTATCACAAAGATATTTCCTCAGAATTTCAGGATGCGTCATAGGATTCAGAATAAAATGCTTACTGCTGTTTTTTGCCCAAGTGCAGTTATCAAGTATCTGCGCAATAAGCTCACCACCCATTCCGCATATGGCAATATCATCACATTCATTTTCCGCAATATTACAAAGTCCATCGGACAGAACACACTTAATCTTATCCTCAAAAGAATAATCAGCAACAAGCTGAATACAGGAATCCAAAGGCCCTTTATTAATATCACAGGCAACGGCAGATTTAATTTTGCCGTTCATAATAAGATAAGCAGGAAGATAACCATGGTCACAGCCGACATCTGCAAGAGAGGCATCCTCTCTTACAAGCTGAGCCACGGCCGATAATCTGTTTGTTAATTTAATCATTACTTATTTTTGATAAAGTCATTGATTTTATCAACAAGCTCATCTGCATTTGTTCCGTGAACCATGCAGGCAGCCTCAATGCTTTCGCCTCTGGAAGCAGGACAGCCAAGGCAGTGCATACCCATTTCTAAGAAAAGAGGTGCGGTTTCAGGACACATATCAAGTACATCACCAATAATTGTTTCTTTTGTTACTACGCTCATTTTTAAAATTCTCCTTTAAAATAATTATTTCTATTTGCCACAGGGAAGAAAATCTCCCTCTACCGATAATATATTATATTACATTACAAAAACCTTTGCAAGTAAGTAATTATTATGCTATTATAGTTTGTACAACGGAGATGAGATTTATGAACGAAAATGAAAAAGAAATTGACCTTAAATTTGATGCTTTGACTGCAGGCATCGAGCATGACGGATTAAGATCCAAAGCGGATATAAACACCATCATATGCTATATGGTTGCAAAATCAAAGGTACGCCTTACTCAAAAGGCTGTTTGCGAAACACTTGTTGAGGGTGCAATTGCGAATTATTTTGAAGTTATGGATGCCTTTTCAAGAATATTCAGAGATAAAATTATAACAGAGGATAAAGACGGATTTCTTGTTCCGTCAGCAAAATGCACTGACCTTATTGAATATGTTGAAAAGGATTTGCCATACACAGTAAGAGAAAAAAGCATCAAAATGTCTGCCAAAATAGCAGCAAAGGAAATTTACGCAAAAGAAAACAAGGTTGAAATTGAAGAAGCGGAAAGCGGATATATTATCACGCTTCATCTTTCAGACAACAATGAGGATTTTATGGTAATCAGACTTAATGTTCCGTCTGTGGAAGAAGCTGAAATGATTAAGGATAATTTTTTAACAGACCCTTCAAAAATTTACAACAGCCTTATCAATGCGCTTCTTTTTTAAAATTTAATGATTCTAAACGACAAAGGAGTACCAAATGGTACTCCTTTAAAATTTTTACTTTCTGTTTTTATTTTTCCTGATTACGATAACCACTGCTGCAGCAATCAAGAAAACAGCGACTGAAACACCTGCAATCATATAAACTGTATCAGGTGATTTTTCCGATGAATTGCCTGTCTCATCATTTTCCAAGGTAAAATGATGATTTCCGTTTATCAGCTCATCATTCATATCCCCTATTTTTATTTTATTTCAATCCGACTTACTGCCTGCATAATATACATCCATTTTTTTGTTTTCAGATTCCCGATAATTATCAATTGCTTTTTGATACAATTCATTATCATCCGGATTACCGAAGCAATTTGGTTCAATTTCAGTAACAGATTTCGGAATAACAACACTGTTATATACATCAGTAAAGTTATTTTTACAAAGCTTTGTTATACCATTCTCAATTACAATATTCCTAATACGAGGTATATTACAATTATTATCATCAGATCCCCGATAAAACAACCCGTATACAGAATAACCAAAATCATATACAGCTTCCGATATAAACAGCGGACCTTTTCCACTTACAACTAAATCTTCCGTAATGTAGTCAAGCTTGCAGGATATTTTTTATCCGGCAGAATTTTAACAGTTTCAATTTCATTTCCTGCGTTGCCCGACAGACTTTTGTCTGATTCAGGTACATCAACAGAATAACGAAATTCCAGCTTTGAAAATAATTCATTCTGATTATCGCGGAAAATTATTTTTTCCCAATCATCCTTCGTTCCGGCATAATTGATTATTTTCAAGGAAGGACATCTGCCGAAATCCCCCTGAATTTTTTTAATAGATTTTGGCAGTGTCATTTCCGTAAGATTAATCCAATCGTCAGATTCATACGCACCCATAAGTACATAGGAATCTAAAATGGTTATACCATCTTTTACTAACAGCTTCTTTACAGAATCCGGCTCAATACCCGCCTGCCACAAGGTTGTTGCAATGCAGGGAGGCATTTTTCCATACCCTTGAAAAATCACTTCGCCGCTTTCTTTATCAAAACTTTGTTTCACTCATTTCTTCTACTGATGAAGCAAACAGGGTTGTATTTGCAGATAGTATTAAACATAATCCTATCATTATTGAAAACACTACAGTCAATAACTTTTTCATAAAGTTCCTCCGTTGTTAAAGCAAAGTGTTCGTTGAATTAATTTTCCAATCATTATCATCCAAATATAAACCTATATAATCAAGTTGTGCAGCTTTCGTATATCCCAAGAAATTATTGAGTTTAACAGTAGCAAATTTTAAATTTTGAGATTTATCATCAGTATATATTTTAGGATATAGTGGATTAGATTAATATAAATGATTTCTAAAAAAAATTCCACTCTAAACCTTACAATAAACTTGTTCATTTAAAAAGTCAATAAATATTTATGGAACAAAAATAAAAACGCCATGGAAAATCCACAGCGTTTTTTTGATTAATTACTCTTCTTCGTCTGCTTCTGCATCATCAGCAAGAGCTTCAATTGTTTCTTCAGGCTTTTCGATAAGCTCTTTCATAGAAAGGCTTACACGCTTCTTATCAAAATCAACCTCTGTAATTCTTACATTAACAGTATCGCCTACATTGAGAACATCAGCAGGAGTTTTAATTCTGTCCCAGCTAATCTGGCTGATATGAATAAGACCATCAATTCCGGGAATTACATTTGCGAAAGCACCGAATGCTGCAAGTCCAACAATTTTAGCCTCAACATCTGTGCCGACAGGGTAATCTCTTTTAAGAATTTCCCATGGATTATCTTCGATTTTCTTGAAGCCAAGAGAAATCTTTTTATTTTCAGCATCTAAAGCCTTAACAGTAACCTCTACCTGATCACCTGCTTTAACAACTTCAGACGGATGCTTAATACGAGTCCATGAAAGCTCGCTGATATGAATCATTCCGTCTACACCGCCGATATCTACAAATGCACCATAGCTTGTAAGAGATTTAACCGTACCGGTTAACACCTGTCCTTCCTCAAGCTTAGCCCAAGCAGCCTCTTCAGCAGCCTTTCTTTCCTCAGCAACAACAGCTTTGATTGAGCCTACAGCTCTTCTTCTTGCGTTATTTACATCAATAATCTTGAAACGAACTGTTGCACCCTTAAGAACATCAAGCTCCTGATTACGGGGAACACCTGTTAATGAAGCAGGAACAAACACACGAGTGCCTTTAACTGTTACAAGAACACCGCCGCGGATAACGGCTGTTACAGGACCTTCAAGAATTTCATCAGCCTCGCTTGCTGCAACAATCTCGTCCCAGCCTTTAAAAGCATCTGTTAATTTTTTAGAAAGCTTAAGCACGCCATCCTGATCATCGGTTTTCATAATGATAAGATCAAGCTCATCGCCAACAGAAACAACATCTTCGCATTTATCAAATGGTTCTGCTGAAAGGTCTTCTGCAGCAATAACGCCTGTCTGCTTTCTTCCGGGAACATCAACAAAAACTTCTGTTGGAGTAATGTTAACAACAATTCCCTTTACTACTTTGCTTGTGTCATCGTCACTGAATGATTCTTCGAGCATTTCTGCGAAGGATGCCTCTCCATCAGCAGATGGATCGACAGCAGCCTTTTCGGCATTATCAGCGATTTCTGCTGTCTCAGCAACTTTCTCAGCTGCTTCAACTTCCTTTTCTTTAATTTCTTCGGACATGGATTTGAGTACCTCCTTGATAATTACCGAGGGTGTCGAAGCCCCGGCAGTAACTCCAATTACTTTGTAACTTGATAAATCTATGCCCGAAAGTTCACTTGCCGTTTCTATTAAAAAAGTTGGTGTATTTTCTGAACATACATCTTTAAGCTTGCATGTATTGGATGAATGGCGACCTCCGATAACAATTACAGCATCACATTCCCTTGATAAGGAGCATGCTTCCTCTTGTCTATCAGATGTTGCACTGCATATTGTATCAAATATTTCACAATTTGTATATACCTTTTTTAATTTTTTTTTACATTTTTTCCATTCTTCAAGGCAAAAAGTGGTTTGAGAAACGCAAATTATATCATCATCGGCAGAAAATACATCCAAATTCATGATATTTTGCAGTTCTTCTTCATTTTTAAAAACAAAGCTTGCTCCGTTACAGAATGAGCGAATACCCTTAACCTCGGGATGATTTACATCGCCGGCAATTAAAGTTATTGTGCCTTCTTTCTGTTTTTCAACAATTCTGTGAATTTTAAGGACAAACGGGCATGTTGCATCAACATAAGATATATTTCTGCCTTTTATATCCTCAATTACGGATTTTTCTACCCCGTGCGTTCTGACAACAATTTTATATCCGTTTTCACATTCATCAGGAGCATTAATCATCTTAACTCCTCTTGCCGATAAATCGTCAACAAGCTGCTGATTATGAATGATGGGTCCGAGAGTGCAAACCTTTTCTCCTTTATCAACCAGCTCATAAACAAGATTTACTGCACGGTCCACCCCAAAGCAGAAGCCTGCTGTTTCAGCGAGCTTAATCTGCATTTCGTTCTGCCTCCCAGAGAGCAAGAATATTATCCATAACCATATTTGCAGCATTTTTGATATCGCTTGGTGCAACTGCATCCTTATCAAGTCCCATGTCTGAAAGGCTTAAAAGCTTTCCATAGGAAATAGTAACCTGCTTGCCTGCTTTAATTTTGCCGTCACAGCAAACAGCAACAGGAAGTACGGAAGCATTGGTAGCCTTTGCGATAACAGCTACACCCGATTTGGCTTTCTGCGGAACACCGTCCTTATCCTTAATTCTTTTACCCTCAGGACAGATAGCCATAACATGACCCTCTTCAATAATTTTTTCGCCGTATTCTATTGCAGAAGTATCACCCTTTCCTCTCTTTACGGGAAAGCCGTACAAATGCTTGATTACCCAACCTGCAATCGGATTTTTAAAAAGCTCTATCTTTGCCATAAAATGAAGCGGAGGCACATTTTTGGGAATAGAAACAAAAACAGGGTCAAACGCACTTGTATGATTAACTGCTACTATGTATTTTTGATTCTGATCTGACGGAACATTTTCAAGACCTTTGAATTGAAGCTTATACATTTTTTTAAATATAGGACCGAAAACATTCTTTACAAAGCCGTAAAATTTATAGTGTTTAACAACTGAATAATCAAAATCTTTCATTACTTATCTCCTTTAATAATATTAACAATCATATCAATGCTCTGTTCAAGGGTATTACCCGTTGTGTCCGCCATAACGGAATCCGCACACGGTTTCATAGGCGCAATTTCACGGTGACTGTCCTGATAATCTCTTTGATTCACATCAGCCAGAACCTCTTCATAGGTTACATTTTCGCCCTTTTCAACAAGCTCTTTATATCGTCTTTCCGCTCTGCATTCGGGAGAAGCAAAAAGAAAGATTTTAACATCAGCGTTCGGCAGAACAACTGAGCCGATATCTCTGCCATCCATAATAACATTATTATTCTTTGCAATATTTCTTTGAAGATCAAGAAGAAATGCACGAACAGCAGGAACACTTGAAACCTTTGATGCGCCCATTGAAATTTCAGGCGTACGGATAAGAGAAGAAACATCTTCTCCGTTCAGAATAACACACTGTGTTCCGTTTTCATCAAAATCAAGGCTAACATCTGTAATTTTAAGCATTTCGTTAAGCTTATTTTCATCGCTTAAAGCATCATTTCTTACTGCATTCAGTGCAATTGCTCTGTATAAAGCACCTGTATCAACATAAATAAAGCCTAGCTTTTTAGCTGCCGCCTTTGCTATTGTACTTTTTCCTGCACCTGCAGGACCGTCTATTGCAACATTTATCATAATTATTCTCCTTTTACATACTTTGACCGCAGAGTACACCTGTTGAAAAGGCAATCTGTAGATTGAAGCCGCCTGTATAAGCATCCACATCCATAACCTCGCCTGCAAAATACAGATTTTCAACAATTTTAGACTGCATCGTTTTTGGATTTATCTCTTTCACATTGACGCCGCCGCCCGTTACGATTGCAGCATCAATATCATATAAATCAGTAATCTCTATTTCAAACTCCTTTATCAGCCTTACAAGCTGCAATCTTTCCTGTCTGCTTATTTCATTAACCTTTTTTGACGGTTCAATTCCGCTTAAGGATACTATAACAGGAATAAGTTTTTTCGGCAGCAATTCAGAAAGCGAATTTATAAAATCTTTATTACTGCACTTAGCAAAATCACGAAGAATTCTTTTATCCAGTGTTTCAAAATCAAGTGCAGGCTTTAAATCAATCATCATTTTAAAGCGATTACGCTTGATATCCTTTATATGGCTTGAAGCGGATAAAACTACCGGACCGCTTAATCCAAAATGGGTAAACAGCATTTCGCCGAAATCCGTATACACAACCTTTTCATTCTTTAAAAGCTTTATTGAAATATTCTTAAGACTCAAGCCCTGCAGCTTAGGAATAAAATTATTGCTGCAGACAAGCGGAACAAGGCACGGGCGTATTTCTGTTATACTGTGACCCGCTGATTTTGCAAGAGCATAACCATCCCCTGTTGACCCGGTTGATGAATAGCTTTTACCGCCAGTACATACCGCAGCAGCATCGCAGAAAATCTTGCCGCCGTTTTCAAGCACAACCGCACTGATTAAATTATTTTCAAATTCAAATGCAACAGCCCTGTCATTTATAATTTCAGCACCGCATTGCTTTGCATTCTTAACAAGAGCATCAACAATATCAACGGCTTTATCGGAAACGGGAAAAACTCGGTTTCCCCTTTCAATTTTCGTTTCAACACCCATATCCGCTAAAAATGCAATTGTATCATACGGCATAAAATTTGAAAAAGCGGAGTAAAGAAATCTTGGATTTGCAGGCACATTTGAGATAAGCTCTTCCAAATCAAAGCAAGCATTTGTTACATTGCATCTGCCCTTGCCGGAAATAAGCACCTTTCTTGCAGGACGAGGCATTTTTTCAACAACTGTTACCCGATTGCCTTTTTTTGCACTTTCAGCAGCCGCCATTAAGCCCGATGCTCCTGCACCTATTATTACAATATTTTTCATAAATCCTCTAATTAATAAATATATTACATTATAAATTAATCTTCAAGCTGTGTCAATTCTTCCGAAAGCTGCACCCACTCTTCGTAAAGAGCATCCTTTTGCTTATTAACTGCATCAAGCTCTTCGGTTACTTTAAGTAGCTTCTCATAAGGCGGGTTGGTGCAAAGCTCTTCCTGTAAAAGACCTGCCTTTTCCTCTGCATTCTCGATTTCATCCTCAAGCCTTGAAAGCCTTGTTTTAAGCTTTCGAAGCATACTTGCCCGTTCTTTTTTCAATTTATAATCATTTACCTTAACGGGCTTTTCTTTCTTCTCGGACTCCAGCGATACACATCGTTTTTCAGCATAATCATCATAGTTTCCGATATAAGAATTAACACCATCGGGCGTTAATTCAACAATTGAAGTTGCAAGCTTGTTAATAAAATATCTGTCATGCGACACAATCAGCATTGTTCCGCTGTAATTCAGAAGTGTATTTTCAAGCTCTTCCCTTGAAAAAGCATCCAGATGGTTTGTCGGCTCATCCAGAAGAAGAAAATTAAACTGACCGAGCATAAGCTTCAGCAAAGCAATTCTTGCACGCTCGCCGCCCGAACATTTTTCAAGCTTCTTATATACCTCATCGCCCTTGAACAAAAAAGCTGCAAGTGCATTTCGAAGCCTTGTTTCGGTTAAATACGGAAAGGCAGACCAAACCTCATCCATAGCCGCTTTATTTAAATCCAGTTTCGCCTGCACCTGATCAAAATAGCCGGTAAATAAATTTGCGCCAAATCTGAATTTACCGTTTGAAGCAGGATAATCCTGCATCAATATTTTAAGAAGTGTTGTTTTGCCGCAGCCATTGTCGCCAAGCAGAAATACCCGCTCTCCTCTTTTTATATGAAATGAAACATTTTCAAAAATCTTTTTATCTCCAAAGGATTTAGAAAGCTCAAAAACATCAAGCACATCCTCGCCCGAAACGCATTTCGGAGTAAAATCAAATCTGATTTTCTGCACCTTTGCATCGGGTACGACCATCTGTGCCTTTATTCTTTCAATAACCTTTTCTTTGCTTTCGGCAGTTTTGATATTTTTTTCTCTGTTCCACTGCCTTTGCTGTGCTATAATTCCCTCCAAGCGTTCGATTTCCTTTAAATCCTGTTCATACTTATCTTCAATCGCTTTCTGCTCTGCTTTCTTTTTTATAAGAAAATCAGAGTAGTTGCCCTTATATGAACGAAGCTTGCAGTTTTCAATTTCAATCGTTCTGTTTGTAATTTTATCAAGAAAATATCTGTCATGGGAAATAACAATAAATGCACCCGAAAAAGCAGATAAAAAGCCTTCAAGCCATTCAACGGCACGGATATCCAGATGGTTTGTAGGCTCATCAAGAAGAAGCAAATCCGCTTTTGAAATCAGAAGCTTTGCCAAAATAAGCTTTGATTTCTGCCCACCGGAAAGCTTTGCCGTTTCCATGAAAAAATCCTTTTCATCAAATCCCAAACCGATAAGACTTGAACGGGTTAAGCTTTTATAGGTTAATCCGCCGTTTTTCTGAAATTCATTTGTTAAGTAATCCTGCCTTGCAATAAGCGCATCATCTGCACTTTCGGTAAGCTTTAACGCAATATCATCAAGCTCTTTTTCCATTTTAATCAAATCATCAAAAACGGAAATCAGCTCATCATAAACTGTTCTGTTATCAGAGCAGGTATGCTGCTCCATATATCCAACCTTAACATTCTTGCCGATAAAGCAAGCACCGCTGTCTGCAAGGTAATCGCCCTTTATAATCTTAAAAAGCGAGGTTTTTCCTACGCCGTTTGCACCGACAAAACCAACCTTTTCCCTTTCATAAATATCAAAGGATACATCTGAAAACAAAGTTTGTTCGCCAAAGGACAATGTTAAATTCTGAACACTTACTACTGCCATAATCTTACCTCTTAAAAATGCTCAATAAATGATATTTTACACTATAACGGCTTGAATGTGAAGAAAAATTTTGTTATAGTAGTGTAAATTAATTAAAAAGAAGGCGGAATTATGGATATTTTGGAATTAAAACCTGTTTTTAAAGATTATATATGGGGCGGAACAAGGCTTCGTGATGATTTCAACCTTGAATGTGACTTAGACCCTGTTGCAGAGGGCTGGATGCTTGCCTGTCACAAGGACGGAAAAAACACAATCGTTGGCGGAGAGTATGACGGACAAACACTTGAAGAGGTTATAGAAAAGCAGGGCAAAATTAAAGTTGCAGGAACAAAAGCGGAAGCTTTTCCATATTTCCCTGTTCTGATAAAGCTGATTGATGCAAAGGATAATCTTTCCATTCAGGTGCATCCTGACAATGCTTATGCGCAAAGAGTTGAACACGAATTCGGCAAAACCGAAATCTGGTATGTTCTGGATGCAGCTGACGATGCTACTCTTATTTATGGATTTAACAAAAAAATTTCATCAGAGGAATTCAGAAAAGCGATTGAAGAAAACACGCTTATGGATGTACTCAATGTTGTTAAGGTAAAAAAAGGCGATTTATTCTTTATTGAAGCCGGAACAGTGCATGCCATCGGCAAGGGCGCTTTAATCGCAGAAATTCAGCAGAACAGCAATTCTACATATCGTGTTTATGATTATGGCAGAGTCGGAAAAGACGGCAAACCGAGAGAACTTCACATTGACAAGGCAGTTGATGTTTCCGTTACAGAGCCCGCCAAATATGACATAAAGCCATTCGGCGAAGCAAAAGAGATTGACGGCGGCGTAAGTCAGCTTCTGACTGAATGTGATTTATTCACAGTGAATCACTATGATGTTAAAACAAAGATTGAGCTTGAAGCTGATGAAACAAGCTTTAATCATATTCTTGTTGTTGACGGAAATGGAAAAATCAATGATAAGCCACTAAAAAAAGGCAGCAGCTTTTTCATTCCTGCGAATTTCGGTAAATATGAAATCAGCGGAGAATGTGAAATTATTGTAACAAATATTTAATTTCAAATTTTATTAATATGAATAAAAAGTCGTTCGTATGGGTATCATACTAACGACTTTTTTATTTGGAGATGAGATTATGGGTATTATTAACAGAATTGCTTTGATTCTCAGCATTATCGGCGGTCTTAACTGGGGCTTAATCGGTCTTTTTAAATTTGACCTTGTTGCATGGATATGCGGCGGACAGGATGCAATTTTTGCAAGAATTATTTACAGCATTGTTGGTCTTGCAGCAATTTGGTGCATCAGCCTTTTATTCAGAAACAACGATATGATAAGAGAATAAAGCATACAAAAAGTCAGGGCAGTTTACTGCCTTACATAGTCATAATCAAACATATTCACGCATCATTTCATTTCTTATTTTTTCGATAATCCGTTTTTCCAATCTGGATATATAGCTTTGTGAAATGCCCATTAAATCCGCAAGCTCTTTTTGCGTATGCTCAGTTTCCCCCATAATGCCAAAACGCATTTTCATCAATTCCCTTTCCTTATCTGAAAGGGAATTTACTATTTTAAGAAGAAGTTTTTTTTCATCGCTGTATTCGATATCAACTGAGATTTCATCAGGCTCACTGCCGAGAACATCACGCAGGGTAAGCTCATTACCATCCCAATCAATACTCAGCGGCTCATCAAAGCTCAACTCGTGCTTGGAATTATTAACCTTGCGGAGGTGCATCAGAATTTCATTTTCAATACATCTTGAAGCATAGGTTGCAAACTTTATATTTTTTTCGGGATTAAAGGTTTTAACGGCTTTCATAAGACCGATTGTACCAATGGAAACCAAATCCTCGGTTGAAGTTGCACAACCGTCAAATTTTTTAGCTATATAAACTACAAGGCGAAGATTATGCGTTATCAGCAAATCCCTGTGTGTATCATTTCCGTTTTTCAGCTCATTCATAACGGTTTCCTCTTCCTCTTTCGTTAACGGGGGCGGAAGAGTTTCCGGTCCATTTATGTAAAAACATTCTTTTTTTAACAATCTTAAGAAAAACAATTTTATTTTTTCAAACATATGATTACCTCAATTTAATATTTTTGGATTAAGAATTCCCTGGTATTCTCCTTTTTTTACACTGCTGCTTAATGCAATATAAACATCATTTATTTCAACACTTCCAAGCGAAGAGCTTATTTCAACCTTATCAGGCTTAAAAGCAGAAAGCACCCCCTCTCCCCCAACAGATGAAAACGGAATAAGCCTTTGACACAAGGCATTTTCAAAAAGGCTGTTATCTGCAACAATAACAGGGAAATCCGAAAACGGCTCTTTAAGATTATTTCCGCTATCTGCAAAAGCAAAAAATTTTGTTTTATTTTCATTATGATAAACAGTTACACTATAAAGCTCTTTAACGGCTGTTTTATTATTATAAATTCTGATAATTACAACAGATATAAGATAAGCGGCAAGTGCCGTTATCAGCAGGATACGAGCCGATACATTAAAATAAACGGTTGAATTATTGATAACAACGCCGTTCGGCTTAAAAATAAACCATAAACCTATAATTATACCAACAAACAACAGATTTACAAAAAAGAAAATGGCAACCTCTTTTATGTAAGCTTTAAAACCTTTAAACTTAAATGCGGCAATGATGATAAGCATAGCGGCGGCGAGCTTTCCGAGGCAGGAAACGGCAAAATTAAGGCTATCCCACAGAATAACAAGAGAGTATACACCGCCGATGAATGATGCAAGAACAATTCTCCACAGCTTTTCACTGCGCTTTGAAAATTTGGCAGTAACCTGCAAAAGAAAGAATGTTATAAAAAAATTTACAACAAAAAGAATATCTACATATATAACATTCATAAGCACCACCACATTTATTATACAAATGAAAAAACGAATAAAATGTCAAATTGTAAATAGGAAAATAAAAAAAGCTTCTCAAGGGGC
>CAJTZJ010000008.1 GCA_910583925.1 uncultured Eubacterium sp. | reverse complement strand
AAGCTTTTTATTTCCCCCGGTAGAACCGGGGGTTTTTTCTTTGCTGAAGAGACAGCAAAAACGCAGCAAGACATATCTGTCTTGCTGCGTTTTAAACTAAATTGTATTAATCAGGATAGCTGTATTCATAGGTCTGACAAATCTCAAAACTTACAACCGCTTTAAAACTATTATGAAACATACGAACACCGACATCCATACCAAGCGGAACTCTGAAAGATACATTAACCAGCCTGCCCTTATCATCAATACTGGCAGTAACAGCCGATTCTCCGATATGACAGGTTCCGTTTTCAATCTGTGTTGTTTTTCCGAAATCGCCGTAATCATGCGTAAAATCATCTTCACTGTGTTCGTGATTATTATTAGCATTTATAAGATTTTTTATTCTTGGTGCAACACTCATTATATCAATAAAATTAGAATGATATTTGGCAAGAGACTCTATTTCCGGATACTCCTTATGAATATCATACTTACCGAAATCGGTTCCGACCTCATCCTTAAGCTTTTCAAACACATTCATAATCTCATCGATTGAAGCTGCTTCCTCACCTATAGTGAAAAAAACAGCATGCGAACCATTTTCACTATAAATATAGGATGATGTTACACCACTGAACAGATAATCATTTATATCGGAATTAACAGGCTGTACAATATTTTTCGGAACAATTGTATGGTCACTTACCAATACGCCGTTTTTAAATGATAACTTTTCAATCTCATCTTCCATATCTCCAAGCCTATGATTAACAACCTTTTTTAAAATTGAATCAAAGGCAGACAAGGAGCAGCTTATTTCTTCAAGCTCAACGGAAGTTGTAAGCTTCAAATCAAAAATTTCTTCGCTTTTCAGATTTTCAACAGCATCGGTATAAAGCTGAAGTGCTTTTTCAGATTTTTCGCTGTTTCCTATAAAAGGAATAGCTTCTTTGCTGCAGCCATTCGCAAACAGTGTTATTATCAGAATAAAAGAAATCAAAACAGCGTTAATAATTTTTAAATTCTTAATCATTTTTACCCCTTAAACATAAAAATAATAGCCGCAAAGATTTAATAGTATACTGGATTTAATAATAGATATATCATTAAAATGAAACCGTGTCAATTTCCATTTTCAACAAAAAGCAACTGCTCACTTTTTACATATTTACCAAAAGAGCCATATCAATAAATAAAAGTATATGTCTGAACAACCATAATACGAATGGAAGTTTCAATAACATTACCCATCAGATTAAAGCCGGCCTTCAATTCAACAGGAACCGTAATAATCACAGAATGCAACAGCTCGTTGCTGTCGGCAATTGCTGATATTTCCGTATTACCTATCACACATTTGCCGCCATCAATACTAATGGGTTTACTGCCTGCACTTGCTGTGCTTTCTTTCTTCTGATTATCAGAAGCATTAACCATATCGTTGACTTCAAGCATATCTACAACTGTTGACATAATATCGCCGACATCAATAAAGTGTGAGTGATTCGGTGCAAGCGCAGCTATTGCCGATTTATCGGAAACAGCCTGCCCTTTAATAATCGGATTTATAGCTGTAACCACACGATCTAAATCCGCCGTTTCATCTTTCACTTCAAAAGAAAGCATCGCATAATCCTTATCGCACGAAACAGATTTCAAAAGCAAAAACGATTCATTGAAGCTTTCAATATATGAATCTGCAGGCTGAATGGTATTGCGTGGTGTTTTCTCCGGATGATTGGCATCTGTACCATTTTTAAAAGAAAAATTCTGCGTTTCATCTCTTATGTCGCCAACATTATATCCCATAATTGCAGAAAGCATTTCATTTAAAAATGTGCTGGAACTGCTAATTTCATCAAGCTGAACAGATGTATTTACATCAAGATTGAAATCCTTATAATCCTTACTGTTCTTAACGGAACGATTATAAAATTCAATAATTTCGGAAAGGGATGATTTTTCGTTTATCTTCAAATTACTCTTCTCCGAAATACTTTTTTTAATGGTAACTGCACCAAAAGCAGATGCAGCAACTACGACAACAGCAACTAAGGCAATAAATATTTTTTTCACAAAAAATCCCCCATTTAAAATAAATAATAATATAAAAAAATAAATTAACACCTCTGTTTGCACTTGAAAGCGTATCCAAGATATGTTAAAATATTGCATATTTTAAGATTAAAAGGAAGTGTTCATATGAGCGGACATTCAAAATGGAGCACCATCAAAAGAAAAAAGGGTGCAAACGATGCTGCCAGAGCAAAGATTTTTACAAAGATAGGAAGAGAGCTTGCAGTTGCAGTTAAAAACGGCGGACCGGATCCATCCGTTAACACAAGACTTAAAGATGTTATCGCAAAAGCAAAACAGAATAATGTTCCTAATGATAATATAGACCGTATGCTTAAAAAAGCTGCCGGCGATACAAGCGGAGCAGATTACGAAGAAATTATTTACGAGGGCTATGGTCCGAGCGGCGTTGCAGTTATTGTTGAAGCGCTTACAGACAACCGTAACAGAACTGCCGGAGAAGTAAGGCATTACTTTGATAAGGCAGGCGGAAATATGGGCACACCGGGCTCAGTTACCTTTATGTTCAGCCGAGAAGGCGTTATCCTTGTTGAAAAAGAGGATGTTGACGAGGAAGAACTTATGATGGAAGCTATTGAAGCCGGTGCAACAGATTTCATTGCCGATGACGAAGATATTTTCGAAATCAGAACAACAGCAAACGATGTCGGCGCAATCCGTGACGAGCTTGAGGCAAAAGGTTACAAAACGATTTCAAGCGAGCCTGCTTACATTCCTTCAACATATACCCGCCTTGAAAGCCAGGACGATATGATGAAAATGAGCAGAATGATTGATATGTTTGAAGAAAATGACGATGTTCAGAACATCTGGCACAACTGGGAAAACGAAGACGAATACGAGGGTTAATTCTTTAAATTGCTCTATAACAAAAAGCTCGGATTAAAACGAGCTTTTTGTTTTTTTATATCATTCTGTCAGCAAATCTATATTCTTAACAATTAAATCAAAGAATTTATCAACAATTAATTTATCCTCATCATTACCTCTTACACACATGGAAAGAGTAAGTTCTTTTCTTACCGAGGTAACAGATAAAAGCGCATACGGCTTATATTTAACGGCACCGCTCATAAAACCATCAATCGGCTCATGACCCTCAAGAGCAAGCTTATCAACCTCAAGAATACCTATATTGCTCATTGCCAAAAGAGGATTGGCATAGCCTATTTTTATAACCTCCTCCGAAGCGGCAAGAGGTAAAATTTTATAACCGAAGGAAAGAAGCGGCAGACCATGAAGCCCTATAAATTTATCTTCTTTAAATTGATTTGAGGATTGAACAACAAAATTCAGAGTTTCAAAAATATTTGCTCCTCTTTCCGGAACGCGGCATTGCATCCATGCAGTATGATTTGTTACGCCCTGACCTTCACTGCTTTTAAGATGTCTTCTTAAATCAACAGCACAGGAAATAGAAATACCTTCTCTGCTGTCAAATCCTGCAAGCTCATAAAGTGCATAGAAATATGCAGTTAAAAGCATATCATTAATCGTTGCGCCATGCTTTTTACCCGCAAAGCGAATTTCATCAAACTTTGACGCAGGAATTTTCCGTTTAGCAATAAAGGATTTATCTCTTATGCTGTTCGGAGTAAACGGAAAGCCGTGATCATCCTTTGAGTTTACATTTTTATAAAGATTTTTTGCAAGCCTTTTTTCACCTGTTGAAAAATCCTCATAAACACTTTCATAAGAGCGTGTTCCGGTTCTCAGGTCAACAGGGCTTATGCCGCTTTCAATATAATCATTATAGTTTTGGCAGAGCGCTTTCATAAAGTATTTTAAATCTCCGCCATCCATACACATATGATTTTCAACAACACATAAAACAGATTTTCCGTTATGATTAAAAACGGCAACCTTCATCTGAACATCGGCATCCGGCGGAATATACTGGATAAGGAAATTATTTATTTCAAAATCAAGTTCTGCTTCGGAAACCTCTTTAACGGTTAAAACATCATCAATTTTATAGTCCTTAACCGTCCAATACGGATGAATTCTGTTATCGGTAAACGAGGAATGTAGCACAGGTGCCTTCTCAAGAAAGCAGATAAGTACGGTTTTAAGTGCATCAATATTTATTTCAAAATCATATCGTAATTCAACATGCACCATTCGGTCGTTAAAATCACGAAACAGATAATGCATTTTATCCCAAAGCTCTGCATTTAATTTTCTTTCCATGTATCAACCACCTCCTGTTTATACTGCCTATTCCTTGCAAACGAAGCATACATAACAAGAAAATCAAGCACAAGTGAAAAAATAATAAGCATCCAGCCTGTATTCCACATAAGAACACCTACAGCCGACAGAATTATATAAAGCATTGTAGCAACGGCAGGAATATAAATAAGATAATTTATCATCCGAAGCTTGCGCTTTGTTGCCGCAGCATAGACGGCATCAGCAATAAATATTGCAGCAACGCCTGCAATAAGAATAATCCAGCTTTTCGGATAGCCGACAATAACAAGAACAAAAAGGAAAACAGCGACGGATAAAACCATAACCTCCATACCAAGACATATTCTTGCAAACAAGTGAAAAATCCGCCTTAACGAAGTAAGCTTTTTTACACCGATATTCAATAAATAAACAACCCACAGCAATATACCGTCAACAACAATAAGCCATGTTTTACCCCAGACATTCATTCCCATAGCACGATACATAAAGCTTATTCCGAGAAATAGAACAATAATACAAAGTATATAAAGTACAGAGCCGACAACATTCATAATAATATTTCTTCGTGTTCTCTGAGCTGCTGTTTCGGTTATATAAAACGCATCGTATTCCTTTTTAACATCGGGATGCTCGCTGATAATCAAATCACTGATAACTCTTTGATTTGAAATTCCCCTTTTTGAAACCTCAACATATCTTTGATTCATTTCTTCAAGCAGTTTTCTTTTAAACTTGAATAGAATTTCATTGCCATACTGATCCGGTAATTGATTATCAATAAACCTAATAAACTGTTCCATTCTGCCTCCAAAAAAAATAAATTTTTACATATATATATTAACATATAAAAAAAATGAAAACAATATTTATTAAATAAACAAAATATAAATTGCAAAAAAAACGCCGAAAGCATAACGCATCGGCGGCAAAAGTATTCTATTTTGAAAAACTTTTTATAATTTCATCAAGCTCATCCTTAGCAATTCCCGAATGCGTGCCTGAACTGTTTGTATATGCAGAGCCGGAAGTATGCTGTGAACTCTTCACATTTTGCTGAAGTGTTCTGTTCTGCATATTCGCAAACTGAATTGATGCTCTGCTCTGCTTTGGAGTACTGTCTTCAGCAGGAGGATTCGCAGGAGCTGTCTGAGAACTGCTGTAAACATCAACAAATGTAACGGCAGGCTTTACACTACGGTTGCTTTCCCTTTTGGCAATATCAATATGAATATGCTCTGAAGCACGCTTTGTCGGTTCTTCTGCTTTTTGAACCGGAACATCTTCTCTTAATTTAGCAACAGGCTGTTCAGGATTTTTTAAATGCGCACTAACCTTAGGCTCAGCAACAGGTTTTTCAACCGGATTAACAGCAGGCTTGCCTTGTTCAGATTGTAAAGCATGATGCTTTACAGGTTTTTTTGCAGACATTGCCTTTTTAGAAACCGATTGAACAGATGAAAACTTAAGTTCTTCGCCAATTTCGGCGGAAACACCGGTTTTGGCTTCGTTTGCAAGCTGTTTTTTACGCTGAGAGATATTGAAATCCGTAACCTTCTTATCAACAAGCTGTTTGTTACCTCTATCCAGCTTGGACATTTTATTATAAAGCTCACTAACATCATTTACATCACCATGAGCAATAATTTCCCCATGGTTTAAAAGAATTGCCTTATCACAAATCTGCTTTACCTGACTTATATTATGGGAAACGAAAAGAACAGTTACTCCGCTGTCAAACATACTTTTCACTTTGTTCAGACTCTTTTCCTTAAACTTCGCATCACCTACGGAAAGCACCTCGTCAAGAATAAGCACATCCGGCTCAACTGCAGTTGCAATTGAAAATCCAAGACGAGCCTTCATACCCGATGAATAGTTTTTAAGCGGAACATTGATAAAATGACCCAATTCTGAAAAATCAACGATTTCCTTATATTTAGAAGCAATATATTCCCTTGAATAGCCAAGAATCGCACCATAAAGATAAATATTTTCTTTTCCTGTATAGTTTGGGTCGAAGCCTGCACCAAGCTCAAGCAAAGGTGCAATAACGCCACATCTCTCAACGGTTCCTACGGTAGGTTTATAAACACCTACTATTGTTTTAAGAAGGGTACTTTTACCTGCTCCGTTAAAACCAAGAATTGCAAGATGCTCACCCTTTTTTACATCAAAGCTTATATCCTTAAGAGCCTGAAACTTTTTATATTCAAGCTTGTGAGTTAAAAGCTTTATGGCATACTCTTTAAGATTATCAACTTTTTCTTTATTAAGGTTGAATGACATCGTGACATTCTTAACCGAAATAGCAACATCTTTATCCATTATTTTTCGTCCTTTAAATACGCATTAGGGCAAGTTAATCTTCAAAAACAGCACCCTGAGAGCCACTTGTTACATGCTGAGCATAGCGTTTAAGATAACCGGTAAGATTCTGAACCGGAGGCTGCCATTTTGCTTTTCTTTCCGCCAGAGTTTCATTTGAAACATTAACACGAAGAACTCTTGCCGGAATATCAATTTCGATTTGATCGCCATCTTCAACAAGCGCAATCGTACCGCCTACTGCTGCTTCCGGACTTACATGACCGATTGAAGCACCTCTTGTAGCACCGCTGAAGCGACCATCTGTCAGAAGAGCTACCGAAGAACCAAGACCCATACCGATAATTGCGGATGTAGGGGAGAGCATCTCTCTCATACCGGGACCGCCCTTTGGACCTTCGTAACGAATAACAACAACATCACCTGCAACAACCTTGCCGCCGTTAATTGCAGCAATAGCTTCCTCTTCACTATTATAGCACTTTGCAGGTCCTTTATGCTGCATCATTTCAGGAGCAACTGCCCCTTTCTTAACAACAGCACCATCCTCAGCAAGATTACCCTTAAGAACTGCAATACCGCCATCTGCTGAGAAAGGCTTATCAACCATATGGATAATATCTCCGTCAGCATCAGGTGCATTTGCAATTCTGTCTGCTACTGTTCCGCTGACTGTAAGACAATCCGTATTAATCATACCGCCCTTGGCAAGCTCTTTAACAACTGCCTGCATACCGCCAACATCGTTAAGATCGGTAATGAACACAGAGGAAGCAGGGTTAAGCTTACAAATCTGCGGTGTTTTTCTTCCATATGAATCAAGCTGATCAAGATCAATATCATGACCTGCTGCATGGGCTATAGCCGTTAAATGAAGAATTGTATTCGTTGAGCAGCCGATAGCCATATCTGTACGCATAGCATTTTCGATAGCCTTTTCTGTTATTATATCGCTTGGTCTGATATCCTCCTTAAGAAGATCCATAACACGCTCACCTGCAACCTTGGCAAGACGAAGCCTTGCACTCATAACAGCCGGAATTGTACCTGAACCGGGAAGCGACATACCGATTGTTTCTGTTAAGCAGTTCATTGAATTTGCCGTATACATACCGCTGCAGGAGCCGCAGGTTGGACACGCTGTAAACGCACAGCTTTCAAGATTGGCCTCGCTCATCTTACCAACTGCATTTGCACCAACATATTCAAACTGCTCGGAAAGACCGATGCGATTTTCTGTTTCCGTGCTTTTACCCGGAAGCATAGGACCTCCGTTAATAAAAATACACGGAAGATTAAGTCTGCAGGCAGCAAGAAGCATACCGGGAACAATTTTATCGCAGTTTGGAATGAAAACGATTGCATCAAGCGGATGAGCGGTAAGCATAACCTCGATTGAATCTGCAATCAATTCTCTTGAGCAGAGGCTGTATTTCATTCCTCTATGATTCATAGCAATACCGTCACAAACGCCGATTGTATTGAATTCAAACGGTACACCGCCGGCATTTCTTATACCTGCTTTAACCTGTTCTGCAATTTTATCAAGGTGCATATGACCCGGAATATAATCACTTTTTGAGTTTACAACAGCCACAAAAGGTCTTTTCATTTCAAGCTCATCAATACCAAGAGCTCTTAAAAGCGATCTGTGAGGAGCACGGGAAGGACCCTCTTTAATTAAATCTGATCTCATAAAAACATCTCCAAATCTATTAGAATTAAAGTTTTATTAAATATTAAAAATAAACACATTTTCCTTCTTGTTATCCTATCACAACATAAGGATAAAATCAAGCAAAATCAAAACATTTCTATATGCTTCCTGATTACGGAAAGAAAACAAGCAGGCAAAAACTGCCTGCTCTTTAAGTTTTTTCATTTTATTTTTATCCTACAAATAACTGAACCCAATATTTAACTCCGTTTTCTTCATAACAACCAACTGCAATGCCCGTAAAATTCTTACTGAGAATATTATCTTTATGACCTTGTGAATTCATCCATGAGCTCATTACCGAAGCAGCATCCTTACTGCCATAGGCAATATTTTCGCCTGCTGTTTTAAATGAAACATTTATTGCCGTATTCCAATCTTTTCCATTCGGACGATTATGGTCAAACTTTTTTGCAAGCTCTTTCGCCCTTATATCAGCCGCATTCTGCAAGTCATTTCTATAAACAAACTTTCCAAGTCCGTTTTTCGAACGCTCCTGATTTACAAGATTATACACTGCTTTTACATTGCTGTTTGACGAATTCACATTATAATTCGGTTTCGTTGTTGCAACGGTCTTTTCAGTGGTTGTTACTTTCTTGGTTGTTGTAACCTTTCTTGCAGTTGTGGCGGTATTTCGTTTTTTCGCTGCAGTTTCTTTCGCTGTTGTTACAACAGTCTTTTTTGCAGTTGTTATCTCTTCAGCCGTTGTGCTTTCTTCTGTCTTTTTCTGTGTTGCGGGTTCTTCGGCAGGCTTTGTTTCGGTTGTTAAATTTGCAGACGAGGTTTCAGCAGGAGCAGAACTGTTTTCCGCAGCACTTGTATTTGATGAAGATAAACTTTCCTGATTTTCCATATTTGCAGTTTCATTTGTATTACTCTTACATGCAGATAGAGAAAACACCAAAAGCACACTAAAAAATATCATAACTATTTTCTTCGTCATATTTATTCTCCCTAAATCAAAACTATCCTTTTCAGGTTTTAATCATCTTATCATAATCATAATTTAAAATCAAGAATACAGAAAAATAGCCCTGCCTTGTTCATCAAGACAGGGTTATAATTATTCTGCAATCAATTTAACGGTTTCATTGTCGGGAACAAGAGAACATCTCTGATCGAATAGCTGTCAGTAAGGAGCATAACAAGTCTGTCTATACCGATACCGAGCCCGCCTGTAGGAGGCATACCATATTCAAGCGCAGTAACGAAATCATAATCGATCATATTCGCCTCATCATCTCCGGCTTCACGAAGCTTCATCTGCGCTTCAAAACGGCCCATCTGATCAATCGGGTCATTCAGCTCGGAATACGCATTTCCGTATTCTCCGCCAAGGATGAAAAGTTCAAATCTTTCTGTTAATACAGGGCAATCCGGCTTTCTCTTTGTAAGCGGGCTGACCTCTACAGGATAATCCATAATAAAGGTTGGCTGAATCAGATTCTTCTCAACAAATTCTTCAAAGAAGGAATTAAGAACATCTCCCCATGTTGCCTTACCCGGCTGAATTTCAATACCCTTTTCCTTTGCAATTTCTACAGCTTTTTCATTGTCGCTCATAAATTCTGCAAAATCAATACCGCTGTACTGCTTAACAGCATCAACCATTGTTAAACGGGCAAACGGAGTTTCAAGATCTATTTCTGTGCCGTTAAACACAATATGAAGGCTGTCGCAAACCTCATTGGCTGCATTTCTGATTAAGTTTTCGGCAATATCCATCATTCCGTGATAATCCGTAAATGCCTGATAAAGTTCCATACAGGTAAATTCCGGATTATGCCTTACATCCATACCCTCATTTCTGAAGTTTCTGCCGATTTCATAAACTCTTTCCATACCGCCTACAATAAGTCTTTTAAGATAAAGCTCTGTTGCAATGCGAAGATACATATCCATATCAAGCGTATTATGATGTGTAATAAACGGTCTTGCAGCAGCACCACCGGCAATTGTATTTAAAATAGGCGTTTCCACCTCAACAAAACCAAGATTATCAAGATACTTTCTGATTGAAGAAATGATTTTTGAACGCTTGATGAAAGTATCCTTAACATCAGGATTCATAATCATATCAAGATAGCGCTTTCTATATCTTGTGTCCGTATCCTGCAATCCATGGAATTTTTCAGGAAGGGGAAGAAGAGATTTGGATAGAAGCCTGATTTCCTTTGCATGAACAGAAATCTCGCCCGTTCTTGTTTTGAAAACAAAGCCCTTAACCTCAACAATATCGCCGATATCCCATTTTTTAAATTCCTTATATTCATCCTCGCCGATATCATTCATACGAACATAAACCTGAATTCTGCCGTTTCTGTCCTGCACATCAATGAAATTCGCCTTACCCATATCACGCCATGTCATAATTCTGCCGCAGACAAAAACATCCTTTTCTTCAAGCGCATCAAAGTTTTCTTTGATTTCGCTGCTTTCGTGCGTCTGGGTTGCAATTGTAATTTCAAACGGGTCCTTGCCTTGCTTCTGAAGCGCAGTTAACTTATCAATTCTGATCTGCTTCAGTTCATTTTCTGAAAGAACCACCTCAGCAACTGCCATTGGAGCAGCATTTGCATTATTGCCGATTAATTCGATATTCTTTAACGCTTCCTCTTCTGTTTTAGCAGAGCCTGAGCAGGCAACAGCACCTGTTTGAAGGAAAAGAGTATATTTTATCTCATCGCCGTTTGCTTCAACAAGAAATTTAGGATTTGTTTTTTCCTCATCCCCTGCAATCATATTCTGAACCTTCATTCGGCTGTTTTTCTTAACGGCTTTAACTCCGCGCTTACATTCATCTTCCTTGTCAAAAACAGGAGATGAAGCTACCGTAACATCATCAATTTTCAAATCAAATGTGAAAGTGCTGTCAGCATTCTTGCTGATTTCAAACTTTCCTGCCATAAGTCTACCTCTTTATTCTAATCCTAAAATTTCATATTCCAAATTACCGATTGGAGCTTCAACAACTACAACATCGCCGACCTTTGCACCGACAAGTGCCTTGCCGACAGGGCTTTCATCGGAAATTTTACCCTGCGCAGGATTGCTCTGTGCAAAACCAACAATTTCAAAGGTTGCTTCAAAATTATCCTTTAATCTTTTAACAATAACTTTAGAACCCATTGAAACAGAATCATTATCTTCGGTACTGATAATTTCGGAATGATCAAGCTGATATTCAAGCTCTGTAATACGAGCCTCTATTTTAGCCTGCTCAGATTTTGCTTCATCATATTCACTGTTTTCGGAAAGGTCACCATATGAACGGGCAACCTTAAGCTTTTCTGCTATATCAATACGGCCCTCGGTTTTAAGTGCCTCAAGCTCTTTTTCAAGCTCGGCTTTGCCGGCTGCTGTCATTTTAAATACTTTTGCTGCCATAACGAATTGCTCCTTTATACATAATTAATCACTTTATTATATATTATAAGATATGTTAAGTCAAGTGTTAAAAGAAAGAAAAGCTGTAAAGGCAAATAGCTTTACGGCTGATTTTTATATTATTTGTATTTATGAGCGCTGATTATAAATCCGTATTGTTCATCAGAGTTATTAACAGAAAAGCTGTAAATATAATTTCCGATTTCAATGTTTCCTGCACTGTAGCAACCCTCTACATATTCGTTATAGAATTCGTCAGTATCTTCATTGATTTCAAAATGATTATTGTTAATACGGAATCTTAACAATCCGTCACCGTTCCAATATCCTTGCTCATCCATAAATCCAACAGCGGTTGCATAGGCATGATTTTCAGAATCAACAAATAAATCTATATTTGTTTCATACCATGTTGTCAAATTATAAGCATCTGTTTCGAAGCTGTCTGTTATCTTGGCATTTTCAGAAGAAACATCAAGAAGTACAAGCTTAAAACCATATTCACTGCTTCCGCCTTCGCCTGCAGGTTCAACCATGTTTCCAATACCTAAAAGCTGATTATCATTTACAGGAACAAGACTATGCATAACTCCGCCAAGCTCAACACTGCTTTCAACCGAAGGTGTTTTCTCATTGCTGAAATCAATAACCGAAAGCATCGGATTTTCATTATGGAACAGGCTTACATATGCCTTATTATCGGTAAACAAAGCTGCCTGCACGCTTTTGCCTGCTGCAAAATCTTCTGCTTTTCCAACAATCTTCAAATCTTTATCAAGCACATAAAGCGTGTTGGCAACAGGCTTATCCTGCTTATCAAGCTTTGTTGTAATTATTGTAAAGTATCCATTGCTTTCATTCATTACATTCACATTATCAATATAGCCTTTAACCTTACCTGAGGCGGTAAAAAGGATTTCTCCATTGTTGATATCTGCTTTGATTATACTTAACTCGTCTGTATTCAACTCGCTTACTTCTGCAACATACTGCTGTCCGAATTCAACACTGTATTTCAGAAGATACATACTATCCTTTGTGCAGTAAACATATTTTGAAGCACCAAGCACTGCCTTTGTATCGCCTGCTCGTTCGCCTGTTTCAATATTGATTGGGCTGATAACAGCATACTGAGAATTTACGGCATCATCAAAGCAGGTTATATTCTCTGCTTTAACATTTGATTTTTCATTTCCGTTTCCGATCTCGGGAATTCTATGATTTCTTGCATTTGCAGGAACAGAATAACTTGAAACAACATAGACAATATTACCTATCATTTTTACAGAAATATATTCTCCGCTCTGAGAAAATTCAGAAATAAGCTTCGGATTTTCCGGATTGGAAACATCATAAATTCTTGTTAAGGTTAAATCATCCGAATGACTTAAATCTTCATCTTTATTTGGATTTGCTATATTTAATACAAGGCGGTTTTTATAAAGGAACATATCCCTGATAAACATTTTGCTGTTCCGGGCATCCATATCAATTTCAGCAGCAAGTTCTGTTTCACTGCCATTTGCATAATCATCTATGTTATCCGTATCACGCTGCCTGATTTGCTCTTTCATTGCAGAGGTGCAGCAGCAGTATAGTATTCTGAAAATCCAGGAGGAAAACGCCTCTGCCTTTTTCAATTTATTTATCTGCTCAAACGCAGAAAGCACGCAATCCGAAACTGCATCCTCTGCATCGGGCGCATTTCCCAACCGATAGAAGGCATAGCTATACAGCTTTTTCTTATATAAACCATACAATTCCGTAAACGCTTTGGCATCTCCCGCCTTAGCCTTTACAACGAGTTCTTTTTCACTCATACTGCACCTCCATCACACAATCATAGTTTAAGTATAAAGTCAAACTCAAAGTGTTGCAACAAAAATTCGTTTAATAGCGCTGCTTTATTGACGCCGTCACTATGTAAGTATCTAATTTTCATAAAAGTGTTGCATGAAAAAGAAAAAATTTTCAAAAAAAATAGCAGACAGGTATAAACCTGCCTGCAAAACAACTTTTTTATTAAAAAATCAGTTATTCGGGATGAATGCATTATGAACAGCACTTACTGCACGGTCCGCATCATCAGCATCAATAATAACAGAAATCTTAATTTCAGATGTTGAAATCATCTGGATATTGATATTCTGCGCATAAAGAGCTTCAAACATCTTGGAAGCAGTACCCGGATGGGATTCCATACCGGCACCGACAATTGAAACCTTGGCAACATCCGTTACACAGGAAATTGTTGTTCCGTCTGCTATGGATAATTCTTTAATCATTTCAACAGCTACCGGACCGTTATCCTTTGAAACAGAGAAGGTTAAATCCTTTGTTCCGTCCCTGCCGACAGACTGAAGAATAACATCAACATTGATATTTTTCTGAGCAAGCTTTGAGAAAACCTTGAATGCAATGCCCGGGTTATCGTCTAAGCCGACAACCGAAACAACTGCAACATCTTTATCCTTTGTAACTCCTCTGATAAGCATTTTTTCCATTTTTACCTTCTCCTTTACGATAGTTCCCGGAACGGGATTTAGTGATGAAAGAACTTCAAGTTCTACTGAATATTTTTTAGCCATTTCAACCGAACGGTTATTAAGTACCTGAGCACCGAGCGTTGCAAGCTCAAGCATCTCATCATAAGTGATTTCATCAAGCTTGACTGCTGACTGAATTTTTCTCGGATCTGCTGTATACACACCCTCAACATCCGTAAAAATCTGGCATTTATCTGCATGAAGAGAAGCTGCGATAGCAACTGCGGATGTATCCGAACCGCCTCTGCCGAGAGTAGTTAAATCATCATAACGGTTTATACCCTGAAAGCCTGCAACAACAACAATATTGTGCTTTGCGATTTCAGCCTGAAGTCTGTTTGTTTTAATATTTTTGATACGGGCAGAGCCATAAACTGAATTTGTATTAAAGCCTGCCTGCCATCCAAGAAGTGAGATTACAGGGAAGCCAAGGCTTTCAATAGCCATTGCAAGAAGTGAAATGGAAATCTGTTCGCCGGCTGTCAAAAGCTGGTCCATTTCTCTTTTTGCAGGGTTCTTATTGATTTCCTGCGCTTTTGCAATTAAATCATCTGTTGTATCACCCTGCGCAGAAACAACGACTACAACATCGTTGCCTGCTTTATAAGTATCTGTCACGATACGGGCAACATTCATTACTCGGGCAGCATCAGCAACAGAAGAGCCACCGAATTTCTGAACAATTAAAGCCATATATACTTTCCTCCTATTAATAATTTGTAACTTTAATTATATTTAAAACTTCTGCGTTTTCGAGTTTTTTCATAAGCTTATTTTCTGTCATACAATCTGTTATAAAAGCTACCTCATCAGATGGCTGACCCTTTCTTGAAAGGAATTTAACATTATGAAAAATCGTTTTAACCTGATTTTCGCTCATTTTAGCACGAACATAGAAAGGCATTTCAATTGTTGATTTATAGTCAACAACATAATCCTCTTCGCCCGGTCCCCAGCCGAAAATCTTTCTTCTGTTTACATGCTTGGCACAATCCACCATATCTGCAACTACAGCTGAGGCAGTCGGAAGCTTACCGGCACCCCTTCCGTAGAAGCAAACATCGCCCACAGCATCGCCTCTTACAAGAATTGCGTTAAATACATCTCTTACAGAAGCAAGCTGGCTTCCGTTATAAACAACAGCAGGGCTAACAAAAGCAGCAATTCTGTTTTCATCAATATACTTAATCTGACCAAGAAGCTTGATAACGCCGTTTACAGACGAAATGTAAGATACATCCTCAAGAGAAATATTTGAAATACCCTCTGTTGCAACCTGATTCGGATAAACATGCTTACCGAAGGCAAGAGAAGCAAGAATACAAACCTTTCTGCAGGCATCGTGACCCTCAACATCGGCTGTTGGGTCTTTTTCAGCATATCCATTATCCTGCGCAAGCTTAAGCGCAGCTTCAAAGCTCATATCCTCTTCAATCATTTTAGTTAAAATAAAGTTTGTTGTTCCGTTCAAAATACCGGCAACACCCTCAATATTATTACCTGCCAGGCACTGAGCCATTGGTCTTATAATAGGGATACCGCCGCCAACGCTTGCTTCAAAGAGATAGTTTGTATTGCCCTCTTCAGCCGCCTTAAGAAGCTCAAGGCCCTTTTGCGCAACAAGCTCTTTATTTGATGTAACAACAGCCTTTCCGGCTTTAAGAAGCTTCATTGTAAAATCAAAAGCAGGGTTTACACCACCCATTGCTTCCGCAACAACCTTAATCTCCGGATCATTTAAAATATCGTTGAAATCCTTAGTAAATTTGTCGCTGTGCGGATCATCCGGGAAATCACGCAAATCAAGAATAGATTGAAGCTCAAGAGATTCGCCGCCGATTCGTTTGGCAATAACATCCCTGTGGGTTTCAATAACCTCAACAACACCCGAGCCAACGGTACCATAACCCATAACTGCTATTTTCATATTAGTCCTCCTAAATTATCTGTTAACCGCTTTTACGCCGTTTACAGCTTTCAGTTTTTCAATAAGTTCTTCAACAGACACCGACATTTCAGCAATCCTCATTGTCAGCGAAACCTCCGCAATGCCATTCTGAGGCACATCCTGATTAATTGAAAGCACATTGGCATCAACTAAAAAGATTTCATTTACTATGGCAGAAAGCACACCCTTTGTATCAACAAGAGTAAGGGAAAGCGTTTCTATTTCCTCTGCATTTTCGGGATTGTACTCAAATACACCATCTTTATATTTATAATATGCAGACCTTGAGATTCCCGCCATTTTTGCTGCCCGGGTTGCACTTTGAGCATCGCCCGATGCAAGATACCTCTTCGCTTCAAGCACCTTACTGTATACTTCAGGCAATATATCTGCATTCACTAAAACATAATTCAGTTTGCTCAATTAAGTGTCCACCACCCATATACAGTGTTTTGTTCTGAAAAACATTTTAGATATAATAACACGGCTTTCAAAAATATGCAATAGCAAATTTAAAATTTTCACTTGAATAATACTGTATATTGATTTACAATATAAAATTATAATAAGTATATTATCAAGGAGGATAAAATGATACCCCAAGTTGAAAAGAAAAGAGCATTTATAATTAATTTTGTATACCTCGCAATCATATTAGGATTGGTTTTTGTATTCTTCAAATATTTATTTTGGCTTACAGCTCCGTTTTTATTATCATTTTTGTTTGCTGTAATTCTTCAAAAGCCGATAAGATTTCTTGACAGAAAAACAAAAAACAAATGCCATGCATTATGGAGCATACTTCTTGTTTTTCTTTCAATAGCAGTCGTTCTTTTGCCGTTAATCTTTCTGATTGCACAATTTATATCTCAGATTGTAGAATTTATTAATTACCTTGCAAACTCCCTTTCCGATTTTCCGCAGTTTATGGAAACACTGCAGGCAGAAATCCTGAAGCTGCTGAGCTTTTTACCCGAAAGCATTTATGAATCCGTTTCCGAAACGATTATTACCACATTCAGCGGACTTGTAAATGATTTTGATTTAAGCAAAATAGGCATAAACGCCGGTACTGTTAAAGATACCATTTCATCGGGCTTTTCCGGCATTTATTCAGTTGCCAAAAGTGTTCCGAATACTTTGATAGGCATTGTTATCGGAATTGTTGCATGGATATTCTTTACAAAGGATTACAATTATATAGTTAATTTCATTAAACTTCAGCTTCCGGACAGCAAGAAAAATCTTCTTGTTGAAATAAAGCAAGTATTCTCAAAAACCATTATGACAATGCTTCGTGCATACGGTCTTATTATGTTTATAACTTTCTGTGAGCTTGCACTCGGCTTGTCCATTCTGAACTGGATAGGTGTTATGAATAACAGTTATATATTCATCATTGCTATCGCGATTGCAATATTTGATATTCTTCCCGTTGCAGGATCAGGCGGTATCTTAATTCCGTGGGCGCTTGTTTCTCTGATTACAGGTAATTTTGGAGAAGCTATAGGACTTATTGTAGTATATGTTGCGATATCTGCTATACGCCAGTATATAGAGCCAAAAATCGTTGGCGACAGTCTTGGCGTAAACCCGTTGATTACGCTTGGCGGATTATATTTCGGATTGAAACTCTTCGGCTTTATGGGTATGTTCATCGTACCGCTCTCCATTATGGTGCTTAAGGCACTGAATGATACAGGCAGAATTCATCTTTGGAAAACGATTAATAACAGCAAATAAAATGACATTTAAAAAGCGGTTCGTTATGAACCGCTTTTATTTTTTATATATTTTACTTTTCATAAGACTGTAAAAATTCTTTTGTTCTTTGATTCTTCGGATTGAGAAATACCTCTTCAGGCGTACCCTCTTCAGCAATAACACCATCATCCATAAAAATAACCTTATCCGAAACATCACGGGCAAAATTCATTTCGTGGGTAACAACAATCATCGTGCTGTCCTCATTTTTCAGAGATTTGATAACCTTAAGCACCTCACCCGTAAGCTCAGGATCAAGAGCAGAGGTTGGTTCATCAAAGCAGAGAATATCAGGATTAAGCATAAGCGCCCTTGCAATCGCAACACGCTGCTGCTGTCCGCCTGAAAGCTCACACGGATAATTCTTGTATTTTTCAGTAAGACCAACCTTTTCAATAACCTGCAACGCTCTTTCTCTTAACTCATCCTTACTTCCCATTTTCATAAGTGACGGAGCAAGCATTACATTCTGAAGCACATTATACTGAGGGAACAAATTGAAGGATTGAAAAACAAGCCCGAAATGAAGCCTTTTATCTCGTAACTCCTTATCCTTTATTCTCTTGTCTGTTTCTCCGTTATAAATCGTTTCGCCGTTTATAGAAATTGTTCCTTCTTCGGCAAATTCAAGGAAATTGATACAGCGAAGAAGTGTTGTTTTTCCTGAACCCGAAGAGCCGATTATTGATAAAACCTTACCCTTTTCAATGCTGAAATCAATACCCTTTAAAACCTCGGTTTTACCAAAGCTTTTCTTTATATTTTTAACTTCCAGAAGTGCCATATTGATTTCCCTCCTTTAAGAATGAAAATAACTCATTTTCTTTTCCGCAAATCTGAAAAGAAGAGTTAAAATTCCGCAGAATACAAGATAAAATGCACCCGTATAAAACAACGGCCAAATCAGACCCTTTGATGTAATAAAGCTCTGACCGACAAAGATAATTTCATAAATAGCAATAATTCTTGCAAGGGATGTATCCTTAACGAGCGTAATAATTTCATTGCTCATAGGAGGAACGATTCTTTTGATAACCTGAAGAAGAGTAACCTTAAAAAATATCTGCGGCTTTGTCATTCCAAGCACAAGACCTGCTTCCTGCTGCCCTTTGGGTATGGATTCAATTCCGCCTCTGTAAATTTCGGAAAAGTAGCAGGAATAATTAATAGCAAAAGCAACAATAACCGCATTGAAGCGTTCCATTAAATCCCATCCAAAAAGAAGACCGGGACCATAAAAAACAATAATAAGCTGAAGCATAAGAGGAGTACCTCTTATAATCCATATAAAAATTTTAACAAGCCAGCTCAGCGGCTTGAAGTTAGACATTGAGCCAAAACTTAAAATAAGACCGATAGGCAATGCAAAAACAAGCGTTAACCCGAATATCTTAAAGGTTTCCCAAAAACCCTTTAAAAGCTCCCATGTTACGGATAAAAACATAATTCTCCACCTTAAAAGCATAGGCAGAAAGCAAACTACTTTCTGCCTGTTTTTTATTATAGATAAGCAATCAATTAATCAGCAAGCTGAACATTATATTTCTCGGCAAGTTCATTAAGCGTGCCGTCTGCCTTGAACTCTTCAAAAAGCTCATTCATTTTAGCTACCATATCAGAACCTTTTCTGAATGCAATACCATATTCTTCATCAATTAAAGTAAGACCTGATGCAAGATCAGAATAATCTGTTCCTTCGCCTGTCATAGCAGCAGCCATTGTTGAATCAATAATACAAGCATCAACAGCACCGGATTTAACCTCAAAAAGTGCATCTGCCTGTTTATTAACAACAGTAATCTTTAATTCATTTGCTTCAGCAACATCTTTACCTGCCGAACCATTTTCAACAGCAACATTCAAATCCTTAAGATCATCAACTGATTTGTAATCAGCAACCTTATCTGCCTTCATAACAACTACCTGCTGATTCTTTGCATATGCCTTTGTTACATCCGAGTTGAGCTTTACGGTATCGGTAATTGTCATACCATTCCACGCACAGTCAATACCCTTTGTATCAATCTCAAAGAATTTGTTATCCCAGTCGATTTCACGAAATTCAATGTCAACGCCAAGCTTTTCAGCAACCTTTCTTCCAAGATCAGCATCAAAGCCAATCCATTCGCCCTTGTCGTCCTTATAATCCATAGGTGCAAAATCCGTAATACCTACAACAAGCTTGCCCTTATCCTGTATGTAAGCAAGATCACTGTCTGTATCATCTGTTTTGCCTGAATTAGAGCAGGCAGCAAAGCAGCCGAAAACAAATACGGCAACAAGAATCACTGCAAGAACTTTCGTTAATTTTTTCATTTTGATATCCTCCGTTTGTTAAGTGATATTTGAATTTTATCACATTAGCACGCTAAAGTCAACAACTATTTTTTTACAACAAGAAAACCGCCAAGCCAAAAGCTCAGCGGTAAAAAGCATTTCATTAAAGACCTGTATTTTCAGCAATATACTTTCTTGCTTTAACAGCATATTCAAACGGATTTGCTTTAGCAGGATCCTGCTCAGCTTCAACAACAACCCAGCCCTCATAATTATTCTCTGCAAGAATATCAAAAATCGGCTTGAAATCTACATCGCCGTCGCCCGGAACAGTGAATACACCAGCACGAACAGCATCCAGGAAGCTCATATGCTCAGGTACAACCTGATTATTATAAACATCAAGTCGAACATCCTTAAGATGAACATGCTTAACACGATTAATATATTTTTTAAGAACAGGAACAGGATCAATACCTGCAAAGGTAAGATGACCGCTGTCAAAAAGAAGATAAACAAGATCCGGATCCGTAAGCTCCATAAGCTTATCAATTTCCTCTACGGTCTGAACGCCTGTACCCATATGATGATGAACAGTAAAGAACATACCCTTGGATTTAGCATATGCACCCATTTCATTGAAGCCCTTTGCTACAATTGCCCATTCCTCATCCGTATAACAAGGCTTTTCATCAAGAATTGATTTATCAAGACAGCCCTGAATTGAATTACCCTGCTCGGAAGCACCGATAACCTTTGCTCCAAGCGCATAAAGCTTATCGCAGTGAGCCTTGAAAGCTTCAATGGTTTCTTCATACGGCTTTGAAGTTAAATAGGAAGAAAACCATGCATTGCAAATCTGAAGTCCGCGGATATCAAGATACTTTTTCAGAATCTCAGGATCAGATGGATATTTATTTCCGATTTCGGAACCTTTAAAGCCTGCAAGAGCCATTTCACTGATGCACTGCTCAAAAGAATTTTCTGCACCCAGATCAGGCATATCATCATTCGTCCAGCCAATAGGCGCAATTGCAAGTTTTACTTTATTAGAATCAAGCATTTTACATATTACCTTTCATATTTTATAGAGTAAAGTATTACACCTTTACGCATTGAATGTTAGTAAATTATCAGTAATCGAAAGTCATTTTAATATTATTTTGCATATCTGCATATGCTGCTGCAACGGTTTCACTCTTTGAAACCTCTGCAACACCGACACGCCACCAGGATTCAAATCCCGGTGTCATCGTTTTCGGAAGCACCTTAATATCAAAAAGAACGGACTTGGTTTGCTTTTTAGCATCCGCCAGAGCTGCCTTAAGCTCTTCTGCATTTCTTATTGTATAACCCTTGGCACCATATCCCTCTGCAATCTTTGCAAAATCAACCGCAATTTCATCTCCGTCAAGCATACCTGTTTTTGGGTTTCTTGCACGGAAAACCGTTCCGAAGGTATCCGTACCCTGATTATTCTGAAGATTTTCAATACAGCCCCAGCCCATATTATCAAACAGACATACATTGATTTTAAGATTTTCCTGAAGAGCAGTGTATAGCTCTGAATGAGCCATAAGGAACGAACCGTCGCCGCAGAAGGTATAAACCTCTGCATCAGGCTTAGCAAGCTTAGCACCAAGCGCACCGTTTACTTCATATCCCATATTGGAATAACCGTATTCCATATGATATGTACCACGAGCCTTTGGTCTGAACAAGCGCTGCATATCACCCGGAAGCGATCCTGCCGAACCCAGAGCAATATCCTCTTCGCCCATAAACTCATTTATGATTCCAAGCGCAAGCGTCTGATTCAAGCCGCCCTCAAGCTCCTTACTGTAATAATCATCAACAATAGCGTCCCATTCAGCCTTTGACGATGAAATCTCATCTGTATAAGCGGTTTTATATCCGTCACAGCTGTCAATAAGAGCAGAAAGCGCTTCCCTTGCATCCGCAACTATTGCCTCAGCATCCATCTTATACGCATCAAACGGGCAGATATTAATACCGAGTACCTTTCTGTTTTCATTAAACAGCCATTTTGACGAGGTTGTGAAATCAGTAAACCTTGTACCTACACCGATAACAAGGTCTGCATCTCTGGCGATAACATTTGCAGCCTTTCCGCCTGTTACACCGATACCACCGAGATTAAGAGGATTTTTCCAATCTATCAAGCCCTTTCCTGCCTGCGTTTCGCTGACAGGAATATTATATTTTTCAGCAAATGCAAGAAGCTCTTTTTCAGCACTGCTGTAGCGAACACCGCCGCCGCAGACAATAATCGGCTTTTCAGCAGCCTTAATAAGCGCAGTTGCTCTTTCAAGCTGTGAAGCAGAAATAGGTCTTCTGTCAAGATGCCAAACACGCTTTTGCAGGAAATGCTCAGGATAATCATAAGCTTCGCCCTCAACATCCTGTGGCATAGCTAAACAAACCGCCCCTGTTTCAGCCGGATCGGTAAGCACTCTCATTGCATTTATGCAGGCTGTCATAAGCTGCTCTGGTCTTAAAATCCTGTCAAAATAATGGCATACACCTTTAAATGCATCTGTTACTGTTCTGCCGTAGTTATCAAAAAACTCTGCCTGCTGAAGAACAGGATCAGGCTGACGACAGGCAAAAGTATCGCCGGGAAGAACAAGAAGAGGAATCCTGTTTGCAGTTGCGCATCCGCAGGCAGTTACCATATTGGTTGCACCCGGACCGATAGAGGAAACACAGGGAATGATTGCCTTTCTGTCCATCTGCTTAGCATACGCCATAGCAGCAAGAGCCATATTCTGTTCATTTTTCCCCTGATAAAATTTTAAATTGTGTCCTCCCTGTTCAAGCGCCTGACCAACACCTACAACACAGCCATGGCCGAAAATGCCGAACATACCTGAAACAAATTTTGTTTCAACACCATCACATTCAATATATTGATTATCCAGGAACTTAACAAGCGCCTGTGACATGGTTAGTCTTTCTCTTTTCATAAACTTATGCCTCTATTTCTGAAAGCTTAACAGGTCTGTGTTCTTCAACGGATTTCTTTGCAGCAAGACCGAGACGAAGTGCTTCCAAACCATCGTAGACCGTTGTTTGGGTTGGTTTGTCATTTACAACACAATCAATAAACTGTGTCATTTCATCTGTAAAGGACTGCATATATCTTTCAAGGAAGAAATAAAGCGGTTTATCGGACGAATTGCCGTTTTCATCAATAAAGGAAACATTTGTAGGCGTATCATTCGCAGCAGAAGCCTGACCCTTTGAGCCGAATACTTCAAGGCGCTGATCATAACCATAGGAAGCCTTACGGCAGTTATCAATAACACCGATTGCACCGCTCTTGAATTTAAGAGCAACAAGAGCTGTATCAACATCACCTGCTTCTCCGATTTCGGGATCTACCATAACCGTTGCATTTGCATAAACCTCTTCAACCTCACCGCCGATAAAGCGAGCCATATCAAAATCATGAACTGTCATATCAAGGAAGATACCGCCTGATACCTTAACATAAGCAATTGCAGGAGGTTCGGGATCACGGCTGGTAATTTTAATTGTCTGAAGATTACCGATTCTGCCCTCGTTTGCAAGATTTTTAATCTGAGCAAAATTGTGATCGTATCTTCTGTTAAAGCCAATCTGAAGCTTAACACCGGCTTTATCAACAGCATCAATAACCTTTTTGATTTTAGCAACAGTTAAATCAACCGGCTTTTCGCAGAAAATATGCTTGCCTGCTTCAGCTGCTTCACAAGCAATATCAGCATGCGTGTCCGTTGAAGAACAAATAAGAACTGCATCAATTTCCGGATTGTTAAGGATTTCATGATAATCCTGATAATATGCAGGAATGTTCAATTCTTCTGCAACCTTTTTTGCACCATCAACATATATATCTGAAACAGCAACGATTTCAGCCTGCGGAATATGATAAGTAATTGACTTCGCATGAACCTGGCCGATACGGCCTGCACCAATGATACCTACTTTAAGTTTTTTCATAAATATGTACCTCTTTTATATATTTTTAGCACATTAAACAATGCACATTCAATCATTTTTATAGTATCACACGAAATATGATATTTCAAGAATAAGTTTCAAAAATTAATCAATAAAAAAGTTTAAAAATTTATGGTAAAAAAGCGTATTGCAATGATAATAATTTAATTGTATAATAATTAAAATATTATTTTTATCAAAATAGCTTAAGGGGGTTTTTAAGTGGTTTATAAATATAACACTTTCGGCACATGTGCTCAGAAAATAGAAATCGAAATAGATGAAAATGAAATCATCAGGAATGTTGAATTTTTCGGGGGCTGCAACGGTAATCTTAAAGGAATTGCAAAGCTTGTTGAGGGTCAGAAAATTGATGATGTTATCTCCAGACTTGAAGGAATCAAATGCGGATTCAAATCAACCTCCTGTCCGGATCAGCTTGCATCAGCATTAAAAGAGATAAAGGAAAATTTTTGATATGTTTAAACTTGAAAGTAAAAATTTAAAAAGAGAATTCAAGGTTATAGACGGTGCATTATTTGCTTCTCAGATTACAAATACGGAATCCGGAATGCAGTTTATTCCGGACGGAAATGGTTCTGAATTTGCAATAAAATTTGCAGACGGAGATGAGTTCTCATCAAAGGGACTTCAGGTTATTGAAAGTGCCGAAAAGGACGGCAGACTGTTCTTTCGTTTTAAAGAGGTTATGGGAACAAGCGTTACAATGAGCTATCGTGTTTCCAAAAACAACATAACCATAGAAAAGCAGCTTGCTGTTAAGCAGAGCACGCCAAAGGTTATTGATTATATCGCACTTGAAAATATAGGAATAATAAATTCCAAATCATCATTTTCCGTTTGCGGCGGTAAATCTGAAATTGATGAATTCTATTCAAATCTCGGTCAGCCATTCTATATAGACAGCTTATTTTTCGGATGTGAATTTCCGGCAACGAAAAACATTATCGCTCACGGCAGAGGTCAGATTATTTATTATATAGGAAAAAGTATTGAGGACAAGCTTATCTGCCCTGTTACCATTATGGGCGGAGCAAAAAGCAATCTGCTTGTTGATTTGCAGAAATCATTTTTTGAATATATTAAAAGCATTGCACTTCCCGCTCCTATCAGATTCCAGTACAACACATGGTACGACAGGATGATGAATATAGATGCAAACAACATTCAAAAGGCATTTTATGCTGTTGAAAAAGAGCTTTCCTCGCATGGAATTTCTCCGCTTGACGGATATGTTATTGACGATGGATGGAACAATTATAAAAACAGCTTCTGGAGCTTTAATCAAAACAAATTTCCAAACGGAATCCTTGATGCCAGCCACACTGTTAAAAGCTTCGGAAGCGAATTCGGACTTTGGCTTGGACCGAGAGGCGGATATAATTTCAACGGCAAATTCGGTAAAAGAATTGAAAAAGGCGGATATGGATATTATAATGCCGAGGCAGATGAAATATGTGTTGCTTCTGAAAAATACCTTCATAACCTTGAAAAATTTCTTGTTCAGGCAACAAAAGAAAACGATATAAGCTATTGGAAATTAGACGGCTTTTGCTTTAAAGCATGCAAAAATGATGCACACGACCATATTACAGGCGGAGAACACGAAATGTACTTTGTTACGGAAATGTGGCACCGTTGGATAAAGATTTTCAGAGCGATGCACACTGCCAGAGCAAAGCTGGGCAAAAAGCTTTGGATAAATATGACATGTTATGTAAATCCCTCTCCGTGGTGGCTTCAATATGTCAATTCCATTTGGCTTCAGAACAGCGGAGATATAGGATTTGCAGACAATTATCCAAATGGCAAACAGGCTCAGGTTGATTCCGAATTAACATACCGGGACGGAAGATATTACGATTTTCTTGTTGAAAGGGGACTGCAGTTTCCGCTTTCACACATATATAACCATGAACCTATTTATGGTTACGAGGCTCATCTCGACTACAATGATGATGAATTTGAAAAGGCATTTTACTGGAATGCCTGCCGAGGAGCAGCACTTAACGAGCTTTATATTTCAGAGGGTATGATGAACGATAAAAAGTGGGAAATCCTCTCCAATGTTATAAATTGGCAAAAGAATAATTTTCATATCCTAAAAAATGCAATGTTCCTTGGCGGAAATCCAACTGAAAACAATATTTATTGCTATGCAAGCTGGGCTGAAAACGGAGAAGGTATTATTGCACTGCGCAATCCTACCAATGAAACCACAGCATTAACTCTTACACTTAACAAGCTGATGGGCTGCCCTGAAACATTGAAAGATGTTAAAAAATTCAATGTTTACAATAAAGCAGAGGCTGATAACGATGAAACCTACGGATACAATGATAAAATAAATGTTACTTTGGATCCGTTCGAAATTAAAATCGTTCAGTTCGGCAAAGAGGACAACCGATTTTCAGCCACCGACTTCGGAAACGATTTTACAATCAGCTTCAGCTACGATGGCAAGGATGGGCTTATCTGTCAAAACAACGACATTATGATAAGCATTGAAAATGGCAGAATAAATGCAAATGTCGGTATACTTCGTCTTAAATCAGATAGCATTATCAGCGGAACAAGGCACAAAATAACTCTTGTCAGAGAGAAAAATAAAATGCTTAAGATTTATATTGATAATTTCCTTGACTGCTCCGGCTACAGTGAAAATGCTAAAACAAACATTTCCACCGAGCTGAAAAGCAACGCTGAAAACTTTAAAGTAACAAATTCGGCAACACCTTATAATCAAATAATAAAGCTTGCCGATATACTAAAAATAAAGAAAAGAGGCAAATAAGTAAATGATTTGTAAAAAATGCGGCTGCGACACTTTTATTGATGACGGCGATATGCTTATATGTGCAAAATGCGGTGCAGTGTCAATAGATATCGGCATCAATTTTAACGAAAGTGTCACAAATCAATTAAACAAAATTGAAACCGAAGAAGGCTCTGCTCCGGAAGAAATTCAAGCTCCGCCGCCGATAGAAGCAGTTATTGCCGAGCAACAGGCAGAAGCTGCATTTGAAGCAAAGGAAGCCGAAACCGAAACGGAAACCAAAACCGATGATGCTCAGGAAGCTGAGCCTGAATCAGAATCGGATAAGGGCAAAAAGAAAGCAAAAAACAAGACAAAAGAAATTTTTGAATTCTGTCTGCCGATTGTAATAGCAGCAATCCTTGCTACCATAATCAAAATGTTCATTTTGGCAAATGCAGTTGTTCCAACAGGCTCTATGATTCCGACAATCAATGAGAATGACCGAATTATTGCAAGCAGACTCTCATATATATCAGACGATCCCGAAAGATACGATATAATTATGTTCAACTTCCCCGATAATGAGGATACAAAATTTGTAAAGCGAATTCTCGGTCTTCCCGGTGAAATAATAAATGTTGTTGACGGAAAGGTATATATTACTGATTCCGACAGCAAAAGATTTGCCGCAGAAGACAGCTTTGTTAATTCAAACGAAACTCCACGAGGAACATCCGGTCCGTTTTATATACCTGAACAGGGCGAAGAAATTACAACAGACGGCAGTTATTGCTACGCTGAAAACGGAATGAATGTAGGCTCAACATCTTTTTTAAGCAAATACTGTGAGGAAAAGAACGGCAAATACTATGTAGAAGAAAATCTTTATTTCTGCATAGGCGACAACATTAATATTTCTATGGATTCAAGATCATGGACAAATAAATATGTTGCTGAAAGCAAGATACTCGGAAAGGTAATCTTCAAATACTATCCGAAATTTGAAAAATTCGAATAATGCTCATATAAAAATAGAAGCCCATAAGGGGCGTCCTACATAAAGAATAATTGCTAAAAAATATGGCGTAATGGAAAACTGCTGCGTTAAAATCACAGCGAGGGCGTCAGCCCGCCCTCTGATTTATGCCTTGCATTTTATCCATTCCTCATATTTTTTAGTGCGAAGCAGTTTAAATGAACTGATTTTGTTCAGATTATATTAATAAATCTCGGTGCATACTATCGTATTCACCGAGATTTTTAATTTTGAGATGGGCAAAATCAGAAAATTTAAACCAAATACTTCTTTATGCAGGGTGCCCCAACGGGCTTTTATTTTTTGTTTCTTATTATCAAAAACACCTTGCAACCATTCAGGCAACGAGGTGTTTTCTTTTCTGTTATGAATAAGCAAGAAAATTTTCAATATACTTCATTGCAATTTTATCATGTTTTTTTGAAAAAGAATGCGTACCGTTCTTAATCGTACAATAATCCACTCTTCTTTCAAAATCCACAACTTTGTAAGTATCAGCGGCCTGTTGCGCATACCTGATATCAACAATCCTATCTGCCGTTCCGTGAACAATCAGAACATTCCCTGAATAACTCTTAATTTCATCAAATGGATTCATATCTATAACATCGGCTATATAGCAGCGGCCAAGCTTCATAGGGCCGCATCTGACGGTTTCGGGAATATGATCCGGATTAAATTTCGCCCACATCATTTTGCCGCTTCTGGCATCATCAGGAATACAGAAAGCAGGATAAAATAAAATCAAATTATGAATTCGGTCTTTCAACTTTGCAGCCGAAAGAGCCGAAACCAATCCGCCTTGACTGCATCCCATATGAAGCACATCGGATGAATCCGTATAGGGCAATCCACAAGCATATTCTACAACAGCACATAAATCACGAACCTCGGTAAGCACTGACATATCAGTGGTCTTTCCGTCACTTTTACCGAAAGCAACACAACCGCCGTTAAAATCAAAGCAAAAAGCGGCATAACCCAATTCTGCAAGAAATTGTGCATAGTGCTTTACGGTTCCCATAGTTGCCATAAAGCCATGGCTGACAATAGCAATCGGCAGATTTTCGCCCTGAGGTCTGAATTCCAAACCTCTTATTGTAAGATTGTCACACATACACGAAAATTTTGTTTTTATAATTTTATTCATTATAAACTCCTTTGGTCAAGCTCCGTATAACTATCTTTAACACAAATCCGTTTTTACTTTTCATTCCTTAAAACAAACTCTGCAAAATCCTTATATGTATAGCCTTCCGGCTTTTCATTGCTGTCAACCGCTTTGAAGAAACAACTTGGTATTTCCCCATTTTTCAGACATTTTGCTACGCAAAGGCTGCAGCCTTTATCGTGATTTACGGGATTAAGCGGACATTTTTTATCATTGCAAGTACAAAATTCACTTAAATTATTCATTTCAATCTCCATAAAAATACAGGGCTGCCTTGCGACAGCCCTATCAGCTATATATTAATCTTTCTTAGGTGCATAGTAATCAACTGTGCGAACAAGATCATTATACTTAGCAACAGCATTTTCAGCAGCAATATTGAAGAGCTCATCAGCCTTTTCAGGGAAGCTTCTCTTAAGTGAAGAATAACGGGTTTCGCCGTTAATAAACTCAAGATAATCACCTGTCGGCTCTTTTGAATCAAGTGAGAACGGATTCTTACCTTCTTCAATAAGAGCAGGATTATATCTGAAGAGATTCCAATAGCCGGCTGTTACAGCCTTTTTCTGCTCTGCCTGGTTGAAAGGCATCTTGATACCATGGTTAATACATGGAGCATAAGCAATAATGATTGAAGGACCATGATAAGCCTCTGCCTCTTTGATAGCCTTTAAGCACTGATTATAATCAGCACCCATAGCAATCTGAGCAACATAAACATAGCCATAGGACATTGCAATCTTTGCAAGATCCTTTTTCTTTGTAATCTTACCTGAAGCAGCAAACTGAGCAACAGCACCTGTCGGTGTAGCCTTTGAAGCCTGACCGCCTGTATTTGAATAAACCTCTGTATCAAATACAAGAACATTTACATCCTGATTCTGAGCAAGAACATGATCAAGACCGCCGAAACCGATATCATAAGCCCAGCCGTCGCCGCCGAAAATCCACTGGCTCTTCTTAGCAGCATAATCCTTATCCTTAAGGAAGTCTTCAGCTGCTGCCTTCTCATCACCTGAAAGATCTGCTTTTTCAAGAGCAGCAATAAGAGCCTTTGCAGGAGCATCATTTGCACGGGTATCTTCAAAAGTATCAAGGTAAGCCTTAACCTCTTCAGCAACTGCCGAATCCTTAAGAGCAAGTGCATCCTCTGCAAGTCTTGCACGGATCTGAGCATTTGCAAGGAACATACCTAAACCGAACTCTGCATTATCCTCAAAGAGTGAGTTTGACCAAGCAGGACCGTTTCCGTTTTTATCAACAGTATAAGGTGTTGAAGGAGCAGAACCACCCCAGATTGAAGAACAGCCTGTTGCGTTAGCAACATACATCTTATCACCGAAGAGCTGAGTTACAAGCTTAGCATAAGGAGTTTCTCCGCAGCCTGCACAAGCACCTGAGAATTCAAGATATGGCTTGAGATACTGGGTTGAAACGATTGTTTTATCAGAAGCAACAGCTGCCTTTGGATCCATATCGCAAAGTGCATCAAATACAGGCTGCTGAACCATCTGAGAAGCAATTGGCTTCATTGTAAGTGACTTAGTAGGACAAACATTTGCGCAGGAAGCACAGCCTGTACAGTCAAGTGTTGAAACGATAAGAGCATACTTAAGTCCGCTGTCCTTAGGAACTTTAAGGTCTACTGACTTTGTAGCTTCAGGAGCCGCAGCAAGCTCATCTGCGGTAAGAGCAACAGGACGGATAACAGCATGAGGGCATACCATTGAACATCTGTTACACTGAGCACATGATGCAGGGTCCCATTCAGGAACATCTACTGCAATACCGCGCTTTTCAAATGCAGCCGAACCCTGTGGGAATACACCATCAGCCATATCAACAAATGTTGAAACAGGGATTGAATCGCCCTTCTGATGACCAACAGGATCAAGAATTTCTTTAACAAATTTCTTCATTTCAGGACGGTCTGTCTTAACCTCAAGCTCAATTTCCTCATCAACAGCTTCCTTCCAGCTTGCCGGAACCTCAACCTTAACAAGCTCTTTAGAACCACGCTCAATACCATTGTGGTTAGCAGCAACAATCGCATCGCCCTTCTTTGAGAACTTAGCTGTTGCTTTGGCTTTCATAAGCTCAATAGCTTTATCAACAGGAAGAATACCTGAAATTGTAAAGAAAGCAGACTGAAGAATTGTTGAAGCACGACCGCGAAGACCAACCTCTTCAGCAATCTTAATACCATTAATAATATAAAGATTGATATCATTCTCAGCAATATATCTCTTCATGGAAGCAGGAAGCTCTTTATCAAGCTCCTCAGGGCTCCAGATACAGTTGAGAAGGAATGTGCCGCCGGGAACAAGATCCTGTACCATATCATATTTTGTTACATATGACGGGCAGTGGCATGCAACGAAATTAGCTTTATTAATAAGATAAGTTGAAGTAATCGGGCTGTCACCGAAACGAAGGTGTGATACAGTAATACCACCTGATTTCTTTGAATCATAGAAGAAATAGCCCTGAGCAAACTTATCTGTGTTATCGCCGATAATCTTGATAGAGTCTTTATTTGCACCAACTGTACCGTCTGAGCCAAGACCCCAGAACTTACATGATGTTGTGCCGGCAGGAGTTGTATCAACATTTTCGCCTGCTTCAAGAGAAAGATTTGTTACATCATCAACAATACCGATTGTAAATGTCTGCTTCGGAGCGTCAGCTTTCATATTATCATAGATTGAAATAATATGAGCAGGAACAGTATCCTTCGAGCCAAGTCCATATCTTCCGTTATATACCGGAATTGTTTCAAATGCCGAACCCTTGAAAGCAGCAACAACATCAAGATAAAGAGGCTCGCCGATTGAACCGGGTTCCTTCGTTCTGTCGATAACAGAAATCTTTTCTACTGTTGACGGAATAACATCAAGAAGATATTTAGCAGAAAATGGTCTGTAAAGATGAACCTTAACCATACCAACCTTTTCGCCCTTAGCGTTAAGGTAATCAATTGTTTCTGCGATAGTATCGCAAACAGAACCCATAGCGATGATAATATGCTTCGCATCAGGAGCACCATAATAATTGAACGGCTTATAATCTGTTCCGATTTTAGCATTAACCTCATCCATATATTTGACAGTTGCCTCAACAGCATCATTGTAATACTTGTTGCAAGCCTCTCTGTGCTGGAAGAAAAGGTCTGAGTTTTCAGCTGAACCGCGAAGCGTAGGATGCTCAGGATTAAGAGCATGCGCACGGAAGCGTTTAACATCCTCCATATCTACCATTGACTTGAGATCATCATAATCCCAAACCTCAATTTTCTGAATTTCGTGAGAAGTACGGAAACCATCAAAGAAATGAAGGAAAGGAACACCGCACTTAAGCGTTGCAAGATGAGCAACAGCACCGAGATCCATAACCTCCTGAGGGTTGTTTGAGCAAAGCATTGCATAGCCTGTCTGGCGGCAGGCATAAACATCCGAATGATCGCCGAAGATATTAAGAGCATGCGTAGATACGCAGCGTGCTGAAACATGAATAACAGATGAAAGAAGCTCACCTGCTATTTTATACATATTCGGGATCATAAGCAAAAGACCCTGTGAAGCTGTATAAGTTGTTGTTAAAGCACCGGCTGAAAGTGAGCCGTGAACTGCACCTGCAGCACCGCCCTCTGATTCCATTTCCTGCACTCTTACATTCTGACCGAAAATGTTCTTTGTATCGTGAGAAGAAAGAACATCTGTAACCTCAGCCATAACAGATGAAGGAGTGATAGGATAGATAGCAGCAACCTCTGTAAACGCGTATGAAACATGAGCGGCAGCGTTGTTACCATCCATAGTTTTCTTTTTTCTTGCCATTGGATTTCCTCCTATGATTAATAATCAAAATTTTGAGTTTTGGACAAACTGTCCCATAACCTTAAATATTATAACACCTGTATATATTAAATTCAATAATTAATTTTAAACAAAACAAACAAAAAACGGGACAATATTGCCCCGTTTGTACTAATTTGTTAAAATTTTATCAAAAGATATATTAACATAAATATCATTTAAACATAAAACCAAAAAAAATCAATTTATAAATAATCTGCAAAAGAGGCATCCGACGGCATTCTCCAATCCCCTCTCGGCGAAAGAGAAACCGAACCGACCTTCGGAGAATCAGGAATACAGCTTCGCTTAAACTGACTGATGAAAAAGCGTTTCAGAAACACGCCAAGCCACTTTGATATTTCTTCACTTTCATACTTTCGGTTAAAGGCTTTTTCAGCAAGAAGCTGAAGCTTTTCCTTTGAAAAGCCGAAGCGGACAAAATGATAAAGAAAGAAATCATGCAGTTCATAAGGTCCGATATTCTCCTCTGTTTTCTGCGCTATTTTTCCGTTTTCATCAGGCGGAAGCAGTTCGGGAGAAACAGGGGTATCCAGCACATCATAAAGAATATCTGCCGTTTTCTTTTCACTGATTCCGGCAACATATTCAACAAGATAGCGCACAAGCGTTTTCGGAACAGATGCATTTACACCGTACATACTCATATGATCTCCGTTATAGGTACACCAGCCCATTGCCAACTCGCTCAGATCACCCGTTCCCACAAGCAGTTTGCCGTGCTTATTCGCCATATCAAACAGAATCTGTGTGCGTTCTCTTGCCTGTGTATTTTCGTAGGTTATATCCTTAATGTCAGCATCATGCTCTATATCCTTCATATGCTGAATGCAGGCATTCTTAATGCTGATTTCCTTTACTGTTACGCCAAGACATTTCATTAAGTCTATTGCATTATTATAAGTTCTGTCTGTTGTACCGAAGCCGGGCATCGTTATACCGAGAATATCAGAATTATTTTTACCGAGAAGCTTCATTGCTTCGACAGCAACAAGCAGTGCAAGCGTTGAATCAAGACCGCCCGAAATACCGATAACCGCACCTGAAGAGCCAACGTGCTCTATTCTTTTTGCAAGACCGGCTGCCTGAATGGAAAAGATTTCCCTGCAGCGTTCCTTTCTTTTCTCATCATCGGCAGGAACAAACGGATGCGGATCAACAAAACGATATTTCAAATCATTATTCTTATTATCTATACTATGCTTTGAAAATCCGATTCCATCCGAACTGTTTTCAAAAGACATATTATTTAATCTTAATGAATTCAGCTTTTCAATATCAATATCAGCAATTGTAACAACATTATCCCTGCTGAAGCGTTCTCCCGCAGCAAGTATCGAACCGTTTTCGGAAATAAGCGTTGCACCGCTGAACACCAAATCCGTTGTGCTTTCATAAACAGATGCACCCGCATATACATAACCACAAATACACCTTGCCGACTGATTTGCAATCAAATCTCTTCTGTATTCAGCCTTTGAAACATATTCATCGCTTGCAGAAAGGTTAACAATTATATTGGCACCATGCTGAACAAGCTTGCTGCTTGGCGGATTCGGCACCCACAAATCCTCACAGATTTCAATACCAAGGACTGCTCCGCCGCCTAAATCAAAAATCTGATTTCCGATTTTCGTTTCAAATCCGTAAATGTTTATGCCTTGACAAGCTTCAAACTGCTTTCCGGATGCAAACCAGCGTTTTTCATAAAACTCATTATAATTTGCCATGTGCGTTTTCGGAACAATACCCAGTATCCCGCCATTCATTAAAACAACAGCGCAGTTATAAAGGCTGTTATAAAACGCAACCGGCAAGCCAACAACAACTGCAATATTTTTCCCTTTTGAGTGTTCGACAATATCTTTAAGTGCTTCGCCTGCTGATTGCTGCAATGCTTTGGTAAAAAACAAATCAGCACAGGTATAGCCTGTTATGGAAAGCTCAGGCGTAACAAGAAGCCTTACATCCTCGCTTACTGCCTTATCAATTGCCTTTTTAATTTCTTCTTTATTATAGCTTGGGTTTGCAACCTTAAGCTTAAGAGATGCTGCCGCAACTCTGAAAAATCCGTAATTCATGTTCTCACCACACAATTAAATAAGTGTTATTTTAAATTTAAAGGAAGCCTGCTCATTCGGTTCAAGAACCGTCATTCCCCTTTTGTTTTCAAAAATTTCATCCTCATCAAGGCAGGTTGAAATCCCTGTCCAAGGCTCAAGAGCAACAAACGGACCGCCGTTTGCAGAGGACCATACAAGGATATTATCAAAATCCTGAAACTCCATTTTAACACCCTTGCCGTTTTTTCCGATTAACAAAGCCGTTTTTGACTCCATATTATCAAAAACCATTGCATCATCAACGAAAAGAGTATGACTCATTCTGATTTCATCCGTATTTTCAAGCACGGAATAACGCTTTGATACATCAATAAGCCCTGTATGAACATCAGGTCTTAAGCACTTTTTAGTAAGCACCTTATCAAACTTAACGAAATAATCTTCAAATTCTTCATCATCACAAAGCGGACAGTTGAACGCAGGATGACCGCCGATTGTAAACGGAAGCTTGCCACTGCCTGTATTAAAAACAGTATATTCTGTTGTAACAGTATTACCATTTAATGTGTATTTTATTTCAAGCGAATAATCAAAAGGAAACTGTGCCTTTATTTCATTCGTTGAACTCTGAACAAAGGTAACAAAATTTTCGCCCTGTTCTTTAATATCAAACGGATTTATTCTTGCAACACCATGGCGTGCCATATTACATTCTTTACCGAAAGCCTTTGCCTTACCATTTTTAAGAACGCCGACAATCGGAAAGCAGACGGGAGCCTGACCGCCCCAATAGTTTTTATCGCCCTGCCAAAGATATTCCGTTTCATCCTTTACAAGAGAATGAAGCATTGCTCCCTCCTGTAAGCATTCTACCCTGCATAGTTCATTTTTAAGCGTAACTGTCATAACAACACACTCCATTAAGTTAATCAAAGCTATTATATCCCATAATAATTCTTAATGCAATATTGAAAATGATAATGTTATAGTATAAAATAAAAGCAGATGATCATATGAAGGAGAATAAAAGGGAAATGAATATTGACGACTATATTTATGAGGCGATTTTTGAAGAAAAGCAAAAGTTTAAAGTTTTTTATGAATTAATCTGGGAACAGTTGAAAGAAGACGGCTTTGTTATTACCGATGAAGACGGATATGAAATTGATTCTGTTTTTAAAGCTGTTGCGCTTCAGAATCTTGTTGGCGAATTTAACTACAGAATTTATGATGATGTTAACGAAACAGGCTTTGAGGATGTTATTGAATATCTGCAGAATCTGGCTATAGGAGAAAAGGAAATCTTTGCTTACTGCCTTGATAACCCAAGAATAGATACGGATGAGAATGATTTTGAATTAACAGTTAAAAATGCTCTTGATTATCACACAGAGGTTGTTGCAGACAAAATGCTTGAAGAATTTTCGGCAGATGATATTTTTGATTACCTTTTTACGGCAGCCTATGATTTTGAGCAGGACTTTACTTTTGATTTTGAAGATACGGATGAATTCCAAGCCTTTGTTGATTCAAACACGGAAAGGCTTGATGAGTATAAAGACGAATATCCGTCTGTTATGCGCTGGATAGAAAACGGAATGATTTGCTGATATAAACACAACACCCCACAAGGTTAGACTTGTGGGGCTTCTTTTTTAGTCTGCTATTCTGTCAATAACAAGCTCGCCATTATCATTAAATGAAAAATCATAGTTTGCATACTGAACAGAACCGTCATTAAAAGTTACTTCAACGCTTATGGTGTCGTGTAATTCAGTAATAGACTTTTTAGGGTTATCAAGAATTTTATCAGCATCAGGCATCCATAAAAAGAAATCATCACCAATAATATTCTCTGCTTTGTTAAAAACATCTTCAAAAGTATATTCCCGATAATCTCCACCGGACGTATTATGAATACGAAAATATCCGGTTTTACATTTGATTTTTACAGATTTGATGTTTTCTCCGCTGACCCCAAAGGCAGAACAATCTTCTAAAGATTGTTTTGATTCAACTACCATAGACATACCGTCTTTACCAATTCTTTTAAATTTATATTTAAAATTCGGAAAAGTAACCGTATGATCATCAATAGGAATGGCTGTTTCTTTATCCTTTTCAGCAGCATAAACACTCATAACAAAATAATTGCCGCTGTAATCCACATCTGATACAACAACATCTTCATTGCTGTCGCCTATTATTTTTTTAGGAATACCAATACCCACACCTGCCACCAGAACGGCACAGCAAAGCACGGTGCAAGCAGCTGCTTTAAAGATTCTTCTGTTTTTCTTTTTGGGACTTTCAGCATCTTTTACCGCAGCAAATAGCCTTGTTTCCATATAGCTATCAGGCTTAATAGAATTTAAACTGTCTTTTAAATCATCAGGTTTCATTTCCATAATCCTCCAATTCAATTTTTAAAATTTCTCTTCCTCGCTTTAATCGCATTTTTACTGCCGAATTACTGATTTGCAGTGTTTTCGATATTTCGCTGACAGAATAATCATAGTAGTAATACAAAATAATTACCGTTTTATATTTGGCAGGAAGTACAACAACCTGTTTGATAACATCAAGCTGCGTATCATTTTCTGTTTTAATAAAATCGGATATTTCGATTTCTTCAATCGAAGTATTCTTGTTCTTTGATGATTTGAGCATATCCCTGCATTTATTCTGCGTTACTCTGATCAGCCATGCTTTTTCATGGTTTTCATCTTTGAAAGAGGGTGCATTGTACATCAGCCTTATGAAAACCTCCTGCAAGGCATCTTCAGCATCATATGAATTTCCAAAATATAAAAAAGCAATTTTGTAAAGCATTTTGCCGTATTCATTATACTTAGCTTCAAACTTGCTTTTCAGCTGTTCATTATCCATATGAATTCCCCCTTTCACACTAAAAACGATTCAAAAACCAAATTGGTCACAAAAAAAGAGCTGATTTACAATCAGCCCTTTATGTCATTAATTATTTACAGCCGTTTTCATCAAAATTAAGAATAGATGCAATAACGATTTTGTAGCCTGTTTCAATCGCCTTCGGAACAAGCCTGTCATAGCTGTCACGGCGGTTATGATAATAATCGGCAGGCGCAGGATCCATAGCTGCAAGGCAGGTTGCGGCTATACCTTCCTGTGTAAAAGCAGCTGCATCGGAGGAGCCGAAGAAAACGCTTGCGAGCTTGGCATCCTCATACCCTGCTTCCCTGGCAGAATTAAGAACAAGATTTGAAAAATCCTTATCATTTTTAACTGTTCCGGTCATATCCTTTGCATAAACATTCAGATATTCCAGATCTGTCAATGTATCACAGCAAAGAACAACTGTTTCAACATCATTGCCGGTAAATTCATCCTTATGCGCCTTTGCATAAGCTTTTGCACCGCGAAGCCCTGCTTCCTCACCGTCTGTTATCATAGCAACTACTTCCGTATTTTCAAATTCAACCCCTGCCATATCCAGCATACGAAGCGCACAAACAGCAGCATAGGTTCCTGTTAAATTATCATTTGCTCCGGGAGAAATTGTTTTGAAATCAACAAAAAGGAACAAGCCAATCATAAAGATTGCAGTTAAGATATGAAAATAATATGAATAATTAAGCATAAATTCGCCGAATAAACCCATATCAACAAAATGGGCAATAATACAGATTATTGCAATTATAAAGGAAATAATTGCTCCGCCGATTGCTCCGCCCATTGAAATTCCCATTAACGGATACTTGCCCTTTCCATAATAAAGCGGACGCCATTCATAGGCGGAATCAATATGACCGCTGATAACAATTCTTCTTTTAACCTCGCCCCTCGGCTTTCTTGTAGCAATAAGGTTACGCGCAGTGATTTTCTTATAAAGCACATCTGTAAACTGCTTATACATAAGAAATTCAAACACCGTTATAAGCAATCCGATTCCCACAACAGCACAAACAATACACTGTGCCGCAAAAAAGCCGCTTATAACACCTGTAAGCGCAAGCACAAGTCCTGTAACAACGGCAATAATAATGAAAACAGCAACCGTTTTGGTAAAATGAAGAAATGCTTTCGGAGCCATTTCATATTCTTCAAAATGCGCTTCATCGGTAAACTGATCAAATTCCTTCTTTAAATGCTTTTCAGCAGCAAAGCAGTTATCATTTCCGGATTCGCGAGGACCATACTTTTTAATTACATTTGTTATTTCCTTAACTGTATAATCCACATTTTCTTTTATAACTGCACTTGGAAAATCTTTAAATTTCATACCGTTCTCCTTTACAAAAACATTTACATGTAAAAGCTTTTTGTAACTATTATCAAATTTGTAGTGATTATATCACAAATTTTGATTGACAGCAATAGTATTTAGGTTGTAAAATTATTTTTGATAAATATTTAATATATCTGCCCGTAGCACAATGGCTAATGCATTTGATTCCGATTCAAAAGATTGGAGGTTCGACCCCTCTCGGGCAGACCATAGGAATAGCCCCAAATTCCGCATAGCAATGCGGTTTTAAGGGCTTTTTCTTTACCTGTTGATTTAACGCATTTTTACGCAATTTTATGCACTTTTATGGGCAAATGTATATCAAAATGTATATCACTTTTTAGGGCTGATTTTTGGCTTAACAATAGGGCTTTCAAGCGTTTTAAAAGTAAAATTTTTTCAACTTTTCACAAAATATTGCTCAAATTCGCCATATAAAAGAGAAAAAACAAGCCATTATAGCTTGCTTTTATTAGCCTGCTGCAAGTGTTTTCTTTCTCTAACGGCTCTTGCTCCACTTAAAAAGCCCATCATATATACACTTGCAAATGCGCAATTAACATTCCAAACAGCATCATTGCGGTGTTTTTGAAATCCAATTTTATAAGAATTTTCATAACACTTATAAGCAATTTTTCCTATCTCATATGTTGACTGTTCCATTATCTGATATGCTTCTTCAAAACTGCAGCGAGGTCTATGGCTTTCGTATGGGTCCATATGCTTTAAGCTCCTTTCTTATTTCTTAAGGCATCAAGTGAGCAGATTATATGTAATATTGTTGTATAATCTTCTGTTGATGCGTTTTTGAATTCTTCTTGCATTCGACTGCAAAACTTATCAAATTGCTTATCTGTAAGCTGTAATGCCTTTTCAATAAATTCAATTATTTCATTATCTTTTATTTTGTTCATTATAAATTCCTTTCTTGACTTTTTGCAGAAGGTAAGATAAAATGAACTTACCCACTGCGTTATATTTGTTAGTGGTGGTTTACCCTTGTATGTTACTTTGGTCGGTCATTACAAGGGCTTTTTTATACTTATTTCATTCCTAAACCATATTTTGTTATATGGTCATAAAGGGCAGTAGCTGTAATTAAAGGCGTTTTTCCTACTTTAATCATTGGCGCCCCCTCTGCTTCCAATGCTTGCTTTGCATATCGCTTACTGCAATGAAGAATTTTACCAACTTGATCCATAGTAAGAACTGCTTTTGCTATATCAATATCCATAGGAATATTATTTATTTCCTCAATCAGTTTCTTATATTTATTGAGTTTTTCAAGTTCTTCATCAATATTTGATGTAATTGTTATTGACATTTGTTTTACCTCGCTTTCGTTTCTTCATTGTCTACATTATAGCATATTGTCCGCTATATATCAATTGACAAAACGCACAAATATATTGCGTACAATATAGACAAGGTTTGTGTACATTGTATATTGCGCACAATAGTAATTTATGTTACAATATGTATATACTAAAAGAGTGAACTTTTTTATAGGGTTGCTCCAATAATTATGAAAATGGGGTGAGTAAATGGCAGAAACAAAAAAAGGATATACACAAGCACAAAATAAGGCAACGCAAAAATACATAAAGAATAATTATGATGATTTGCGTATCAGAATACGCAAAGATGATGAAATAAACAAGGCAGTTATAACCGATAACGCAAACAAGGCAAATGAAAGCGTTAACGAATATGTGGTAAAGGCTGTAAAGCAGCGTATTGAAAGCGGCAAGTAAAGGGTGTTAATATGGCTTTAGAAAACAAATTAAACATAACAGAGAGTGCGGAACTTGCAAGAGTAGAAGAGAAAATCAGCAAAACAAAGGCACTTGAACTTTTTGAAAACGGATTGCTTGATACTTTTGAGGTAGGTACATTCAGAGGCTTATCAGATATACACAAATATCTGTTTGAAGATATATACAGCTTTGCCGGGGATATAAGAACGGTAAATATATCAAAAGGTGGTTTTCGCTTTGCTCCTGTAATGTATCTGCAGGCTGCTTTGGATAATATTGATAAAATGCCGCAAACAACATTTGATGAAATCATAGAAAAGTATGTTGAAATGAATGTTGCACACCCTTTCAGAGAGGGGAACGGCAGAAGCACAAGAATATGGCTTGATATGATATTAAAACAGGAATTGCAGCAGGTTGTCGATTGGAGCAAGGTAGATAAAGACGATTATTTGCTTGCAATGGAGCGCAGCCCTATTAAAGATGTTGAAATCAAAGTGCTTTTAAAAGCCGCATTGACAGATCAGGTAACAGACCGAGAGGTTTATATGAAAGGCATTGATGCAAGTTACTATTATGAGGGCTACACCACATATAAAACTGAAGCATTATAACGAAAAAGCAGCAGGACATTCAAGGCCTGCTGCAATCTTTTTTATTATGGATCAGATTATAATGTTTTTCGTTTTCCCCCTTTCCCTAAAAATTCAACTCACTTGGAAAAGGTTAAACTCCACCATTAGAAAAGCCTTTGATTTGAATTTACTGAATAGGGGGATTTATATGCTTGCTGCATAATCAGAATACCTATCAGTACCTCTCAATACCTGGTACATAATTACACTTGACAAAACTTAACCGGGTTAATATAATAAAAGTGAACAAGGAGCTATCCGATAGACAGTTAGCCCCACAAGAATAAGTTAAAAAGATTTAGCCGCTTCGTTTGGTAGACAGGGCGGTTATTTCTTTTTTATTATCGTTATGTAACCTGTTGCGAAAATCAAAACTAAAATGATAAAAGCATACTGTTCCATCGGCAAGCCCCCTTTCAGGGGCAGGATTTAACCGCCTACCGTTTATAGATAGCTCCAAGAGGACAAATCAATGTCCTGCAAACATAATAACAGCAAAATAGACAAAAAGCAAGAAATATTTGCAGCAGGCTTTACGGCTTGCTGCTTTTTATTTTTCGGTGGGGAGTTTTTTGCACACTGTACCCCTGTTGCCGTTATCCCTCGGGAGCATCAACAGAATTTTGCCCACCCCTGCCGCACTCTAATTTTAATTTATATATTATAATACTTGTGTGTGCGCATAAGAATGTTGGTTTTTGTTTGCTTCTTCTTTGCCTGCTGCTATTGTTCTTTATATTAATAGCTGAATATCTATTGACAAAAAAGACTTAAAATAACGGCATTTATCGCCGTATTTTGATTGTTTTTTGAGTGTTTTTATATAGTTATTCCGTTTCCTTTTTAGGGTGTCGGAAATGTCGGAATAATGAATATATTTTCTCAGCGAGATATTTGTGCAGTGACGGCGGAAGGTCTGAAGGCACACCCTGTGAGGGGAATATAGCCCAATATCTGATATATCGATTAATGCCTGCTGCAGGATATGTTTTGTATATATGCAGTTGATGCTATGTGTTCTTAAAAATTAAAATTATTTTAGCGAGTTAAAGCGTAGTTTTGCTTTTAGTATAAAATCATATATTATAAATATGCAACTGCCTATTTTTTAAATTTTAACCGCTATCTAAAAAATCGCACAAAATACTGTCGCTATTTCTTCTGTGCCAAAACGGATTTAAAGCGCCATTCCTGATATTTCAGAGCATCTGCAATATATTCTTGTGTATCGTTATAATCACTTGGTTTAGGGCACTTACGCTCCATTAATTCAACTGCATATTCAACTGCTGAACATCTGTTATTTTTCCAAGAGTTATAGCCATAGTGTAATGCAATATCAAAATAATAGCCCGCATCTGCCGCCCACTTTTTAAACTCGTTGCTGTTTCGTAGCTTTTTTAATGCCTTGCCCTCTATCGTTCTGATGCGTTCAGGGGATTTGTTCAAGGCTGCACCTGTTTGTTTTAATGTTTTGCCGTATCTAAACCTATGGCTTATTACATTTGCAGATTGCGCATCACATATATTATCAACACAATTCCATATCTGTTTTAAATACTCTTTTGTGTCCTGATCCTCATATTCCTGCTCTATATTGGTTTTATCCGGAACTATGCCCGATATGCTTATGCCTTCGCCTGTTGGCTCTTCAAGGCTTTTACTGCTGTTCAGGTTCATATACTGCTTAATACGGTTTAATTGCTTTTCAGAACAATGCAGCTTGCAGCAGGCGGTGTAATCACTTATGCTTTCTCCCTTTGCCTGCTGCTGTTGATTATTCAATGATATGTATTCCATTAACAGCTTTTTATCATCAGCGTTCAATTTTACACCTGTATAGTTGCCTGATTGCCTGCTTAAATGCGTTATAATGCACTTTTGAAGATATGATGTAAACTTATAGCCTTTATTCAATTCAAAAGATTGTACGGCTTGATGTAGGGCAATATAGCATTCTTGCAAAATATCTTCTGCGCCGAATTTGTTTATATACTTTTTACTCCATTGTTCTATTAACGGCATATTCTTAGAATAAAGCTGATGCAGATTGCTTTGCACATTCTGATTGCTTTTAATTTCCTGTATTAATTCCTCATTAGTCAATATCAACACCTCTTGCAATAATACCGAATCGGCATTATAATAATTGCAGACAAATTAATGTGTTAATATCTCAACAAGACAAGCACTCTTTACCTGTTGCAGCAGGCAAAGGGTGTTTTTTTATAGATTCTATTCAATCAAACATATTAGCACTAAAGCTTACTGCTCCGTTATTGATACTGAATTCATTGCCGTTATAATCAAAATCAATTTCGCCATAATGCTTTTTAAAATTTTCTATTCGCTTAATATCAACAGATTTTTTCTTTTCAGCAATGCGCTTTAAGCGTTTTATGTGATTTTTCTGCTTTTTACTTTTCTTCTGTTTGCTCATTCTTATATATCTCCTATTGCTTTATTTATATCCTGCCTGCTGCTATATAACAGCTTTATATTGCCTATTCCTGTCTTATCATTCTGTATGATTGATAACGGAATATAAAGCCGTTTTCTATTACCTCAATATAGCCATTTCTGATAGATTCTGTATCTATATAATAGCCTGCTCTTGCTTTTGGTGTTTTGCTCCAATTTGAAGAACGCAATACCGTTATTCTCGGCTTAGGTCTGTATAAATTCTTCGAGCTGCTTAAATCGCCTTTTTTGGGTTTTTCTGCATCTCCGTAGCATACTTTTGCAAAGTATTCCCCTATTGTATGATACTTTCTATCGTCTAACAGCTTAATATCCGGATTGCCGTATTCCCATTCAGGCAAATCCTTAAGGTTTATATCGTCATTATTAAAAAGCATATGAAAATGCGGTCGTACCCCGTCATATTCAAATACACAGATATATTTTAATCTTTTACCCTGCTTTTTATAGAAATCTCTTAATTTCCGCAGATATTTTGTCCATACCTTTTTACATTCCTTTACTGTAGCAGGCAGCAAGCCCCTTTTGAATGTATATGTAGCGTAATAATCGCCCTTTTTAAAATTAGCATTTGCAAGCACAGAATAACGCATCATTGCGTTTCTGTCATTTACCGCCTGCTGCTTTTCACTTGTTTTATTGTCACTGTTTATGATGTGCAGTATCTGCCCTTTACTCCCATATCGGGAAGCAAAGCATTTTACAACCATTACACGTTACCGCAATCATATTCTTTCTTTATCCAAGGCACTTTTTAACCCTCTTTTTACAATTAATTCGTTCTAACTTTATTACTCTTATCAAGTCGGCAAAAGGGACTTGCACCCTTTATTTTTTCAGCTCATTATTTGGGCTGACAATAGCAGCAGGCATATAAAAACCTGCTGCCTTGCTTTCACAGTGAACATTTTTGCAACCGACTGCAAAATGCTTTAAGCTCTGCCGAAAAAGTCCCGATATTCCTGTTCCTGCTTTTTTCGCATTTCAGCAATATAATCATCCTTTAATTCGGGATTATCACTCTGCAGGCTTTGCCGGGAACGCATAACCGTTGAAAATTTCGGCAAATCTGCACCGCATTTTTGTAAAAGCGTTACAAGCTGCTTTATTTCGCCGCAATAAGTACCGTTATTCCTTGTTATAACCTCAATAGCCCGGCTGTATAGATATAGATCATCTTTCTTGCATCTGTTATCAGATTGCAGTAAATCAAGTACAATGCTCTGTATCTGAGCTAATCGGTTCTTACTCATTACTGCATCACCGCCTTGCATTCGCCTGCAATATAGCTTCTGATATAATCCTTATCAAAAAACCATTTTCCACCCACTTTTGAGCCTTTTAAAGTGCCTTTATATATCCAATTTTTAATAGTTGCATCTGTAACATCAAATATCAGCGCAACTGTATGTAAATCAAGGGCAACAGGCAACTTGTCCCAATTACTTATAGTTTGTGATTTATAAATCATTTTGTATTCCTTTCTCTTGCTTTTCCTGCTGCGTTATGATATAATAGCTTTGCAGCAGGCTTATTGTTGATTGTTTAGCTGTATCAGGGTGTATAATCTCTTGCCGGGGATCACACCCTATTTTTTATTGCGTACCATTGTGTACGCTTTTTTTATGCTGTTTTCAGCTTTTCAATGATGTTTAATACTTTTTCAGCATTTTCAGATGTGAAATCTTTGCGCAAATACTTTGAGAATGTAGTATCGGCTACACCGTAAGCATCTGCAACCTGCCATATTTTTAAGCCTGCTGCTTTAATTGCTTTTTTATTTCTGCACCACTCATTTTATAAGCTCCTTTCAAAATATTTTTCTTGTTCTTGACTTATTGCCACATTTATATTATACTTGTGACAAAGAAGAATATCAAGAATTTTTTCACATTTTAAATTATATTGTGCCATTCAGCCAATATCAGAAAGGATAACAATAATGAGTGACAAAAACGAATTTTCCATAACAACACAAAGATTCAGAAAACTAATCGATAATGAAAAATATGCAAAGATACCAAGAGCAGAAATAGCAAAAGCAACCGAATGTGATACATCTACAATTACAAAATACTATAACGGACAAAGACAATTATCTGTTGATAGTATCATTAAATTTTCAAAATATTTTAATGTAAGTAGTGATTATTTGCTGGGCTTATCTGATGTTGAAACTACTAATACAGATATTAAAACTATTTGTGAATATACAGGACTAAATGAAAATTCAATTGAACAAATACGCAAGCTTTGTTTTCCAGCTGAGGATGTTGATGAAGATGATATAGATTTTTTCGGCATTAAATACTATGAATATTTAGCAAAAATCTATCGTAAATCAATTAACTGTTTTATTTCATCTAACACATTTGATTACTTAATGGAAAAATCTTATTTATTATCAAATCTTGATGATGATATACTCGCCTATCTGTCCCTTTATTGCAAAGATTTTGATTATTTTGAATGCCTAATTCAAGATGATGTTGATTTATTCACTAAAATAAAGCACCATATCAACGCTTACAAAGACGATCCCATACATTTTGGAATGCAAGATCGCCGAGATTTAATTCTATTTAATATTCAGCGTTCTATTGTTTCCTATTTTGAACAATTCGCAGATGTTTTATTTGAAATTGATAACAATAATTTAGCAGAAGTATTCGATTACTTTAAAATGGCAATTTTCGAATCTGCAGAAACTGCATCACAAAACATTGAAACTTATACTAATAAGATAGATGAAATAGATAACAGAAATTTAAATGACAATATCTTAAAGTTAAAAGAATTATATGAAAGCATAAAGGCGAGAAAAAACAATACACAACATCAATATATGTTGGAACAATAAATGGCAAGGCGCAACGCAAGTTTATAAGAGCCAACAGCCAACGAGAATTGAATAAAAAGGTTAATGCCTTAAAGTCTGAGGTAGCAGCAGGCAAAGATGTATATACTACTGCCCTATTCGGTCAATGGGCGGATAAATGGCTTGATGAAAAGAAAAAGCCGTTCTTATTCAGAACGGCTTTAATTTATTAATACTTTTTCGGATTATCTGTTATTCCGACAATATAATCTATAGAGGTATTATAAAGTTCGGATAATTTAATAAGAGATGAAATGGGTATCTGCCTTAATTCATTCTCGTATTGAGAATATGTGTTTTGTCTTATACAAAGATAATCCGCAACAAAAGCCTGAGTATAATCATTATCTTCCCTTAAGTCACGCAGACGCACAATTCTCACCTCTTTTAATCATTTTAATTTATCTCTTTATGAGATATTGACAATTATCTCATTTTGTGATATTTTATTTTAGAAAGGAGAATTATATATGAACGAACAAGAAATCAAAACAAAATTCTGCAAACACTGCGGAACAAAAATTCCCGAGGATGCAGTTTTATGCACATCCTGCGGAAGACAGGTTGAGGAAATCAAGCAGAATGCAGCTGCTCAGCCAAATATTATTATTAACAACGACAATATAAATACAAACACAAATACTGTTGTGGCAGGTATGGGAAGAGCAAAAAACAAGTGGGTTGCATTTGCACTTTGCTTTTTCTTGGGATATTTAGGAGCCCACAAATTCTATGAAGGAAAAATCGTTTTAGGAATACTTTATATATTCACAGTAGGCTTTTTCGGAATCGGCGTTCTTATTGATCTCATCAGTATCCTATGCAAACCAAATCCATATTATGTATAAAAAGACGGCTCAATGAGCCGTTTTTTACTTGATGTAACACTATTTATTATGCTATAATGAATTCAACATAATTATGGCGGTGTTACAATGAGATTGAAATTTGAAAATAATACATTCAAAATAATGCAGATTGCCGATGTTCAGGAGGGGGAAAAAATCAGCCCCGATACAATTGCTTTAATGAATGCTGCTCTTGATAAAGAAAAGCCCGATTTAGTTGTATATTCCGGTGATCAGATTTGGGGCTATTCCCATTTCAGAGGCAGCAAAGATAAGGTTGAAAAGGCTCTAAGAGAAATTACAAATCCTGTTACCTCAAGAGGAATACCGTTTTCAATCTGCTTTGGCAATCACGACAGACAGGTTGGGGTTTCAAATAAAGAACAGTTTGAAATATATAAGAAAATAGACGGCTTTATCGGCGAAGACACTGAGGGTATCGACGGATGCGCAAACCATTGCATTGAAATTGCTGACGATGAGGAAATAAAATATCTTCTTTATCTGATAGACAGTAATACAAGCCTTAAAATCGGTTATGATAATGTTCACGAAAACCAGATTAAATGGTATAAAAATACAAGAGATAAATATGAAAAAGAAAACGGAGGTGTGATTCCCTCCGTTGTTATCCAGCATATCCCCGTACCTGAAATTTCAGAGCTCTTAATCGAAACCGAAAAAAAGACGAAGGGTGCAGTTCAGGGCTTCAGAAACCGTGCGGGAAAATGGTATACACTGAATAAAAGCAAGGTTAATAAAGACGGATTTATGAAAGAATCCCCTGCCGACCCTATGGAAAACAGCGGAGAATTTGCCGCAATGACTGAAAAGGGAGATGTTAAGGGAATCTATTTCGGTCATGACCATATTAATTCATTTAACGGCAAGGTTGACGGAATTGATCTGGGATATACACAGGGTGCAGGCTTCCATGTGTATGGTCCGGGTCTTGACCGAGGGGTAAGAATCATTAATCTTTACAAAAACGGAAATCTGGACACATATGATTTAAGATACAGAAATCTTGTTGGCAGAAAGGTTAAAGAAAAAATCCGTTATGGTATTTTCCAGATTATGCCGACCAATGTATATGATGCCGTTCACAGAGGATTAAAAATTCTTGCCGGAATTGCGAGCATAGCTGTTATTGCAATAATCATATCGTTTTTACTAAAATAGCAAAAAATTAAAAACTACAAAACGAACACGCAAGTTAAAATGCGCAGTTTTGACATACAAAAAACGGAGATAAGCTATCTCCGTTTAAATTTTTATTGAAATGATAATGTATTAAAATCAAACACAGCTGAAAGCGTATCCGTATGATAAGTAACAGTATCATACTCAACCGATATTCCATTTTCATTTGCCGTAACATTAAAATTCTTTGAAAACAGCTTTATCCCGAACAGTGAGATTTCAGAGCAGATTTTGGTAAGCTGAGGCTTTATTCTGAGCTTATTCATTCCAACTGCCCGAAACCCGAAAAGCCCCTCTGTTACAACCCTTGCAAAAAGAAGACTTTCTGCGGCAAGATGCGCTCTGTTTCCCTCCGGATAAGCTTCATAAGGATATGGTGCATGCGAACCGAGAAGCCTGTTTTTACAATAATTTACAGTTTCTTTTATCCCTTTCTCTGCCCTTCCTGCAAGAAAGGTTCCGCGAAGTGCAAACAGAAGAGATCTGTCCCATGTTGTATTATGATCAGATGTTGAACGCATCATTCCGTCATAATAAAGCTTTGGCGAAAACAAGGCTTTCACCGTTTCATCAGCTCGGTCAAAGATTTCAACAGTTAACGGCATACATATCCAGGAACGAAGATAAACATTGCCGTCATAATATCGATATGTATCAAAACCCTCAACATTTCTTCCGAAATATTTTTCAATATTATCCTTCAACTCAGCCCGTTCTTTCAGCCACAAACTTTTATGGGCCTTCTCGCCGACAAGATCGGCAAGAATTGCTGCATTACCAAGCGCATCATATGCAATACACGAAGTAAACAGATTGGCATTTCCTGATTCAAACCTATTTTCCAATTCATCGGAATCACTTGCGATAATCCCATCCATAGTTTTTCTTGAAAGCGTAAAATCAAGACACCATACAAGATTATCCCAAAAGCGATAGATAAGCTTTTCATCACTCATTTCAAGAAGAAATCTTGAAATACCATACGCATACATTTCGCTATCGCCTGCACCATTCCAGAAATCTATACCCTCTGAAATAATGCTTGTAACAAGTGCTCTTTTATCACGCATTGGCTTATCCGATTTATCCATATAGGTTTCATAAAGCGAATAGCAGTTTATACTCTGCTCTATGCCTGCTGCATAGCCGGAAAACGGAAAAAACGGGTTTGCATATTCACATTGATCATTTGTCCACAAAGCAGCATAATAATTACCGCCGCCCGGAGAATGCATTAAACCGCTTTTGGTTTTAAAAATGCTTTCACTGCCTCTTAAAACACAATGTGCAAATTGAGCATTCAATTCTTTTACAGGCGTTTCCAGACGAAGAGATGTAAACATTTCATCAATGAATTTTCTGCGTGCCTCTATTTCCTTTGCAATTGAAAAATCAGCTAAATCCTTTTTCTGATAAGCATAATATACACAATAAAACTTTATGCTTTCTTTGCTTTTCAAGATAAGCTTTCGATTTTCTTGAGAAGATGCTTTAAAATCATCATCAAAAGCAGATATACATTTTGCAGTTATTGCTCCGTCAACACACAAGCAAGAAGGAAGCTTTTTTGAAAAAGGCTTTAAGCAGATTTCAATATTGCAATCATCACTGCCGTTATTGCTGATATTGATTACTTCAATAAGCGCAGGCTGATTAACTGCCGGAAGAAATTCACGAATAATACCAACATCTGTATCCGTTGAAGAATTGATTATCAGATTGCCCTTTACTGATATTTCCATCGGATATTCTTTTACTGCTTTATGATTTACTTTTATATCAGCAGGCGAAAAATTAAAATTAAAACAAAAAGAAGACTGCGTAACATTAGGCTGAACACGAAGCGTTGGCACAATCAAATGCTTCATCAGCCTTAATCTGCCCTTTTTATCCCTGCCGTAACTTAGAATAGATGAGGAATAAAAGCCGGACATTTCAATATGATCTGCGCAGCATTCTTTTTCCGTTCCTATATTCCAAACAACCTCGTTATTATCATTCAGATATCTTTTTCTTGGAACATTCAAATCCTCTGCCTTTGGTTTTGCCCAAGATGCAAAGCTTTTAGGCTTCAATAAATTTGCATACAATGTTTGAATTATACTACACATCCAAACTATCCTCTGCCTCAGCTCTTTCCTTTAATTCCTCAATAATTTTCTTATGATCTTTTTCTTTCAGATTATAGAAGAATATCGGTATAACCGAAAGAACACAGCTGATTATTGTTGTAATAATTAAAATATTAAAAATAGGCGTTCTGACAGACTCTTCATACAGCACAGTATAATCATCAACAAGACCATAATGCTCATAGAAGTAAGGAAGAATGAGGCTTGTAAACATACCTGAAACCGTTGTTATCATTCCGCCGAACTGCGTTATAAAGCCTTCAAGACGGGTGCCTGTTTTCCATTGCTGATAATCATATATTTCTGCCTGCATTGATGTTGTAACAACTCCGTCACCGCCAAGCATAAGGGTTGCAAGATAAAGAAATACAAAGAAAACAACAGAGTTTCCCATAGTAAACAGCATGATTGCTGCAAAGCCTGCACGCAGAAGATTCGTTACAAGAAGAATATTTCGTTTGCCGATTTTTTTAGCAAGAACAGGAGCCAACAGCATAAGCGGAACAGAAGCAGTACCCAAAACCGTATTCATAAGCCCAAGCATACCCTCGTTCTGAATCTGATAAACACAATACCAGGCAAGAATTGAGCCTATGCCAAATTTTAAACCGCTTAAAACATTATAGAAATTCAGAAGCCAGAAATATTTATTCTTAGCCACCTGCTTTATACCCTCGCTGAATTTTACCTTGGCAACATAATCCTTTGGAACTACAATTTTTTCCTTTGTACCCTTAAAAGTAATAAGGCTTAAAAGCACACCGATTGCAGAAAATATGGGGAAAAACACACGATAAGTTTTGAAATCAGTCATCCCCCATGTCAGCTGTGCAAGAATCGGAATAACCAAATTGATAATTGACGGACCCAAACTGTAAATAAACATACTTACAGATAAAAGCGTAGTTCTTTCCTCTCCGTTCGGAGTAAGCACCTGAGCAAGACTTGTAAACGCCTGGGCATACAATGCCTGAAAAATCATCAAAAACGCATAAACAATGCCGATAAGAGAAACCTTGGTCCAATAATTTATATCATTCGGAATAAATGCCATACCGCAAAGAAGAATTGCTGTAGGAAGACCTGTATATAAAAGATACGGGCGGAATTTACCATATTTTGTATTTGTATTATCAATAAGCATACTGATAAAAGGTGTTTTTATGAGATTTAAAATTCCCATTATAATGTTGAGATAAGCAAGATGTGTAGGCTTAATTCCGTATGCCGAGCCTATAAGCAGACAGTTTGCGGAAATTGCAACATAGCCGAAAAGTGAATTAACAGTATTTACACCTATACCGCCAATACTGTATGCCGCAAATTCGCCATAGGAAATATACTTTCCCTCAGACGGTGTTTTCCAATGATTTTTTACATCGGATATCATAGCACCAATATTAATCTTTTTCATATTTTTACCCCTTAAAATATTTAACAGCTTTCGCCTGTTTCCGAATTGAATCTGAAGCTTTCTTCTCTGCCGTCTATTGTGCAGTTAACAGCAATAATATTCTTTTCCGTAAACTCGGCATTAAGAATCTTAATATCCTTTTTCTTTATCGTATCTAAAAATACCTTCATCTGATTATCTTTATAATCCTCAACATTATCGGAAACGAAAAGCAGGCTTCCGAAGCAACCGTTTATCTTTGCAAGCAAAGCTCTTTGATCAAAGCTCATTTTCGTATTTGTATCTCTTAAAAGAAACACATCCGGATCATTCAGAAAAGCTCTTCCATTCAAATGGCGTCTGAATACAGTACAGTTAACCGTATTGGGAGTGCTTACATCCTCTCTGATTCTATGCTTTCTTCTTATCCATTCCAGATCAACATCAGCCCCGATTCGGCAAAAATCAACCTTACCAAAAGCAGGCATAAGCGGAACACCACAGCCGAGAATAATTTTATCTCCGACACAGTCACGGATTAAATCCATGGCATCACACATAACCTCGCCTCTTGTTTTATTATGAATCGGAAGCACACAGGCAGCATAAAGGAAATCCAGCTTAACCATATCATATCCCCATTCATTAAGGATAACATCAAAGAAATGCCTGATATAATCAGCAGCGCCCTTATTATAGATATCCAGTGCATAAAACGGACCCCAGTTCGGACCTGCAACATAAGGCTTTCCTTTTTTATCACGAATAAGCCAATCCTTATGCTCTTTATAAACCGAAGAATTCGATGTTACGGCAAGCGGCGCAAGCCACAAGCCTGCAAGCATATCCTTTTTATGTATTTCATCAGCAATCTTTTTCATACCATTCGGAAATTTATCCGCCTTTGTTTCAAGCCAATCGCCAATCGCCTTTTGATATCCATCATCAATCTGAAAAATATCAACCTTTTCATCAAGCTTTGAAAGTGCTTCAAGATCACGAACAACTACATCCTCTGTTATGGAGCCATAATAGTTATACCATGTTGTATAACCGCACTTTTTTTCTTTCTGTGAACACCGAACACCCATCAAATCAAAATACTTATCAAAGGCAGCCTCATACACATCGGTAATCATCGCATAATCGGCAATCAGCGTTCTTCCGGAAAAGGTTACACCCTCCAATTCCTTTTCTATAATAACCTGCTGATTTTCTGCATCAAATCTGACAATGGTAAAGCCGCATCTTTCACTGAGAGAACCGAACAAATCAATTCTGCCGTTTGTTCTTACATATCCATAGGACCAACCATAAAACAAGCCTTTTCTTCTTGGATACTTACAGATAAAATAATCACCTGATTTACCGATACCTATTTTCTGAACAAAAGGAGTTTTTACATAAAACTCCGTAAATCTGCTGAGTTCACTCATTTCTTCATCAATGAAGTATTCCCTGCTGTCCGTCCATGATTGATAGCCATTCACAAATACACGATTATCCTTATTAAATTTATAGGGATATACAATCTGAAACTTCTGAATCGTTAACGGCTCTTCTGCATTAAGATACATAGTTGTCCTGCATCCATCTTCCTTTTCCTCAATAAAAAAATGAGAAGATTCAAGCCCTTCACATGTAAAGCTTTCTCCCTTTACCGAATAGTTTATCAACATCTTTTCCATAAATTTTTACCTCCCATAAAAAATACAATTACATAATATCATATATATTATATAAAGTCTATATATTAATTAGCAGTTTAGATACAGAAATCAGAAGAAGCACTGATTCGCATCAAAAAAGCAGTACAGCTGACACCGTACCGCCTTGTAAACCGTTTTACTTTACACTTCTTAAATTCCTGAAAAAATCTTTTAACAGAGCTGAACACTCTTTTTCGTTAACACCGCCAACTATTTTCGGCTTATGATTGTAAGGCAAATCATTGAAATTAATAACAGAACCGAATGAACCTGCTTTTTTATCATAAGCTCCAAAGGTAACCTTTTTGATTCTTGAATTAATTATTGCTCCGGCACACATCGGGCAGGGTTCTAAGGTTACATACATTTCACACTGCCACAGTCGCCATCCGCCAAGTGCTTTACAAGCATTATCTATTGCTTCTGCTTCTGCATGGTAAAGTGCATTTTTACCATGCTCACGCCTGTTTCTGCCCTCGCCGACAATTTCATTTCCTTTAACAACTACTGCACCAACAGGCACTTCGCCCTCCGAGGCACTGATTTCGGCAAGCTCAATAGCCCTTTTCATAAATTCATTCATCTGATTGTTGCTATAATTGAAATTACAAAATACAGAAATGGGAATATCATACCCGGCACAAAGAAAAATACTGAAATCTTTTTGCCTGTTGTATTCTGAAACGGCTCTGAAATTGTTCTTTCACTCTTTCTAAAATAGCCCTTAAAGCCAAGAATAAGAGCAGAAATACCGCCGAGAACAAGCCAGCCGACAAAGAACCAAACGGTTATATCCTCTGTTTGCACACCGGCAAAATGCTTGGCAATACTTGTAACAACACTCATGGAATTATTAAGCAAATGAATCACAACAGCAGGAACAATGCTATCTGTTTTAACAGTTACATAGCCTAAAATCAAACCGACAAGAGTTGCAAAAACAAACTGTACCAAATTGGCATGCATTAATCCGAAAACAATAGAAACAGCGATAACGCCGAAAGCCTTACCATGCTTTCTCAATAAGCCTAATCCACAGCATCGCATACCAAATTCTTCGCAAAGAGCCGGCATAACTGCTGTTCCGATAGCTATTGCAATACTTGTTACAAAGGAATCAGGCTCCGGAGTTTCATACTGCAGCGGATCATGACCTAATGCCTGAAAAAATGCAACAACAATTCCAACAGCATAATTTGCCGCAATACAGCAAAACATACCGAAGGTTACCCATAAATACATATCCTTGCCGGAAACCTTTTTGGTAGGAATAATATCAACAGTATACTTTTTTCTATTTATATAGGCCATTATACCAAATGGAATTACTATACAAATCAAATCAACTGCAACAATTCCAAAGCAGGTTTGAAACAAAGCAGAATTATTGTACAATTCCTCTAATCCAAAAACATTCAGAAGCCAAACACAAACAAGCTGAAGAAGAATAAAGGCAGAAATTACAAGACCGAAAATATTGCCGAGATGCCTGATTTCCTTCCTTTCCAACCTTGCCTTTTCCATATAAAATCTGCTTTTCATTACAGCTTCGTTATAATTATAATTCGGCTGATTAAACTGCGGCGGCTGATAATAATTGTTCAAAACTTTCCCTCGATTCAGAAAGCCGATTCATTAAGGCTTTCAGCTATTTTCTTTATATATGCCTTAAGTGCATCCTTTGTATCGGGATGATTAAGACCAACCTCGATATTCGCTTCCAGAATACCGAATTTATTACCCATATCATAACGCTTGCCCTCATAATCAACAGCAATCATACCTTCTGTCTGAGCAAGCACTTTCATAGCATCTGTAAGCTGAAGCTCATTGCCCGCACCGGCAGGCGTTTTCTCCAGAATATCAAAAATTTCCGGCGGAAGCACCGTTCTGCCAAGGATTGAAAAATTGCCCATAATTTCTTCAGGCTTCGGCTTTTCAATCATATCCACACAATTGTAGCAATTATCTTCAAGATGCTCTGTTTTTAGTGAGCAATATTTTGTTATATTCTCATCCGAAACCTCTTTAACACCGACAATGCCCTTGCCATATTTTTCATAGGCATCACAGAGCTGTTTTGTTACAGGCTTTTCGGATATAATTACATCATCGCCGTAAAGGACGGCAAACGGCTCGTTACCGATAAAATTTTTAGCACAAAGAACAGCGTGACCAAGACCCTTAGTTTTCTTCTGCCTTAAAAAATATATATTTCCGAAATTAGAGCAGGCAAGTACATCATCAAGTATGCTCTGTTTGCCTTCACTTTCAGAAAGCTTTGCTTCCAGCTCAAAGGAATGATCAAAATGATCCTCAATAGCACCCTTGTTTCTGTTTGTAATAATAAGTACTTCCTCTATTCCCGAAGCAAAAGCCTCTTCAACAATATACTGAATTGCAGGCTTATCAACAATATTAAGCATTTCCTTTGGAACAGCCTTTGATGCGGGAAGCACCCTTGTTCCCATACCCGCTGCAGGTATTATTGCCTTTCTTACTTTCATATTTTTGCCCTCTATACTAAATCCATTTAAAACATATACGAAAAAAATGAAATTGCCAGCAGAATAAGCGGAAAAAATACATTTACCCCGCCCTGCTTTGCAAGAAACATTTTTCTGAGTTCCGTTTGGCTCATATTCTCATTCCCCATCACAGGACCGACAAAGGAAAAGGATTCGCCGAGATCAACCTTTTCATCAACTGTTTTTATAATTTTTACAACCCTTTTTCGGTACTGATAATCGGCAATAACAGCAGCAATAATTCTTAAAAGAACAGACACAGCCATTGTTATTAAAACAGCCATCCAAGCCTGTTTGTTTTCGGGAGCTGCAATTGATTCTTTCAGAAATGCAGTCATTTTTTCTGTATCATAGGTTGCCATAACGCCATACATTTCCGTATAAATATTCTTAAGCACAAGCATAGCCGATTCAAAAACCTTACTGATAATTGCACTGGCAGCAAAAGGAAGAACAAGGAAAATAAGGCTTTCTGTATACATTTTTCGGTACATAAAATAATACGGTCCAAAGAAAAAAGCACCCCAATTCCAGCCAAGCTTTCCGTTTTTTGAAAATCTTTTTACAAATCTTTCGGAATTGACACCGACAACGGTCGCCGCATCATAAGTGCTTACACCGTCAATATCATTTTCCGAGGACTGCTTTTGTTGTACTTCCGTTTTGGCTTCTTCAGCCTTGTTTTCAACAGCTTCGCTTAGCGAGCTTTCCGAACTTTCATCTTCGTATGCTTTGCCGTTATCTGCAATAAACTGCTCAAAGGTTTGAATCTCCGCAGCGTCAGCAGACTCTTCATTATTGTTTCTGTTGTAAACAAAGTCTGTTCCGTGTTTATCCTTATTGACACATTTTCCAAGCGATTTATAGCATTCCCTGTGATGCGGCGTTCCGCATTCAGGGCAGGAAACAACATCATCGCCCTCAGCAAATTCCTTGCCGCAAACAGGGCATTTATTATTTTCGTATAAAAACATTTTTAACTCCTGTAAAAAATTTACATATTACTATTCTAACTAATTATACTTATATTAACATAAAAAATCAACCGTAACAAGCGAAAATAATGTGAAACAGATTTTAATGTGATTATTTTTGCTTGTATTGATTAAAATAAAGTAAATATATTTTTAACAAGATACCTTGCAATAATTCTTTAATTTGTATATAATAGCGATGTTTATTAAATAAGGAGATTAATGATGATTGAATTTGAAAATTTAAGATTCAGACTGCTTGAATCGGAAAAGCCTATTCAAAATTTAAAAGAAGCACTTGCAATAGATCTTATTAAGAATGAAATCAAAGAGCTTGAAGCGGAAGCAGCGGCGCCTGATTTTTGGGATAATATGGAAAAAAGTCAGAAAACGCTGAAGAAAACCGGTTCGCTTAAAGCAAAGGTTGAAAGCTATGAATCGCTTAAAGCCGATTTTGACGATGCGCTTGTTATGATTGAACTGGCAGACGAAGAGGGCGACGAAAGCTTGCTTGCGGATTGCACAGACTCTGTTTCAGACATTGAAAAAAGAATTGAAAGCTTAACACTTTCAACTCTTTTAAGCGGAGAGTTTGACAACAAAAATGCACTTTTAACCTTCCACGCAGGAGCCGGCGGCACAGAGGCTATGGATTGGGCGGAAATGCTTTTCAGAATGTATAACCGCTGGGGCGAACGCCATGGATACAAGGTTTCAACGCTTGACTATCTTGACGGCGATGTTGCAGGATTAAAAAGTGCAACCATTCTGATTGAGGGCGAAAACGCATATGGCTATCTTAAAGGCGAAATGGGAATTCACCGCCTTGTAAGAGTTTCTCCGTTTGACTCTTCCGGAAGAAGGCATACATCATTCGCATCTCTTGAAGTTATGCCGGAAATTGATGATGATGTTCAAGTAGAAATCCGCGAGGAAGATATTAAAATGGATGTTTACAGAGCATCGGGCGCCGGCGGACAAAAGGTAAACAAAACCTCTTCTGCCGTTCGTCTTACTCATATTCCTACAGGCATTGTTGTATCCTGCCAGATTGAGCGTTCGCAGCATCAGAACAGAGAGGTTGCAATGAGAATGCTTAAATCAAAGCTTGTTGAAATCAAAGAGCGTGAAAATCTTGAAAGAATTGAGGACATTAAAGGCGATCAAAAGGAAATCGCATGGGGCAGCCAGATTCGTTCCTATGTATTTATGCCGTACACAATGGCAAAGGACCACAGAACCGGCTTTGAAATGGGTAATATCAACGCTGTTATGGACGGCGATATAGACGGCTTTATTAACGCTTACTTAAAACAAAAAAGCGTTGAGGATGCTGAAAAAAATTAAAAAAATCAAAAAATTATACCATTTATATTATTACTCCTTCTGCAAAAAATACTTTGTGGGAGGAGATTTTTTATGAAAAAAATATTTGCAGCAATTCTTTCGGTAGCTTTGCTGTTTTGCGGATGTTCAATAAGCAAAGGCAATAATGATACCGAAAACAATGCAGAATCAACAACAAATGAAACAACGAACACGGCAGAAACAACACTTGAAGCAACAGGACTTGGTGTCATCCTATCGGATTATGATACAAACGCCATCGTATGGGGACCCGGAAATATTCAAAACCATGAACGCCCCGTTGATCCGGAAAAGCTTCAGAGTCAATACTCCGATTTGAACGGTAAATGGCTTCTGGCAGATGATAAAAACATTTGTCTTACCTTTGATGAAGGTTATGAAAACGGCTATACATCTCAGATTTTAGACACATTGAAGGAGAAAAATGTTAAAGCGATTTTCTTCTGCACCTACGATTATGTTAAAGACAATCCCGAGCTTGTTAACCGAATGATAAATGAGGGACATATCGTCGGCAACCATTCCTATAGGCATTATAATTTCACTCAGATAGATGTTGAAACCGCACGGGATGAAATTACAATTCTTCACGATTATGTTGCTGAGCAATTCGGATACGAAATGAAATATTTCCGTTTTCCCGAAGGTGCTTTCAGTGCACAGGCACTAGCCCTAACGAAAGACCTTGGCTACTCAACTCTTTTCTGGAGCTTTGCTTATGCAGACTGGGACAGAGAAAATCCGCCAAGCAACGAAACGGCTTTTGAAAAAATAACATCTTCCGTTCATAATGGTGCAATTCTGCTGCTTCATGCAGTATGCAAATCCAACGCTGAGGTTTTAGGCGATGCAATAGACAATATTATTGAGCAGGGCTATACCTTTACAACATCAATTTAACCGCAATATCCTATTCTTGATTAAGAATAGGATATTTTTTGTAAATAAATAAAATAATTTGTTAATTTTATAATTTTATGTTGTTATATAAATTTAATTATTATATAATACCTTATATGAATTTTAAAATTTTACTTCGTTGAAAGTGAGAGATATTTATGATTTTTACAAGAGATATAGGAATAGATTTAGGAACGGAAAACACTCTTATATGTGACAGAAAGGGAAGAATTATAATCAGCGAGCCATCCGTAGTTGCGGTTGATGTTAAATCACGCAGGGTACTTGCAACAGGTGAAAAAGCAAAGGCTATGATAGGCAGAACACCCGGCTCTATTGTTGCCGTTAAGCCTCTTAATGACGGTGTTATCGCAGACTTTGATATGACAGCAGATATGCTTCACGATTTTATATATCGCTCTTCAAAGCGTTCATTCTTTACCAAAACAAGGGTTGTTATTTCCGTACCAAGCGGTGTAACAGAGGTTGAAAGAAGAGCTGTAGAGGATGCCGTTCGTGCCGCAGGTGCACAGGAGGTTGAGCTGATTGAAGAGCCTATGGCAGCTGCACTCGGCGTCGGACTCCCGGTTTTTGAAGCGAAAGGCTCAATGATTGTTGATATCGGCGGCGGCACATGCGATGTTGCAGTTATTTCTCTTGGCGGAATTGCAGCAAGAAAAAGCATTAAAACAGCAGGAAATGCACTTGACGAAGCAATCATAAATTATATGAAAAAAAGCCACAATCTTCTTATCGGAACAATTACAGCAGAAGACATTAAGCTTAAAATCGGATCAGCTATGGAATATGACGGAGAAGCTGTAATGGAGGTAAGAGGAAGAAATTTAACAGATGGGCTTCCAAACGCAATAGAAGTTACCTCTGCTGAAATCAGAGAAGTTCTTTCTGTGCCTGTTTCTGAAATTATCGGTGCCATTCGTGAAACACTTGAGGTTACACTTCCGGAGCTTGCAGCAGACATTATTGATAAAGGTATTTACATAACAGGCGGAACCTCACTTTTAAGAGGACTGCCCGAGCTTATAACACAGGAAACAAAAATAGCAGTTCACAAAACCGATATGCCGCTTGAAGCAGTAGCTATCGGCGCATCAGTCAAATTAAGAAGGGCGAAATAAAAAATGAAAAACCTTTTTAAAAGCAGACGCTTCAAATTGATAACAATCATTCTTTCACTGTTGCTTGTCGGAGCACTGATTTGTGCAGCAAACGGCAACAGTGAAACTGCCCAATCAAGCGTTGTAGGAATAGTGTTTACACCTGCAAACTGGGTTGCCTCCAAAATTTCAAACGGAATATCCTATGTTTTCGGAGAGGCAAGCGGAAATGCAGAATATTTAAAAAGAATAGATGAGCTTGAAAAGCAGGTTGGCTCTCTTCAGAATCAGCTGAACGATTATGAAAATCTGAAAAAGCAGAATGCGTTATATAAGGATGCCCTTCAGCTCAAAGAGGATAACCCTGATTTCAACTTTGTTGAAGCACTTGCCATTTCAAGAGATGCCGCCGACATTTTCGGCTCTTACACAATAAATAAAGGCACACTTAACGGAATTAAAGAGGGCAATGCTGTTCTTTACGGCAATTACATTGTTGGCGTTATAAGCAGTGCTTATCCGAATTACAGCGTTGTCAAAACCATACTGGACCCTGATTTTTCAGTTTCGGCATACGAAATTGTTTCAGGGGAAATATCTTATGTTACAGGTGATGCCTCACTTGCTGCTGACGGAAAATGCAAAATGGCAAACCTGCCTTCCGATTCAGCCGTAACCTATGGTTCTATCATATCAACAGCCGGAATAAGCGGAAATATTCCAAAAGGTCTTATTATTGGTACGGTTGAAAAGATTGACGATGAGGTTATATCCGTTTCTCACTATGCTGTTATAAAGCCGGGAATTGATGTCAATAACATATCAAACTGCCTTGTTTTAACAGAGAACAGCGAGGCAGACTGATGGACTTATCATACAGAAAAAAAATAAGTAAAACGATAATCTATATTTTAATAATTGCAGCTGCTGCCATTATTCAGAACACAAATGGGCTTACAATTGAAATCGGAGAAGCCAGATGCTTTTTGCTATTACCGGTTACAATAATGATCGGAATGGGAGAAGATGAGGGCTTTGCAGGCATACTGGGGCTTATCGGCGGATTATTCTGGGATTTAAACTCTGCTGTTCATTTCGGATTTAATGCAGCCTTTATGTGCATATCCTGTTTCTGCTGTGCTGCACTTGTTACTTATATTATCAGAAATACTTTTATATCAAACTTTGTTTTTTCGGCTTTATCTGCATTTGTGTATGCTTTTTTATATTGGTTATTTTTCATCATTATCAAAGGTGTACACGGAGCTGAGCTGAGCCTTATCAGCTTTTATCTTCCGTCCGCCGTATACACAATGCTTACTGCTCCGTTTATATGGTTTTTCATAAATTGGATAAAGAAAAAGCTGAACGCCCCGATAAAGGCTTAATCTTAATTAGCAAAATGCCGATTCGGAATTTTCTGTAAAGCAAAACTATTTTAGAAAGAAAGGAGATTGCCGTGAAAAGCAGATACAGCAGTATCCGTTCCGTTATTGCTTTGGTGCTTGTTGCCATAATGATAGGCGGATTCGGATATGAACTTTTCAATATTCAGATTTTAAATCATGAATTTTATACTGAGCAAAACAACAATGTAAGTACATATACCGTTCCTCTTGAAGCAGCACGAGGCGACATTGTAGATAGAAACGGCAATGTTCTTGTTACGAACCGTCAGGGAAATTCAATTATTCTTGATGCAGCATACTTTCCAACCCGTTCGGATAATAAAGCAAGAAATGAAATCATTCATAATCTTTTAAAGCTTTTTTATAAAAATAAAGAAGAATATGTAAACAATCTTCCTCTTACCGTCAAAAACGGCAAAATAGCATTTACCGATGATGAAGAAGAAATTGCGAATATGAAGAAAGAAGAGGTTTTCAATCTTCAGAAATATGCAACAGCCCAGAACTGCTTTGACACTATGGTTGAAATGTATGAGCTGGAGAATTACGATATAAATACGGCTCTTAGAATAGGCGCTGTAAGATACGAGCTTACAACACAGTATTTTTCCATTGAAAATCCGGTTACCATAGCAGAAAATGTAAAAAATGAAACCGTTGCTGCAATCAAAGAAGATAAAAAAACTTATCTTGGCGCAGATGTAAGAGCTGTTTCTTATCGTGAATATACCGATTCAACAATAGCACCGCATATCCTCGGCACTGTAAGAAAAATCAATGGCGAGGAATACAACGAGCTTAAGGACGACGGCTACGGAATAAACGACATTATCGGCGAAAGCGGAATTGAATCGGCTTGCGAAAAGGAACTTCGAGGTGTTCCCGGCGAACTTACAATTACAATAGACAGCGAGGGAAATGTTACTGAAGAAATAACAAAGAATCCTATCAGGGGCAACACGGTTATGCTTACCATAGACAAGGATTTGCAAAGAGTTGCACAGGATAAGCTGAAAGAAAGCTGTGATGAAGTAAGTCTTACCAAAGGCGCAGGCGCTGTTGTTGTTCAACATACAAAGACAGGCGAAATTCTTGCATCCGCTTCTTATCCGACCTTTAATTTGCAGGATTATTATGACAATTACGAAAAGCTTGCAAAAAATAAGAGAAACCCGATGTGGAACAGATTTGCACTCGGTACATATGCACCCGGTTCTACTTTCAAGCCAATGATGGCTTGTGCTGCACTTGAAGAGGGTGCTATAAATGAAGACTCTGTATTCAGATGCACAGGTACTTTTCATTACTACGATCTTACGCTTAGATGTTTGGACCAAACAGCCCACGGCAGTGAAAATGTTCGCCTTGCACTTAAGGATTCCTGCAACATTTTCTTCTACAACTGCGCTGATGAGCTTGGTATTACAAAAATCAATGAATACGGAAAAATGTTTGGACTTGGCGAAAAAACAGGCGTTGAAATACCGGAAGCAGCCGGTACATTTGCAAGCCCTGCTGTTGCCGAGCAATTAGGCAGAGCATGGCAGATGGGTGATACGATTCAGGCAGGTATCGGACAGTCCTATCATCTTTTCACACCGCTTCAGCTTGCAAACTACTGTGCAACCATTGCAAATAACGGAACAAGATATGAATCCCACTTTGTTAAGGCAATTATCAACAGTTCAAACCATTCTGTTGATGAAACAGGAATTACCGTTGTTGAGGACTTACCTATTTCAGATAAAACCTTTACAGCTGTAAAAGAGGGTATGCGCCTTGTTGCAACCAAACAAGGTATCCGATTCGTTTTCAATAAAATAAAAACACCTGTTGCCTGCAAAACAGGTACATCACAGGTTTGGATAGACGGAAAAAAAGAAAACAACGGTTTCCTTGTTACATTCGCACCATACAAAAACCCTGAAATTGCAATTGCTTCGGTCGTAGAGCTTGCAGGCTCGGGTACTGAAACAGCAGAAATCACCTCTGCAATAATCGATTACTACTATTCAAATAATACGGATAAAACACCTGCTCAGGAAGCCGGATCATTGCTGGACTAATATTTTAAAAAAAGTGCAATAATATAATAAATATAATTTTTTATTGAATAAATATTACATTTATGGTATTATTATCAATGATAATGGTAAATTTCAGGTAAAATTCCCTGTTCGCAACTTTAATTTCATTACGGAGGTAAATTATGAATATTGCACTCATAGCCCACGATGCAAAAAAAGAACTTCTTGTTCAATTCTGTATTGCATATTGTGGAATAATGAGCCGCCACAGTCTATGTGCAACCGGCACAACAGGTAAGCTTGTACACGAGGCTACAGGTCTTAATATCAACTGTTTTCTTTCAGGCAGCCAAGGCGGCGGACAACAGATTGCCAGCCGAATTGCCTGCAATGAAATAGACTTACTCATATTCTTCAGAGATCCTCTTAATCCGAAACCGCATGAACCAAATGATAATGATTTGCTCCGACTTTGTGATGTTCACAATATTCCGTTTGCAACAAATATTGCAACAGCCGAAGCGCTCGTAAGAGGTGTTGAGCGCGGAGATTTTGAATGGAGAGAAATAGTAAACCCAAGATATAATTCATAACATAAATTAAAATTTGGGTGGGCATATGCTCACCCTTTTTTGAATGGAGATACATATGGCATTAATAACAAAAGCTATAAAAGGCACAAAAGATGTTTTACCTAAAGAGGTACACAAAAATCAGTATATTGAAGCAACCGTTCTTGATTTTGCAGAAAAATACGGCTTTAAGGAAATAAGAACCCCTGTTTTTGAACATACCGAGCTTTTCCAGCGCGGTGTAGGCGATACAACAGATGTTGTTCAGAAGGAAATGTATTCCTTTGATGATAAAGGCGGCAGAAACATTACACTTCGCCCCGAAGGAACAGCAGGTGCAGCAAGATCCTTTCTTGAAAGCGGACTTTGCAACGAAGCACTGCCGCAAAAGGTTTGCTATCTGACCTCCTGCTATCGCTATGAAAAGCCACAGGCAGGCAGGCTTCGTGAATTTCATCAATTCGGTGTTGAATGCTTCGGTACTGCATCCCCTCTTGCCGATGCAGAAATCATCAGCCTTGCAAAATCCGTTTTTGATAATCTTGGAGTTGAAGATATCAGCCTTGAAATAAATTCAATCGGCTGCCCATCCTGCCGTGCTGAATTCCATAAGGCACTTAAAGCGTATTTCAGCACAAGAAAGGACGAATTATGCGATACCTGTAAGGACAGATTAGACAGAAACCCTATGCGTATTTTAGACTGTAAATCCCCTGTTTGCTCAGAGATTGCAAAGGATGCTCCTGTTGTTCTTGATTACCTTTGTGATGAATGCAAAGAGCACTTCGAACAGGTTCAAAAATATCTTAAGGCTGAAAATATTGATTTTACAATCAATCCTAAAATCGTAAGAGGACTGGATTATTACACCAAAACGGTTTTTGAATTTATTTCAAATTCAATCGGCGCTCAGGGTACTGTTTGCGGCGGCGGCAGATATGACGGACTTATAGAAGAGCTTGGCGGAGCACACACGCCGTCACTTGGTTTTGGAATGGGGCTTGAAAGGCTTATGCTTCTAATGGAAACACAGGGATGCGATTTCCCGGAAAGCAGCAAGCCCGATTTGTTTATTGTTGCTCTTGGAGATAAAGCAACGCTCAAGGCTGTTGAACTTGCAAAGGATATGAGGGCAGAAGGCTTTTCCTGCCTTTATGATTTAAATAAAAGAAGCCTTCGGGCTCAGATGAAATATGCAGACAAGCTTGATGCTAAATTTACAATTGTTTTAGGCGATAACGAGGTTGAAGAAGGTATCGCAAAGCTTAAGAATATGGCAACAGGCGAGGAAACCGAAATTGCACTTTCAACCTTTGTAAGCGGATATTACAACATTACTCTTTCGGAACAGCTTGCTGATCTTGAAATAAACGGCGAAGCATTTGATTTCGGTTCACTTTTCAATGTAGGAGAATAAGAAGAATGGAAAATATTAAAGGACTTAAAAGAACAGATTATTGCGGTAAACTCAGATTAGAAGATGTTGGCAGAACGGTTACTCTTTTCGGATGGGCACAGCGCCAGAGAGATCTTGGAAACCTCATTTTCATTGATTTACGAGATAAAACAGGTATTGTTCAGATTTCTTTCAACGATCAGACCGACAGAGGCATTTTTGAAAAAGCACAGTCTGTCCGTTCGGAATATGTGCTTGCTCTTAAAGGTATTGTCAAAGAGCGTGAAAGCAAAAACATGGAAATACCAACAGGAGAAATAGAGATTGGGGTAACGGAGCTTCGTATCGTTTCAAAGGCACAGACACCGCCTTTTGAAATTGCAAAAGCAGATGCAGTCGGCGATGAAACAACACTTAAATACCGCTATCTCAGCTTAAGAAATGAAAAGCTTACACAGAATATCATCATGCGCCACAAAATTGCACAGATTGCCCGTGAATATTTCTATGCAAATGATTTTCTTGAAATCGAAACTCCGATGATGATTAAATCCACACCAGAGGGTGCAAGAGATTATGTTGTTCCGAGCCGAATTCATAACGGAAAATTTTATGCTCTTCCTCAGAGTCCTCAGATATACAAGCAGCTTTTAATGGTTTCCGGATTTGACCGCTATATTCAGCTTGCCCGCTGCTTCCGTGACGAGGATTTAAGAGCAGACCGTCAACCCGAATTTACACAAATTGACCTTGAAATGAGCTTTGTAGATACGAACGATATTATGGATATGGCTGAAGGCTTTATCAAAAAGCTTATGAAGGAAACAATTAATATTGACATTGATTCTCCTCTTCCCCGTATGACTTTTGCCGAGGCTATGAGCAAATACGGCTCAGACAAGCCCGATACCCGCTTTGATATGCTTATTGAAGATATATCCGAGTGGGCATTGACAACTGATTTTGCGGTATTCAAAACAGCTGTTGAAAACGGAGGAGCAGTTAAGGCAATCGTAGCTAAAAACGCTGCAGGCGAATATACAAGAAAGAAAATTGACAAGCTTACCGAATATGCAAAAGGTATCGGCGCCAAAGGACTTGCCTATGTTCGCTGGGCAGATGATATACCTGCCTGCTCATTCGGAAAATTTCTGAAAGAGGGTGAACTTGATACACTTCTTTCAAAGCTTGGTGCCGAACAGGGTGACTGCGTATTTATCGTAAGTGATAAAACAAGCCTTGCACTTTCCGTTATGGGTGCTCTTCGCCTTACCGTTGCAAAAACACTTGGCATAATTCCCGAAAACAAATGGAATTATCTTTGGATTACGGAAATGCCGTTCTTTGAATATGATGAGGAAAGCGGCGAATGGCTTGCTATGCACCATCCGTTTACAATGCCTCTTGAAGAATGTATCCCTTATCTTGACACAGATAAATCAAAGGTAAGAGCTCAGGCTTTTGACCTTGTTCTTAACGGAACAGAGCTTTCTTCGGGATCTATGAGAATTACGGACTGTGAACTCCAGAACAAGATGTTTGAGCTTCTTGGAATGGAACAGGAGGAAATTGACGCGAAATTCGGGTTCCTTGTTGAGGCATACAAATATGCCGCTCCGCCTCACGGAGGTATGGGTATCGGTCTTGACCGTCTTGCAATGCTTATCTGCGGTGCAGACAGCCTGCGTGATGTTACAGCATTCCCTAAGGTTCAAAACGCAAGTGAGCTTATGAGCGGTGCTCCGGCTAATATTGATGATGTTCAGCTTGGTGAACTTGGAATTGAAATTTCAGCTAAAGAAGAGGAAAACTAAATGAGCAATTTCTTTGCAATGGTCAACAGAATGAAGCTGATTAACCGCTGGGCACTTATGCGCAATACTTCAAACGAGAATATTGCTGAACACAGCCACAATGTTGCAGTTATCGCTCATTCACTATGCACCATCGGAAACAAAAAATTCGGCAAAAACTATAACGCAGAAAGATGCGCTGTGCTTGCTCTTTATCACGATTTAACAGAGGTTATAACAGGTGACATGCCAACACCTGTTAAATATCATAATGAAGAAATAAAAAAGGTTTATAAGGATATTGAAAAAACAGCAGGTGACAGATTGCTTTCTATGCTTCCAGATGAATTCAAAGAGGAGTATCAATCTTTCTTTGAACAAAACGAGGAAGACAAGGAACTTTGGAAAATCGTTAAAGCAGCAGACAAAATAGATGCACTTATTAAATGTATTGAAGAATGCAGAATGGGAAACAAGGAATTTGAAACAGCCCGAAAAAGACAGATTAAAATTGTTAATGAAATAGACATGGACGAGGTTAAATATTTCAAAACAGAATTTCTTCCTGCCTATTCTCTTACACTTGATGAGCATACGAAATGAAATAAAATTTTAAAGCGGTAAGGTTAAACCTTACCGCTTTTTTCTTAATTATTTCGCCAATAATTCAACAAATTCCTTTATATCCAAGAATGCAGCTGATAGTTCTGTTTCCAGCTTTTCACTGTAAACATATTTATCAACGGGTTTACATTTGGATATACTAAATGCTTTCCGATTCAAAAGCTCTTTTTCCGAACAAGCTTCTATGCCAGAAAAATGGTCTTTTTTATATTTTTCTCCACCGATTTCAAAGCCCTTGTCTGTCAGCGCATCAACAAGCATTGAAAAATGCGCAATATTATTTTGTATCTTTTCACGCAACAAATCCATACCCTTTGCTGTTGGCTTATATAGTTTTAGTCCATAGCCATAGTTTTCACTTCCCATATCAAAATATAAGCCGAGCATATCGGTTTTTCGATTTGCCTGTCTGAATCTTAAATACATATATTCCTTAAGCGGAATGGTTGGAGAAAATCTTCTATCTGTATATGGTGTTGAAATACATCTTGCCGGTTTCGTTTCAAAAACAACATCAAACTTGCTTATTGTATCAAGCAAATCAAGATACAGCAAATGAATCGGCACAGTAATATATTCTTTATACTTAATCAGATTCTCACTTTGCTTATCAATTGTATTATTAAATTGCAGTTCAAACAAAAAATTATTTGTATTCCCATCAAAGCCTTTAAACCTTTTCATTACGCTTTCCTTTTTTCTGTATTTTAATAATATAATGAAAAACAACTGCCGCAACAACCATTCCTGCTGCCATACCAAAGGTAACAAACACCGTGTTTTTTCCGCTTTCTGCAAACATCTGATGATTACCATCTACAACGCCTTTCATTGTATAGTAAAGCGAGCCACCGGGAATTAACGGAATGATTCCGGGAATAAGATAAGTATTTGACGGGGCCTTTAAGATACGAGCCATTATTTCTGCCCATACAAAAACAATAAACGCAGCAGCAAAATTGCTTATAAATAAATCTTCAGTAAAATGGAAAAAAACAAGATACACAATCCATCCGATTGCTCCGCCTGCCATTGCGGCAATAACATTCTTTTCACGAACACGAAAATAGATTGAAAAACCTAAAGAACCGATTGCCGCTGTTATTACCTGAATTAAAGCTTCTTTCATTAAACAGCACCTCCCAATACATAAAAGGACAAGGCAAATCCAAACGCTATGGAAACGGCAACAAGCACTGCTTCAATAAGCCGATACAATCCTGTAACAATATCTCTGTTAAACATTTCCTTTACCGCACTTACAAGCAACAACCCCGGAATAAAAAGCATTATATCGCCAATCATAACCTTATCAACATGCGTTCCGAAACCAAAATGAACAAAAACAAGGGCTATACAGCCCGAAACAAAGCTTGCAACAAAGGTATATATAACATGATTTACTCTTTTCAGATGAAAATGATAATCCATAAGATATATAGCAATTGCAACGGCGGCAGAAGCAACACCGTCAAACCAGCTTCCGCCGAAGAAAACAGCAAATGCACCTGCAGCAAGCATATATCCAAGGCATTTTATGATGGGCTTCGGCTTTGGCTTTTTATACGAATAAACTATATTTTTAAGTTCTTCAACATCCGGAAGTTCTTTACATATTTGCCTTGAAAGTGCATTCAGTTCCTCCAGTCTGCCCAAATCCGTTCCATAGGAAATTACTCTGACAGTTTGTGTATAATGAAAACCGGATTCACTGTTAATTGTTGCAACTATCATTCCGGTTACCGCATATACATCACAGTTTTCAAAACCATATGCCGTACATATTCTGTAAATCGTATCTTCAACACGATGAATTTCTGCACCCGATTCAACCAATCTTCTTCCTATTTCAAGAACAGAAGCCAAAAAAGTATCACATTCTTTATTATCCATAAATTTCCTTTCTGTAGAAATATTACGATTATTTTGTAATTTAATAATATCATACAAAAAATCAAAAGTAAAATTCAATTAATTTACAGGTTAAAAAATTATTCAAACTACACTTAAAAAGTTTTTGCTGTTTTTTGTTTATATTGCATATTATTGTTTCTATATTTTAGGACATAAAGAAAATAATTTTATATATTTTCCACAAATATTATCCATTTTTCATTATAAGCATTGACAATAAAAAATATAGTGCTATAATGTGGGCGAAACAAAGGAAGACTGCTTTAATGAATTTCCAAAGCATTCTTTTGTTAATATGTTTAGGAGGGAAAGATTATGCTTAAATTTCTCATTAGGTGTGCTAAAATCTTTGCTGAGCTTGACAAGAAATATGTACACCCATACTATTAAGCCGCAGGAAACAGAATTGTAAGCAACTGCAATTCTGCCTTGCACAAAACGATTAAAACAGCCGATTGGAATCATCCAATCGGCTTTCATTTTTATATTTTATCCATTATTATTGTTATTCTGATTCGGGTCATAATATGTGCCTTGATTATTATACTGCTGATTCGGATCAGAATTATAATAAGGCTGACCATTCTGATTATACTGCTGCTGTTGCTGCCAATACTGCTCATTGCTATCATAAACCGGACCCTCCGGAATAACAAGTGCACAGATAAAATATGCCAGAATACCAAAACCGGCAAATATAATGGTAAGTGCCCAAACCAATCTTATAATCGTTGGATCAACATTAAGGTAGTTTGCAATACCGCTGCAAACACCGCAAATCATTTTGTTTGACGGATCTTTGTATAATTTTTTCATCTAAGTTCCCCTCTTTTATTATATAAATAATTAATTATTTTGCCATTTCAGCTCTTGCTTCTTTAATGCGCTGAACAAAAAGCTTTCCTGTTTCCGTTATTTTATCATAATCGCCTGTTTTAGCACCTGCAATAAGCGATGAACCGGCACCGCAAGCGATAGCACCTGCCTTTATCCAGTCCTTAACATTGTCAACATCAACACCGCCTGACGGCATCATAACTGCATTCGGAATAGGACCGTGAATGTCCTTGATAAATGCCGGACCGGCAATATCGCCCGGGAAAACCTTAAGCACATCTGCACCGCATTCCATAGCAGCAACTGCCTCAGTAGGAGTATAAATACCCGGCATAGACGGAACGCCATAACGATTACAGCATTTAACCGTTTCAGGGTCAAAATAAGGAGCAACAATATATTCAGCTCCGGCAAGGATAGCGATTCTTGCTGTTGCAGCATCCATAACAGTGCCTGCACCGATAATGATTTCCCCGCTGCTGTATTTTGCTTTCATTGCCTCAATAAGCTTATCTGCATGAGGAACAGTAAAGGTAAGCTCAATCGCAGCAACACCACCTGCTATGCACGCATCCGTAATCTTTTCAGCCTGTTCAATTGAGGTTGCACGAACAACGGCAACAATGCCAACCTCTTGAATTTTTGCAAGTGTTTCAATTTTATTAGCCATAATAAATTTCTCCTAAAACTCTTATAATAAATCTTAATATCTATGGATTTTCCGTTAGACGGGGCTTTTTATTCGTTCAACCGTAGCTTACAGTGGTAAGTAACCATCCAAATTAAAAACTAACGCCGTATAACGGAAGAATCTGATTTTTATCGCTGTACTCTAGCAGACGCACCATTAACCTTTGCCTCTACCTCTTTGAGTGATGCCATTGAGGTATCACCGGGAGTTGTCATAGCAAGCGCACCATGAACAACACCATAATTAACAGCCTTCTGTGCATCTTCGTATTTCATAAGACCATAAATAAGACCTGATGCAAAGCTGTCCCCTCCACCGACTCTGTCAAGAATTTCCAGACCGGGAAATTCAATAGAATTATAAACCTTTCCATCAGCATAACAGATAGCTTTCCAATCATTTACTGTTGCTGTTTTAACAGTTCGAAGTGTAGTAGCAATAACCTTGAAATTAGGATATGCCTTGCAAACCTCGCCAAGCATCTTAACATAGCCATCCATATTAAGTTCTTTAAGCTCTGCATCATTGCCCTCAATTTCAAAGCCAAGGCATGCTGTAAAATCCTCTTCATTGCCTATCATAACATCAATATATTTTGCAAGCTCCTTATTAACAGCCTGAGCCTTTGCCTGTCCGCCGATATCATTCCAGAGTGACGGTCTGTAATTTAAATCATATGATACAATTGTGCCATATTTTTTTGCAGCCTTCACTGCCTCAATGGCAACCTCGGCAGAGCTTTCTGAAAGAGCAGCAAATATGCCGCCTGTATGCAGCCAACGCACACCAAGCGTTCCGAAAATATAATCCCAGTCTATATCGCCGGGCTTAATCTGGCTTATAGCTGTATTTCCTCTGTCGGATGTACTTACTGCGCCTCTGATACCAAAGCCTCGCTCAACAAAATTAAGTCCGTTTCTGGTTGTTCTGCCTATTCCGTCATACTTAACCCATTTAATAAGGGATGTATCAACACCACCCTGGAGAATCAAATCCTCAAGCAAATAGCCGATTTCATTTTCTGCAAAGGCAGTAACAACGGCTGTTTTCATGCCGAAGCAACGGCGAAGTCCACGGGCAACATTGTATTCTCCGCCGCCTTCCCATGATTTAAAAGTGCGCGAGGTTTTAATTCTTCCCTCGCCCGGATCCAGGCGAAGCATAATTTCGCCAAGTGATATTTCATCAAATGTACATTCCTCTTTAGGTCTTAATTTCAAATTCATTTCTTTATCCTCCGAATACTAAAAATTAAAATATTTCATTGCGTTATTATAGGATATGCCGCAAACAATTTCCTTTAAAATTTCTTCATCATCGGCATACCAGCCATCCTCAACCCATCTTCCTATAAGACGGCACATAATGCGGCGGAAATAATCATGCCTTCCATAAGAGGTAAATGAGCGTGAATCCGTTTCCATTCCGATAAACTTGCCCAGAATTCCAAGATTTCCCAACGCCTTCATCTGCTCATTCATACCATCCATCGTATCAAGGAACCACCATGCAGGACCGTATTGAATCTTAGATTCCGCCTCCGTTCCCTGAAAATTCCCAAGCATTGTTGCAAGAACAATATTGTCCTTATTATTCAAATTGAATAAAATTGTTTTAGGAAGCTTACCCTTAACATTAAGTGCATCAAGAAAACGACTTAAAGGATACGCAATACAATCATCGCCAACGGAATCAAAGCCTATATCAGCACCCTTTTTATTGAACATGGCAGTATTATTATTTCTCATTGCGCCGATATGTATTTCCATAGCCCAGCCAAGATTATAATATTTTTCGCCCAGTGCAAGAAGTACCTTTGTTTTATAAGCATCCGTTTCTTCTCTTGAAACACGCTGCCCGTTCATTGCCTTTTGAAACGCAGCTTCCACTGCATCATCAGAAGCTGATGAGAACGGAACATAATCAAAGGAATGATCCGATACTCGGCAGCCGATTTCATCAAAATAATCTGCTCTTTTCTCAAGCGCAGCAATCACATCATCAACCGAATTGATGCTTATATCCGAAGCCTTTTCAAGCTCTGCTATATAATCTGCAAATCCGTTTAAGTTTATATTAAGTGCTTTTTCAGGACGGAATGTCGGAAGCACCATGCAGTCAAAATCATCCGCTTCCTTTAAAAGCTTATGATATTTTAAATCATCGGCAGGATCATCCGTTGTGCATACAACCTTAACATTTGACTTCATAATAAGGCTCTGCGGACGAAAATCTCCGTCTGTAATTGCTTTATTTGCACGCTCATATATCTCATCCGCTGTTTTTGCAGAAAGAGGCGTATTTATTCCAAAATATTTCTGAAGCTCAATATGTGCCCAATGATATAAAGGATTTCCGATTGCATACTGAAGCGTATAAGCAAATTTTTCAAACTGCTCTTTGCCTGTTATTCCGCCTGTACAGTAATCTTCACTTATACCGCAGGAACGCATTGCTCTCCATTTATAATGATCACCCTTAAGCCATAATTCAGAAATATCCTTTGGATATTTGTTTTCATAAATTTCCTTTGGACTTAAATGACAGTGATAATCACATATAGGTAAATTTTCACAATAATCGTGAAAAAGCCTTTTTGCCGTTTCGGTATCAAGCAAAAAATCCTTGTCCATAAAATTATTCATTTTGAAAACTCCTTAAATTTCTACAGATATATTATATACTTACCATTTGTCAAATTCAAGCGACTGTACATAATAAAATTAAATTTTATTGATTATTAATATTTTTACTGATATAATCGAAGTGTAAACAAATAATACTATGAGGTGATTAATTTGAATATTTGTGTTTTCGGAGCTTCAAGCGATATCATTGAAGATAAATATATAGATGCTTCTTATAAGCTTGGAAGCGAAATGGCAAAAAGAAATATAGGGCTTGTTTTCGGCGGCGGAAACTGCGGAGTTATGGGCGCTTCTGCAAGAGGTGTATATGATAACGGCGGTTATATTCTGGGCGTTGCTCCCCACTTTATGAAGATACACAATCTGCTTTTTGATAACTGCACTGAATTTAAGCATACAGAAACAATGGCAGAAAGAAAAACCTTTATGGAGGATCATGCTGATGCATTCATAATTGCCCCCGGAGGCATAGGAACCTTTGAGGAATTCTTTGAGGTTTACACCTTAAAGCAGCTTGGCAGGCACAATAAGGCAATCGTTATTTATAACGCATACGGCTATTACGATAAGCTGATTGATATGCTGAATCATTCCGTTAAAGAAAACTTTTTAAAAGAGGATTCATTGGAGCTGATTGCCGTTTTTGATAAAATAGAACCAATGCTTGATTATATAGAAAGCTATGAGGGCGTTGATACCGATGTTATGAAGGTTCGCTATGCGTTTCTTCAGGACGGCGAAAAAATCGAATAACCCCCTATATAAGCATTAACGGCAATGTGAGTTTCATTCACATTGCCGCTTCTTTTATGAAAATTTTCCGTCCTTGCTGCAGGTAAGGGTAACCGTTCTGTTTTCTGTTTTTGTCGGTATACCAAGCCAATACTTTTTAACTGTAAAAGTTCCTGTTGCCTTTGCTCCGCTTTTTGAAGCATTAGATGCGGTTACCTTCCAGCTGTTATTATAAATTTCAGATGAGGTAACAGACTTTGTACAGGTTGCCGTTTTGCCGTCATAATTAAAAGTACCGGTTACTGTAACTGTCCAATCACGCTCATTATCTGAATTATAGTATGTATATGTTTTACTTTTTGTAACTCCTGTTGCTCTTGCAACAATTCCACTGTCTACGATTTCTATAATCGCATAGCTGCCATCTTCATAGTATTCAATATATTGAGCATCACTGTTGCTTTCACTTGCAAACACATTAAACGGAACAAGTAACATTACACATAATAAGAAAGCTGAAATTATTTTTTTCATATATTTTCCTCCACTGCTTTTAAAATCGAATTATCATCTAAATCGTGTATGGTTTCAACACCATATCCATCACTAATATAATTAGCATCTATTATCGCATATACCAATCCGGCAGCCCACATAACAAGCGCAGTAATTATACCGATTAAAACAATCTTTGTAACATTCATTCTTCTTTTGATTTGCTTGACATCGGCATTCAATAAGAATTCCTTTGCAATTTGCTGTGGTGTTCCGAAATGCTTACAAATATCATCCATCGTAACTGCATTTTCACTTTCAGCAAAATCATAAACAGAATTTTTTATATCAGATATAAATTTTTTTCTTGTTCTGAAATCGCAGATTATATTCTGCTTAATTTCTTTAATATACCTTTTTATATCTCTTTTCAACTGCTTATCCATTCAATTATACCCCTGCTTCTCTGTCAAGAATTCTGCTGATGCTTGTTGCAACTGCATCATAATCAGCAAGAATTTCTTTATAATATTCCTTACCCTTAGGCTCTATATGATAATAGCGCCTTGTTCTGCGCTTGCCAACCAGCTTTTCATAATCGCTGATATAGCCCGCTTCGGTTAAGCGATATAAAATAGGATACAGCGAACCTTCAAGCATGGTATAAACACCCATGCTTTTTTCTTCAAACGCATGCGTAATCTGATAGCCATATAAATCTTCTTTTTGCAGCAGATGCAGCACCAGCAACTCCGCTGTTCCTCTTTTAAAATTATCCTGATTCTGTCCCATAATTCCTATCCATTTTTATTCTTTAATTATATTTTAGCACTCAATGTATTTTGTGTAAATACTTTTTCTGCAAATATATTATTGACAAATTAATATTGATGTGTTATTGTTAAATAGAGGTTAATGCACCCAATTTATTTGATTTGGAGGAGATTCCGATGGTCTCAAAACTATAAATATATTCATAAAAACAATTTTTATTGGAGATCACAATTATGAAATTATCCATTTTTAGTAAAGTTCTGCCTGTTATAATTTTCGGAACTGTTATTTTTGCTATTGCCCATATTATCTACACGATAAAGAATTACCCGAATATATTGACAGCTCTTCCGTTATGGATGAGTGTCGTCTTTGAACTGGTATTATGGATCGTTGTACTATTAATTGAAATAGCCATTTATATTGTAATCTTAAAACACTTGAATAAATAAGAAGGAAATAGTTATGAAAAAATCATTAAAAAAAATAGCAAGTTTTATCCTCGCAGTTATTATTTTGCTCTCGTTTAGCACCGTTGCATATGCAAACGAAATACAGCCTCGTATCACTTTCGTAGCATCAATTAAGGTGGTATCAGCCCCTGTTTCCGGTTCAAGTGGTATTGCTGGGGTTAGTGGTCACTCTTTTATTATCGTAAAAAATGTAAGCAATTCGACAATTAAGGTTGGTCATATGTCTGTTAGTGTAGGTGATAGTGTTACCATTGGAACATATGGAAACAGAAGTGCTCATAAAGGTATTTGGTATAATATTGAAGGATATGTTGGTATTAAAGGCACTTCTTACAGCCTTTCTACAGGTCTGACATCTGCTGACTTGGATTCAGTGAATGCAGTTATCAATAATAACGATAAGTGGTCAGTTACAAATAACTGTAGTTATTTTGCTAAGACTGTTTGGAATACTGCATATCCAACTAAAAAAATATCTGGTACAGATCCCTTAACTCTTGCTAATAGTATCAAAAGCAAAGATTCTTATATTACTGATATTAGTATTCCATATAAATCTAAAAATAAAATTGCACGGCATACAACCAGTGGTTATGTCTATGATTCTTCAGGGGCTACGGCTGCTTGATAATTGTTTGTATATAGCAGAAGATTGAAATACTATCTCTCAAATTATAACCAAAGAATATGTTTATGAAGGTACTGTACAAGGTATAACCACCTAATAATGTTAGATTCATTCAATAATTAGTCATCAATATAATATTCTAAATCTAAGGGAAAATTCATGAAAAACTTAGGAACGGGTATGAAAATAATTATTGCTTTAATCATATTTTTAATATTTGGGTTTATAGCAATACAAATAGATGGATTTGATTACTTAGGAATTGTTAATGCCGGTTTACTTGGCATAATTACTATATTCGTAGTTTTTCAAAAATAGCACTCAAACCTATACGCAGCATTCTTGCTGTTATGGGATTACAGAGGTAATGGACCCTCACTCCTACACCTCTGTAATTTTTTTACTTTCTTGACAATCAGCACCTATCTGTGATATTGTTGAATAGAGCTATTATATCTTATAAATCTGATTTTGAAGAGAGACCGATATACTATACATTAATGCCATGAAAGGAATAATAGATATGAAAAACATAGGATTAAAATGGAGAATAATTATTGCAATTGTAGTATTTCTTTTTTTCGGTTGGATATCAATGATTGCCGGAGCGATGGAATGGCATAATATTTTGCAAACCGCTTTAATTGGAGTTTGTGCCATTTTTTTAATTTTTGATTACAAATAAAATTCAAGACCATGGTTGTCTTTGTTTCATACAACACAAAAAATGCGATGTGAATCATCACATCGCATTTATCTTTTTTGAGAACTGAATTACTTAAGTTCAACAGTTGCGCCAGCTTCAGCAAGCTTCTCTTTGAGAGCTTCTGCATCTGCTGTTGGCATAGCTTCTTTGATTGTAGAAGGTGCGCCATCAACGATTTCCTTAGCTTCCTTAAGACCAAGACCTGTTGCTTCACGAACAGCCTTGATAACAGCGATTTTGTTTGCGCCTACATCTGTAAGAACAACATCAAACTCTGTCTTTTCTTCTGCAGCTGCTGCGCCGCCGTCTGCCGGAGCTGCTACTGCTACTGCTGCTGCAGCGCTTACGCCGAATTCTTCTTCTACTGCTGATACGAGCTCTGAAAGCTCAAGAACTGTAAGAGTTTTAAGCTCTTCAACAATTTTTGTTACATTCTCTGATGCCATTTTTATTTCCTCCAAATAAAGAATTTTTTAATTTAGTTTTGCTGATTAATTCAGCTTATTCTGCAGCTGCTTCCTCTGCTGGAGCCTCTGCCTTTTCGCAAGCTTCAACGCCACCCTTATCAACGATAGCCTGAACACCTCTTGCGAATGCTGCGATAGGTGCATTAAATACGCTGCAAACAGTTGCAAGAAGAACTTCTCTTGACGGAAGCTTAGCAAGAGCCTGAAGCTTAGCTAAATCAATTACTTCGCCATCAAGATAACCTGATTTAAGGCTGAAGTTATCATGATCGTCAGCATATTTCTGAAGAATGCGAGCTGATGCTACATAATCATCAGCGCTTGTTGCGATTGCTGTTGTGCCTTCAAGAATAGGATCAAGACCTTCAAGGCCTGCATCTTCGGCAGCTCTTTTAAGAAGAGTATTCTTAACAACTGTATACTCTACGCCTGCTTCACGAAGCTCTCTGCGAAGCTTTGTATCGTCTTCTACATTGATACCCTTGTAGTCAACAACAACGCCTGCGATAGAACCCTTAATTCTTTCAGCAAGAGCAGCAACCTGTGCCTGTTTCTTTTCAAGAATTACTGTACTTGGCATTATTATACCTCCATAATTATTTGCCGTTAAAGCAAAAGCAAAAACGGACTTTATGGCTGTTTCCAAAAAACAAAAAGTGCATTCCTAAAGAGGAATGCACAACATTTCAAATAAATATATACATAAAATATATATCATAAAATGCTCATTCCTCGGCAGGCGATAAACTTACACCGAAAACGGTACCTGCTGTCTTTGGTTGAACAGCGAATGTATTGTAACACAAGGCGAACACCTTGTCAATACCAAATTAAATTATTCAGCTTCTACGCCTGTACCAACCTTGCTTGGGTTGATTCTAACGCCGGGACCCATTGTTGAAGCAACTGCACAGGACTTAATGTACTGACCCTTTGCTGCTGCAGGCTTAGCCTTGATAACAGCATCAAGAAGTGCATTGAAGTTTTCAAGAAGCTTTTCTGCTCCGAATGAAGCCTTACCGATTGGGCAGTGAATAATATTTGACTTATCAAGACGGTATTCAATTTTACCTGCCTTAGCTTCAGCTACAGCCTTAGCAACATCCATTGTTACCGTACCTGCTTTCGGAGAAGGCATAAGACCGCGAGGACCGAGAACCTTACCTAAACGACCAACGAATCCCATCATATCAGGGCTTGCGATAGCTACATCAAAATCCATCCAGCCGCCCTGAATCTTTGTAACAAGATCAGCATCGCCGACAACATCTGCACCTGCTTCTTCAGCAGCCTTTGCAAGATCGCCCTTTGCGAATACTGCAACTCTGACATCCTTACCTGTTCCGTTCGGAAGAACAACTGCGCCGCGAACCTGCTGGTCTGCATGACGAGAGTCTACACCTAAACGAACATGAACTTCAATTGTTTCATCAAACTTTGCAGTAGCTGTTTTGATTGCAAGTTCAAGAGCTTCTGCACTATCATATAAATTTGAACGGTCTACAAGTTTAGCACCGTCTACATATTTCTTTCCGTGTTTCATAATAAATTACCTCCAGTGGTTAATCGGATTTTTCCTCCCACACGGGGAATTAGTCTTCTACTACTACACCCATGCTGCGAGCGGTGCCTGCAATCATGCTCATTGCTGCTTCAAGATTTGCTGCATTGAGGTCCGGCATCTTTGTTTCAGCAATCTGCTGAATCTGAGCCTTAGTGATTGTTGCAACCTTATTCTTATTTGGTACGCCTGAAGCCTTGTCAATACCGCAAGCTTTTTTAATAAGAACTGCTGCCGGTGGAGTTTTTGTTACGAATGTGAATGAACGATCTTCAAATACTGTAATTACAACAGGGATGATAAGACCGGCATCATTCTTTGTTCTTTCATTGAATTCTTTTGTAAAAGCCATGATGTTAACACCATGCTGACCAAGTGCAGGACCTACCGGTGGCGCCGGAGTTGCTTTGCCTGCAGGAATCTGAAGTTTAATTAAACCTACTACCTTCTGAGCCATAATAATTTCCTCCTAAATAATGTGGTTTGGCGGGGAAGCAATCCCCCTCCCACTCATCGCTGAGCGATGAATAACAAGCAGATATACTGCAAATTACCTATAATTAATCCTTAACCTTTTCTAACTGGTCAAGTTCAAACTCAACAGCTGTTTCACGGCCAAACATAGAGATTGTAACCTGAACACTGTTTTTGTTTACATCAACGGAATCAACTGTTCCCGAGAAGCCCTCAAGCGGACCATCAATAACATTGACCAAATCGCCCTCTGCATAAGCAATTTCAACGCTGATTTTCTCAACGCCAAGCTTTTTAACCTCTTCTTCTGTTAAAGGAACAGGCTTGCTTTCAGGACCTACAAAACCGGTACATCCTCTGATATTACGAACAACATACCATGTATCATCATTCATAACCATCTTAACAAGCACATAGCCGGGAAAGATTTTTCTTTCAACTTCTTTTTTTGTTCCGTCTTCTTTAATTTCTACAACTGTTTCCGTAGGAACTGAAACCTCCTGAATTAAATCATGAAGATTACGGTTTTCAACAACAGTTTGAATATTACTTGCTACTTTGTTTTCATATCCTGAAAATGTGTGAGCAACATACCATTTTGCTTCTTCCATATGGATATTTAGCCTCCGTAATTAAAATTCAGCTTACTCGGCTGGCTGTGATGTATCATCAGTGCTTGATTCAGCAGCATCTGTTGTGCTTTTATCGGATGAAGCTTCACTGGTTTCGTCTTCTACGATATCTGCATCCGGATTGGATGTATCATCAGCCTCAGCACTAACTGTTGTGTTATCAGCAAGGCTCTTAACACCCTTCATACCAAGCGTAAGAAGAGAGTCTACACCATAAATTGCCAAACCAACTATAAGCGTAACAATCAATACTATAATTGTATTCTTAACTGTTTCCTTTGCTGTTGGCCAAACAATTTTTTTGCGTTCTGCATTAGTGCTTTTAAAGAAAGCAGCAATGGATTTGAATGGGTTTTTCTTAGACTGTTTCTTTTTAGCAGCCTTTTTATCAGCTTTTGCAGGCTTGGTTTCATCAACCTTTACCGGCTTGGTTTCATCAACCTTTTTATCTTTAGCCATTGCTATCCTCCGTTACTTTGTTTCTCTATGAAGAGTATGCTTTTTGCAGAATCGGCAGTACTTGTTCATTTCAAGTCTGTCTGGAGTATTCTTTTTGTTTTTCATTGTGTTGTAATTTCGCTGTTTGCATTCAGTGCAAGCTAAAGTAACTTTAACTCTCATTTCGGCACCTCCATTTTATTTCGATAATCTAAATCTCCCTCAGGCAAATCATGCACAGAAAAAAGGGCAAAAAAATTAACCCCTTTTCGAGGTATTCCAACTATAACACATAGGAAAGAACAAGTCAAGCAAAATTCAGAAAAAATTTGCAATTATTTATGTTTTATATTATTATAATACATATTAATTTGTTTTGGAGTTTATATGTCAACAATTATAATAGGTGCGGGAGCATCGGGGCTTGCGGCAGCAATCAGCCTGAAGCAGCGTTTGGCAAGCGAAAAGGTTATTATATTGGAACGCTTATCTTCAGCCGGAAAAAAAATTCTTGCAACAGGAAACGGCAGATGCAATTTGACAAACAGATATGCAGACGGCTATGATGAGGTCAAAGCTTTTTTCAAAAATATAGGACTTATGCTCTGCGAAGAAGAGCAAGGCAGAATCTATCCCTACTCTCTTAAAGCAGAAACCGTTCTTGATATTCTGCTTGAGGCATGTCATAATCTGAACATAAAAATCATAACAGACTGTGAAGTTACTGAAATAGAAAAGGATTTAACTGTTCATTCTCCAAAGGGTGTTTTTAAAGCGGACAATATTATTGTTGCAACGGGCGGAAAGGCTCAGAAAAACCTTGGTTCTGACGGAAGCGGTTATACCCTTCTGAAAAAACTTGGTCACAGCACAACGGATTTAACCCCCGCTCTTGTTCAGCTTACCTCTTCAAGCAAATACCCAAGGGCAATAAAAGGCACACGAACAAGATGCGATTTGAAAATCGAATTGGATGGCAGAATAGAAGGCAATGAACACGGCGAAATTCTTTTTACGGATTATGGTCTTTCCGGTATTGCGGCAATGAACCTTTCCTGCATTGTATCTGAAAACTTCGCAAAAAAAAATCCAAAAAAATGTATAGCTGTGCTTGATCTTATACCCGAAATGAACAAAGAGGATATTTCCGATTACATAAAAAAATTCGGCAGTCTGCGCGGAATTCTCGGCAGAAAGCTGTCTGATATAATATCAAAGCAGGCAGATAATGATGCAGAAAAAACAGCTTCCTTTGCCAAAAACTGGAGACTCATTCTAACAGGTACAAAGGGCTTTGATTTTGCACAGATTACAAACGGCGGAATACCGCTTGATGAAGTAAATGATTACCAATCAACTAAAATAAAGAATCTTTATATCTGCGGAGAAATTCTTGACAAACAGTTTCCCTGCGGAGGATTCAACCTAGACTTTGCATGGCAAAGCGGAATAAAAACAGCAAACAGGATTGTGGAAAAGAAAAATGATACGAATTAACGAAATAAAACTTTCACTTGAAGAGGATGAAAGCCTGCTTAAAGATAAAGCAGCAAAAATTCTTAAAATCAATCAAAAATACATCAATACACTTACTATTTATAAAAAAAGTATTGATGCAAGAAAAAAAGAGAATATTCATTTCACATACGCAGTTGATCTTACAATCGGACTTGATGAAGAACAGATTGTTTCAAAATGCAAATCAAATAAGGTTCAGCTTACAAAACCGTATATTTACGAAATCCCCGAAAACAAAAGAAGTTCAAAATACAGACCGATTATTGCAGGCTTCGGACCGGCAGGCATGCTTGCCGGACTGATTTTGGCAGAAGCAGGCTTAAAGCCGATTATTCTTGAGCGCGGAAAAGATATTGATGCACGCCAAAAGGATGTAAACGAATTCTGGACAAAAAGAAGGCTTGACGAAGAATCTAATGTTCAGTTCGGTGAGGGCGGAGCAGGAACTTTTTCAGACGGAAAGCTTACAACAGGAATAAAAAGTCCGTTCATACGCAAGGTGCTTGATGAGCTTTATGAAGCAGGAGCTCCTGAAGAAATTCTTTATTCATCAAAGCCTCATATCGGAACAGACAGACTTGCAGTTGTAGTCAAAAATATCCGTAAAAAAATCGAAAAACTCGGCGGAGAGGTTTGGCTTGAAACAAAGCTTGAAAAGCTTATTGTTTATAATGGCTTTGTTCAGGGAATACAATATACTAAAAACGGCAAAGCCTCTGATATGGAGGCAGACAGCGTTATAATGGCAATCGGACATAGTGCAAGAGATACTGTTGAAATGCTTTATAATCTCGGTGTCGAAATCATACAGAAGCCTTTTTCTGTCGGCGCACGAATAGAGCATCCTCAAAGTCTGATCAACAAGGCTCAATACGGAAAATTTGCCGGTCATGAAAAGCTGGGGGCGGCTGATTATAAGCTTTCCTGCCATGGACTGCACGAAAGAGGCGCATATACATTCTGTATGTGCCCCGGAGGAACAGTAGTTGCCGCAGCAAGTGAAAAAGAGGGCGTTATCGTAAACGGAATGAGCAGCCTTGCAAGAGATGGAGAAAACGCAAACAGCGCCCTGCTTGTCGGAATTGAACCATGTGACTTTCCAAGCGAGCATCCGCTTGCCGGAATATATTATCAGAGGGAAATAGAACACATGGCATATCTGCTTGCAGGCGGAGATTACAGAGCGCCTGCTCAGCTTGTCGGAGATTTTCTTGCCGGAAAAGAAAGCAAAGAACTGGGAAGCGTTAACCCAACCTGCCCTACAGGCGTTACATTAACGAATCTTGATGAATGCCTGCCCCAAAAGGTTTCTGCAACAATGAAATCCGCAATCGTTGAAATGGACAAAAAGCTGAATGGATTTAATATGTATGATGCAGTTCTGACTGCACCTGAAACAAGAAGCTCCAGCTCGGTAAGAATTTTAAGAGACGAATTCTGCCAATGCAATATAAGCGGTGTTTATCCCTGCGGCGAAGGCGCCGGCTATGCCGGAGGAATCGTTTCGGCAGCAGTTGACGGAATAAAATGCGCCCATGCAGTTTTAAGTGACGAACATTAATTAAAAACCAGCCACGCATCAAACGCGTGGTTTTGGCATACAAAAAAACGGCACGACTTTTGTCGTGCCGTTTTTCTTTATTGGCTGTCAAGCCTGAATTGCGATGTACAGATTCTTATTCTTCCGCAGCTTCTTTAAGACCCAATTCTTCCAAAAGCTGAAGCTGGTAACAGGTTAATTCATCCTCCTGCTTTTTTGATTTTGAAATTTTATCAATAAAATTCTTAACAAAGTCAAATTTATTCTTCTTTTCAGCATTTTCTTCAATTTCTTCCGAGGTTCCGAAAACTCTGCCCATGGAAAAGGCATACACAAAATCATGAAAAAGAGGCAGAGTATCCTCATCCTCAAAGGTAAAATTCAAAACTACAGGCGTATTGAAAATCTTTTTGGAAAACGCAAGAAGCGCTTCAGCCGTTTTTCCGATTTTGATATTGTCACTTAAAATAAGAAATTCATTTATATTTATTTCCGGATATCTACGGATAAGAACATCTATATCCATAATCATTTTTATACTTGCATGCCCTGTTTGCAAATGATGAGCAATATGAGAAACGATATAAAGAAGATGATAAACAGGTTTCAGCTTATATGTATAGCCGGAGTAATCACTTATATCATCAAATGGAGTTGCAAAATAAATTTTGCTTTGAATATTTATACTCTCAAGCTCCGTATGAAGCTCAAAAACATCCTTTTCAAACTGAAGAGTTGCAGAATTGCTTTCTATAGTTTTTTCAATAAAGCCCTTTTTCTTCAGCACCTCAACAGCATTAATATATTCTGCCGGACGGATAACAACATCCATATCCGTACCTACACGAAGCTCCGGAAACGGGTAGTAATTTCTTAAAATCACACCCTTGAAAAGAACATGAGAAATTCTTTTTTCTGTTAAGGCACCAATAAAATTTGAAAGTGACTGAAGATTCGGACGGAAGCTATGCATTGTATTTTCAAAGCATTCGTTAAACCACGCACCGATTGTTCCGCCGGGACGGCAATCAGCAGGAAGTCTTTTTATTTCATACGCAATTATCGCGGTTAAATTATTTTTTTCAGCAAGATTGTAAATCTGCTGCCAATCCATTCTTTTTTCGCCCTTCGGCTCAACAGCATTCAAATGGCAGGACAAAAGATATATAAAGTATTCAGTACTATTCACCGAACCATCCTTTCATTTAAGGACTATATAATAACAAACTTTATTTTAAATTTCAATTGTATTACCTAATTTGTTGATAAGCTGTAAATCTTTTGAGATAAATCTTTTAAAACAATTATTCAATTGCAAAACCGTTTTTACTTAAGACCCTTTCTGCCATATCAGCGAAATCGGAATTAGCACCCCAGCTGAAATTAAAAATACCCTCTCCTCCGCCGGAGCCGATAATATCCGCCGTTTGCACATTTCCATTTTCTGTAAGTAAAACCGTAAGGCTTGCATAGCTTCCATTTCTCATAAAATATTTTTCAAACGAAAGCAATATTACATTTACATTATCAAAGATTCTTTTGTTCTCGGCTATTAAGTTTGCATTAATTTCATACTGAAGAATACTTGATATTTCATCAATACTTTTTGAATTATTGCCTTGCATTTTTATACTTACGCTGCTCATTATAAATCCCCTCAATATATCATTTATAATACTATTATAATTTATAAAACTAAATATTTCAATAAAATAACCCGCTATGGAATCATAGCGGGTATCATTTAATTAAACATTAATTTCAACATCAATTCCAAGCAAATCCTTATTAGCATCAAGGATAGGCTTAACTGTATCCGCAAGAAAATCTGCTGTCTGCTGAGGCGCTCTGCCAACGAAGTTTTCAGGCTTCATAACAGCCATAATTTCTTCCTTGGTCATCATAAATGCAGGATCGGCAGCGATTCTGTCTACCAAATCATTCTGACCGCCCTCAACCTTAACAACAGCACCGGCAGCCATGGAGTGAACACGGATTTTTTCATGAAGCTCCTGTCTGTCGCCGCCCTTTTTAACAGCATCCATCATAATATTCTCAGTTGCCATAAACGGAAGTTCGCTCATAAGGCGAGCTTCAATAACCTTTGGATAAACAACAAGACCGTTTGTAACATTGATATACAAATCAAGAATACCATCTGTTGCAAGGAATGCTTCAGCAACCGAAACACGCTTATTTGCACTGTCATCAAGCGTTCTTTCAAACCACTGGGCAGACGCTGTCCACGCAGGATTAAGCGCATCAATCATAACATATCTTGAAAGGGAGGCAATTCTTTCGCTTCTCATAGGATTACGCTTATAAGCCATAGCTGATGAACCTATCTGATTTTTCTCAAACGGCTCTTCAATTTCCTTAAGATTCTGAAGAAGTCTTAAATCATTTGAAAACTTGCAGCAGGACTGCGCAATAAGAGCAAGACAGTTGCAAACAATTGTATCAAGCTTTCTTGCATAAGTCTGTCCGCTGACAGGGAAACACGCCTTAAATCCCATTTTTTCTGCAATTTTCTTATCAAGCTCTTTACACTTATTATGATCACCGTTAAAAAGTTCAAGGAAAGATGCCTGCGTTCCTGTTGTTCCCTTTGAGCCAAGAAGCATAAGTGTATCAAGAACATGATTAACCTCTTCATAATCCATTACAAGATCCATAAGCCAAAGAGTTGCACGCTTACCGACGGTAGTTGGCTGTGCCGGCTGGAAATGGGTAAATCCAAGGCAAGGCATTTCCTTATATTCATCTGCAAATTTCGCAACAGATGCAATTGCATTAACAAGTTTCTTTTTAATAAGAAGCAATGCTTCTCTCATTGTAATAACATCCGTATTATCGCCTACATAACAGCTTGTTGCTCCAAGATGGATAATTCCCTTTGCATTAGGGCACTGCTCACCATAAGCATGAACGTGGCTCATAACATCATGGCGGAATTTCTTTTCATATTCCTGTGCAACTTCATAGTTGATTTCATCGGCATGAGCCTTAAGCTCTTCAATCTGTTCTTTTGTAACATTAAGTCCAAGCTCATTTTCTGCTTCTGCAAGAGCAATCCAAAGCTTTCTCCATGTTTTAAACTTAAAATCAGGAGAATAGATATACTGCATTTCCTTGCTTGCATAACGGGCATTAAACGGAGAATTATATGTATTATTCGGCATTATTTTTCAAGACCTGTCCTTTTCATCATTTCTGCATAAGCATCTTCAACACCGCCGAGATCACGGCGAAAACGATCCTTATCAAGCTTTTCGTGTGTTTCAATATCCCAGAAGCGGCATGTATCAGGGCTGATTTCATCAGCAAGAACAATTGTGCCGTCTGATGTTTTACCGAATTCAAGCTTAAAGTCAATAAGTTCCACACCGATTGATGCAAAATATTCTTTAAGCACATCATTAACCTTGAATGCCATTTCCTTGATTGTATCCACTTCTTCTCTTGTTGAGAAGCCGCAGGAAATCGCATGATATTCAGAAATAAGCGGATCATCCAGCTCATCACATTTATATGAAAACTCAATAGAAGGAGCAACAAAATCCATTCCCTCTTCAAGACCTAATCTTTTGCAGATTGAGCCTGCTGCACGGTTACGGATAATAACCTCAAGAGGAACAATCGTAACTCTCTTAACGGCTGTTTCCCGGTCTGAAAGTTCTTCAACAAAGTGGGTCGGAACACCCTTTGTTTCAAGAATCTGCATGAGATAGTTAGACATTTTGTTGTTAACTACACCCTTGCCGACGATTGTGCCCTTTTTCTTTCCGTTGAAAGCAGTTGCATCATCCTTGTAATCAACGATAACAACATCCGGATTTTCAGTTGCCCAGACCTTTTTTGCTTTACCTTCATATAGCTGCTCTGTTTTGTTCATTTTAAAATTCCTCCTATTTTATAAATTACTTGCCGTAAACAGACTTAATGCGTTCAACAGCTTCAATCGTTTTTTCATAATTACCGAAGGCTGTTAATCTTAAATAGCCTTCTCCGCTCGGACCGAAGCCTGAGCCCGGTGTGCCGACAACCTGGCACTTATCAAGCAAATCATCAAAGAATTCCCAAGAGGTCATTCCATCAGGCGTTGAAAGCCAAACATATGGAGAATTCTTAGCACCATAGCAGATAAAGCCAGCCTCTGTAAGACCATCAAAAATTGTTTTTGCATTTCTCTGATAATACGCAATAACCTCTTTCGTCTGCTTTCTGCCCTCTTCACTGTATACTGCTTCGGCAGCACGCTGAGTAACATAGCTTACACCATTGAACTTTGTTGCCTGACGGCGAGCCCACAACGGGTTAAGACTTGTGCCGTCAAAAACAAGTTCCTTAGGAACAACGGTATAGCCGCAGCGCATACCTGTAAAGCCGGCTGTTTTAGAGAACGAACGAAGCTCAATAGCACATTTCTTAGCGCCCTCAATTTCATAAATCGATTTTGGAGAATCATCTGTAATAAATGCTTCATAAGCCGAGTCGAAAAGAATAAGTGAATGATTCTCAAGAGCATAGTCAACCCACACCTTTAACTGCTCCTTAGAAGCAGTTACACCGATAGGGTTATTCGGGAAGCAGAGATAAATAACATCTGCCTTTTCTTTCGGAAGCGCAGGCATAAAACCGTTTTCTGCCGTACAGGGCATATAGATAATATTTTCATAAAGACCGTTTTCGCCTTTATCTCCGCTTCTGCCTGCCATAATATTTGTATCAAGGTACACGGGATAAACAGGATCACAGATAGCAACCTTATTATCAACACTGAATATATCGCCTATATTTCCGCAGTCAGACTTAGCACCGTCTGAAAGGAAAATTTCATCCTTGGCAATATCAATTCCTCTGTCTGCGTAATCATTCTTCTGAATAGCATCAAGAATGAAATCATAGCCATACTCCGGCGGATAGCCGCGGAAAGTATCTTCATTTGCCATCTCGTCCACTGCCTTATGCATTGCTTCAACAACGGCAGGAACAAGCGGTTTTGTTACATCACCGATAGAAAGGCGGATAACCTCTTTATCAGGATGCGCTGCCTGATATTCACGCTGCTTCTTCGCAACAGTTGAAAACAGATAAGAGCTTTCAATTTTTAAAAAGTTTTCATTAATCTTCATATGATAAACCTCCAATAATTATAAATCTATTTCTCCGCTGAAAACCGTTTCTGCAGGACCTGTCATAAACACACTGTCCGCCTCATTTCCGCTCCAGCTGATTTTTAAATCACCGCCGATTAAATGAACCGTAACATCATTATCAGCATAGCCGTTTAATATTGCCGCAACAACAGTTGCGCAGGTGCCTGTTCCGCAGGCAAGGGTTTCGCCCGAGCCACGCTCCCAAACACGCATATTCAGATTTTTTCTGTCTGTAATATTCACAAACTCCGTATTGACTCTATCGGGAAAAACCGGATTGTTTTCAAATTTCGGACCGATTTTTTCAAGAGGAAATTCGCTTACGGGAATATCCGTAAAAACAACTGCGTGAGGATTTCCCATTGAAACACAGGTCATCAGATAATCCTTGCCGTCAACAGTAATTTTTTCGTTAACGGCTTTTTCGTTTTCAGACAAAACAGGAATTTTCTTTGCTTCAAGTACAGGGCTTCCCATATCAACCTTGGCTGAAACAACTTTGCCGTTTTCAACATCAACATCAATATATTTAATTGAACCCATAGAAGCAATAGAAATGGATGTTTTATCTGTTAATTTATGATCATAAACATATTTAGCAACACAGCGTACGCCGTTACCGCACATTGCACCGCGGGAACCATCGGCATTATACATTACCATTTCAAAATCAGCAATATCAGACGGCTTAATAATGATTAATCCATCGGCACCTATTCCGAAATGACGGTCGGAAACAATAATGGCTGCCTTTGCTTCATCGGCAATGTTTTCTTCAAAGCCGTTTACATAGACATAATCATTTCCGCAACCGTGCATTTTTGTAAATTTCATAAAATCATCTCCGTAATTAAATAATAAGCTTTTCTAACTCAGCTTAATTATACTTCCAAAAATATGAAGTTAAAATCTCAGAATGTGCTATAAAATACGCAAATCGTGCTATGCTGCAATATTAATCCAATTCATCCAAAATATCCATTGCCGTCTGCAAAAGCTTTTTGCCGCTGTTCATACTAACCCTTTGAAGATATTTATGAGCCTGCGCTTCATTCATACCTTTAACGCTCATCAGCGCTTCCTTTGCCTTTGATATATAATCATTTTCACTTTCGCTTCTTTTGGTAAATCCCGATTGACTTAAGGCAAGAATTCCTATTGTTTGGAGAAATTCATTTAAATCAAGCGGCATCGTCAGAGTTAACATATTGCCCATATACTGTTCACTGCCGTTTTTGGAAAGAGCAACAATATCAAAACCATCCGGCAGTACCTCGGCAAGCTCAGCAGATGACATATCACTCATAACAAAAGGACAAACAATAACGCCCTTTCTTTTTTCCTGAGCAATTTCAAGAGCAGTTGAACCATGCGCACATATATGCGACACATGATAGCCGCCTTTTTCGATAAGAGCGCGAAGCTTCATTGCGATATTTTTTGAAGGATAAACAACAATAATATCTTTCACCGCACTCCCTCCTTTAATAAATAGTATTATATCCTAATAAATTCTATACAGTCAATAGCAAAATCTATTATATTTTTCATTTATATAGAAAATTTTTCAGCAAATTTATTTGAATTTTTTATCTTTTCCCAAATTGCTTATCTCTATACAATCTAATATATTTACACTTTTCTTTAGGTTGCACAAACATTTGCGTAACATTTGTAACATGTTGCACAATAATTTAAAAAGCAAAAAAAAAACTTGTAACAAAATAAACAAAAAAGCCTTGAATATTAGGTTTCATAATGATACAATAGCATTGAATTATAATAATATTGGGTATTATGCACAAAAAATCATTTTGAATTTAATCCCCATAAAGCAGCAAAATTTTTGCTTGTTTTAAGATATGCTCAGAAAAAGGAGATTAAAACTTATGAGTGAAATCAAAAAGGAATATCAATTCCCTGTTTATCTTTTCCATAAAGGAGAGAATTACAGGGCATATGAGTTTTTCGGCGTTCATAGAATAAAAGGAGATACATTTGCTTTCCGTGTCTGGGCGCCTAATGCTCAGGCGGTTTCCCTTGTCGGCGATTTCAACAGTTGGAATTACGAAGCGAATTATATGATTCCGATTGCTCCGGGAATATGGGAATGTATAAAAAGCGGTGTTCATATTTATGATTGCTATAAATATGCAATTCGCACAAAAGACGGCAGAACTCTTGAAAAGGCAGATCCATACGGCTTTCACTGTGAAACAAGGCCCGGCACCGCAAGCAAAGTTTACGAAATAGATAAATATAAATGGACCGATAAGAAATGGATTGACGGCAAAAAAAGCAAAAATATGCTTGAACAGCCTGTAAACATTTATGAAATCCATTTCGGTTCCTGGAAAAGACATGAAAACGGAGATTTTCTTTCATACAGAGAAATGGCCGATGCGCTTATTCCTTATGTAAAAGATATGGGATATACCCATATTGAAATGATGCCTGTTATGGAATATCCGTTCGACGGATCCTGGGGCTATCAGGTTACAGGATATTTTGCGCCTACCTCAAGATACGGCAAACCTGAGGATTTGATGTATTTCGTTGATCAGTGCCATAAGGCCGGAATAGGTGTTATACTTGACTGGGTTCCAGCCCACTTTCCTAAAGATGCCTGCGGTCTTTATGAATTTGACGGCGAACCGCTCTATGAATACAGTGATATGAGAAAGGGCGAACATAAAGAATGGGGCACAAGAGTTTTTGACTATGGCAAAAACGAGGTAAAAAGCTTTCTTATTTCTTCTGCTATGTACTGGGCAGATAAATATCACTTTGACGGCTTAAGAGTTGATGCGGTAGCATCTATGCTTTACCTTGACTACGGCAGAAATGCAGGAGAATGGCTGGCAAACAAGGACGGCGGAAGAGAAAATTACGAAGCTGTGGAATTCTTCAAAACGCTTAATTCCGCCATGTTCAAAGAGCATCCGTCCATTATGATGATTGCAGAGGAATCAACGGCATGGCCAATGATTACAATGCCAACCGATATCGGCGGTCTGGGATTTAACTTTAAATGGAATATGGGCTGGATGAACGATATGCTTCGTTACACCTCCCTTGATCCTTTATTCAGAAAAAACAATCACGATTGCATTACCTTCAGCTTCTTTTATGCTTTTTCGGAAAACTTTGTACTTCCGATCAGCCACGATGAGGTTGTTCACGGAAAATGCAGCCTGCTTAATAAAATGCCCGGCGAATATGAAATGAAATTTGACGGTATGAGACTTTTCCTTTCCTATATGATGGCTCATCCCGGAAAAAAGCTTCTGTTTATGGGTCAGGAATTCGGTCAATTCAAGGAATGGGCTTACGAAGAGGGGCTTGATTGGCTTCTTCTGGATTTCGACAAGCATAAAAAGCTTCAGCAGTTTTCAAAGGAACTGAACCATTTCTATAAAGCTCATCCCGAGCTTTGGGAGATTGATTACAGCTGGGAGGGATTCAGCTGGATTTCAAGCGATGATAACAGAAATTCAACGATTGCGTTCCGCAGAATGAGCAAAGAAGGAAAAGAAATTATAGGTATCTTCAATTTTACACCTGTTGAGCATGAGGAATACAGAATCGGTGTTCCCGATAAAGGCACATACAAAGTTATATTTGACAGTAATCTTAAAAAATACGGCGGCGGCAAGGCAAGGCTTTCCGGAACTTATAAATCAGCTAAAAAGCCCATGCATGGTTTTGAACAGAGTATCGGGATTAAGCTGGGTGGTCTTAACGCCCTGTTTTTAGAAAAAAACAACTAACAGATTAATTAAGGAGGAAAAATTTATGGCACGCAAATCAAATGTTGTTGCAATGCTGCTTGCAGGCGGTCAGGGCAGCCGTCTTGGCGTACTTACAAAAAATATAGCAAAGCCGGCCGTTCCATACGGCGGTAAATACAGAATTATAGATTTTCCGCTTTCAAACTGCGTAAACAGCGGTATTTATACCGTTGGCGTTCTTACTCAGTATCAGCCGCTCGAGCTTAACGATTATCTCGGCAACGGCCAGCCATGGGATTTAGACAGACAAAACGGAGGTGTTCATGTACTTTCGCCATACGAAGCTATCGGAGGTGCTGAATGGTATAAAGGCACTGCAAACGCGATTTATCAGAACATCAATTTTATTGAAAAGTATGATCCTGAATATGTTGTCATCCTTTCCGGAGATCACATTTATAAAATGAATTATGCAAAAATGATTGACTTCCATAAAAAGAACGATGCTGCATGCACCATCGCCGTGCTTGAGGTTCCTTGGGAGGAAGCATCACGCTTTGGTATTCTTGCAACAGATGACACAGACAGAATTTATGAATTTGCAGAAAAACCTGCTGAGCCGAAATCAAACAAGGCTTCAATGGGTGTTTATGTTTTCAGCTGGGACAAGTTGAAGCAATATTTAATTCAGGATGAGAACACAGAGGGCTCTGCAAACGATTTCGGCAAAAATATTATTCCTGCAATGCTTAATGCAAATGAAAAAATGTTTGCATTTCCATTCAAGGGATATTGGAAAGATGTCGGAACAATTGATTCTCTTTGGGAAGCCAATCTGGATATTATAAATCCAAATGTTGATCTTGATTTAAGCGACAAGAGCTGGAGAATTTACAGCAGAAATCCAATGTCCCCACCGCATTACATAGGGTCAAATGCAATCGTTGAGAATTCTTCAATTTCAGAAGGCTGTGAAATTGAAGGCAATGTTGATTACAGTGTTATTTTCAGTGATGTAACCATCGAAAACGGCGCAGATGTACGATACAGCGTAATTATGCCGGGAGCAACAATTAAAAAAGGCGCAAAGGTTTATTATTCAATCGTTGCTGAAAACGCAGTTATTGAAGAAGATGCTAAAATCGGAGAAATCCCCGAGCATCTTGAAAATCCGGAAAGCTGGGGAATTGCCGTTATAGGCTCTGATGCTGTTATAACAAGCGGCAAAGAAGTTCAACCCGGCGTTATGATAAAATCAGGAGAGGAGGTATAAGCCATGAATGGAAAAACAGTTTTAGGAATGGTTTTTGCCAATGTTCACGAGGAAGCGCTTGACAGCTTAACTGCAATGCGAACAATGGGCTCTGTGCCATTCTGTTCAAGATACAGATTAATAGACTTTCCGCTTTCCAATATGGTTGAAAGCGGCATAACAAAAATCGGAGTTATAACAAATGCCAATTTCCAATCTCTTATGGACCATGTCGGAACAGGTAAACCCTGGGATTTAAGCAGAAAAAATGACGGCTTGTTCATACTTCCGCCTTTCAATGTTGGCTCAGCAGCAATGTGGGGCAACAGAATTGATGCGATTTACGGCAATAAGGGATTTTTAGAACAGAGCAATCAGGAATATGTTGTTATGAGCGATTGCAACAATGTTTTATCTCTTGATTATGAAGCCCTTTTTGATGCACACGAAAAAAGCAACGCCGATATAACAATCGTCGGAGTAAAGGCACCTATGCCGGAGGGTATCGGTTCCATAATCTGCTTTGACAAGGTTGAAAAAGACGGAAAAATCTCCGAAATGAGCCTTGACCGAACAGATGAAGGCAATATTTTCCACAGTGTTAATATTGTTATAATGAAAAAATATCTTTTGGAAGCTCTTATCACAACAGCGCATTCAAAAAACGAAATCTCATTTCAGAGAAATATTATAATGGCTAATGCCAAAAATCTTAAAATATATGCTTACGATGCAACAAACGACTTTGTAGGAACGCTTTCATCTGTTCAGGCATATTATGATGTTTCAATGAAGCTTCTTGAAAAAGAAAACAGAAATAAGCTTTTCAGAAAGAATTCGCCTATCTGTACCAAGGAAAGAGATGATATGCCTTCTCTTTACGGTCATGAATCCAAGTTTACAAATTCACTTGCAGCAGATGGCTGTATTATTGACGGAACAGTTGAAAATTCAATCATATTCAAGGGCGTTAAAATCGGAAAAGGTGCAGTTGTTAAAAATTCTATTTTAATGCAGGATACTGTTGTAGGCGAAAATGCGAAATTAAACTGCGTTATAACAGATAAAAATGTTAATATAAAAAATGGTGTTGAGCTATCAGGCGCACCAACATTCCCTGTTTCTCTTTCAAAGGGCACAAGGATTTAACGGAGGAGAAAAATGAAAGTATTATTTGTATCATCAGAAGCAAATCCATGGATGGCTTCAGGCGGTCTTGGCGATGTTGCCGGTTCACTCCCGATAGCGCTTCGCAAAAGATTAATCGGATGCCGCGTTGTTATGCCGCTTTATGATTCTATCAAGCAGGAATACAAGGATAAAATGAAATTTATAACCTCTATATCCGTTCCTGTAAGCTGGCGCCGTCAATATTGCGGAATTTTTGAAGCAAAGCTCAACGGCGTAGTTTTCTATTTTCTTGATAACCAGTATTATTTCAAAAGAGATGGAATTTACGGCCATTTTGACGATGCCGAAAGATTCGCATTCTTTGCAAGAGCAGCAATTGAAATCATACCTGCTATCGGTTGGAAGCCGGATATCATTCATTGTAATGATTGGCAGAGTGCATTAACACCGCTTTATTACAGCTGCTATTATGCAAATCAGATGGGATATGAAAACATTAAAACTGTATTTACTATCCACAATATTCAGTATCAGGGAAAATACGGAAACGAGCTGCTTGAGGATGTTCTCGGCATTGCACCGGAGCATTACAGCCTTATCCAATATGACGGGCTTGTTAATTTCCTAAAGGCAGGTATTGAATGCGCAAATAAGGTTACAACCGTTTCTCCAAGCTATGCCAGAGAGATTCTTGATCCCTGGTATTCACACGGGCTTGATCCTATTCTTAATCAGAGAAGCTGGAAGCTTTGCGGTATATTGAACGGTATTGATACAGAAAGCTACAATCCTGAAACAGATCCCGCCCTTTGGGAAAACTACAATGCTGATGATTTCTCAGCAAAGGCTAAAAATAAGGAAGAGCTTCAAAAAACAATGGGGCTTCGTGTTGACCCGGATGTGCCGATTATCGGAATTGTTACACGACTTGTTGGTCATAAAGGAGTAGACCTTATGAAAGAGGTTCTTGAAAAGAGCCTTTGGGAGCGCAATGTTCAGTATGTTGTTCTCGGCTCCGGAGAATGGCAGTATGAAAGCTTTTTCCGTGAGCTTCACGATAAGTATCCGGATAAAGTTGGGCTTCGTCTTGGCTTCGTTCCTGATCTTGCAAGAAAAATTTATGCAGGTTCTGATTTATTCTTAATGCCAAGTAAGAGCGAGCCTTGCGGACTTTCACAGATGGTTGCTCTTCGATACGGCACCTTGCCTATCGTTCGTGAAACAGGCGGTCTTCGTGATTCTATTACTGACAGCGGTGACGGCGAGGGTAACGGATTTACATTTAAAACCTATGATGCATACGATATGCTTGGTGCTATTTACAGAGGTATTGACGCATTCAACAGCAAGGATTACTGGAAAACACTTGTTGAGCGTGCTCTCCTTTGTGATATGAGCTGGGGCAAATCAGCAAATGAATACATTAAGATGTATAAATCACTTTTAAAATGATATAAAATATTAAAACCCACGAACATAATGTTCGTGGGTTTTGCATTGTATGTAAAAAAGACAACCACCTGCTGTGCAGGTGGAAAAGGAAAAGCTTTAG
>CAJTZJ010000007.1 GCA_910583925.1 uncultured Eubacterium sp. | reverse complement strand
ATGGATAAATAAAGGTTGACAAAATTTGATTTTTGCTGTAAAACATATATTAGAATGAATGTTTGAAAAAGGAGTGCTTACATAATGAATAGTATCAATCAAAACACCAATCGCACATACAATGAATTTAACGAATTATGTATCAAAATAGCAAAACTAACAGACAAACAGTTTAGCGATGTCATTTGTCGGTTTCGTCAAGAACAGAATCAACAATACGATTAATGAGTTTAAATTGAGAATTATCCATGTTTATAATTTCAGATATGAATTTTTGTTTTTCCTCTGATAGTTTCAAAGGCTCATTTTCTTCGTTATCATAAGCCCAAAAATCTAAAGAAGTGTTAAAAAAAGTTGATAATTTTTTTAAAGTACTTAATCTTAAATCTTCAAAACCTTTTTTATACCATCCATCAATTGTTGTATAAGGTATGCCGCAGGATTTTGATAATGTGCTTTTATTAAGATTGTGCTCCTTCATTAGCTTCTCGAGTTTTTCTAAAAAAGTCATTTTTATACACCTAAAATATTATTGTAATTCTTTCAATAATCCAAGTGTAACACAACCAGAAACAAATAGCAAGTAAAAAATTACCCCTTAGCGTAAATTTGTTATTGACAAACTACGATAAGGGGTATATAATTTGCTTAAGAGTTACCTGTAGGGGTAATTCGAGGAGGTGAAAAATGTGTACAAAAACTTAAGTGATGTCTTAAAAGCAGAAGGAATAACACAAAAGGAATATGGTATTTTATTAGGAATATCTGAAAAATCAATAACTAATAAAATAAGTGGAGTAACGGAATTTACATATTCTGAGTTTAAAAAAACTATGTTACTACTAAAAAAATATAATGCTGATTTTTTATTTGCTGAAAGTAACCCCAAATCAGCATAGAAAAACAGCCATACCGAAATATAGCTGTTAGAAAAGAGATGATTTATTGAAAAATAAATATGATGTTATTTACTTTTTAGGAGCAACAGCAATAAGTATTACTGTTGGATTAATTCTTTATTTCTTTGGTTAAGAACCCCATTTGTTAGAGAAATCTTTTATTAATGATACTAAAAATCCAAAAACCGAACTTGATAAAAGCATATAAGCAACAATACTTTGATTGTTATCTAATAATAATAACAAGCCAATCATCAACGGTATTATTAAGAAATAATACATAAAAATATTTATTGAATCGGCAATAGAATTCTTCTTTTTATAACAATCTAAATAATGTAAGTTTTGTTGTAAAACTTTTTGTTTGTCATATTTAAACTTTCTTCTTAACCAAATATAGTTTGCTTCTATATGATTAACAAAATCTTTATCTAATTTATCTTCCGAATAATTATATTTAATATAGTAATCTTTTAATCTTCTCCATTCCATAAAATATTTAGGAATTGCTTGGGGGTGATTTTTAGAAATGCTGTCTATGGACTTAATTGCATCAATCATTGTAATAATTTGTCTACTTTGGATTTGGTTATATATTGGAGCATAAAAGTTTTCTAAATATTGAAGTGAAATATTACTTTTGTCTTTTTTATCAATTATTCTCTTTATTATCCAAAAAAAGAAAGCGACAGATGCACTAATAAATGCACCTATAAGTAACATTAGAATATCATTATTCATAAAAGACCTCTTAATAAAACTTATTATTTTTAATTATAACAATAAAGTGGAAAAATGTCAAAATTTAACAAATTGTGAAAATAATTCCCAATGCGAAAAGGAGTAATTCAGTGACAATCGGTAAAAAAGAGTATGAATCGGCTATCGTTATTAATAAGGACAATGAGCCTGTTGCAGTAATTGATAAAGTTATTTTTGAGAAAAAAGAAAATGAATAAAAGAAAAACCGACTGCGGATACAGTCGGATGAAAGGAATGATGATAAAAATAAACAGTAAAGATATTATCATCGTCTTTATTATAGACGATAAAGCAGGGTTTGTCAATTCATAAGACAAACAGGAAAAATAATAAAGATAAGTGAGGTGGAATTATGGCAGAATTAACAGTTAATTTGCTCATTGAGCGAAACGGAAAAACAGAACAGTTTAACGGCTTTTCAGACAGTGAGCTTGCTGCCATAAGTGAAAGGCTCTCACGGTCAATGAGTACATATTATACAAGACATAAGGATGAATATCAGAAAGGAGCATAAATGATAATTTTCATAATATCGCTTTTGCCTATTGCCATACTTTTCGGCTTTGGACTTGCTTTGCACTGTTGGGCAATGTACAGCGAGCAAAGGGAAAAAGAGGGCATAGAAGAATTTAATCAAAACGAAATCAGACAGCGTCACAGGGCGCAGGCAAGGTCTGATATGGCAGAACTGAATGTGTTTGCTACATATTATGGAGGTGCTGAGAATGAGTGAATGCAGATGTGCATATTGCGGCGATGAATTCGAATATGATGAGCTGGAATACGATTGGTGTCCGGAATGCATTGATGAGGTAACCTGCGATACAGACTTAATGCTTGAGTACATACAGGATCACAGCAGCGGCTTCCTGAAGCCGACGCTTGAGCATGAGTTTTTTGTCAATTATTGCTATAACGCAGAGGATAAGAGAAAAAGTGTTGATTTAATGCTGCTTTGCAAATACAAGGTGCTTGAGGATATTAAGCTTAATGCAAATGGCAGAAGAGAGCTTCTCTCGGAATTCGTTAAAGAGGATTTGTCACATTATCTTGATTGGGTTGAGAAAAAGGAAGCCGAGGAGCTGAGAGCAAAAGGTATCCGATTAAATGAGATACGAAGATATATAAAACAGGAGGTAAGCTAATGAAATTCAGACCATTAAGGGAAGATGAAATTGAATGCCGAATTGCTCAGATCAGCAAAGACGGTAAAGGACTTTCGCTTCTTCTATATAAAAACGCAAGATGCGATATGAACATACTTGATGAAACCGTTGGCAGTTTTAATTGGCAGAGAAATCATTCAGAACATAAGGGAAATGCCTATTGCTCAATCGGTATAAATGCAAATTACATGGATGCTGATAAAGAGCCGGTGTGGATTTGGAAAGAAGATTGCGGTTCTGAAAGCTATACAGAAAAGGAAAAGGGGGAAGCATCAGACAGCTTCAAACGAGCAGGCTTTAACTGGGGTATAGGCAGAGAATTATACACTGCTCCGTTTATATGGGTAAAAGCTGAAAACTGTGATCTGAAGGAATATAACGGCAAGTTTACCTGTTCAGACAGATTCAGTGTTAAGCATATCAAGGTCGAAAACGGAAAAATCACACAGCTTGCCATTTTCAATGAAAAAACAAAGTGCGATTGCTTTTCCTTTGGTTTACCTAAATTACCTGAAAAACAGGAAAATACTGCTCTTGAAGCAGATATTAAAAGATTGGTAAAGCTTGCAAAGGAAAAAGGTGTTACCCAAAAATCAATTGGCGAAAAGTACGGCGTAAAAACTCTTTATAAATTAACTATGGAGCAGTATGAGGAATGCTTCAATGAATTAATGGGTATGTAGCTATGCAGGAATTCAAATGTCAGATAGCAGATGTTTCAAAGGATTTCAGAACAGGACAAGCTCGCATTACATTAACAACAGACAGCAATATTCTTAATTCTGTTGATGAGCTTCTTGATAAGGCTTTAAACTGTAAACTAAAACGCTTCAGAAAGAAACGCTCTCTTGATGCAAATGCGTATTTCTGGGTGCTTTGCGGTCAGCTTGCTGCAAAGACACAGCAGTGTAAGAGTGATATTTACAGAAGCTTAATCAAAGAAATAGGCGATAACTACGAGATTGTTCCAATTAAAGATGAAGCCGTTGATACTTGGTGTAAGAATTGGGAACGAAACGGCGAGGGCTGGCAGTGTGATGTCCTCGGCGAAAGCAAGCTTGAGGGTTACACAAATGTCTGCTGTTACTACGGCTCATCGTCCTACGATACGAAACAGATGTCCGATCTGATAGACCTTATCGTATTTGAATGCAAGGAGCAGGGCATAGAAACAATGACACCTGATGAGATTGAATCTATGAAAGCAGCGTGGGGCAATGGATAGTATTATTCAGCTTGATACAACAAAGTGCTTTCTTTGCGGCAGATATGATTGTCTTGAAATGCATCACATTTTTGGGTCTTACAACCGCCGTAAAAGCGAGCTTTACGGATTAAAGGTTAAATTATGCCATTGGTGTCATAATGAGCCGCCAAACGGCGCACATCACAATAGAGAAACAATGCAGTATCTTCATGAGATAGGGCAAAGAGCATTTGAAACTCACTATCCGGAAGAGGATTTTATGAAAATATTCGGGAGGAATTATTTATGATCAATTCAGCAGTTTTAATGGGCAGGCTTACATATGAGCCTGAGTTAAGGGCAACACCAAGTGGTGTATCAGTTATACGCTTTCAGATAGCCTGTGACAGACAATTTCAAGCTAAAGGAGAAGAACGCAAGACAGATTTCATTGATGTAACAGCGTGGCGACAGACAGCGGAATTCATAAGCCGTTATTTTCACAAGGGCTCAATGATTGCTATTGAAGGCTCAATACAGACGGAAAACTTTACAGATAAAGACGGCAGCAAAAGAAAATCGGTTCAGGTTGTTGCAAACAATGTTTCCTTCTGCGGCTCAAAAACAGAAAACGATACAGCTTCGGATACACCTTTTCATCAGCCGGCACCAAGCTATGCAGAAGCTGATAACAGCGACTTTGAAGAAATTGCTGACGATGATGACGATTTGCCGTTCTGAGGTGCAGTATGCAGGGATGGATAAAATCATACAGAAGCATACTTGACCATTGGCTTTGGACCGATAAACCCTTTGCCAAAGGTCAAGCGTGGATTGATATTTTGCATCTGGTAAATCATACAAAAGAGAAAAAATTTTTCGATGGAAAATTGATTGATGTTGAGCGAGGAGAAACAATTACATCTATCAGAAAACTAACTGAAAGATGGGGTTGGAGCAATACAAAAGTTAAAAATTTTCTGAACATTTTAGAACAAGAAAAAATGATTTCTCTTGAAAAAAGCGACAGTAAAAAGACGGTCTTAAAAGTGCTTAATTATGCGAAATATCAAGACACATCTTATCAAGAAAACGACACTGAAACGACAGTGGAACGACAGTCAAACGACACTGAAACGACAGTGAAACATACAAACAAGAATGATAAGAATATAAAGAATGATAAGAATATAAAGAATGATAAGAATGTAAAGAATAGTGTAGTAATTTCAGAAGAAATTACTTGTCAGACAGAATCTGTCCGACCGAGCATTCAGCTGATTGTTGATGCGTGGAATTCATTGCAGAAGGATACAGCGATTAAGCCTGTTTCAAGAATAGCAACATCATCAACTCGATATAAGTTGCTTTCGGCAAGATTAAAGGAATATGGCATTGATAATGTGTTAAATGCAATTGAGAACATAAGACAAAGTGATTTCCTTAAAGGCAACAACGATAGAGGTTGGATAATCACATTCGATTGGTTTGTTAAGCCGAATAACTTTCCTAAAGTGTTAGAGGGCAATTATTGTAATACTGTTGGAACAGTATGCAATCAAACAAAGAGAAAATCAGAATATGATGAATTTATGGCAGACCTTGCAACTATTCGAGAGGAGTGTATAAGAAATGGCGAGTAAAAAGAAAATTATTGAATTGATTGCAGCGATAAAGACTATTTACCCGTATTACGCAACAGGTACAGAGCGAAACTCACTTGTAAATACCTGGGAATTGATTTTGAAAGATTACCCGGATAAGGCGGTTGATGTGGCAATGCTTGAATGCTTAAAGACCTGCAAAACACCACCAACACCTGCTGATGTTATTGAGCAGCTAAACAATTTTGAGCAGGCAAATCAAATATCAGACGAGGAATTGTGGAATAGGCTGACGGATGCTGTGCATGAAACGGACAGACTGATGTATCGCTTCAATTTTACATTTGTTGAAGATAACGGCTTAACGCAGGGGCAGAATGCAAGGAACAAGGCTCTAGAGGTATGGAACCAGCTTCCCGAAGAATTAAAAAGCTATCTTGGCGGCAGAAGCGAGCTTCTCCGAATGGCAAAGAATTATACAGAGGATGATTTGCATTTTGAAAAAAATCGCTTTTTGAAAACGATGCCTGCAATCCGAAAAAGGCAGGAATATAAAAGCATTATGCTTCTTACAAATAGCAATAATTTGATGCTTAAGGAGGCAGAATGAACAGCAGACAAAAGGGTGCAAGAGGAGAAAGAGAACTTGCGAAGGCATTAAAGGCATATGGCTATGATTGCCGAAGAGGACAGCAGTATTGCGGTGCAAATGGCGATGCAGATGTTGTGGGCTTGCCGGGAATACATATCGAATGCAAAAGGGTTGAAAAATTAAACCTTTATGACGCAATGGCTCAATCCAAAGCTGATGCAAGAAAAAACGAAATGCCTGTGGTTATGCACCGAAAGAATAATTGTGATTGGCTTGTAACTATGAGCCTTGAGGATTGGTTTAAGATTTATAAGGAGTGTAATGCAGCAAATGCGTAAATTTTCACAATCAATAATCAGATTTGTAATTGCTTTTGCAATTGTATTTCTGATTTTCAAATTTAGTGTTCATTAGGAGATGATAAAAATGTGTTTAGGAAAAGCACAGGGAATAAGAGTACAGGACGGAGATAGATACGAACTTGATTATTTAGGTCAGAAATTTCCGTATGCAGCAAAAGAAACACCAAACGGAATTGTTTTGGTACACGATAGTGATACACCGCTTGGCTATCCGCTTGGAGCAATCCCTCTTTCGGATATTGGGGATTACAAGTTTGAAAGGGTGGAAAAGTAATGTTTACAGATATACATAACACAGATAAGAAATACAACATAATTTATGCTGATCCGCCATGGAGGTATAGAGCCTATTCAAAAAAAGGATTAGGTAGATCAGCTGAAAGCCATTATCCCACAACGAGCATAGATGATATATGTTCATTGCCTGTTGAGAAAATAACTGAAAAAGACTCAATTCTTTTTATGTGGGTTACATTTCCTACATTTAAAGAAGCACTAAAGGTTATAGAAGCGTGGGGATTTGAATATAAAACGGCTGGATTTGTATGGGTAAAGCAAAATAAAAAAACTCCAACATTATTTTGGGGTATGGGCTTTTGGACGAGAGCAAATTCTGAATTATGTATTATTGCTACAAAGGGACATCCGAAACGCATATCTGCAGGAGTGCATCAGGTAATTATGTCAAAAATTGAAGAACACAGTAAAAAGCCTGATGAAACGAGAAACCGAATTGTTGAACTTGTCGGCGATTTGCCAAGAATAGAATTATTTGCAAGGCAGCAGGCAGACGGTTGGGATTGTTGGGGAAATGAGGTTTAACAATGAACATATTAGTAGCATGTGAAGAAAGCCAGCGAGTGTGTATGGCTTTCAGAGAAAAAGGACATAGAGCGTTCAGCTGTGATGTAATTGAGTGTTCAGGCGGACATCCTGAATGGCATATTATGCAGGATGTTATACCATTGCTGAATGGTAATTGTGAATTCAAAACCTGTGACGGAAAGGTACATACAGTAAATGGCAAGTGGGATATGATTATTGCTTTTCCTCCGTGTACTAAAACAAGTAATGCAGGTGCAAGGCATTTATGGAAAGGGCATACATTGAATTTGCAAAGGTATTATGAAGGCTTATGCGGTAAGGCATTGTTTATGACAATTTATAACGCAGATTGTGAAAAGATTGTTATTGAAAATCCGACACCAAGTAAAATTTATGAATATCCTGAACCTACGCAGAAAATACAACCGTATCAATTTGGAAATCCATTTACAAAACTGACACTGTTATGGGAAAAAGGAGTTGCACCACTAAAATCAACTGATATTGTTGAACCTAAAGCAACATGGTGTCCGAGTGGTTCATATTCAGGAAAACACGGAAAACAACATAGAGGAATGTTTACCAAGAATAGAGCCAAAAACAGAAGCAAAACTTTTTCGGGCATAGCCAAAGCAATGGCTGAACAGTGGGGATAAAGGAGGAAATCTATGACCTTAATACGCAAAGACCCAAAAGAAGAATTAACAGAGAATATCTGTGACAATATATGCAAACATCCTGTGTCAGATATAACACAGGACGAGCTTGATGAAAAATGTGAGCATTGCATAGTGAATAGAATTCAAGATGTAGTGCTTGCAAAAAGGACAGATAATGAACGATAAAGTAAAACAATCAATTGAGTATCTTAAGAGCTTCTGCTCTGATACATACACAGTGCTTAACAGCGGCGGCAAAGACAGTGCCGTAATAGCTGAATTGTGCAGAATGGCAGATGTGCTGTTTAAGCAAGTGCATAATCTTACAACAGTTGATGCACCTGAAACAGTTTATTATATCCGTTCTCAGGGAATTGAGATTATCAGACCGAAGCTCTCTATGTGGAAGCTTATCGTTAAAAAGATGATACCGCCTACAAGATTAATGCGTTATTGCAGTGCAGGCTGCCGAATTGAGAGAAAGACTAAAATTCTATGAGGACAAACTCGAAAACAGCACTATGATTGAACTGCCTTGCAAGGTTGGGGATATGGTGTATATCTTGGACTATGAAGATGATACGGTTGTTGATTATTCGGGATTTATCTTTATTATGGCAAATAATGATTTTGCTTTTTTATCGCCAATTTTGAACAATGAAGATAATCCTGTTGAGATTTGCAACGAGTATTTTGAAGGATATATCAATATGGAAAGTAACAGTGGTGTAATTGTGCCGCTTAGTGAAATACTTCTCACAAGAGAAGAAGCCGAAGCAAGGCTGAAGGAGTTGCAGAATGGCTAAACCTTTAATTTTAGATGCTTGTTGCGGTGGCCGTATGTTTTGGTTTGATAAAAGCAATCCGTTAACGGTATTTATGGATAACAGAGAATGCGATGATACCCTTTGCGATGGGCGTAAGTTTGTTGTTAATCCGGATATGGTCGGAGATTTTCGCCATATCTATTTTGATGATAATGTATTCCAACTCGTTGTATTTGATCCTCCGCATTTAATTAAAGCAGGCGAGAAATCTTGGCTTGCTAAAAAGTACGGTCGATTAAATCCTGATACATACAAAGACGATTTAAAGCAGGGATTTAGCGAATGCTTCAGAGTTTTAAAGCCGAACGGTATTTTAGTTTTCAAATGGAATGAAACGGATGTAACTGTAAACGAAATTATAAAACTTGCACCGTATTCTCCGCTTTTCGGTCATAAGAGTGGAAAGCTGAATAAAACACATTGGATTGTGTTTATGAAAAATGAAGAAATGGAGTTGAAAGAAAATGGCTGAAGAATTAAAACCTTGTCCGTTTTGTGGCGGAGAAGCACGAATACAGCATGACAGAATCGAGCCATGCAGAAATAGTGAAAATGGCGATTTAATAACACATTGGAGCGTTTATTGTCCGAACTGCGGAACTAAAAAAGAAGGTGGAATTACAGAGTATTATTTCAACAACGAGGAAAAGCTTGTAATTCAAAGTGACAATTTCAACGGAAGAAAAAAAGCTATTGAAGCTTGGAACAGGAGGGTTAACAATGGCAGTAAGACCGATTGATGCGAATGCTTTAAGAGAAGAAATAATGACGGAGAATTATGATAATGATACTATCAATAATTTTTTGGACTTGGTGGATTTTGCCCCAACCTTCGACTATGAGCCTGTTGTTCATTGTAGGGATTGTAAGCATTTGCTGAAGCGTAAAATGCTTTGTTGGCATAAAACAAACAGAGTGTTCAGCCTGGGCAAGCCTGTTCACAACAATCACTTTTGCAGTTACGGAGCAAAAATGGATGAGGAGGTTAAGGACTGATGTGTAAATGGTTAGATGAATACACAGGAATATGTACTAATGCGAATAGCCAGTATTGTGCAGACTTTTGCTTATATGCTGACGAACCACATTTTTCTTGTGAATGGGAGAATGACGAATGAATTTAATACTACCATCAATAATACAAAGCATAAAACCTTTTCACTGTGGAAATATTGCAGTAGGTAGAAAAGGATATGAAATAAGGAAAACAAAGCCAAATATTTCTACACCTTTCAAATCTTACATATATTGCACAAAAGATAAAATTCCTTTTCTTTTACCGACATATTCAAAAGGTAGTTTTGCCGGTAGTGATATATGGAAAAATGGTCACGGCAAAGTTATCGGCGAGTACATTTGTGATGAAATAAGAAAATGGGTGTTTAATACTGAAACCAATTCTTATAATATTTCCGATGATGATTTAGCCTTAACTTGCTTAACGCAAGAGCAGTTGTGGAAATATGGCAAGGGCAAAACATTATACGGCTATCACATCACAAACCTTAAAATCTATGATGAGCCGAAAGAGTTAAACAAATTTTACACAATTTGCAATAAGGACGATTTAGACCAATGCGGAGATTGTAAATACATAGAATCATACAGTGCAAGTTTTCCTTGTGAGGATGGCGGTGGTTGGTGGTGCTCCGTTGATAATAAAAAGCCATTAACACGCCCGTTTCAATCTTGGGGGTATGTTTATGAAATTGATTAAAGATTTTGAAAATTATGCAATATATCCGAATGGTACAGTTGTTAATGTTACAACAGGACATATTAAAAAGCCAACATCTAATCATTCAGGCAGAGGCTATTATTATGTGGATTTATATAACAATGGTATCAAACAACGATTTTATATACATCGTCTTGTAGCTTTGTATTATATTGATAATTCATTGCATAAACCATTTGTAAATCATATAGATGGTAATCCAAAAAATAATGATGTGGATAATTTAGAATGGTGTACTTCACTTGAAAATGTGGAGCATGCAGCTAAAACGTTGCACACTATGAATTGTTATGACTTACATAATTCAAAGATTAAGAAATCAATAATAGGAACATATGTAAAAAGTGGGAAAACAACTAAAGTTTATCAGAGTATAAGGGAAGCTGAAAGGGATACAGGGATTTTTTCTTCAAATATCGTTGCTAATCTTAAAGGTAGACAATCACACACAAAAGGTATTAAGTGGTGCTACTGTGAGGAAGTATAAACATGGCGGGAATCGTATTTGAAATAAAAATTGAAAATGAAAAAATGCAGGAGTGTGTCAATGAAGCTTTATATGAATATAAAACCAAAAGCGGTTTGACTGTTGCAGAATGTGTTGAAAGACAGATACCGAAAAAGCCTATTGAAAAGAGTATTATTGGAAAATTGAAAATTCCGGATATAGCGTATTGTCCTATCTGTGATAATCCTGTGATAAAAGATGAATCCGACAATTATGAGCAAGCGTATTGTTGTTATTGCGGACAGGCTTTAGATTGGGCATAAAACAAAACAGCCTTATCCTAACGAATAGGACAAGGAGGGGTTAATTCATGAAATCAAGAAGCTTTCGTTATGGGTTTACATACAAATGTGCATCCTGCGGAAAAGAATTCTGGGTAGCAGACCCATCACAATGGATTTATAAAAATGCTAATTCGTTTAAAATGTATTGCTCGTATACCTGTTATCGGACTTGGCAAAAAGAGCAGGAAGCAAAACGGAAAAAGAAACGAAGGAAGGTGGTTGATATATGGAAATGACATATGAAAGGCTACAGATGTATATTATAGTTGAAGCACAAATTGAACTTTATAAAAGAACATATGCAATACCCTCTATTTCTGTTGATACAGCAAAACCTAATGTGCAAAGTGGTACAATATCAGACCCAACAGCTAATGCCGCTATTCAGAAAATGAATATAGATCCTTATGTCAAGGCAGAATTTCAAAGGTTAATTGATGAGAAACAGCAACTTGATAATTTTATATATGGCATAGAGGATGAATTAATTAAAGCAATAGCAATAAGACGGTTTATTAATAAAGAAAAGTATGCACAAATGAGTAGAGATTTACATTATTCAGCTAAACATTTAAAAAACATATTGCATGATTACTTGAAAAAGAAGTGTGTATAAAGTCAGGACAAATGTTACCCAAAAGGACTTTTTTCCTATTGAGTATATAAAAAATATATAATATACTATACTTGTTAAATAATTTTCTGAAAGAGCAGTGAGTTGAGATATACTTACTGCTTTGATTTACTAATTAATGTTGTTGTTAATTTGATATAATAAATATAGAACTTATGTTGTATACATACAATATAAGAAGAGAATATAATTGGACTATAGATTAATAAAATAATGTTTTATTTGACATGAATGAATGTTATATATAATATATAAGTTTAAAGCGATTCTTGATTTTATTGATTTCTTTTTTAGTATATGTTATAATTTTAATTAATATATTGATAAGAAAGAGAAAAACATGAAAAACGAAGAACTAATTTTCAAATATAATTCTAAGTCATTTTCTAAAAGATTAAAAAATATTAATGTATTAAATGGATGTATTTTTGTCAATATTTATGATGATGAATTAAATAATTCTACAGTAAAAAATATAGCATCGTATGTCAGTTATATTAATGGGCGATATAAGAATACAAAGTTAACAGTTGTTTTTGATTTCAAACACATAAAGTTATTAGATAAATTATCTTTTGTTATTTTAGAATGTATAATAAAATCACTCATTACACAATATAATCACAAGGTTGAAATTGTATTAAATATTGAAAAAATAATTTTAACTGAAGGAATCCTTTCGTCTCCTTTGTTAATATTGGCAAATCCTAAAAAAAGGGTTTTAGAAAAAAATATAAAATTTTTAGAAAAATTCAAAGATGATTATTATCAATATCATTTTAGAAGAGTGCTAAAATATGAAGAATGTTTTAATACAGATAAACTGTGTAAACTTTATGATGATTTAGCATATTTTCAGAATTATTTTAATATTAATTATGATTGTAGGGAAGATATATCTGAAGTAATTATTGAATTGATTGGAAATGCAATTGAACATTCAAAGTCCGACTGCCTTGTAGATTTTGATATAGCACCTAATTATATTAATGAAAAAGGTGAAGCTGTTTGTGGAATTAATATAGCTATTTTGAATTTTTCAGAGTTACTTTTAGGTGATGAATTAGATCGGTCTATAACTTCATTTGCGATGTCTGAAGAGTTTTCTGAAAAGTATGTAAAAGTTCAAGAAGCATTTGATAATCATTCTGGATTTTTTGACGATTCTTATGATAGAAAAGATTTTTTTAATATATCTGTTTTTCAAAATAAAGTATCAAGCAGGGGAGATAATCGTTCTACAGGTGGAACAGGCTTAACCAAGCTTATAAAGTCTATTGAAGATAGAGCTGATGATCATTCATGCTATGTTTTGACCGGAGACAGACTAATTGTATTTGATAAGAATTATTTAGAGTATGATGGAGATTGGATTGGTTTTAATTCTGAAAATGATTATTTTAATCATAGACCATATTATGGATTGCTCGAAAGAAGTAATTTTTATATGCCAGGAACCGCTTATAATCTGAATTTTATAATGAAAGTGAATGAAAGTGATGGATAACAATTATTTTAAATTAGAATTTAACAGTATGATAACTAGATTAGCTGGTTATGATTTTGGACAATCAGTTTTTAATGATCAAATTGGCGATGATATTGATTTTCAAAATGTTCCTATAACAATTGAATTTCCAGATCAAATAATTAGAGCTGCATCTTCTTTTACTCAGGGATTCTTTGAAAAATTTAAGGAAAGATTTGGGTATAACTTAATAGGGAATCAAGTCATTGTTAAATCAATAAATCAAAGTCTCATTGACTCTATAGTAAATAATTTAATGTGAGGGTTACATGGAAATAGCTGCACTGGTACTATCTATTGTTTCGTTTATTGTTAGTAGTGTTATTGGTATTTACGAAATTTTTGAAAATAGAAAATTAAAAAATATATCATTGGAGTCGGAATATTTTGATTCTCTTTTTAAAGATTTTCTTTTAAAAAAGATACCTATTACACGAACAAAAATTCGTTTTGATATAAATTCAAAATTAGTAGATACTGATGAATTTATTGATGTACTTAATGAAATGAGACATAATGCTTTGTACTTTCTATATACCGACAAAAAGTTTTTTAATAAATTAAAAAATTCCTTGCAAGATTTAGAAGATTATATTGTTAATTCTGGAGATAAAGTTATTGCAGGAGAAGAACAAACAGATTTTTTTAAGACGATTCAAGATAAACTTGTTGATATATATGATATTATGCTTAATAAGTATAAAGGAAATAAAATTTATAAATCAAAAAAATGATGATTAGTTTAGGAAACTCTATAATTGAGTTTCCTTTTTTTGTATGCCAAAACCACGCGTTGGACGCGTGGCTGGTTTTTTTGTGCTTTTTATGAAAATAAAAGTATTAGTTAAACAGAAACTATTAATTCTATTGCTATTTAAAAGTGAAAATAATTGTTATAATGAATAAAAGGAGTAAGCCTTATGGCAAAAGGGAAATATGAATACTGGTTAACTGCTGAAGGCTTACTTCAGCTTGAGGGATGGGCAAGGAATGGTTTAACCGATGAACAGATTGCTTGCAATATGGGAATATCACGCAGTACATTAAACGATTGGAAAAGTAAGTATTCGGACATTTCGGACACCCTAAAAATAAATAAAGAGATTGTTGATACACAGGTTGAAAATGCGTTATTGCGAAAAGCATTAGGGATAAGCAAAACTGTTAAGAAACCTATCAAGGTTAGGGAAGTGCAATACGATTGTGGAAAACGAGTATCAGAAAAAGAACACATTGAATACGCTGATGAAGAAATTTATATTCCACCGGACACAACCGCCCAAATCTTTTGGCTTAAAAATCGCAAACCTGAGGAATGGAGAGATAAAAAGGATGTTACGGTTGATGGCAATATCAATTCCGTTGTTTCTTCTATGAGTGATGAAGCTTTGGATGAACGCATTGCAAGCCTGAAAGGCAAATTAGGCATCAAAGATGAATAAGGCAGACGAACTAAAAGCTCTTGAAGAACTGCTTACTTTGCAGAATGAACAGAAAATACGCAATGCAAGAAAATCTTTCTTTGCTTATTGCCATGTAAAAGCACCTGATTTTTATAAAACAGACCGCTTATTTCTTGTTGATTTCTGCAATCAGCTTCAGGAATTTTATTGTTCTGATGAGGAGGTCTTTATTGTAAATATGCCGCCTCGTCACGGCAAGTCAAGAACAATAGGCTGCTTTGTTGAGTGGGTGCTTGGGAATAATCAATCTGAAAAGATTATGACAGGATCATATAATGAAACGCTTTCAACAAATTTTTCAAAGAATGTAAGAAACACCATTGCTGAAGAAAAGGCGGATAATGATAGGATTATTTATTCCGATATATTCCCTGATGTGAACATCAAAAGGGGCGATGGGGCAATGAATATGTGGTCCTTGGAAAATGGGTATAACAATTATCTTGCAACCTCGCCGACAGGAACGGCAACCGGTTTTGGTGCTTCCATAATGATTATAGATGACTTAATCAAATCCTCTATGGAAGCGAACAATGCAGATGTGCTTGAAAAGCACTGGTCCTGGTTTACGGATACAATGCTTTCCAGACTTGAAGAAAAAGCAAAAATTATTATTGTAATGACAAGGTGGCACAGTCTTGACCTTGCAGGCAGAGCATTAGAGCATTTTGAAGCAGCAGGCTCAAGGGTAAGGCATATATCTTATAAAGCAAAGCAGGATGACAGTTCTATGCTTTGTTCTGAAATTCTTTCCGAAAGGTTTTATGAAAATAAAATTAAAGCTATGGGCATTGATATTGCTTCTGCAAACTATCAGCAGGAGCCGATTGATATAAAGGGCAGGCTTTACAGTAGCTTTAAAACCTATGATAAGCTACCTGTTGATAGTAACGGCAATTCTTTATTTACCGCTGTTAAAAACTACACAGATACGGCTGATACCGGCAGTGACTACCTGTGCAGCATAAATTACGGTGTTTACAACAAAGAGGCTTATGTACTGAATGTTTTATATACTAAAGACGGTATGGAGATTACAGAGCCTGCAGTTGCTAAAATGCTTTATGATGATAAGGTAAATGTTGCTGATATTGAAAGTAACAACGGCGGCAGAGGATTTGCAAGGAATGTGGAAAATGAACTTAAAATGAATTTTCGTTCAAATCATTGCTATATTCGTTCGTTCTTTCAGTCCAAAAACAAGGAAGCAAGGATACTTTCAAATAGCACTTGGGTTATGAATCATATCTATTTTCCGTCAAATTGGAAAGACAGATTCCCCGAATATTACGATGCTATGTTAAAATATCAGAAAGAGGGCAAAAACAAGCACGATGATGCCCCTGATGCTACGACCGGTGTTGCAGAGAAACTCAATCAAGGCGAAACATTTAGTTTTAAATAATTCAAGAACTACCGAAAGAGTAGTTCTTTTTCTTTTGCAGAAAGGAGGATAACAGTGTGTTTAACTTTTCAGATTTATCATCAAAGTTAAATCATATTATCAAGCAAGGTGCGGAAAATAGATTAACAGATGCACAGTTTATTGTTAAGGAAATCAACAATTTTAAAAGTTCACAGAAAAGAGCAGATATGCTCATAGGCGAAAGATATTTCAAGGGTAAGCACGATATTTTGCTTCGGGAAAGAACGGTTATCGGTGCAGACGGAGAACTTGAAAAGGTTGATAATCTGCCGAACAACAGAATTGTGGATAATAAATACAAAACAATGGTTGTTCAGAAAAACAATTATCTGCTTGGCCAACCGTTTTCAATTCATTGTGGCAATGAAATGTATGTTAAGCTGCTTACATCAATGTTTTTTAATAGGAAATTTAATAGGCTTCTGAACGAAATCGGAAAGGATTTCCTCAATAACGGTATTGCGTGGCTCTTTGCTTGTTATGATGAACAAGGCAAGTTTGCTTTTAAGCGCATTAAGCCATATGAGCTTATTCCGTTGTGGTCTGATGCAGAGCATACCGTTTTAGATGGCGCAATTCATTTGTATAATGTGGTTTCTTATGAGGGAAAAAATGAAGGAAAAATCATTGAAAGAGTAGATGTGTTTGATGAAGCAGGCATAAGTTATTTTGAACTGAACGGAAGCACATTGACACCTGTTGAGCCTTATCATTCGGATTATTTCATTATAAGCAATAAAGAAACCGAACAAGGTTATAATTGGTCTAAAATCCCTCTTATTCCGTTTAAATATAACAGTGAAGAAATACCGCTTATTAAAATGGTTAAGTCCTTACAGGATGGCATAAATACGATTGAATCCAATTTCCAAAACTGTATGGAGGAGGATGTAAGAAATACCATTCTTGTTTTGAAAAATTATGAGGGAACAGATTTAGGAGAGTTCAGAAAAAACCTCGCAACTTATGGAGCAGTCAAAGTAAGATGCGACGGAGATTCAAAAGGCGGAGTTGAAACCCTTGAAATAGCTGTAAATGCAGAAAACTATATGGCAATTTTGGAAATTTTCAAAAAAGCGCTTATTGAAAATGCAATGGGCTATGATGCAAAGGATGACAGGCTTTCAGGCAATCCGAATGAAATGAATATTCAAAGTATGTATTCTGATATTGATTTGGATGCAAACGGCATTGAAACGCAGTTGCAGGCTTCCTTTGAAGAACTTTTATGGTTTATCAATATGCACCTTTACAATATGGGCTACGGCGATTTTGAAAATGAGCAGGTTGAGTTTATTTTCAATAGAGATATGCTGATTAATGAAAGCACCGTTATTGAGAATTGTGCTAAGTCCATTGGTATGATTTCGGATGAAACAATTATTGCAAATCATCCGTGGATTGATGATCCTGTACTTGAGCTTGAAAGACTTGAAAAGCAGAAACAAAAGAATATGGAACAGTATAGTTTTCCTTTTGATACAAAAGCAAGTTCTGATGATGAAACGAATGATGGTGATGAATAATGAAATCATCAGAATATTGGAAAAAACGATTTGAAGAACTCGAAAACGCTTCTAATGTCTATGGAATAGCAACCTATAAAAGAATAGAGCCTGCATTTGAGCAGGCACAAAGGGAAATTCAAAAGGAAATAGAAGCTTGGTACGGCAGGCTTGCAAAAAATAATTCTGTTTCCATGCAGGATGCAAGAAAACTGCTGTCTGCAAATGAACTGAAAGAGTTTCATTGGGATGTCAACGAATACATTAAATACGGCAAAGAAAATGCAATAAATCAGCAATGGATGAAAGAACTTGAAAATGCTTCTGCTAAGTTTCATATCAGTAGGCTTGAAGCTTTGAAAATAAGAGTGCAGCAGGCGGCGGAAAAGGCTTTCGGAAATGAGCTTGATTATATTGATAAAATGGCAAGGAAGGTTTATTCTGATACATATTATCATAGTATATTCGAAATGCAAAAAGGCTTTAATATCGGCTTTGAAATAGGGCAGATAGACGAACGAAAGCTGAATAAAATAATTGCCAAGCCATGGGCGGCAGACGGCAGGAACTTTTCGGATAGAATATGGCAGCAGAAAGCACAGCTTGTTGATGAATTACATACACAGCTTACACGAAACTGTCTGCTCGGCAAGGCACCTGATGATGCAATCAAGACTATATCAAATAAATTCGGTGTTTCAAAATCACAGGCAGGCAGACTTGTTATGACCGAGGAAGCCTATTTCCATTCCGAAGCACAACGGGAAGCCTTTAAAGAACTTGATGTTGAGGAATTTGAGATTATTGCAACGCTTGATAACAAAACATCGGATATATGCAGAGAAATGGACGGCAAGCATTTTCCTATGAGTGAATATGAGCCGGGCAGAACAGCACCGCCGTTTCATTGTTGGTGCAGGTCGGTTACTGTTCCGTATTTTGATGATGATTTCAGCGAAATCGGAGAGCGAGCTGCAAGAGATGAAAACGGAAAAACATATTATGTTCCCGCCGATATGAGCTATAAGGAATGGGAAAAGAAATATGTTTCAGATGCTGTATCAGATAAGGATAGAGAACTGTATGAAAAATATAAGTCTGTATTGAAGGAATTATCACCTGAAAGCCTTGAAGATTTCCTTGATATAAAGTATAATAACAGCCATAAATATGCTGTCCTCAAGCAAAAATATAAAGACAGAATTTTACAAGACAAAATCAGAAAGGATTACATCCTTGATATTGAAACTGGCAAGCAGGGGAAGCATATCAAAGGGCATAATAATTATCAACAAGGCAAAAGCTACCTTGATATTTCAATGGAAGATGTGCAAATGCTTGTTGATCAGTATGCCGGCACTGGAATATTGGAAAGAGATAATCATGGTAGGTGGAAACATACAGAGGTTATCACGCAAAACAAACAAAATATAGGCTATGCTATATCTTTTCGTGACGGAAAAGAATATCCTACAGCAGTGTTCAAGATACATTACAGTAAAAATGGTACCCATATAGTTCCAACAATTAAGTGAGGTGAATATAGTGCAAATATCGGAAGAAACAAGAAAAAAAATAATAAAAATGGAAGAATGTAGAGGTCATAAAATCAGAGTTAAGTTAATTGATGGTAAAACAGTGGAAGGCAAATGTATGTACTTTACATCGCCGTTTGATAATGAACCAGAAATTGCAGATATTTCAATAAAGAGAGAAAATTATAGTGGTTTGATTTGTATTACCGAACCTGAGATTGAAAGTATTACACTGTTTGATTAATGTTATAAGAGATTATACGAAAGGATTGGTAGAGTTTGGACAATAAAGAAGAATGGGCGACACCGACATTGAAAGAGTGTCCATGGTGGAGAGATGGAATGACACCTGAGGAATATGATGTTGAACGGGAGTATTGTTATAAAAATTTTGATACTCCGGAAAAAATGATTCAGTATATACCCTTGTGGAAACAGAATAAAACAGATTAAGCACCTTTGCAGGCGAATGCAGGGTGCTTTTCTTATGCCCGAATTTAATTGTTGATTAAGCACTTTGCAGTCGCCTGCATGGTGCTTTTTTCATATAAAAATTGACCTGAGCGGATGTCGAGAAAAGCCGCAGACTTCAAAATCTGATGCTGAAAGAAACAGCGAAAACAAACTGAAAGGATGAAGAAATATGAAACGCAAATTTTTAGAAGACATGGGATTGAGTAAGGAACAGGTAGATGCAATTCTTGATGAAAACAGTCAGGATATAGGCAAGGCAAAAGGCGAGCTTACTTCAGTTCAGACAGAGCTTCAAAACGCAAAAACGGAAATTGCAGGGCTGAATAGTCAGCTTGCCGGAAGAAATACACAGCTTTCGGAGCTTAAGAATTCAACAGGCGATGTTGAAGCATTAAAACAGCAGATTTCCGATTTGCAGACCGCCAACAAGACTAAGGAGGATGAGCATAAGGCAGAAATGAAACAGCTTAAAATGGATATGGCCGTTGAAACTGCTCTTATCGGTGCAAAAGCAAAAAACATAAAGGCTGTTAAAGCACTTCTTAATCTTGAAGGGGCAGAACTTGCAGAAGACGGAACAATCAAGGGCCTTGCAGAACAGATTTTAAATCTTTCAAAGGCGGATGATTCCAAATTCCTTTTTGATTCTGCAAAAACAATCGTTAAGGGTGCAAAGATAGGCGAAGGCAGTGATGATATTATTGAAGGCGGCGACACTTCAAAAATGTCTTATTCACAGATGGTTGCTTATCTTAAGGAAAATCCTGATGCCAAAATTAACTAATGAAAGGAAGAAAGAAAAATGGCAAAATTTGATTCAAAATCATTTAACCCGCAGGCATTCGGTGCTTATGTAGACAGAGTGCCTAACACAAAGAAAACAGAGCTTGCAAAGAGCGGTGCAGTCGGCTCAAATGAGCAGGCGAGAGCTGCACTAAGCTCACAGACAGGCTCGCTTTATGCAAGAATTCCATATTTCGGAAGAATATCAGGCGAAACCTCACAGAATAATGACGGTGCAACTGATATTACATCCACAAACACAACAACCTATGAACAGGGCTTTATTACTGCAAGCCGTATGGATTCTTGGACTGAAAGAAGCTTCAGCAAAAACATTACCGCAGGTGTTGACTTTATGGATAATGTCGGAGCACAGATTGCTGATTACAAGTTTGATGTTAAACAGGATATGCTCCTTGCTATTCTTAAGGGTATCTATGGTATGACTGTTACAGGTAACTCTGTTGCCGCAAAGGCTGCTAAAGAGTTTATTGAAAAGCACACCTATGATATTACAGGGAATGAGGGCGAAAAGGCTTATGTAGGCCCTGCATCACTTAACAAAGCAATTCAGAAAGCCTGCGGAGATAACAAATCTATCTTCAAGCTTGCAATTATGCACAGCGAGGTTGCAACAAATCTTGAAAACCTTAAGCTTCTTAAGTATCTTACATACACCGATGCAGACGGTATTACAAGAGACCTTGCAATCGGCACATGGAACGGTAGAATTGTTCTTGTTGATGATGGTATGCCTACCGAAGAAGTTGATGCTGTTGCAGCAGATGAAAGTAAGAGCATTGAAGCACAGGAGGCTTACACAAAATATACAACCTATGTTCTTGGTGATGGTGCAATCGTTCTTGACGATATCGGCGATGCAGTGCCATATGAAATGAGCAGAGATCCAAAAACAAACGGCGGACAGGATACGCTTTATGTTCGTGACCGTTATATCTGCGGTGTAGACGGCATTTCATTTGAAAAGCCTGCAAGCATTACTGCTTCTGCTTCAAATTCAGACCTTGCAACCGGTACAAACTGGAATATTATCAATGACGGCAAGAAAGCTATTCCTCACAAGGCTATTGCTATTACACGAATTATCTCCAAAGGCTAATTAAGGCGGTGAATCAGTATGATAGAAAAGGCTAAGGAACGCTTGCAGTCTTTCGGATATGAATGGAAAAATGGGGATGAAGCAATCCTTAGCTTTTCTGTTCAAAAGGCTGAAAACACAATTAAAAATGAATGTAATATTTCAAGTGTGCCTGAAGGATTAACAAACATTGCCATTGATATGGCAGTCGGCGAATTTCTTATGACAAAGAAAGCTTTTGCCCCTGATGATATTGCAGGTCTTGATTTAAGTACAGCCGTTAAGCAGATACAGGAGGGCGACACAAATATAACCTTCGCAGCAGGCGAAGGAAGCCTTACTGCAGAGCAGAGATTGGATAGCTTTATCAATCATTTGCTTACATACGGAAAAGGCGAATTTGTGCGTTACAGGAGGCTATTATGGTAAGTGCAATAGAGAAAGCAAGAGTGGCAGCAAGAAAGGCTGTTGAAAGTCGATACGATGGGGTTTGTACAATTATTGAACACCAAAAGGTGCCGAAAGCGAATAAATCAACAGGCTTTGATGATGTTATTGTTGCTGAAAACCTGCCTTGCCGATTATCCTTCAAAACAAAAGCGAATACGGATAAAAACGAAATTGCTTCTTCTGTTTCACAGATTATAGAGGTGTTTCTTAATCCTGAAATCACTATAAAAACAGGTTCAAAGCTGATTATTACGCAGAATGGTGTTACAACCGAGTATAAATCAAGCGGACAGCCTGCTGTTTATAGCACACATCAGGAAATCATCTTGGAATTGTTTAAGGAGTGGGCATAATGGCAAGAATGGGTAAATTCTCATGCTCTGATTTAAAGAAACTCCAAAAACAGCTGGAAAGCCTGCAATCCGAGCGAAACATTCTTATGGAAGCTTGTGCAAAAGAGCTTGCCGGAAGATTACTTAGAAAGGTAAAAAAAAGAACGCCTGTTGGTGTTTATCCTGAGAATAGCGGTAAAAAAGGCGGAACGCTCCGCCGTGGTTGGACTATTGGCGAGATTGAAAGTATAAATGGCGTTTACAAGATTGAAATTATAAATCCCGTTGAATATGCTTCCTATGTTGAATTTGGTCACAGAACAGCAAATCACAAAGGCTGGGTTGAGGGCAAGTTTATGTTAACAATTTCAGAACAGGAACTTCAGAATATTGCTCCAAGAGTGCTTGAAAAGAAGATTAAACAGAAATTGGAGGCGGCTTTCAAATGATAAATAAGATTATTGACGGAATATGTATTGCTATCCATTCTGAATTCGGTGATGATTATGAAATTTATACAGAAACAGTAGAGCAAGGTTTAAAAGAGCCTTGCTTTTCTGTTGTATGTGTAAATCCTGCTTCGGAGCAGTTTTTTGGTAAGCGGTATTTCAGAACAAATCAGTTGTGTATACATTATTTTCCGAGTTCGTCTGATAAGAAAACAGAGTGCTGTGCAGTTTTGGAAAGATTGATGGATGCGTTGGAATTGATTTCTATTGATGGCGATACGGTAAGAGGAACAGCAATGCACGGCGAATTTGTTGAAGATGTGCTTCATTTCTTTGTGAATTATGATATGTTTGTTTACAAAGAACAATCAAGGGGACCTGCAATGGAGAATGTTAAATACAATAGCAATGTGAAAGGAAACTGATAAAATGGCAGCAAAAAAATCAAAAAAGAAGCAGGAAAACGGCTTTACGAAAGAGCAGATTCTTGCTTCGGAAAAATACTCAGAAAAAAGAGATGTTTTGGGAGCTTTATTATCTGAAAAAGGTGTTTACACTGAAGAGCAGATAAGCTCTTTAATTCATAAATTTATGAAAGGAAAGGTGAATTAATTATGGCTTTAGGAGGCGGAACATTTACAGCGCAGAACAAGGTGCTTCCGGGTGCTTATATCAATTTTGTTTCTCTTGCAGCAGCAAATTCAGATTTGTCTGACAGGGGAATTGCAACAATGCCGTTTGAGCTTGATTGGGGCGTTGAAAACGATGTATTTGAGGTAACAAGTGCAGATTTTCAGAAAAACAGCTTAAAGCTTTTCGGCTATTCTTATGAACACGAAAAAATGAAAGGACTTCGTGATTTATTCAGAAACATTACAACATTATATGCTTATCGTTTAAACGGTGGCGGAACAAAGGCTGAAAATGATTATGCAACTGCAAAATTCAGCGGTGTCCGCGGAAATGATTTTAAAATTGTTATTCAGAGGAATATTGATAACAATGAAATGTTTGATGTTAAAACAGTGCTTGATTATACTGTTGTTGATGTTCAGACAGTATCAAGTGTTGCTGAATTAACAGCAAATGACTACATAATCTTTAAGGAGTTCGAGATTGCCGAAACAGCAGGCACACCTCTTGCAGGCGGTGAAAACGGCACAACAGACGGCTCGGCTCATCAGAATTATCTTGATAGGATTGAGGCATATTCTTTTAATGTTATGGGTGTTGTTTCAACAGAAAGCACAATTAATGCGTTGTATGTAAACTTCTGCAAAAGGCTTCGTGATGAGGTTGGCGCAAAGTTTCAGACGGTTGTATATAATTGCCCGGCCGATTATGAGGGTGTTATCAATGTTAAAAATAAGGTAAATGACACGAATTCTTCTGAAGCAAGTCTTGTTTATTGGGTAACAGGTATTGCAGCAGGCTGTGCAGTAAATAAATCTAATCTGAATAAGGTTTATGACGGCGAATTTGATATTGATGTTGATTACACACAGTCGCAGCTTGAAAATGCGATCAAGACAGGAGAATTTACTCTGCACAGAGTAGGAAATGATGTAAGAGTGCTTGAAGATATTAACTCTCTTGTTACTGTATCAGACAACAAGGGCGAGATTTTCAAGGATAATCAGACAATCAGGGTTATAGACCAGATTGCAAATGATATTGCGGTTTTATTCAATACAAAGTATCTTGGTGTTGTTCCAAATGATGCAGCAGGCAGAATTTCTTTGTGGTCCGATATTGTTAAGCATCACGAACAGCTTCAGGATATCAGAGCGATTGAAGAATTCAGTGATGAAGATGTAACAGTTATGCAGGGCAACAGCAAGAAATCTGTTGTTGTAAACGACGCCGTAACTGTTGTGAATGCAATGGCAAAATTGTATATGACAGTTACGGTTTCTTAATTAAGGAGGATTTTTAAATGGCAAATATTACAATGAATGCAAAGGATTCTATATCTGCAAAACTTGCTGAATGTTTCGTTACAATCGGCAAGAACAGATATAATTTTATGCAGGCAATCAATTTCGAAGCGAAATTTGAAAGAACAAAAACGGAAGTGCCTATTCTTGGTAAAACAGGAACAGGTAACAAGTCAACCGGATGGAAGGGTACAGGCTCTGCTACATTCCATTACAATACCTCTATTTTTAGAGAAATGATGCTTAAGTATAAGGATACAGGCGAGGATGTTTATTTTGAAATTCAGGTAACCAACGAGGACCCAACAAGCGCCGCCGGAAGGCAGACCGTTGTATTTATGGACTGCAACATTGACGGCGGTATTCTCTCAAAGTTTGATGCAGACGGAGAATACCTTGATGAGGATATGGATTTCACTTTTGAAGATTTCAAAATGCCTGAAACCTTCAATATTCTTGGCGGTATGCAGTAATTCAAAGCCCCTGCTTATAAAAAGCAGGGGTAAAATTTTTTAATTTGAAAGGATGATTAAAACTATGTCTAATTTCAGCAGATTTATGAAAAAGAATAAAATTACAAAGGAAAATACAACTTTTCCCGCAACAAAGTCACTTGTTGATGAAAAGGGCAATCCGCTTCCGTGGACAATCAAACCGTTATCAACAAAGGAAAACGATAATATCAGAGATACCTGTATGATTGATATTCCCGTAAAGGGAAAACCGAATATGTACCGTCCAAAGCTTGATACTTCAAGGTATATTGCAAAAATGCTTTGCGCCTGCATTGTAGAGCCAAATCTTTATGATAAAGAACTTCAGGATTCTTATGGTGTTATGACACCGGAAGAACTTTTAAAGGAAATGATTGATGATCCCGGCGAATATCAGGATTTTGCTTCCTTTGTTCAGGACTATAACGGCTTTAATACAACCTTTGAAGAAAAGGTTGAAGAAGCAAAAAACTGATTGAGGAAGGGGATGCAGAAGCAAATTATGCACATTTTGCATTGCAGAAGCTTCACATTTTACCTTCTCAGTTTTTAGATATGGATACGCAGGAAAAAGCTTTTGTTATTGCTTCCATCAATATAAGAATTCAAAAAGAAAAGGAAGCAGAAAAACAGGCTAAACGAAAACGATAATAAGGCAGGTGAATATATGGCAACAATTCATTCAACAATTGCGTTGCAGGATAATTTTTCAGGTGTTATTCATAATATTTTAAGTGCCGTTAATCTTACTGTATCGGCAATGGAAAGTATGCAGAATACAATGGGTGCATCCTTCGATACATCCGCTTTTGATGGTATACATCAGCAGTTAAATGAAGCAACGATTAAAACGCAGGAATGGGAAGCTGTTATACAGAAAACAGCAAACACGACTGATAGTTTATCTGCACCGATTGAAAGTGTTAATCAGGGCATTAAGGATAATGTTCGTGAACAGGAAAATTTCAATCAATCTATTCAGAATGGTGCATCTGATATGGATGGTCTTGGCAAAAAGATTAAAGGTATGGCAGCAGCCTATCTTTCCTTGCAGGGTGTTCAGCAGGTATTGGAAATATCTGATAATTTTGCACAAACAACTGCAAGGCTCGATCTGATGAATCAATCCTTTAATAAGGCGAATAACACAGCTAAGAAAACAGATGATCTGGTTAATCTTGTTTATCAGTCTGCGCAGAATGCAAGAGGTTCTTTTGAAGATATGGCTTCCGTTGTTGCTAAGTTCGGTAATAATGCAAAGGATGCCTTCGGCAGTCAGGAGGAGGTAGTTGCTTTTGCAAATTTAATTCAGAAGCAGATGACGATTGCGGGTGCTTCAACACAGGAATCCTCCAATGCAATGCTTCAGCTTTCTCAGGCATTAGGCTCCGGCGTGCTTCGTGGCGATGAATTGAATTCAATATTTGAGCAGGCGCCGAATCTTATTCAGTCCATTGCCGATTATTTGAATGTGCCTATTGGAAAAATCAGAGAAATGGCAGCAGACGGACAGCTATCCGCAAGTGTCGTTAAGGCGGCAATATTTAATTCGGCTGATGAAATCAATGCGAAATTCAATGAAATGCCGATGACCTGGGGGCAGGTCTTTACTGCAATAAAAAACACTGCTCTGATGCAGTTTCAGCCTGTTCTTAATAAAATTAATGAACTTGCGAATAATCCGCAGTTTCAGGAATTTGCAGCGAATGCGGTTGGTGCATTGGCTTCGGTTGTTAATGCTGTATTGGTTGTTTTTCAGGTTGTTGGAGCAGTCGGTGGTTTCGTTGCGGATAATTGGTCCATTATCGGTCCCGTTGTTTGGGGAATTGTTGCTGCGATAGGGGCATATAATACTATTTTACTTATCCATAAAGGTATTATTTTAGCATCAACAGCTTTAAAGGGTATTCAAACTATAGCTGAATATAAGCATGCCAAGGCGATTTTGGCTACTGCCGCTGCACATGGAGTAGATACATCTGCTATTATGGCAAAGGCATCTGCTGATGGGGTGGCGGCTGCGGCTGAAACAGCAAAACTATCAGCAACAGGATTGGCAGCAGCAGGAGTTACTGCCGAGCAAGTGGCAACATCTGCTGCAACAGTGGCGCAAACTGGCTTTAATACTGCTTTACTTGCTTGCCCGTTAACTTGGATAGTTCTCGCAATTATTGCTGTTATCGCTGTTATTATTGCAGTTGCACATAACATTGCAAAAACAAGTGAAGTGGCAGATAATGCTTTTTCAGTTATTTGCGGTTGGATAAATGTTGCTATTGCATGGTTTAAGAATTTGTTTAATGTGGCGGGTGCAGTTTGCAACGGCATATGGGAATGGATGAAAGTCTGCTGGAATAATGTGGGGGTTGCATTTAATAATATGAAATGTAATATTCAGCAAGGCTGGTATGATATGCTTTCAACAATTCTGACTGTGATAAGCAAAGTTTGTGAAGCTATTAATCAGATTCCATTTGTAGAATTTGATTATTCGGGGTTGAAAACGGCTGCAAATAATTATGCTACTAAGGCATCCGAGGCAGCTTCCGGAAAAAGAGAATATCAATCTCTTAGTGATGCATATGATCTAGGTTTTAGCGATAAATATAATGCTTTTGAGGATGGTTGGAAAGATACAGCATTTGCAGCAGGCGCTTCTTGGGGAAATAAGGTTTCCAATAAAATTTCAAGTGTGTTTGGTGGTAACGGATTTGATACAGATGATATATTCAGTGGTGGAGGTTATGATGATAGCTTATATAGCGGAAGTTATGATACAGGTCAGATTCCTTCCAACATTGCAAGCACTGCCGAGAATACAGGAAAAACAGCTGATTCCCTTGAAATCACATCAGAGGATTTAAAGTATCTTCGTGACATTGCAGAGAAAGAGGTTGTAAACAGATTTACAACAGCGGAAATCCGAGTTGAAATGACAAATAACAATAATATTTCTTCTGATATGGATTTAGATGGCGTTATTGATTATCTTACAGTCGGTGTTAATAATGCAATGGAAAAGGCTGCGGAAGGAGTGCATTGATAATGGCATATTATTTTTATATGGGCAAAATGCTTTGTCCTGTCCCACCATCAAAATTGCAATTAAGCATAGAAAACAAGAATAAAACTGTTACTTTAATGAATGACGGAGAAATAAACATTTTAAAGCAGGCAGGGCTGACAGAAATCAGCTTTGACCTGCTTTTTCCGAATGTAAAATATCCGTTTGCGGTATATAAATCAGGCTTTGTTAAAGCAGATTATTTTTTAAATCAGCTTGAAAAGCTTAAAACATCGAAAAAGCCTTTTCAGTTTATTGTTACAAGAAAATTTCCGAACGGCAAAATGCTTTTTGATACAAATATGAAGGTTTCTCTTGAAAGCTATGATATTAAGGAAGATATTGCGCAGGGGTTTGATGTTACAGTATCCGTAAAGCTTAAGCAGTATAAGGAATACGGAACAAAAACCTGCAAGATAACTTTTGTGCAATCAAAGCCGAAAGCAACAGTCAAGAAGAAAAGGGCGGCAACGAAATCGCCTGCACCTTCAAAGAATAAATCTTATACCGTGAAAAAAGGTGACTGCTTGTGGAACATAGCAAAAAAATTTTATGGAAACGGTGCTAAATACACAAAAATATACAACGCTAATAAGAGCAAAATTAAAAATCCAAATTTGATTTACCCCGGACAGGTTTTAACCATTCCACCGGCATAAGGAGGGAACGCTTTGAATGTTAGTACAGAATTATTAATTCAGCACGGAAGCAAGGTGTTCCTTCCTGCCGTGGAAGAGGGTATAACTTGGTCTACCGAAAGAAAAGGCAGTCCGGGAGAACTTCAGTTTAAGGTTATTAATGATAATGTTTTGAATATCACTGAAGGCGATGCTGTAAGGCTAAAAGTAAATGGCTCTAATGTGTTTTACGGCTTTGTATTCAAAATGACAAGAGATAAGGAACAGATTATATCCGTTACTGCTTACGATCAGCTTCGTTATCTCAAAAACAAGGACACATATGTTTATACGAATAAAACAGCAAGTGAGTTTATTAAAATGCTTGCATCAGACTTTCGGTTGAAAACAGGAACGATTGAAAACACAGGTTTTAAGATTGCTTCAAGGGTTGAGGAAAACACAACGCTTTTCGATATGATACAAAATGCACTTGATTTAACACTTCAAAATAAATCGCAAATGTATGTTTTGTATGATGATTTCGGAAAGCTTACCCTGAAAGGGTTAAATAGTATGCGCCTTAATCTTCTGATTGATGAAGAAACGGGCGAAAACTTTGATTATACTTCTTCTATTGATGAGCAGACCTACAACAAGGTAAAGCTTGCATACGATAACGATAAAACAGGTAAGCGTGAAATCTATATTGCACAGCACGGCAAGAATATGAATGCTTGGGGTGTTCTTCAGTATTTTGATACGCTTCAGAAAGGCGAAAACGGACAAGCAAAGGCAAATGCTTTGTTATCTCTTTATAATAAGAAGACAAGGAATTTATCCATTAAAAATGCACTTGGAGATATAAGAGTAAGAGCAGGCTCAATGATTGCTGTAATTCTTAATCTGGGGGATATGAAGATAAACAATTTAATGCTTGTTGAAAAGTGCAAGCATGAATTTAAGGAAAGTGAGCATTATATGGATTTAACATTAAGAGGAGGCGATTTTGTTGCTTGATAGTAACGATTTATTAGTAAGCATAAAAAAGGCGGCAACAGAGGCAGTAGAAGCAAGCCAACCTGCCGATTTTTGCTTTGGGAAAGTGATAAGTACAAATCCTTTGAAAATTTCAGTTGAACAGAAAATGGTGCTTTCCTCCGCTCAGTTGGTGTTAACAAGAAATGTAACGGAATATAAAGTTGATATGACAGTAAATCATACAACGGATACTGTTGATTTACAGCATGCGCACAGTGTTAACGGAAATACAGATGTGTATTCAGGTAATACAGATATGGGCGGAACAGATGAACCGCATAAGCATCCATATTCACATGCGCATTCTTTTTCCGGCAATACCGAAAACAGCAGTGCCAATTTAAGCCATAGCCATAAATATTCGGGCAGAAAAACATTTCTTGTTCATAATGGATTAAGTGTTGGCGAGAATGTTGTTTTAATAAAGCAAAAAGGCGGACAAAAATATCTTGTTTTGGATAGGGTGGTGAATGTATGATACCTGAAGTTAAAGAGGATATGATTGATATTGAGGTTGAAACCGAATCAAGCAGAACCTATGCTTTAGATATTGAGAACGGAAGAATTCAAGGAATGGCAGATGAACTGGAAGCTGTCAAGCAAGCTGTTTATCTGATGTTGAATACAGAACGATATGATTATCTAATTTATTCATGGGATTACGGTGTTGAATTGAAAGAACTTGCAGGCGAACAAAAGGAATATGCTTATCCTGAAATAAAACGCTGCATAACAGAAGCTTTACTTCAGGATGACAGAATTACTGCTGTTGATGATTTCGAATTTGAAAGTTCTCTTAAAGCTGTTCATGTGAAATTTAAAGTATATACAATTTATGGAGATATGGAGGTGGAAACCGATGTTTGAAGATAAAACATATGAAGAACTTTTGCAGGAAAAACTTGCGAATGTGGCACCCTCTCTAGATAAAAGAGAGGGTTCAATTATTTATGATGCTCTTGCGCCGAATTCGCTTGAAAGTGCAATGATTTATGTTGCTTTGGATACAATTTTAAATGAAACCTTTGCAGATACAGCAAGCAGAGATTATTTGATTTTAAGATGCAAGGAACGAGGTATTGCGCCGCTTCCTGCAACGGCTGCGATTGCAATAGGCGAATTTGATATTGATATTCCGATTGGAAGCCGTTTTTCAGGCGATAAATATGATTGGGTAGTTACCGAAAAAATAAGCGGCGGAAAATATTATATGACTTGTGAAGCAGCTGGTGCAGATGCCAACGGCTATTTAGGACAGTTAATTCCTATTGATTATATTGACGGCTTAACAAGTGCTGAAATCACTTCAATCGTTATCAACGGCGAGGATGAAGAAAGCACAGAACACTTAAGGGCAAGGTATCTTAACAGCTTTGAAAATCAATCTTATGGTTTTAACAAAGGACAGTATATTGCTGTTACGGAAGTTTTGCCGGGTGTTGGCGGTTGTAAGCCATACAGAGCTTGGAATGGTCCGGGAACAGTCAAGCTTGTTATTACAAACAGTGATTATATGCCGCCGTCTGCCGAACTTATCAATGCAGTTCAGACAGCTGTTGATCCAATGCAGAACAGCGGAGAGGGAATAGGTCTTGCACCGATAGACCATGAGGTTACCGTATTTGGTGCAACAGGCACTGAAATCAATATTGAAACCTCACTATCTTTTGCAGATAACTGGGATTTAGAGGAATGTTTGCCGTCTATTGAAAAAGCGCTTGATGATTATTATCAGGGGCTTAATTCTTTATGGAGCAAGGAAAACGGTTTATTAGTCAGAATTTCGCAGATTGAATCACGCTTGCTTGCTGTTTCCGGTATTGTGGATATTTCCGGTACGAAGCTAAACGGAAATACTGCAAATGTTTTGTTGGAGGCCGATTCGGTTGCGGTAAGGGGGCAGTTTTTAAATGCGTAATTTCAATACCGCCCGAACGATAAACCTTACGGATTATCAGCCGGATATTTTAAAGAATGTTACTGAAATGCGGGCAATCATGAATGCAGAAACACCTTTAATACAGGCTGTTTGGGATGCCTGCGAGAGTTGTATGAATGACCAGTTTATTTCTGAAGCTACAGAAAACGGCATTGCCCGCCGTGAAAAGATGCTTGATATCACTCCGTATGCAACAGATACGCTTGCAGACCGCCGTTTCAGACTTCTTTCAAGATATAACGAAAATACACCTTACACAAAAAAAAGTCTTGTAAATATGCTTGAAACGCTTTGTGGGAAAGATGGATATCAGCTTACAATATTAACTTCGGAATTTACAGTTAGGGTTAGGGTTGCTCTTACGGTCAGAAAGCAGTCAGATAGTGTAAGAGAGCTGCTTGAACGAATTCTGCCATATAATATGATTTTCTCTGTTGAGCTTCTCTATAACATATGGCAGCAATTTAAATCTTATACATGGGCAGAGACTGAAAAATTCACTTGGACAGAATTAAAGGAGGAGGTGTTGCCAAATGGCAGCGTATACTGAAAATTTAAATTTGAAAAAGCCTGATGAAACCGATTTTGTTGATATAAAGGATATCAATGAAAATATGGATGCTGTTGATAATGCAATAGCTTCAAATGAACAGAGGATAGAAGAGATTGAAAAAAATCAAAACTCAATTCCATATGCCGTTTGTACAGATGATATTAATAATGATAATTTAACGGCTGAAATTGTTAATGGAGTATTTGAATTAAAAAAAGGTATAGCTATTGATGTTCGTTTTAGCCATGAATGCACTTGTGCCGCTTATGCTGATGCAACATTGAATGTTAACGGTACTGGTGCAAAACAAATATATGTAGGCAATAAACACTTATACAATAGTGCATGGCAAGCAGGGGCAATTGTTAGATTTGTTTATAATGGTGCGTATTGGGTTGCACAAATTCCGGTAAGAGCAGAGAGGACTCAATTAGGAGTTGTTCAATTGACGAACAGTGTATTTAATGCTTATGGTCGGGCAGCAGAAGGCTCATGGGTAGCAGATATTGAAAAGTCTGCTAAAACAGCAAATAATACTGCTAATAATGCTATCCCTAAATCACAAATAGACGAAGCTGGAGGTGTAGCAAGTTTAGACGAAAACAGAAAAGTTGCGGTTGAAAGAATTCCTGTTGATGAAATTAAAAAACTTCTTCATCTGCCAATTATCGTCACAGGTCATGTATCGATTGCAACTGATGAAGCCAATATACCAAAGGCACAGCATGTGGATTTTCCGGAAGATCTTTTCACAGCAGTCCCTTGTGTTTTTGTAAATCCTAAAACTTCTGTTCCAGGAACAAAGGTTTTAGGAATCAGTGTTACAAATCTAACGAAAACAGGCTGTGATATATACATAACCCGAACAGCAGCAGAGCAGACAGGTATCTGTTGGCTTGCAATTCAGGTTTAAGAGGAGGTGTGAAGATTGACGGAAATCATTGTTGCAATTATAGTAGGCGGTCTATCACTTATTGGAGTGATAATTACAAATATTTCAGGCAACAAAAAGGTGCAGACCGATATGAAGGTACAGGCAGCGGTTACAGATGAAAAGATTGAAGAGCTTACAAGAGAGGTAAGAGAACATAATAATTTCGCAAAGCGTATGCCTGTTGTGGAAGAACAGATTAAGGTTATTAATCACAGAATTAAAGATTTAGAAAAACAATAAAAAAGCACCGCTGAAGAGCAGTGCTGTTGACAAAACTACATATATATGATAATATAAAAATGAATAAGGGGCTTGCCTGATAGGCGGTCGCTCCCAATAAAAGTTTAGTTTAAAGAAATAAACCGCACTGTTTGGTCGCAAGGCGGTTTATTTCTTTTTTATTGCTGATATGTAACCTGTTGCAAAAATCAAAATTAAAATGATAAAAGCAAAGCTTTCCATCGGCAAGCCCCCTTTCGGGAGCAAGATTGACCGCCTACCGCTTATGGTAGTTTCCCTTATTCGCTAAAATTATACATTATATATGAATCAAAGTCAACAGCACCGATAAGGCGCTGTTTTTTTAATTAAAATTTACGGAGGAATCAAAATGAAAAATATAAAATGGACTAAGGAAACAACAAAAAGAGTATTTAAAACCTTTCTGCAGGCAGCGCTTGCCTATGTGGCAATGAATCTTGCAGGTATAGATTTCACAGGCGACAGAGATATGATAAAAACCGCCTTAATCGGTCTTGCACTTTCTGCCATATCCGCAGGCATTGCCGCATTGATGAATTTGCAGTCGCCTGCAGAGCCTGAACAGTTCGGCGGAGCTTCCACTCTTACCTTTGAAGCATGGATAAAGAAATATCTTGGCAAGAAAACGGATTATGACGGTGTGTATGGTGTTCAGTGCGTTGATTTGATTGATTGCTATATAGATAAGTGCCTTGGATTAAAAAAAGGCTTCTGGGGCAATGCGAAGAATTGGTGGACAGACAGGAGCAAAAGCACATGGCTTAAGAGTAACTTTGAATTTATCACACCGAAATACAAAAACGGAGAGCTGAAAGCAGGGGATATCGGTATCAGAACAAGCGGTACATACGGGCATATCTTTATTGTGTCAGAACCATCGGCAAACGGCAAGTTCAAATATTATGATCAGAATGCAACAGGTAAGCATGAAGCAATGACCTTAAGAACAAAGGCATTTACAAGTGAAAATGTAAACGGTATTCTCAGACCGAAGAATCAGACACCATTCAAAACTGCTGTGAAAAAGCCTGCAACAAGTTCTTTCAAAAAGGGAGATGTTGTAACCCTTACAACAAATGTAAATGTAAGAACAGGTGCAGGCACAAGCTATAAGCAGAAAACAGTATCCCAGCTTACCAAGGACGGTAAGAAGAATGCAACCTCAAAGCTGCCCCTTGCCAAAGCTACCCTTAAAACAGGCACAAAGGTAACCATTCAATCCGTCAAAACAGTCGGCTCCGACCTCTGGGCACAAATCCCTTCCGGATGGATTTGCCTGAGATATAACGGTAAAAATTATGTGAAATAACAAATTACAATCAAGTAAGAATTTGGCTTGAAATCAGCAGACGATAAGCATTTTATCCGTTTTGCCGTCTACTCAGTCAAGTAAAAATTGCATAAGACATAAACATAGCCCCTCGTTCTCTTTATGAGATTGAGGGGCTAATGCTATATCTTGAAATGGAAAATATATTATGATATACTTGATTTTGATAAAATATTTATGTAAGGATATATTTTTATGAATAAACCGAAACTTACCCCTCGACAACTTGTCGCAAAGATGAAAACGGAAAAAGGAATTACATTTAATTATATAAGTGAAGAGAATGCAATTAAATTTTTAAAGGAAAAAAACAATTATTTTAGATTAGCTGCATACAGAAAAAATTATGATAAAAAGCTTTTAGGATCGGAACAGGGAAAGTATATGAATTTAGATTTTGCCTGTCTTGTAGATTTATCTATAATAGATATGAGGTTGCGCAGGATTGTATTTCAAATGTGCCTTGATATAGAACACGATTTAAAAATAAAGCTGTTAAATGACATTACAATTGATGAAAATGAAGATGGATACAGTATTGTAGATGATTTTGTCAATAGGTATGATGATTTAAAAGATGAAATTTATAAAAAAAGATATTCTACTTATGTTGGCGATTTGATAAATAAGTTTTTTTCATTTGATGTTCACCTCAATGCAAATAATAAAGTAATTTATGATGAATTCAATGTTAATTGTCCTTTATGGGCATTTGTCGAAATTATATCATTTGGTACATTTATCAAACTATACGAATTTTATTACGATACAAAGGCACCTTTACAGAGTTCGGTTTTAAATCCTATTAAAAGTTTAAGAAATGCATGTGCACATAATAATTGTATAATTAATAATCTACGAAGAGGCAATACCAAACCGACATCAAAAGTTAGTCAATTTGTTGCAAAAGTTTCAAACATAAGCAAAGATGAAAGAAAAAGACATTTATCATCTCAACCTATGTTTGAATTTTGTACATTGTTAATGGTTTATAATGATATAGTATCCGAAAATGTAAAATCTCATAGGTATTCAGAGTTGTGTGAGTTAGTAAATGAAAGAATAGTTCAGCATTCAATTTATTATGAAAATCAGCAATTGTTAAAATCTTCATATAAATTTATGAAAAAAATTGTTGACTTTTTGCAATAAAATACATATAATACATATGAAATCAAAAAAACTTTAAGTTTTTTGTACGGGGAGCATCAATGATGTTTCCCTAGTTTTTTATTATAGCCCTTGGTGTTCAGTTAATTCTGAACATCAAGGGCTTGTTATAGTATAAGAATACCATAGTAATATAAAATTTATTTTTACAAGGGATAAAAATTACCCTGTTAAAATTTTATGTTTGCAATTTTTGAAAATACTGCTAACATTAAAAATGATTATACTATTTACAAAGTTGAAAGAATGGTATAAAATAATAAAGAAAGGAGAGTTTTTTATGAAAGCATTAGATTTGGCGAAATACATTGTTTCAAAATGTTATAATGAACGTAAGCCAGTTAGTAATTTGAAATTACAAAAAATGTTGTATTTTCTCTATGGATGGTACTATGCAGAATTTCATAAAAGTCTTTTTAATGACAATTTTGTTGCTTGGAAATTAGGGCCGGTAATACAAGATGTTTATTTTGAATATAGTAAATATATCGCAAATCCCATTTGTGAAAGTCATGATGTACAACTTGATTTGAATAATCAAGAAATAATCTTTATTAATGAAAAAATTGAAGAGCTGAAATTCAAATCTGCACGAGACTTAGTTAACGAAAGCCATGACACTATACCTTGGAAAAACACTTTTGATAGTGGAGCAGGAAAGGGAAATGTAATTCCAGCTAGGAAAATTCAACAATATTTTCAGAGGTAAAGAATTAAACAATGAACGAGACTAAAAAAATTAGTAATGAAGAAAAGAACCAAAAGCTATATCAAATTATATTAGATTTAAGTAATTATGAAGATGATTACGATGGAATAGTCGAAGAATTAAAAAATATATATGATGGTGAGTATCGTCATAGTTATGCGCAAATTTCAAGAAATATGTTTTATCTTGATTTTGATGAAAGAGAAACTGTAAGTTCAGGTTTAGACAATGTTATTTTTAAATTAGTTGAACTTGAGCAGAAAGAGCCGTCAACCTATTCTTCAATAAGAAAAAGTGTAGTAAAATTAAAAGACCATATTGATTTAGAAATAATGCGTTACAATCTTAACGATGAGGCAAATGATAGATTGGAAACCGCATTCGAATCTGCTGAAGAACTTAATAAAACAACATCTTTTTTATCTGATGAAGTTGTAGAATTACAAGGCAAATCTTGGGATTTTCAAAATAAAATGGAATCATTAAATACTCAATCTATAACTATTCTAAGTATTTTTGCAGGATTAGTCTTTGTTTTTACAGGTGGATTTTCGTTTATAAGTACTGCATTGCAAAATCTAAATGATGCAAGTGTTTATAAACTAACTTTTGTTTTATCTCTTATTGGAATGTTGATGTTTGATTTGATTTTTTTGTTCTTTTATATGATAGCAAAATTAACCGATAAGAATATTTCATCACCTTGCATAAAAACACACAACCAAGCTTGTGATTGGGTAGATGAATGTCAAAATTGTAATATAATACAAAGGTATCTCAGAAGATTTCATTATGTAATTATTCCAAATATTTTCTTTATATCAACAATGATCGGAACAGTTATTATTTGGCTGATTCGTAGAGGATGAAGTTAAACTCTCTGTCTTTTAGTTAAGATGGAGAGTTTTATTATTATCTCTTTTATCCGTCAAGAGGACCGGATGGAGAACTTGGAGCATCGCTTAGATATCTTTCACAGCGTTATTCCATGCCGATTCCGGAACTTAAAGGTTTGTTGACAGATATAGGGGTAGAGGAATTAGGTCATCTTGAGATGATAGGAACGATTGTTCATCAGCTTACAAGAAATCTTACGGAAAAGCAGATTGAAGAAAGCGGCTTTGCTCCGTATTTTGTTGATCATACAACAGGTGTTTATCCAACTGCGGCAAGCGGTTTCCCATGGAGTGCGGCATCCATTCAATGCACAGGCGACCCGATAGCAGACTTAAATGAGAACCTTGCTGCGGAGCAGAAAGCAAGAGTAACTTATGATAATATTCTTAGATTGGTTGATGATCCGGATGTAATTGAGCCTATTAAATTTCTGAGAGAAAGGGAAATCGTTCACTTCCAAAGATTTGGTGAGGGGTTAAGATTGCTTACAGATAAATTGAACAGCAAAAATTATTATGCATTTAATCCAAGCTTTGACAAAGGCAGAATGGGTAAAACCAAATAAAGAAAACAAAGCCATGACGGTTTGAAATGAACCCCAAATATTAGACAAATAAATTAACTTTCAAAAGAATGAGTTCGGTATTGCACCGGGCTCATTTTCAATTAGAAACAATTCTTTCATTGTTGCAGTAATGAATGTACTCCTTGATACAGTTGACGAAGTCATCAACTGTATCAAAATGTTTACCATAGAACATTTCGACCTTAAGTCTGACGAAAAAGTTTTCCATTGCACCATTATCCATACAATTGCCTTTTCTTGACATACTTTGTTTGATATTGTATTCAGATAATAATCGCTGATATTCTGCGTGCTGATCTGCCGGTGTAGGACGGATTTTGCGGACATTCAAATAAAAAAGAATGTGGAGGTAACAGACAATGGCAAAGACGATTTTTGAGGAACTGGGCGGCAAATACGAAAGGCAAGGTGACTATTTAATTCCATGTATAGCTTTACCCGCCGAAGAAGAACAGCCGATAGGCACATGGGGACAGCGGCATCTGGACTATCTGAAGCAGTACCGTAAGGTTACATACACCAATCTTCTCACAAGCGGCAGGCTCAACACCTACCTTGCCGACATCGACAAGCAGGCACAGGAACGCTTTGAAAGGCTCATAGAGGGCATGAAACAGACACAGGGCATAACGGAACAGCTAAAGGCAGATAACGCTTTAGAATGGACAGGGCGGCTCAATAACATAAGGGTTTGTGCTAGGGAGATTGTGAACGAGGGAATCATATACGCATAGGCAAGGCAACATGGCGGCAGAGGGTAAAAGCTCTGCCGTTTTTGTTTTTGGGAGAGTTATGATTAGTATAATATAATCTCTTGCCATAGGAAATATGATTTTTTGTTATAAGATGTATGAACACTAAATAGAGGAATTTTTCAAAAAATATATACATGCACTTGACTTTTTGAACACTGTTCAATATAATATAGTTGAACAACGTTCAAGGAGGAGATATTTAGTGGATAAAAATGAAGACGTGAAAAATCGAATTATAAAAGTTACCACGGAACTAATTGAGAAGTACAATGGTAATACAAAGAGCATAACAGCCCGTATGATTGCAGAAAAAGCAGATATTGGATTAGGATTAATTAACTATCACTTTGGAAGTAAAGAAACGCTAATAAATGAATGTGTTCAACGTATTATTGGAAAAGTGGTTACAGAATTTCAAATGACAGGAAATTATGAAACAGATAAAGAACGCTTAACAGTTTGTGCAACTTATGTTTTCAATTTTCTATTTAATCATTCCGCAATTTGCCGTATTTCTATTTTAGACGATTTACAAAATTATACAGAGAATTGCAATTCTGTTCTTACGCAACAAGGATTTTCACTTTCCTTAGAAAATAATACTTCAAACAAGAATAAATCTATTATTGTGTTTATTCTTACGGCGGCAATGCAAGTGGCTTTTTTGGGAAGCAAAACCGTTAAACAAATACTTGGCTATGATTTTATGGAAACAGAGGATAGGGCTGCATATATCAAAAAAATAGTAGACATTCTTTTTGAAGGGAAAGGACAGATTGATGAATAAGAAAATAGGAGTTTATGGTTCTGCTGTTAATTTTATTGCGGTAGTCTGCTTTGCTCTATCTATGTTATTTGGCTATGATTATGCCAGTTACTTTTCTTCTATGTTTATTGCGTTTAGTTTTGTACTAATGATGTGTGGATATGCTTACTTTGCCGAAAAGAAAGTAAAATTAGCGGGCTATGTTTCGGTAACTTTTGCTGTTATATACACAACTATTATTTTGCTAGTCTATTTTGCACAGCTAACGACTGTTCGACTAAATGACTTAACACAGCAAGCAGCTATACTTCTTGATTTTCAGCAATGTGGATTGTTATTCAACTATGACCTGCTGGGTTATGCTGTCATGTCATTAGCTACATTATTTGCAGGATTAACGGTGCTATCACAGACAAAAGCAGACCGATGGTTGAAATATCTGCTTATAATACATGGAGTGTTTTTTATAACGTGTCTGATTTTTCCCATACTTGGATTATTCAAAGCGGATAGTCCAGCTTGGATAGGTGTGGTGGTATTGGAATTTTGGTGTATATATTTTTGTCCTATCAGTATTTTATCTTATTTACATTTTTCTAATTGCAAGGAATGAAGGTTATAATGAAAAAATCAGAATGGATATATTGCCCTATTTGTGGTAACAAAACCCGTGACAGAATTAGAGAAGATACAATTTTGAAAAACTACCCTCTTTACTGTCCGAAATGCAAGCAGGAAAAGGCGGCGTTTCCTGCTCTATTACGAGTATGATTCTTCCATTAACTTTTGTACAGTTTTATGATTAATTATGTAACCGGTCTTATGCAGCTTTTCCGCAAGAGCTAAGGCACTCCGTGTTTTAGATGTTCTATATCCATTCTAAACCGCTGATTTTCTGTTATTAAATCTTCTTCAACCTTTTAAGTTTTGGCGGTCTGCCTTTGCTTCCTCTGTCTTGTCTTTCTTTAATTAGACATTCGGCTTCTTCTTCCAATTATATGCGTTCCCACCTTTGTACTTGTATTTAAGGTAGGGTTATGTCCTTTATTTACATCCCAATATTTTCGTACTATTCACTATAGTACATATGGTATTCCCGCATATCCATTGTGACACCTGTTTTGAATTCTGCACTATATACTTTGTTTTTGTGATAAAAATTATGCACCTCCAAAAGTGTCTGACTTTTTGGAGGTGCATATCCGTTTGCCCCGGCTTTAATACTTATAAGTAATTATCAGATGAGCCGGAATTCAATCAATGTTTTTCCGTTTCTAATTTTGATAAAACGGAATAATCGTTTTCAATCAGAATATACTTGCATCCATATTTTTTGCACATTTCAAGGTTGTGAATATTATCTCTCAAAAGAATATCTTTTGTACACCACGAATCATCTCCGCGGTTTTCAATTACGCTTGCGAATTTCTTTATATCGCTGAAATGATTTTCGATATATTCCTTGCTCATGATAAGACAATAATATTGAATTTCTTTTAAATATTCCTTCTCAAAGTCTTTGCTCCAGTCAAAGGGAATATAGCATCCCTCAACAATTAGATTCTGTTCATTTTCAATGGCGGTTTTAATCATTTCTTTCACAATATTCCAAAGGTAAGCAGTTAAATCATGATCATCTGATTCAGGTGTTAAATCGGTGTTGCCGCTTCGTATCAGCCCCATTTTCAAATGATCTATGGATAAATACGGATATTTGTATTTTTCTAAAAGCTTTTGTGATAAATTGGTTTTGCCTGTATGTGAAGTACCTGCAATTAATATAATCATATCTATTCTCCGATAAACAGTTCAGACTGCTTTTGCCATATCATTTCATATTCTGCTTCGTTTGTGTCTTCATCAATGTTTTCAGCGGATATTCTGAAATCCTCTCTTTGATAAAACTTAACCGCACGGGTATTCTTTTTGTATACATGAAGCCTTAATTCAGGCTTGATTGTTTTTACATAATCCAGAAGCTGTTTGCCGATACCGTTTGACTGATATTCAGCACAAACAAAAATCCCTGCTATATAGTTATTATCTAAGCCAACAAAGCCCTGTATCCGATTTGCTTCCTCATAAACATATAGTTCAGCTTGTAAAAGCATATCCTTTACAGCTTCAAAATGATTCTGCCAATATTCGGAAGAGATAAAGTTATGCGCTTTTAAATTAGTATCAAGCCAGATTTTCGATATCTCATTTATATCCGTGTCTTTAAATTCTCTGATCATATCAATTCTCCGACTTAAGGTTTATTCAAATAATTCTGTAATTTTTCTGCAAATCTGCCGATGTGTATTCCGTCAACAAACGAATGATGTGCTTGAACAGAAACAGGCATAATGATTTTTCCATCTTTTTCATAATACTTTCCCCAGTCAAATAAGGGCGTAGCATTATCCTTTTTACCGGAATTTGTATGAGAAATATGTGTGTAAGTCAAAAACGGCATAGGGGAGCATTGAAAAACATCGTTGCTGAGCGGCCCTGTAAAATATTCCTTCTGTTCATTTGCAATCTGTGCTGCGGATTTTACATATTCTTCAAGCGTATCTGCCATAGGAACATTTACAACCTTAAAAAGTTCGGTTTCCTTGTTTAAATAAGTGAAAGCTGTGTCAATTTTATCAAATAAAACTACCTCTCCGTCTAAAAAACGATATCTGAAAGCTTCAATTTCGTTTGCACATTTGCATACCGCAAATACCATAGAAAGTGTAAATGACAAATTCTGTTTTTTTATTTTTTCTAAGAAGCTTGTAATCTCAATCTCAAAGGTTACGCAGAACGCAGGTTCAATGCTGTTTCTGAAAACAGCACAGTGTATTGCTCTATCCCAATTCTTTTCGTCAATGACTTTGTATGTATTTGCCATATCAACTACCTCTGATTATAGTTTCTTTTTTCTGTATTTTTCCTTTGCATATTCATAGGCTTCATCAATAAGGGGTTTTAATTTCCCAAAGGTTTTGTTACTTGGATTCAGTACACACAGCCAACCCATCCACGCATAAACAGGGTGGGGGATAATTCTATCTGTTTCGGTAAAGTCATAATCCATATCTACAATGCACCCTTTGGCAGGGCGCTTTGGTATGGTACTGAACATATTAATAAATGTTTGCTTTCGTACACCTAAATTTACGCGGTATACACCATCTCGGTCAAGGTTTGAGCCTTTATCATTTTCACCATCTTTTTCTTTTATGGTAAGTATATAGATACCACGCTTCAGCCTATTATCGGGATTATAGAATATTCCTTTTTCTCCCCAGCTGCTTACTGAAACAGTGCCTTCTAAGTGTTCAAGACAATAATTCAATATTTCTTCCGATTCCATTATATCAACTCCTCAAAATGAAATGATTAATCCAATCCCTCCACGATAACAGCTCTGCTGTCAACACTATTGATGCGTTTTGACATAATAGCCTTATACGCATCAGAGGAAAAACAAACATCCAAATCTTCTCTGGTATCAAATTTAATTACTATAATGCGGTCAGGGTTTCTCTTATTGTGTAAGCTGCACAGATTTTCCGTTCTTACAAGATAAGTTCCGCCATATTTTTCCACAACAGGCTTAACAAGGTTAATATAATCATCATATTCCCCGCGTCCCTTTTGTCCATCAATATATGTATCAACAATGAAATACCATGACATAGATTATTCACCTCAATATAAATCTTAAAAAATTTTGTGTTTATGATTATCTTTTTTTGAATATAACAATTTCAGGATTTGCTCCGTTATCGCCGTATTCGCAAACTAACAAATAATTTTCATCAGCAGTAAGACCATAGCATCTGCTGCTGTTCTTTTTGCATATCTGATTGCCTAAGTAAATTTTATTGTCATCCCAGAATTTTATAGCTTGTCCGCTCGGAAGCAAATATTCAAGATTAACAAAAGAGCCCTTAAGAGCATTAAGATTTTTAACCTCTTCCATATCTTCAATTCCAAGTGCATTGAATTCTTCAATTAATTGTTTTTTTAGCCTGCATTCCGATGAACATGATGTATCGCAATGCGCAAGACTATTGCTTTTACAGCATTCGGCAAGCATACACGATTTGCCGAAGGGATGACCGTTTGTTGCTTCGCATCCGCCGCAGTTTGCTTTTAATCCGCATTCGCTGCAATCAATACCGCATATTGTTTTCATGCTATTACCTGCTTTCATAAATTATTTTAATTTGTCCGAAAATGCCTTCAAATCTGTCTTTGTTTCTTCCGAAAGCATATTAAAATCTATATTATCAATTGCTCCCTGAAGTGCATACAGATGCACGGAACATACCTCGGGAAAGCGCAGTTTCAATTTGAAATAAGCTTCCTTGCTGCCTGTTGAAATCAAATCCTCAGCAGATTCAATGCCTGTTAAGTTTAGTTTTCGTTCAAGCTCTTTTCCGATGTTTCTCATTGTGATTAAGTCAGCCATAACAAGTATTCTCCTGTTTTTGTATTATTTCTTTATAAAAGATTTATCTGTTTCGGGAATCCCTGCTTCATCAGATACATAGCGCTCAACCCTCATATGCAAATCATATTTCTCACGAAGTGCGATAATTTTAGACATCATAGGGGAGGCGTGGTGAATATCAAGTGAATTCTGATCTTTCCAGCTGTCAATCAGCAGCACGGTTTCTTCGTTATCCAAAGGGAAAAAGTATTCGTATTTTAGGTTTCCGTTCTCAGCACGAATATCAGCGACAATACCATTTGATACCATTTCCTCTGCAAATTTTCTTGCATTTCCGTTTGCTCCGCTGTAATAGATGTTTACTGTAATTGCCATTCTGCTTCTCCTCGCAAATTATAGTCACTTTAATATATTTGATGTTTGATTTTTACATTATCTGTATACGCTTTATGGATTAATATCGGTTTTTATATTTTATTTTTGCTGCTTCTGTAATTGCCTTAACAAAATCACTTTTTCCTGCTGTATATAAATCTCTGTTCGGTTTATATTGGTTATAGAGTTCTTCTTTTAATTTTTCATATTCCTTGGCTTTTTCATAATGCTCATTTAAATAATCTCTGAAATACAGTTCATTACAATCACCATACTTTTTTATATGAATATGAAATACATGATCAGCATAGCCGTTTACGGTATAGCCCTTGTTAAAAGATATTTTATCCAAAGCTTCATACATCAGAATGTAATTGCTATTCAGCAATATTTCTTTAACATTGTCTTTGCTGGCAAAATCTATTTCAATTAAAATATCAATAATAGGTTTGGTTTTTATTTTCTTGATTGCTGTGCTGCCGATATGGCTGATTCTTTTGACATAATTACTTAACAGCAAATTCAAATTTTCTTTTTCGGCTGAAAACTGCTTTTCAAATTCTGCGTTGCTATCAACAAAATATATCGGAAACAATTCCCATAATTCTTCCAAGCTCAATTCATTCAGCATTTTAAAACTTTCCTTTAACAGTTGTTGCTTGTATTATAGATGTTCAAGGATATAATCTATATCTTTCTTAATTAAAGATTGCATGCTTTCTTTATATTTAGATAAATCTATATTTTTGATTTTCTTTTCTATAATTTCCGTTAATTCAATTTTATACATTAAAATCAAATTCAATTTTTGCAAGCATTGTCTTACCGATGTTCCCTTATCATCATCTAATTCTTTTAGAATCATATCTATGTTTTTATTTATCTTATTTTCATTATCCCACTTCGCAAGAGAACATATAAGTCTAAAACTACGAACTCTAATAAATGTTTTTTCACTATTTAACATTTCTAATAAATTATTAAAATAATTATACAGTACATTGGATTCAGTAGTTATAGTTTCCAATTCTAAAAGAGTTTTATATGCACTATTATTATCTGCATTATATAAGTTTTCTAATTTTTCTTTCATATACGACTTCTCATCAAATTGTAATTTGTGGTTATTTTCTATTTGGTTTTCTTTTAATAAAAAGTAATTTTTTTATATCTTCTACTATTGCGTAATCTGTTATATTAAACATAACCCATTTTCCATCGTGAAATATTTGAGCGTTATCATAAGTTTCCATTACATCGTATGAAAGTTCATTTCTTATTTCTTCAACTTTATTTCTTTCAGTTTTACCGAAGATAATCATAAACCCTAATGTATTCTCCCTAAAATAGAATGCACATAAAGTTTTTCCGCTTTTTCTAAACTTATATTCATAAGTCCACTTTTTTCCACCGGGATTCCATATTTGCTCCATATCATAAAGTTTTGTTATTTCACTGACAATATCATAAAAAACATTAATTTTATCAATCCCAACTAATTTTTCGAGTTCGTCTCTTTTTATATATTCCATTATATTTCTCGCTTTCAAATTACTGTAAACTACATTACATTTTTTCTCTGCCTTTTATCTTATCAATTATCCGCCGAATTCCCAAAGTGATAGCAATGCACATTGGGAAAAAGGGTGTGAACGGACCTGCCCAGAATGCAAGATATGCGGTTGCCATCACGCTGCACCATTTCCAGTGAAACAGAGCGTGGCACAAATATCCGCCCCAAACAGGCGAATACATAATTACTACCACAATTGCAAAAATTACAACGGTTTTCCAATCTTTACATTCTTTCCATATCCATTTACAAAACTTGATAAACTTGTTTTTCAGTTTAATCAATAAATCTTTAATCTTCTCCATTTTTCACACACTGCCTTTTGAATAAATTGTTATTATCTGCTTACTTCCATTTCAATGCAATTCCAAGTTTCACCCATACATTGATAGCTTTCGATTATTTCTTTTTTTACTATTTTGAAGCCACAAGACTGATAGCAATGAACAGCAGGGTCATTATTTTCAAAAACACCTAAAGTTACTTTATCAGCCTTCAATTCATTAAAGGTATAATTCAGCGCAGACGAAACAAGCAGCTTTCCGTAGCCTTTGCCTCGTTTGCTGTCATCAACTATGACAAAACCAAGGCGGGCAATCTTTCTTGTATCATCAATAAAGCGTATAGTAATATGACCGGTAATTTTATTTTCGTCAATTGCAGTTAATATATACAACGCATCATCGTCATACTGTGAATAATACTGATTCATATCATCAGCCGTTATCGGATAGCTTTCATACCTGTTTGCACTCCATTGACGAAAGGCATATTCGTTTTTTAACCACTTTGTTATAACCTGAGCGTCACTTGTTTTGTATTTTCTTAAACGCAGCATAATTAATCCTTTTACATATCAATCTTTTTTATAGGGTGTCTGATAACTGTTTTCAGCTTACTCTCATCACATCTTCTGGGGTCACTCAAATAAATCTCGTGATGAAGTCTGCTGTCCGTTATATCCAATTCACAGCCGCTTTCTTCCATATGTTTGTGCATTAAAGCAACTGTTTCAGGCTCGTTATCATAAGAGCCTATATGCATACACTGAACACAAATACCCTCATCATAAGTGAAAAATTCAACCTTTGAGAAATCCTGCTTTTTCTTTTGAGTTGCCTCATCAACTGCCCATTTGAAATCATCTTTTGTTACAAAATCAGGCAATCTTATAACGGAAATAAACTGCATATCCTCTTTTCTGTTATAATCAAATCCTTGTGTGTTTTCCTGCCACCAAAAGCCTTCAAGCGGAGGAACTACATATTCAAAATATCCGTCAATTTTATGTGTACCTTTATAGCTCATTTTGATAGTAAAAGCAATGGCATACAACAAGCTGATGCTTTTTTTATATTCGCCGTTTTCGTCATTCGGATTGCCTTTTTCCCTGACTGCAATATAATTCATTTTCGGAATTTCTACAATGCTTGGTTTCTTCTTCGGCATATAGAATTCCTTGTATTCTTTCTTGTAATCAAAAGCCATAATTATTTACCTTTCTGATTTATAAATTTATTATATCATAAAAGAAAATAAATTTATATAAAAATTTATAAAAAACGATTGACTCTCACGGAGCGTAATAGTCTATACTGTAATTAACGGGAGGGATACTGATGAAAACAGTTAAAGAAATAAGCAGGCTGACGGGCATCAGTGTGCGCACGCTTCATTATTATGATGAAATAGATTTACTGAAGCCAACAAAAATTACAGATGCAGGCTACAGGCTGTATGACGATACAGCATTGGAACGCTTGCATAGTATACTGCTTTTTCGGGAACTGCAGTTTCCGCTTAAGGAAATCAAAGCAATTCTTGATCATGCTGATTTTGATATAAAAACAGCACTAAAAGAGCAGATTATGCTGCTTGAATTACAGAGAAACCGCCTTGATGAAATCATTATTTCTGCCCGTGAATTATTCATGAAAGGAGTTGAAAATATGAACTTTTCCGTGTTTGATAAAACAGAAATTGAAAACTATGCTGCCGAGGCAAAGCAAAAATGGGGAAATACGGATGTCTATAAGGAATTTGAACAAAAGTATTCTGCTTCAGCAGATAAATCGGATGAGTTTTTGCGGATTTTTGAAGAATTAGGCAAAGTAAAGCATCTTTCTGTCAACTGTGAAGCGGTGCAAAAGCTGATAAAGCAACTGCAGAATTTTATTACGGATAATTACTATACCTGTACAGATGTACTATTTAAAGAGTTGGGGAAAATGTATGCTGCAGATGAAAGATTTAAAAATAATATAAACAAAGCCGGTGGTGTCGGCACAGCTGAATTTACGGTAAAAGCAATTGAAGCGATGATATAACCGAAAGGGAGCATATAAAAATATGCTCCCTGATTTTATGTTTTTCTGGTATTCCTGAAGAAAATCTATTTGACATTATTTGCAATAATTGGTAATATTAAAGCGTATAAAATGCTGAAATTTGTAGGAAAAGGTGGAAAATAGTGAGGCTTTCAAACAAAGCAGGAATTTGCTTTTCTGTAATAATTCTTTTACTTTTCACACCGATAAATGCTTTTGCTATGGACACTGCATTTGTAAGCAATCCTGAAATATGGTATGAAAAAAGCGGGGTATGTTATGTTTCGGAACAAAAGCTTGAGAATTACAGCGGTATGTTCAGCTATTATACGGATATTGAAAACAATTGCTTTTATCTTCACATAAGCTATAATGAAACAAGTTTGAATGATGAGGAAAATGATATCAAGGTGGAATTCTGTGTTTCAAATGATATCAATAAATATACTTTAACTTTTGATGAATCCGGAATGATTGAAGCGGGCAGTGAGATAAAGAAGTCATTTGAAACGGTTTGTAATTTCGGAGAAGCAACCGCACAGGGGCAGGAAATATATTTAGGTATAGAATTCAAAAATAGGGCTGATAAAGCAATTGATAATGATGTTTCATTTTCCGTTATGGTAAATGGTAAAGCGTATAAGCTTACGGATTGTATCACGCTTCCATTCTGTAAAGAAGAAACAACCGAAGTAATTAATAATGAGAAAGCTTCATCTGCAAAGAAAACCAAGAAGGACAGTAATACCAATACCGTAAGCAGTCATTCAAAGTCAACAACCGAGAAAACAACAAAATTCAGATATATTGCTCCGCCAAAGACTGATAATACGGGAAAATATACAGCAGAGGAGTATGCCTCTGTAGAGGACACCGCTAAAACGGCAGAGAATCAAGCCGAAATTATAACAGAAGTAAAAGAAAAATCCGGTATTCCGTATTCTTCAAAAATTTTGATTTCCGTAGCAGTATTTTCCATATTAATCGGAATAGCTATGATAGCATATTACAGTTTTAAGGCTAAAAAAGGTCAAACAGAAAAACAGGAAGTACAGGATGATAAGTAAAATCTGATAATACAGCAACAACCGCCGAACATTTTGTTCGGCGGTTGTTGCTTTAATGTGGTGTATTACTTAAGTCTTTCTGTCCATTCCTTTTCGCGAAATCCTGTTAAGATTGCTTTATCAGATATGATGATTGGTCTTTTAACGAGCATTCCGTCTGTTGCCAGGAGTTTCAGCTGCTCCTCCTCGCTCATTTCAGAAAGCCTTTCTTTTAGCTGCATGGATTTATAGAGCATACCGCTTGTGTTGAAAAATTTTTTAAGCGGCATTCCGCTTTCGGCATACCATTTTTTCAGCTCCTCAAAAGTCGGGTTTTCCTCTTTTATATGTCTGCTTACATATTCAAAGCCGTTTTCATCAAGCCATTTTTTTGCTTTCTGACAGGTTGAGCATTTTGGATATTCAATAAATAACATTTTAACTGACTCCTTAAAAATGATTTGCATTCAGTATAAAGCTTTTGACAGAATAAAGCAAGTCTAAGGTGCAAGTACAAATAAATCCCTCAGCCGGAATTGCAAGCTTGGTGTATGGGCATTTCCGCTCTTTGTCAACACATAGGAATATGAATCTTGTAACAAAAACCGTTGTTGAAAAGAAAAGTCCTCCAACAAGAGAATAGCTTGCCGTTCCGAGAGAAAGCGTTAAGTAAAGCAGAAAGTCTCCGAATGCAAAGGATATTCCATCGTCTTACCCCCTGTTCCTTTTTTACGATATCACGAATTTGTGAAAAAGCCAATTAGATTTTGTTACATTTAGTATAAAGCTGTAAAATTATGAAATGAGTTAGATATCTTATTAATATAGATTAAAAATTTAAATTTGTAAAGTGGTATTGCTTTACATTGATTTTTGAACAATTCTTTTAAATTTTGCTTATTTTATTGCATTAAAATCTCAATCATAATATAATGTAATCAGCATATTAAATATTATGGAGGTTAATTATGCAGAATATAAATGAGATTAAAGATCAGATTTGCGATGTCTGCCATAAAATGTGGCAGCTTGGCTGGGTTGCTGCGAATGACGGCAATGTAAGTGTTAAGCTTGATGATGGAACAATTCTTGCAACACCAACGGGTATGAGCAAATCCTTTATTACGCCGGACAAGCTTGTTTTGTTGAACAGCAAGGGTGAGGTGCTTGAGGCTGCCGAAGGACTTCGTCCGTCAAGTGAAATCAAAATGCATCTTCGCTGCTATGATAAAAGAGAAGATGTAAAAAGTGTTATCCATGCGCATCCGCCGGGAGCAACAGGCTTTGCTGTAGCCCATAAGGCAATGGATATGTATAATATGATTGAAGATGTAGCTGTTATCGGTGCTGTTCCGCTTACACCTTACGGAACACCGTCAACTATTGAGGTTCCTAACGCAATTGAGCCGTATCTTGAGGAGCATGATGTTATGCTTCTTGAAAATCACGGTGCGCTTGCAGTAGGCAGTGATGTTATTACTGCGTTTTACAGAATGGAAAGCCTTGAGCTTTGGGCGAAGATTACAATTAATGCTGTTATCCTCGGCGGAAGTCACGATATCAGCAGAGAAAATATTCAAAAGCTTATTGACCTCAGAGGGTATTATCAGGTTACGGGAAGACACCCGGGCTACAAGGTATTCAACGAAGAAGATGAAATGCTTCATAAAAAGGACTGAGGAGGGGGATTGTTATGCTAAAAAGAATTTCTCCTGTTTTATCTCCCGATTTATTAAAGGCGCTTGCCGAAATGGGTCACAGTGACAGATTGGTTATTGCTGACGGAAATTTTCCTGCTGAAAGTATCGGTAAAAATTCTATTGTTATCCGTGCAGACGGTCATGGTGTGCCTGAAATTCTTGATGCTGTTCTGGCTCTTCTTCCTCTGGACAGCTATGTTGAAAATCCTGTTTCTTTAATGGCTGTTATGGAGGGTGACACTTGCGGTACACCGTCAATCTGGAATACATATAAAGATATTCTGAAAAAGCATGAGCCTCTGCACTGCGGTATTGAAATGGTTGAACGCTTTGCTTTTTATGAACAGGCAAAGGATGCTTATCTTATTATTGCAACAGGGGAAACGGCTATTTACGCAAATATTATGCTTCAAAAGGGTGTTGTTGTATGAGTAAAACAGTTGTTGCCTTTGATTTCGGCGCTTCCAGCGGAAGAGCTATAAAGGCGGAATTTGATAACGGAAAGCTCAGCTATGAAGAAATACATAGATTTGATAATATTCCTGTTTATGAAAATGGTATCATGTGCCACGATTTTAAAATGATTTGTTCTGAAATTGATAAGGCGCTGCAAAAGGCGGGCAGGATAGACAGCCTTGCTTTTGATACATGGGGCGTTGATTACGGGCTTATTGATGAAGAAGGACGGCTTATAAAATCTCCTGTTCATTATCGTGATACCAGAACGGAACAGGTGCTTGCAAAGGTTTTTGAAAAGATATCTCCTGAAGAGCTTTATGCTGAAACCGGCAATCAGATTATGCCGATAAATACGCTTTTTCAGCTCAGCTGTGAAGAAAAAAATAATGCAAAAAAGCTTCTTTTTATGCCTGATTTATTTGCATATTATCTTTGCGGAAATGCTGTTTGCGAAAAAACAATTGCTTCAACCTCTCAGATGCTTAATTTAAATAAAGGCAAATGGAGTGAATCAGTCTGCCGAAAGTGCAGTATAGATGCAAATATTTTTGCACCCCTTTGCAGCAGTGCTGCGGTTATCGGCGAAAAAGACGGAATAAAAGTAATTGCAGCAGCAGGCCATGATACGCAGTGTGCAATCGCTGCAATGCCTTGCGAAAAGGGCAGCACGCCTGCTTTTTTATCCTGCGGTACATGGTCTTTAATCGGCTGTGAGCTTGATGAACCTATTCTTACGGAAAAGAGCAGACAGGATGAGCTTTCAAATGAGCTTGGCGCAAACGGAAAGATAAATTATCTTAAGAATATAAGCGGATTATGGCTTATTCAGGAAACACGAAGAGCTCTTAAGAGAGCCGGCTTTGATTATTCCTATAATGATCTTGAAATGATGGCAAGAGCAGAAAAACCGTTTTCCTGCTTTATTGACCCCGATGATTCATTATTTGCTACAGAGGGCGATTTGCCGCAGAGAATAAAGGATTACTGCAGAAAAACCAATCAGGCAGTTCCTCAAACAATCGGTATGGTTATCCGCTGTATTTACGAAAGCCTTGCTATGAAATATCGTTATGCCATAGAGCAGATAGGTGAAAACACAGGCATAAGCTTTGATGTTCTTCATCTTCTCGGCGGAGGAACGAAAGACCGCTTCCTTTGCCAAATGACAGCTGACAGCCTTGGTTTTGATGTTGTTGCAGGACCAACCGAGGCAACGGCTATTGGAAATATTATGCTTCAGCTTATTGCACTTGAGGAAATAGGCAGTATTGATGAAGCAAGAGAAATTATCAGAAAATCCGAAAGGGTTAAAACCTATAAGCCTGAAAACCATGAGGCATGGCAAATGGCTTATGAAAAGTATATCAATATTATCAGTAAGTAATTTTTGGAGGTAAAAGTTTATGAATTATCCTAAAATAGGTATTCGCCCGTGTATTGACGGAAGATGGGGCGGTGTTAGAGAAAGTCTTGAAAAACAAACGATGGGAATGGCAGAGGCAGCAAAGGCGCTGATTGAAAGCAATCTTCGCTATCCTGACGGCACTGCTGTTCAGTGTGTTATTTCAGAAACAACAATCGGAGGCGGTGCTGAAGCTGCAAAATGTGCAAATCAGTTTGCTGCTGAAAATGTTGTTGCAACGCTTTCGGTAACCCCGTGCTGGTGCTACGGCTCAGAAACCTTTGATATGGATCCGAATACAATTAAAGCTGTTTGGGGATTTAACGGAACAGAGCGTCCCGGTGCGGTTTATCTTGCTGCAGTTATGGCAGCTTTTGCACAGAAGGGGCTTCCGGCTTTCTCAATTTACGGCCATGATGTTCAGGATATGGATGATACAAGCGTTCCTGCTGATGTTGCCGAGAAGATTCTGCGCTTTGCCCGTGCTGCAGTCAGCGTTGGCTGGATGAAAAACAAGGCTTATGTTAATCTTGGCGGAGTTGCAATGGGTATTGCAGGAAGCTATTGTAATGCGGATATGTTCCAGAAATATTTCGGTATTCGTGCCGAATGGGTTGATATGACTGAAATTGTTCGCAGAATAACTCTCGGTATTTATGATGAGGATGAATATCAGCGTGCATTGTCTTGGGTAAAGGAAAACTGCAAAGAGGGCTTTGACTGTAATGCAGGCAAGGATTTGCCCGAGGTTATTACAAAGTCTAAGGTTGTTCCTGCTGATAAGGATTGGGAATTTATTACGAAAATGACTATGATTATGCGTGATATTCTCTATGGAAACAAGAAGCTGGATGAAATGGGCTGGCATGAGGAAGCACTCGGTAAAAATGCCGTTGCAGGCGGCTTCCAGGGTCAGAGAAACTGGACAGACTGGCTTCCGAACGCAGACTTTTCGGAAGCAATTATGGCTTCAACATTCGATTGGAACGGAAAAAAGGCGCCTACTCCTTTTGCAACTGAAAATGATACATTAAACGGTACTGCCATGATGCTTGGAACATTGGTAACGGGAACGGCTCCCTGCTTCCATGATGTTCGTACATACTGGAGTCCTGATGCATGTGAGCGAGTTACAGGTATGAAGCCAAGCGGTGTTGCCGAAAACGGCTTTATTCATCTTATCAATTCGGGTGCAACTGCTCTTGACGGCAGCGGTGCTTCAAGAAACAGCAAAAATGAGCCTTGTATGAAGCCGTTTTGGGAAATGACAGATGCTGATATTAAAGCATGCCTTGATGCTACGGATTGGTGCAGAGCAAATTATGAATATTTCCGCGGCGGCGGATTTTCAAGCCATTTCAGATGCCGTGCCGAAATGCCTGTTACAATGCTTCGTGTTAATGTTGTTGAGGGTATCGGCCCTGTGCTTCAGATTGCAGAGGGCTATACGGCTGATTTGCCGGATGAAATCCATAATACCATTGATGTCAGAACAGACAGAACATGGCCTACAACTTGGTTTGCACCAAGACTTACCGGAAAGGGTGCGTTTACGGATGTTTACAGTGTTATGGCAAATTGGGGCGCAAACCACGGTGTAACAGTTTACGGTCATGTTGGTGCAGATTTAATCACGCTTGCCTCTATGCTTCGTATCCCTGTTAATATGCATAATGTGCCTGAGGAAAAGATTTTCCGTCCGCATGCTTGGTCTGCATTCGGAACGGAGGATTTGGAAGCTGCCGACTATCGTGCTTGCGCAACATATGGTCCTCTTTATAAATAAAGCATCAAACTGATTTTAGCGGAGATACTGTGTTAGGCAGTATCTCTTTTTATACACAGACCTAATTATATTCCGTTTTCTGTATCTATTCTGCTATATTATGTATTTATTATGTGTGCATTTTATAATATAATTGTATAAAAGAAAGCTTAATCAGACTTTCCATAGGAGGTAAAAATTTTGGATATAAGTAATATTAAAAAAACTGTTTCGGATGCAAAGGTTTATTGGAAACATCCTATGCCGGGCAGATATATGCCGTTTAAGGAAATATTTGCTTATTCTTTCGGCGGTATCGGTATGTATTTTATGATCTATTGCGTTCAGCAATTAACGCTTAGTACAACAAATGTAATTATCGGAAATGCTATCGGTATTTCCCCAACGATTATGTATGTTATTTATGTAATTTCAATTGTTATATCGTTTCCTGCAACGGCAATCAGGGCTAATATAATCGATAATGCCCGAAGTAAAAAGGGCAAGTACAGACCATATATGCTTTCAATGGCGCTGCCAGCCTGTTTGCTTATTATTGGTATGGTTATGGTGCCTTACGAAAAGATTTCCAGCCAGATTATTAAGGCTGTAATTGTTCTTTTCTTTAATATAGGTTTTCAGTTTTTTTATATGTTTTTCTATGATTCATATGAAAATCTTATTATGGTGCTTTCTCCTGATACGCAGGAAAGAGCAGATGTGTTAACAATTAAATCAGTTGTTTATTCACTTGCCCCGTCTATTGCAAGTGCACTGCTTCCTCTTGTTGCTCAGGCTGTTACAAATAATGATTTGTATGATATGAAGCTGTATCGCATTTTGTATCCGCCTTTTGCAATTATTGGTGTTATCTGTTCAATTTATATTTATGCAAACACACAGGAAAAAATTGTTCAGGCAAGAACACATGTTGTTCAGATTAAGTTTTTTGATGCTTTCCGTGCTGTTGCCAAGAATAAGCTGTTCTGGGTTATTTCTCTTGCCGGCTGGGTTGGCTTTCTTGAAATAACCTATAGCAATATGCTTCAGTGGTGTTATCAGTATCATAATGATGACGGCGTAAGTGCCGGAGCATATACAATTATCAGTATGATTGTTTCCAATGCGAATCTGTGGGGGATGCTTGCTGCTCCGTTTGCTATAAGAAAATGGGGTAAGAAAAAGGTTCTTATTGTAACAAATATAGTTAATGCCATGTTTCTTGCACTGCTTTATCCTGTTGTTCAGGCCGAACCGGCTAAAATGATTGTACTTATAGCAGCTGTTCTTTTCGGCAATTATTTAATGACCTCTTTCGGCGTTATTTTAACGCCTGCTGTAAATGCGGATATCCGTGATTACCAGCAGTACATAACAGGTGAGCGTATTGACGGAATGTTTGCAACCGTTGGGCTTATCGGAACGGTTATTACGCTTGCTACAAGCAGTGTTGTTCCTGCTGTTTATGAAAGTCTGGGTATTAATCCAACTGTACTTTCCGAACGGGCTTCGGAAATTATGGATCTAACGGGGAAAAGTATGACCGAGGTAATGAACTCGCCCTATAATGTTCTTTATATCAATGATATATTTAAAGAGGTATTTGTTGTAATCGTTATTCTTTCTGTTGTTGGTGCAATCATGAATGTTATTCCTTATTTCTTTTATGATATGACAGAACTTCGTCAGCGCAGTATTGTTAAAGTGCTTCAACTTCGTGCTATGTTTGAAGATTACGGAAGCGGTGTTCTTAAGGATAAGGATATTGTTTCAACAATTGAAATGATTGAGGAAGCAAATAAATATGCTTCTGCACAGCCAAAGAATATTAATGAGTTAAAGAATACTGTTAAAAATACATCTTCAAGCGAAGAAAAAAGCAAGGCCAAAAAAGAATTAAAGGCAGCAAAAGAGTTTAATGAAAATATTGAGATTTCCAAAATTGTTATGGAAGAAATCAATAAATTCAGTACGCCTTTGTGGCAGTATAAATTAAAAGAGGCTGAAGATATCGTAAGCGCGGGACTTAATGGATTAACAAATATTTCTATGAAAGAGCTTGAAGGAATCCTTAAAAATGCAAAAGCAATGCCGAAAAATACAAAAGCCGAAAAGGAAGAGCGTTCTGCTTCAATAGAAAATGCAAGAAACAGAATAAGCAGTAAAAAGAAAATTGAAGAAAAGTATAAAGGCCGTATCAGTGAATTTGATACTTCTGTTTTTGAAAAGCTTTTTGAGCGTGAGGATAATAATCTTGCAGAACGCACGAAGCTAAATGAGGAACTTTCGGCAGCTAAAAAGAATAAGGATGCAGTATTGGTTAACCAGATTAAATCTAGGATAGCAGAACTTAAGGCAGAAAAGAAAATTATTGATGCTGAAATTAAAAAGGCAACGGACGAGAATTCTGCTTATAATCGTCTTGCAAAGCCATATATTGATGCTGAAAAACTTATTACTCAAGCTGAAAATTACCAGCATTATGAAGATATTAAGGCAATGTATGATGCTGCTAAGGCTCGTGCCGAGGAAGCTGATAAAAAACAGGCAGAAAAAGCCGAAAAGCTTGCTGCGGAGCAAAAGGCAATGAAAGAGAAACTTAAAGCTGAAAAGGCACAGAAGAAAGCCGATAAAAAGAACAAATAAATCTGAGGAGTTTAAAGAAATGACAGAAGCAGAAAGGATTGATTTATATACTTCAATCGTTCCGAATGAACGCCAGTTAATTATTCAGGATATGAAGTATTATGCCTTTGTGCATTATTCCGTAAATACCTTTACAAATAAGGAATGGGGAAGCGGAAAGGAAAGCCCGTCTGTTTTCAATCCAAAGGCTCAGGATACAGATCAGTGGTGTGAAGCAATAAAAGCAGCCGGTATGAAAGGCGTTGTTTTAACCTGCAAGCATCATGACGGATTTTGCCTTTGGCAAACAAAAACAACGGAGCATTGCATAAGAAACAGTCCGTATAAAAACGGTAAGGGCGATGTTGTTCGTGAGGTTGCCGAATCCTGTAAAAAATATGGGCTTAAATTCGGCGTTTATCTTTCTCCGTGGGACAGAAACAGCCCCCTTTATTCAACGGATGCATATAATGATTTTTACATAGAGCAGCTGACGGAGCTTTTAACAAATTATGGCGAAATCTTTATGCTCTGGTTGGATGGTGCCTGCGGTTCATCGGCTGATGGTATGCCAAAGCAGAAGTATGATTTTGAAAGAATTTGGTCAACTGCCGTTAAGTTGCAGCCGAATATTGTAATGTCTGGCTGTGCTCCCGATGTCCGCTGGGTAGGAAATGAAAGCGGAAAGGCAAGGGAAAGTGAGTGGAATGTTGTTCCGAAATTTCAGTATGAACTGCAGAATATTGCTGAAAACTGTCAGCAGGATGATGATATGAAGAAATTCCAGAAGCGCTGCCAGGATGTTATGATAAAGGATATGGGTTCAAGGAAATTTCTTGCAAATTATGATGAATTTATGTGGTATCCCGCCGAGGTTGATGTTTCAATCAGGCTGGGCTGGTATTACCATCCTTTTCAGACCCTGACTCTGAAATCGCTTCATAAATTAATGAATATATATTACGGCTCTGTCGGAAGCAATTGCCTGCTTATTCTCAATATTCCTCCAAACAGAAAAGGGCAGTTTTCCAAAAGAGATGTCCGCCGTTTAAAGGAAATGGGGGCATGGCTGAAAAAAGAGGATGATTGCGTTATTGAAAGCAGTTATACAGTGTCTGATGACAAAATGGCTGTTAACATATCGTTTGAAAAGCAATCCGTAGATAGAATTCGTTTTTCCGAGGATACAACCAAATCACAGCGTATAGAAAAATTCAGTATATATGCCGGTAATGAATGTGTTTATAACGGAACAGTTGTCGGCTTCTCCAAAATTGCAATTTTGGAGAAGCCTGTTGAAACGGATACATTAAAATTGGTTATTGAGGAATGTAGAAAAGAGCCTTATATTAAACAAATTGAAGTTTGTAAAACAGGTGCATACAGACCATAAATGATAAAAAAGCCTTTCCATATGGAAAGGCTTTTAACTTTACACTAAAGATTTAAACAAAAAACGGATAGATTTATATTAATACTGTGCTTCCCGGTTGCATATAATGAATGCAGAAAGAGGGGATGATATGAGAACCGTACAATATAATAGAAATAACACTATTGAATATGCAAAAAAGTGGGCTATGAACAGAAATCCTGCCTATTATGATTTTGACGGAGTGGGCGGGGATTGCACAAATTTTGCATCGCAATGTCTTTTTGCCGGATGTGATGTTATGAATTATACGAAAGATACAGGGTGGTACTATATAAATTCTGACGACAGGGCAGCCGCATGGAGCGGTGCGCAGTATTTTCATAATTTTATAACAACCAATAACAGTGTTGGTCCTGTTGCTGTAAGTGAAGATATCAGCAGACTTGAAACAGGAGATTTTATTCAGCTTCATAATGGCAGTGAGTTTTATCATACTTTGCTTGTAACCGGCTTTGAAAACGGAGAGCCATTGATTGCTGCTCATACAAGAGATGCGTATATGATACCGCTGAGTCTTTATACTTCTGCCAGACCTTTCGGACTTCATATAACAGCAATTCATGTGTGGTAAAAAAAGCCTTTCCATATGGAAAGGCTTTTTACTTTACAGATTGTTTTATTGATTCAAATACAATTTCAGCAAATTTTTTGCTTCCCTTGCTGTTTGGATGAACTCCGTCAGAAAACAGCTCCCTTCTGTTTTCAAAAGCTTTGCTCATATCTATCAGATGAATGCTTTTGTCGGATGCAATTTTCTTAATGGCAGGGTATACCTCATGAATCATGATGTCTTTTCTTAACTGCCACATTACCTTTCCTCGAATCTCAAAGAACGGAGTGGGAACAAGAAGATAAACTTCAGGCTTTAATGCTGAATTTAAGTAGCTGTCCAGTATTTCACAATAATCTTTTGTGAATTTTTCTTTATTCCAATTGATTTTTTTAGTATCATTGGAACCAAGCATAATAACAACTACATCGGGTTTGAAATCAAGACTCTGCTGATACAGTCTTTCTTTGGTGTATGGATAATCAGCATCCTTAATTGCTGTTCTGTTGGTGTAACCAAAGTTGTTAACGCAATATTTATCTCCGAGCATTCTGCCGAGAACAGCAGGGTAGTTGTTTTTGCTTCGGTTTTTAACGGTGCAGCCGTATGTTATGCTGTCGCCGACACAGGCAACCTTAATCTGTCCATCCTTTGCTTTTTTCATCGGATGATAGCTTTCTATAAATCCAAAATGATTTAAAGCAATTAAAACGATAAACGCACCAAGCAGTATGATAGCGGCAATCAGTATATATATCATGAAATTTCTCCGTTTTCAAATTAGAATGCAAGTATAGAATACCACAAATTCAAATTGCCGTAAACTCTTTTGCAAAATTTAGGTAATAATCTTGAATTATTATATTTCAAATGGTAAACTATATATTTGAAAATGATTGGCTGCGACCAACCTAATTACGGAAGTAAAATACAGAGGTAGTTTATGTTTCTTTCTCTTGTTGTACCCTGTTATAATGAAGAGGGCAATGTTGAAAAATTCTTTTCCGAAACGAACAGGGTTTTTGATGGTAAAGGCTTTGAATATGAATTTGTTTTTGTTAATGACGGCAGCAGGGATAAAACCGGTGTCTGTTTAAAAAAGCTATATGAAGAAAACAAGAAGAATTGTATTCAGGTTCTTTCTTTCAGCAGAAATTTCGGCAAGGAGGCTGCAATTTATGCAGGGCTTCAGGCTGCAAACGGAGATATGGTCTGCATAATTGATGCTGATTTGCAGCAAAGACCCGAAGTTGTTCTTCGGATGCTTGATACGATAAACAATAATGAGGAGCTGGATTGTGTAGCTGCTTATCAGGAAAAACGCAAGGAAAGTAAGCTGATGATATCTCTTAAAAATGCCTTTTACAGAATTATAAATAAGGTTACGGAGGTTGATTTTGTAAGCGGTGCTTCTGATTTTCGATTGATGAAAAGAAATATGGTAGATGCCGTATTGGAAATGACGGAATATCATCGCTTTTCAAAAGGCATTTTAAGTTGGGTTGGTTTTAATACAGAGTATATACCGTATAATGCGGAAGAAAGAGAAAGCGGAGAATCAAAGTGGAGTACAAGAAAGCTTTTTAAATATGCTTTTGAAGGTATTATTTCCTTTTCTACCTTTCCGCTGAAACTTGCAGCATATGTTGGTTTTATTTCATCTGTTCTTTCTGTTCTTTATCTTATTTTTGTTATTATAAAAAAACTGGCATTCGGAATTGATGTTCCGGGTTATGCAACGATTGTTGTTCTTGTCCTGTTTCTTGGTGGACTGCAGCTTTTCAGCCTTGGTATACTTGGAGAATATATTTCAAAGATTTATGTTCAGGTTAAAAACAGACCGATTTATATTTTAAAAGAGCATTTGGGTAAAAAAAATGAAGATTAAAGAAAAATATAAGGAACTGTTTCTGTATGTTCTGTTCGGCGGCTTGACAACGCTTGTAAATTTTATTGCTTTTTGGATTTTGAATAAAGCAATAGGAGAAGAAGCCTATCTTGTTAACAATGCTGTTGCGTGGTTTATTGCTGTTGTTTTTGCTTATGTAACAAATAAGCTTTGGGTATTTGAGTCGAAGAGCTGGAAATTGAAAACAGTTATAAAAGAAATTCCCGAATTCTTCCTTGCAAGAGTTTTCAGTTTGCTTGTTGAGGAGGGCGGTCTCTGGCTCTTTGTTGAAAAAATGGGATTTGACAGGTTTTCATTTATGGTTTTTGGTTTTGATTTTTCGGGAAAACTGATTGCAAAGCTTTTGCTGGCAGTACTTGTTGTGATACTGAATTATTTTTTCAGTAAGTTTATCATTTTTGCAAAAAAGAAAACAGAAAAAAATTAAAAGCGGAGAGGATGCTGCCTCTCCTTTTTTTAATCTTTATCACATTGTGCATCCCATGGCCAAGGATCTTTAAGCCATTCATCGCTGTTGTTTTCGCCAAGGGTCAACGGTCCGAAGTTTTCTTCAAATTCTGCCTTTAATTCTTCATACTGTCGAAGATATTTCTGATAAAGCTTTTTTGCTTCTTCGTTATCAAGATGAGTATCCATATAAACTCTCATTTCCCACATTGCAAACTGGGCAGAAGATACTCTTAATAGCATTTGTTCTCTGTTCATAGCAAAGTTCCCTTTCCTGTGAATGGTTTGTTAAGCTCCGGAAAAAGAGTGCCTTCAAACAAGGCGTGCTTTTCTTCTTCGTATGTTACCGGCTGCTGCTGAAACGGAATATACGCCATTGTAACCGTTGCATCGGCTGGAAGAGGAGGCAAAACATGACTTTTTTTATTTAAAAAAGACGGATTAAACATATCAACATATTTTTCCATAAATTAAATCTCCTTTCCCATTATTCTATGCTTGATTTCAAAGTATGTTCGTTTTATGGCGTTTCTTGCATTTTTATGATAAGAGAAAAATTTTTTTATACATATAATGGAATATGATGTTTAAAAATTATTCTGTATGGTAAAAATAAAAATGAAAGAAAAAGCGAAGGTGATTACAGTATGACAGTTAAGCGCGGAGATATATATTATGCAGATTTAAGCCCCGTTGTCGGCTCGGAACAGGGTGGTGTAAGACCTGTTCTTATTGTTCAGAATGATGTTGGAAACCGATTTTCGCCAACTGTTATTGCAGCGGCGATAACCAGCCAGCGTGATAAAACCAGCCTGCCTACTCATATAGAGGTGGACGCAAGAAACTGCGGATTAGCAAAAGACAGTGTTGTGCTTCTTGAACAGGTGCGGACGATTGATAAGCGCAGGCTGCGTGAAAAAATGGGTGCTCTTGACGGCGGTGATATGGGCAAGGTAAACGAAGCCCTTTCTGTTTCCTTCGGGCTTTGATACGGAATAACTCTTTACGGGAGTTATTCCTTTTTTTGTTTTATTTCATTTATTACAAAATAGTAATTTATTATTCTGAAAAATATGTTAAAATAAAATATATTAAAAATAAGCTTGGTTTTATCCAGAGGTGAAAAATATGAAAATATTTCTTCTTGAAGATGATGCTTCAATTGCAATGGGGCTTGAATATTCCTTACATAAAGAGGGCTATGAAACAGCTCATTCCAAAACGGTTTCGGAGGCTTTGGCAGCTATAGGTAAGGAAGCGTTTGATTTATATCTTCTTGATTTGACTCTGCCGGATGGTAGCGGCTATGATGTTTGCAAGGCAATTAAGGAAAAAGGGGATTTGCCGGTTATCTTTTTAACTGCTTTTGATGATGAGGTTAATGTTGTTATGGGCTTTGATTTGGGCGCTGATGATTATATTTCAAAGCCGTTTCGTGTAAATGAGCTTATGGCAAGAATCCGAAGTGTGCTCAGAAGATACAACAGTGAAGCAGGCAAAAGCGGAATTATTGAGCTTCACGGACTTAAAATTAATACAAACGAAGCAAAGGTTTATAAAAATGGGGCAGAGGTAGTGCTTACAGCTATGGAATACCGGCTTTTGCTTATCCTGGTAAATAATAAAGGCAGAGTTCTTTCAAGAAATCAGCTTCTTGAAAATATCTGGGATATTGATGGTATTTTTGTCAATGATAATACACTTACCGTTTATATTAAAAGGCTTCGTGATAAAATTGAGGATAATTCGGATGAACCGCAAATTATTAAAACAGTTCGTAAAATGGGGTATATTTTAGAATGATTAAAATGAATAAGGATTTAAGTCTTGTTTTGGCAATATCATTTATTGCTGTTGCAGCAGGCTTTTTTACAATTTTCAAGAGAAATGAAAAATGCGCTTTCGTTTTTCTTGCTGTATCTGCTTTGATTATCATAATGTTTTTGATAATTACATATAAAAGGATAAATACAATCAAAAATCTGAATATCTATCTTAATTCCATAATCAGCGGTGATTATGATTTGGATATAAGGGATAACAGCGAGGGCGAATTGAGTATAATAAAGAATAATTTGTATAAAATTATTGTTACACTTCGTTCACAGCAGGAGTTGCTTTTAAAGGATAAAAACTATCTTGCTGAGTCACTTGCCGATATTTCTCATCAGCTTAAAACGCCTATAACATCCATTACAATGATGTCTGATTTGCTGAAGAATGAAGAGAATGAGGAAAAGCGAAAGGAGTTTTCAAAGGTTATTGAGGATCAGCTTTCCCGGATGAATTGGCTTATTGTAACTTTGCTGAAGCTTTCCAAAATTGATGCAGGTGCTACGGAATTCAAGAACAGCAATGTAAGCCTTAAAAGTATTCTTCAAAGGTCTGTCCAGCCGTTTCTTCTGAATGCGGAAATAAATAATATTGATTTAAGTGTTGAATGTGATGATAAGATTTTTGTTTGTGTTGATGGGAACTGGTATATAGAGGCGGTGTCCAATATAATAAAAAATTGTATAGAACATACAGCCAATGGCGGATATGTAAAAGTTTTTGCCGAGGAAACGGCTGTTTTTACAAAAATTCATATTAAGGATAACGGTTCGGGCATTTTGAAGGAAGACCTGCCGCATGTGTTTGAACGATTTTATCAGGGCAAAAACCATAATGAATCAAGTGTCGGTATCGGTCTTGCTCTAAGTAAAGCAATATTTAATAATCAAAATTCTATTGTAGAGGTTCAAAGCGCTGAAAACTACGGAACAGAGTTTGAAATAACAATACATAAGGTAATTGTTTGATGTAAAGGATGTTGGCTTTACAAAAAAATGGAGAAGAAAACAGCTTACTTCTTACAGATTCATATATTATAAGGGCGGATTTCATATCCGCCCGTTTAAAATTACAAAATTGTAATGAAAAATGTCACTTAACTGTAAGTTAACAGCAGTAAACTTGGCATTGTAAACGAAAGGAGATTTCATTATGGAAATACTTAAAGTTCAAAATTTAACAAAAACCTATGGTAAGGGTGACACAATGGTAAAGGCACTTGATAATGTTTCATTTTCAGTGCCCAAGGGTCAGTTTGTTGCAATTATCGGTCCGTCCGGTTCCGGAAAATCAACGCTGCTTCATATTTTAGGCGGTGTTGATAAAGCAACAAGCGGTAATGTTTTTATTGAGGGAACAGATATTTCAAAGCTTGATGAAACGGCTCTTGCAATTTTCCGACGCAGACAAATAGGGCTTATCTATCAGTTCTATAATTTAATTCCTATTTTAAATGTAGAAGAAAATATTACACTCCCTCTTCTGCTTGACGGTCAGAATGTAAACAAGAAAAAGCTTGATCTTCTTGTTGATTCTCTTGGTTTAAAGGAAAGAATAAAGCATCTTCCGAATCAGCTTTCAGGCGGTCAGCAGCAAAGAGTTTCAATCGGCAGAGCGCTTATGAATAATCCGGCACTTGTGCTTGCTGATGAGCCGACAGGTAATCTTGACAGCAAAAACAGCAAGGAAATTGTTGATTTGCTCAGAACAATCAATAAAGAAAATAACCAGACTGTTATTATCATTACACATGATGACAGAATTGCGCTCAGTGCAGACCGAATCATTGCAATTGAGGACGGTAAAATTGTTAAGGATGAGGTGATTAGGCAGTGAACATAGTTAATAAGTTAACGCTTCGCCACCTCAAAGAAAACAAAGGCAGAACGATTATAACAACGCTTGGTATCTGCGTTTCGGTTGCTATGATAACTGCAGTGTTTGTAAGTATTGCGTCATTTATGAAATTCTATGGTGATACAACAATTTTTCAGGCAGGCAATAAGCATGTAGAGTATTACGCATTAAGTAATGAACAGATATCTGCTTTAAAGGCAGACGACAGAATAGACGAAGTCGGATTATATATTGATTTGCCGGAAGAAAGTGATGGATTTAAGCTTGATTCGGATTCGGCAAACAGTGCTCGTGTAGGCAATATTTATGCGGGCGATGAAACAAATCTTAAGCAGATGCTGACAGGTAAAATGGATGGAGAGCTTCCTAAAAATGAGCATGAAATTGCCGTTGAGCAGTCCTTGCTTGAAAAGAATAATCTTGATTGGAAAATCGGCGATACTGTTACCGTTCAGCTGGGAGAAAGATATTATGAGTATGAAATGGATGACGAGAACGGTAATTCGGTAACGAATAAAGAGCATTATAAGGGAAGCGGCGGTGATTCCGATGAGAAGTTTGCTCCTGCTTATGAAGCACAGTTCAAAATCGTCGGAATTCTTTATAATAATAATCCAACAAGAAGGAACGGAAAAATAGTTCGCGGATTAAGCTCCGAAGAAAAGAAGTCAGCTGTGAATGCAACCGTAACACTTAAAAATGCTAATTATAAATCACTTGATGTGATTGAAGATATTTCGGAAACGATTGGTGTAGAATACGGCAGCGAACAGATGGAGATTAATAAAGATTATCTGCAGTCAAAGCTTGCAATAGACAGTGAAAGCGTACTGGCAACAACTATTATGCCAATGGGTATAGTTGTTCTGATTATTATTATGATTGCATCTGTTGTTCTTATTTATAATTCATTCGGTATGTCACTTTCGGAAAGAACAAGGTATCTTGGAATGCTCGGCAGTGTCGGTGCAACGAAAAGGCAGAAAAAGCAATCCGTTTATTTTGAAGGTGCTGTTCTTGGTTTGGCTGGTATTCCTCTCGGTATTATCGGCGGTATTATCGGTATCGGTGTAACACTTGAGATTGTAGGCAAAAAAATTATTGAAACGGGAATGCTTACGGGCGTTGAGGATTCTGCAGTAGAATTTAAAGCAGTTGTTCCGTTATGGGCAATTGTTGGTGTAGTTGTTTTCAGTCTGATTACAATTTTTATTTCTGCGGTGATTCCGGCCAACAAAGCTTCTTCCATTACGCCTGTTGAGGCATTAAGACAAAATACTGAAATTAAGCTTAAAGCCAAGAAGGTTAAATCGCCGAAGTATATTCGTAAAATTTTCGGTTATGAGGGCGAGCTTGCGCATAAGAATCTTAAGCGAAACGGAAGAAAGTCACGGGTTATTACTGCTTCAATTGCAATTTCGGTTATCCTTTTCCTTTCCGTAAATTATTTCTGCGATATGTTTACAAGAGTAAATAATGATATGAATGTTTCTTATCAGATTCAGGTTGTTTGTAAGTATGATGATATGGATGATCTTAAGAAAGCAATTCTTGATATGGATAATGTAGATAATGCTTATAGCCTTGATAGCTCACAGCTGTTCTTAGGCAAGGATTACCCTGCAGATTATGAAAATGCACTCGGGTCTGATGAAACTTTGACAAATGCGTATAAAAATTTATGGAAGTCCAATAAAACGATGATGCTTTTTGTCATTGAAGACGATATGTTCAATCAGCTTTGTGAGGACAGCGGTATTGATAATAAGCCATATTATAATGTTGAAAATAACAGCGTTAAAATGGTTGTTCTTAATAATTTAAGCAGGTCAACAGGCGGATCAGGCGTTTTCAGCGATAAAGCAATCGGCAGCAGAATGCAATGGTTTGTAACTGCGGATGATGATGGAAATGAAATAATGTATTATTATCAGGTAGAAAATCTTGTTGATTATAAATCAGATAATGAATTGTTTTCTTTGGTTCCTAAGAATTATTTTGCTGCATATGTTCCTTATAGTGCTATACATTCCGTAAACAATGTTCTTTCCGATGAAGTATGGACGAGTTTAGTTGTAGTAACTGATACACATAAGGATGTTGCTGAAAAGATTTCAAAATACAGCGATGATAATGGTTTGCAGGCAAATGTTTATGATATAGCCGAAAATCTGGAATCCATCAACACCATTCTTTTTGTTCTTCAGGTGTTTGTTTACGGCTTTATTACGCTTATAACGATGATAACGGTAGCAAATATTATCAATACAATTTCAACAAGCATAGCATTACGAAGAAAAGAATTTGCAATGCTTAAATCAGTCGGTGCAACACAAAAGGGCTTTTATAAAATGGTTTGCCTTGAAAGTCTGTTTTATGGCTTGAATGCACTTATCGTTTCCGTTCCGTTAAGCCTTCTTATCAGCTTCGGACTCAATAAGATGGTTGGCAGAGGCGATGTTCCGTTTGAAATTGATTACATTATGTATGCTGGTGTTATTCTGGCAGTGTTCCTGATTATCGGTTTCTCAATGCTTTATTCCGTTAAGAAAATAAAGAAGGATTCTATTATCGAAACACTGAAACAGGACATTACTTAAAGGAGGCAGTGCTGCAATGAAAAGCAAAAAAATTATCGGCATCGGAATTACGGCAGTAATCATAGCTGTAATAGCCTGTTTCGGTATTAAGTTTTATTCGGATGCAGGTTATTATTATACTCAGATTGATAACAGCAAGGTGGAGCAGATACAGTCAAACGGCGGTGTTATTGATTTCAGCGGCGGAATGAGCTATTCCTATGAACTTGTTTCCTATAATGAAAAAGGAAAGCCGAAAACTGTAAAATTCGGAACAGAAAAAGAATTGAAGGAAGGCGCATTTATATGCTTAACCGTAAAATCTGTTCAGGGTGTTGTTGATTGGAAAGAGGTTCAGTACAATGAGCTTCCGCAAGAGGTTCAGGTCCGTTTTACTGCACCTCAGAAATAAAATGCTTATTTGCTTTCTGTAAAAGGAAAGCGGATATGAAGCAGTTGAAGAAAGTTAAGAATCAGTCTATGATTATTCTTTGCTGCTTCGCATAATTTAAAACCCCATCAAAGTCAAAGGGCGTTCCGAAAGGGATGCCCTTTGGCTTTTCATAATACGAAATGTTTTTAAACAATCCGTTCTCGGAGCTGAACATTGCTTGTCTGCTTTAATTGTTCAGCACTATCGGTTTAAAATAATGCTTGTCTATCCTGCCGTTGTTATGCTACAATGAATATGTATTTTTTTAAGAGGTGTTACTTATGGAAAAAATTGCTGCTTTTGAAAAGGTAAGCTTTGCTCAGTTTGAAGAGGCATGGAAAAAGAATTTTCCCGAAACCGAAGATGTTAAGGCTGTTTACGATGCAATAAAAATGCCGAAACGAGCAACAACAGGCTCAGCCGGCTATGATTTTTTTGCGCCTGCCGATATCAAAATAGAAAAGGGCAAATCTGTTCTTATTCCAACAGGTATCCGTTCAAAAATCTGTGATGGCTGGGTGCTTAAAATCTATCCTCGCTCCGGTCTTGGCTTTAAACACAGAGTTCAGCTTGATAATACGGTTGGCATTATTGATGCCGATTATTATAATTCTTCAAATGAAGGGCATATTATGATAAAGCTTTCCTGCGATGCACATGATGTCGGACATACTGTTGAGCTTTTGGGCGGCGATGGTTTTGCTCAGGGGATTTTTCTTCAGTTCGGCATTACCTTCGATGATAATACGGATGGTGTTCGTGACGGCGGTTTCGGCTCAACAACTAAAAAATAATAACAAAAATTTATCACGAAAGTTAAAAATATAAACATATTTATACATAATTTGATAAAATACTTGACTTTTTAAATTTATTTGTATATAATCTTCGCAGAATATGAAAGCGTATTCAAATACCCCTGACAGACAGGTCGGAGGGAGGGAATTAAGTGAGCCAGGTTAAAATCAAAGATAATGAGACTCTTGATAGCGCACTTCGCCGCTTTAAGCGTCAGACTTCTCGTGATGGTATTATTCAGGAAGTTCGCAAAAGAGAGCATTATGAAAAGCCATCAGTTGCTCGTAAAAAGAAGAGCGAGGCTGCTCGTAAAAGAAAGTATAAGTAATAGATTATACATATCAGGGGGAGCAAAATTTGCTTCCCCTTAAAATTTTTTGGAAATACTAATGGTGTGGTATGATGAAGAAAATTCTTGTTTTAAACGGCCCTAATCTTAATATGACGGGAATCAGAAAGAAGAATGTTTACGGCGGCGAAACCTTAAAGCAGATTAACGATGAATTAAAAGTCTACGGCAGGGCAAACGGCGCAAAGGTATCGTTCTTTCAGTCTAACCACGAGGGCGATATTATTGACATTATCCATGAAAGCAAGGATGAGTTTGACGGTGTAGTTATAAATGCAGGCGCTTATACGCATTATTCCTATGCAATCCGTGATGCAATAGAGGCAGTGGCTGATTTTACTCCTTTTGTTGAAGTTCATATGAGCGATATTCATAAAAGGGAGGATTTCAGAAAGATTTCCGTTATAACGGATGTCTGTGTAAAACAAATCTGCGGCTATGGCAAAGACAGCTATAAAATGGGTATTGATTTATTAATGGAAATATTATAAAATAGATTAGTAAAAAATAAAAACAATTAACGGAGGTATATTTTTATGGTATCAGCAGGTGATTTCAGAAACGGCGTTACTTTTGAAGAGGATGGAAATGTTCTTCAGGTTATCGAGTTTCAGCATGTAAAACCTGGCAAGGGTGCTGCTTTCGTAAGAACAAAAACAAAGAATGTTATTACAGGTGCAGTTACAGAAAAAAGCTATAATCCATCAGCTAAGTTTCCAACAGCTTTTATTGAAAGAAAAGAAATGGTTTATTCATACAGTGATGATGGTCTTTATTATTTCATGGATCAGGAAACATTCGATATGGTTCCAGTTGCAGAGGCTGATTTAAGCGATAATTTCAGATTTGTTAAGGAAAATGATGTTTGCCGTATTCTTTCTTATAAAGGTAAGGTGTTCGGCGTTGAGCCTCCGACATTTGTTACACTTGAGGTTACAAAAACAGATCCGGGCTTCAAGGGCAATACTGCTACAAATACACTTAAGCCTGCAACTCTTGAAACAGGCGCAGAAATCCGTGTTCCTCTTTTCATTAATGAGGGCGATTCTATCCGTGTTGACACAAGAACCTGTGAATATATGGAAAGAGCATAATTAAAAGGAGTAGATATTTATGAATACGATTGAAAGTCTTGGATATCTTAAGGGTCTTATTGACGGTCTTGAGGTTAAAAATGAATCAGAAGCAAAAATTTATAAAGCAATTATTGAGGTAATTGAAAATATTGTTGATGATATTGATGATATTTATGAGGAAATTGATGCTGTTGAAGAGCAGGTTGATGAAATTGACGAGGCGCTTGCAGATGTTGAGGATTACCTTGATGATGACTGCGATTGTGACTGTGATTGCTGCGATGATGACTGCTGTGAATATGAGCTTGAATGCCCTGCTTGCGGCGAAGCAATCGTTGTTGATGAATGCACAATTGAAGAGGGTGGCATTGAATGTCCTTCCTGCGGTGAATATCTTGAATTTGAGCTTTCATGTGATTGTGAAGAGGATTCTGACGAAGAATAATTGATGTTTTAAATCCGTAAAGCATTATTGCTTTACGGATTGATTTTATGGACAAAGAAAAAACGAACGGATGTAAAAGCCGTTCGTTTTTTTGTGCTTTTTGCTTATTGTTTAACCTAAAGCATCTTTTGCTGCGTCGCCAACCTTTTTGGCTGCATTGCCTGCACCGTCTGCTGCATCGTCTGCTGCTTCGCCGATATCGGAAACTGCTTCGCTGGCATTATTGCCAATGTCGTCTGCTGCGTCGCTGACATCAGTAGCATCATCTTCAATCATATTGCTTGTATTTTCTGTTGTGCTTGTGGTTGAAGTTGTGTTGTTTGTTGTAGTTTCCGTGTCATTGTTGTTTTTACTGCAGCCAACAAAAATTGCGGCAAGAACTGCAAAAGCAAGTGCAAATACTATGATTTTAGTTTTCATATTAACTACTTCCTTTCTGTTATATTATTGTCTGTTGATTATCTATTATTCAAATTATTTTTTATTATTTGGTTAATGTTCCGTTATCGGAATAGAGAAGCATAAGAATATTTTCCTCTTCGCCGGTAGTTGTATTAATATAAATCAAAACCTCATCGCCGGTAGCCTTGTTTCTGCAATGATACTCAACGCAGGGTGCTTCTTTGCCGTTCTTTTTCGGAATAACACAGTGTCTTGATGAAATGATTTCTACATGGCTTGAAATCTTTTTCCGCAAATCTTTTTCTGCAATTTTCATTGAAAAATCATTTCTTTCTCTGTGATTTGTCAAAAAGCCATCTGCCTCAAGGGAATAGATTTTTCCGTCTGCAAGAGAAACGCCAACCTTAATTAAATCGGAATAATAAATGACATTGTTTTTTGCATAAGCAAAGTTTATTACACAAACATTGTTTTCAACTGCGTAATAGGTTTGCACCATATCCTGATATCCAAGCTTTTTAAGATATGCTTTTGCAACATTAACTGCATTTTCCTGTGTAATGGATTGTGAATTAACCTTGCCGCTTCCCAAAATATAAGCTACATATCCGCCGCCCTTTGAAACAGCAACCGTGTATCCGTCCATTGTATAGTTATAGCAGGGAATAGCTCCGTTGCTGTCGCCGGAATAGGTCAGCTTATCTGTATTAACATAAAGTGCCTTTGCTGCTGTTTTAAGGCATTCATCTCTCGTTTTTGCCGGAGCATCTTTCGTAACGGCAGGCTCTCGGTTTAGTACGGCATCTGCAAACGGGCCGTCATAAATCAGTGTAGGATAATCTGCAAAGGCTTCTTCTGCCTGTGTGAAATCAAGGGAAAGTGAAGCAACATTTGCGTTGGAATTTTTGCTCTTTACCTCGTTACCTGTAATATCTCCGCCGTTTGTACACCTTGTTACCATTTCATTAACGCTTTTTGAATAGCTTTTGGCGTATTCCAAAAGCTTCTGCATATTCTCATATTCCTCGTTGCTTATCTCGGTACCTGTTCTTGTTTTTTCGGAAAGGTATTGGGAATAATCGGCTGCCTGGCTCAAAAACTTATATGTGCCGCTGAGATTCATCTGTTCAATCGGCAAATGTGAAAGCTCGTTTTTTGCAAGGCTGCATTCGGAATATAAGTCTTCCGAAAGCGTTGCCATCATTGTTGGCGTTGCAGCATATCCGCTTTTTGTTAAATTGGTTTCAATCGAATCAAGACATTCGGATAATTCCATTAAGCTTTGCTGATAAACTGCCTCCAGTTTTGTTTTATATGCCGTGCTTTGATTGTTTCCGATAATTGCATATGCTGCAAGCACCGCAACAATGCAAACGGCGTAAGAAAAAAGTCTTATAGTATTACGAAATGACATATGTTTCAACCTCCGTTTCTATTTTTACCCGAAAAAACTAAAAACATACAAAAAAGCCTTTAAAAACCTAAAGTATTTTGATATAATGTTTTTAATTATATATATGGAGAACTTAAAAATGTTTTGTGAAAAAGAAAAGATCAGAATTGTTGTTAAGGTTGGAACATCAACTTTAACGCATAAAACGGGAAAAACTAATATTGCAAGAATTGCAAAGCTTGCTTCGGTTTTGTCTGATTTAAAAAATGCAGGGTATGAGGTTATTCTTGTTTCCTCCGGTGCAATCGGTGTCGGAACGGGTAAGCTCAGACTTTCCGAAAAGCCGTCAACAACAAAAGGTCTGCAGGCTGCTGCAGCGGTCGGTCAGTGTGAATTAATGTTTCTTTACGATAAATTGTTTTCAGAATACGGTGTTGTTGTGAGCCAGCTTCTTTTCACATCGGATGAGCTTTATAATGAGGAAAGTAAAAAGCATCTTGTGGATACTTTCAATCAGCTTTTAGAATACGATTGTCTTCCGATCGTTAATGAAAACGATTCCATATCGGTTGAAGAGCTTCTGAATGGCGATAATGATTGTCTTTCGGCAAGAGTTGCTGAAATAACAAATTCCGATTTGCTTATACTTTTAACGGATACGGATGGACTTTATGACAGCAATCCTGCTGAAAACCCCGATGCAAGGCTGATAGAAAATGTAGATAGGATCAATGATGATATTCGTTCTATTGCGGGTGGTGCAAGTGCAAAGGGAACAGGTGGATTTATAACAAAGGTTAAGGCTGCTGAAATTGCAACCTCGGCGGGAATCCCTGTTGTGATTATGAACGGCGCAAAGCCGACTGATATATATAAGGTGCTTGACGGAAAATCTGTTGGCACATTTTTTAAGGCGGTGTAATTATGATATCTTTAGGTAAGAAGGCTCTTGAAGCAAAGGATTTTTTGGCTTCTGTAACGGAGGAACAGAAAAATAAAGCGTTAATGGCTATTGCTGATGCTTTAAGAAAAAACAGTGAAACGATTATTGAAGCAAATAAAATTGATATTGCAAACGGCGAAAACGCTGGGCTTGGCAAAGGACTTATTGACAGATTAATGCTTGATGAAAAAAGAATTAATGATATTGCCGACAGTGTTGTAAATGTTATTCATCTTCCGGATCCCTGCGGAATTACGCTTAATAAGATTGAAAGACCAAACGGTCTTGTTATCCAAAAGGTTTCTGTTCCTATCGGTGTTGTCGGAATTATTTATGAAGCACGCCCGAATGTTACTGCCGATGCGGCAGTGCTTTGTCTGAAAAGTGCAAATGCTGTTATTCTTCGTGGCGGCAAGGAAGCAATTAATTCAAATATTGCCATTTCATCGGTTATGAGAGCGGCAATCAAATCCTGCGGATTTGATGAAAACTGTATACAGCTTGTTACCGATACATCAAGAAATTCAGCAAATGAAATGATGAAAATGAACGGCTATCTGGATTGTCTTATTCCCAGAGGCGGTAAAAATCTGATTAAATCCGTTGTAGAAAATTCAACAGTTCCCGTTATTGAAACGGGTTCGGGCAATTGTCATATTTATGTTGATGAATATGCAGATGTTGATATGGCGGCAAAAATTATTTTTAATGCCAAAACACAGCGTATCAGCGTTTGTAATTCCTGTGAAAGTTTAGTTATTCACTCGGCAATAATAAATAAAGCTATGCCGAAAATTAAAGAGCTTCTTGATGAAAAGAATGTTGAAATCCGCGGCGATGCGCGAGCAATGCTTGCGGCTGACGGTATTCTTCCTGCAAACGAGGAGGACTTTTCAACAGAGTATCTTGATTATATTATCAGCGTAAAAACAGTTGATAGTCTGGATGAGGCTGTTAAGCATATAAATAAAAATTCAACCCGGCACAGTGAGGCGATTATCACCGATAATGATGCGCATGCAAGGGAATTTCTGCAGCGTATAGATTCATCTTCTGTTTATGTTAATGCTTCAACAAGATTTACAGACGGCGGGGAATTCGGTCTTGGTGCCGAAATAGGCATTTCAACCCAAAAGCTTCATGCAAGAGGTCCGATGGGGCTTCGTGAGCTTACAACAACGAAATATCTTGTTTTCGGAAACGGACAAATAAGATAAATTTTAAAATGCGGATTTTCAAGTATGATTGGCTTCGAAAATAAAGGTAAATAAATGGATAAGTATAAAAAACTGGCTTCAAATACAATAATTTTTGCAATAGGAACCTTTTCGTCTAAGCTTCTGACGGTTTTGCTTACTGCTTTTTATACCCGTGTTATGGAAGCAGGCGATTTTGGCGGAGCTACTTCTATTCAAAATGCTGTTAATATTCTTGTTCCGATAGTTACTCTTGCTGTGAACTCTGCAGCATTAAGGTTTTCAATAGATAAATTTACCAATAAGAAAAGTGTGTTTACAACAGGAATGGCAACAACATTGGCAGGCTTTGCAATTTTTTGCCTTCTTTCGCCGCTGGTTTCTAAAATCACAATTAATGATTTTAATATGGGCGAATATGTTACGGTGCTTTATCTTATGCTTCTCGGCTCTTCTCTTCGCCAATTGTGCCAGCAATTTGTAAGAGGAATGGGAAATGTTAAACTTTATGCGATAGACGGAGTTATAGCAACGGCAACCTCTGCCGGCTTTACATTCCTTTATCTCGGTGTGTTCAAATGGGGAATAAACGGCTATATTCTTTCTATTTTCACAAGTGATATCTGCTCCGTTATTCTTATGTTTGCTGTTGCAAAGCTTTGGAAATATATTGATTTCAAAAAAGGGCTTGATAAGCGAATATCCGTTCCGATGCTGAAATACTGCATTCCGCTTATTCCTACTGTTGTTCTTTGGTGGATTATAAATGTATCGGATCAGTATATGGTAATTTTCTTCAAGGGTGTTGCTGAAAGCGGTATTTACAATGCTGCTTATAAAATTCCGAATTTTGTTATCATTTTTTCAACGATATTTATTGATGCATGGCAGCTTTCGGCTGTTGATGAATATAACAGCCGGGGAAATTCAAAATTCTTTTCTGATGTATTTAATGTTTACAGCGGCTCGCTTTTTGTTGTAGGAGCGTTTCTTATAACGCTTTCCAAGTTCATAACAAGCGTTTATCTTGGAAAGGAATACTATGAATCGTGGCAATATGAGCCTATTCTTGTTATCGCAACAACCTTTTCCTGTTTAGTAAATTTTTATGCTTCTATTTATATGGCAAAGAAGAAAAGTGTTCTTTCAATGCTCACAGCAGGTGTTGGGGCAATTATTAATATTGTGCTGAATCTGGTGTTTATACCAAAGTTTGGGGCATATGGTGCTGCTATTGCAACTGCTGTGTCGTTTGTTGTTGTATTTATTATCAGAGCAAAAAATACAAAGCAGTTTGTAAATATAAGAATTGATCATTCAAGCTTTTTGCCGTCTGCAATTCTGATGCTTGCTTCAACTATATTTGTTATATATGAAGTTCCTGATGAAAAGACAAGTTTTCTCATTTCATTGGGAATCACTGCGATGATTACGATTCTTAATTTTAAATCTGTTACGGATATATTAAAGCTTCTTTTTGATAAATTTGTGAAAAAAAGAGGCTAAACTGCATAATATATTGTTATAGTTACTATTGAATATAAGCTTTGTTTAGTGTATAATTAACAAAACAATGGATATTTTTACCGTTATAATTTTAAATTTTTGGAGGTATTGTATATGAATTCACAAATTTCTGCCGCTCAGGCAAAAAAAATGATTAATGATAAATTAAGTCATTTCTTCGGCGTTACCCCCTCAACTGCTTCGGTTGAACAGTTTTATAAAGCAGTAGCTATGATTGTTCGTGATGAATTGGCTGCTATGAACAGCGATTTTCGCCATACTGCCGATCAGCAGGATACAAAGCAGATTTATTATCTTTGTATGGAATTCCTTATGGGCCGTTCACTGAAAAACAATTTATATAACCTTGGTTTAACAGATGTTTTTGAAAAGGCGTTAAGCAGCTATGATATCAGTCTTGATGCCCTTTATTCCAAAGAACCGGACGCCGGTCTCGGAAACGGCGGTCTTGGCAGACTTGCTGCGTGCTATCTTGATGGTCTTGCAACAAATGGATTTCAGTCTATGGGTTATTCAATCCGATATGAAGCAGGTATCTTTAAGCAGAAGCTTATAGACGGCTGGCAGACAGAGCTTCCTGATTTCTGGCTTCCCGGCGGCGATGTATGGCTTGTTCCGAGAGAGGAAAGAGCTGTTGAAATCAATTTTGAAGGCTGGGTAGAGGATAGTTGGGACGGCGATTATCATCATGTTGAAATGCGTGATTGCAATACCGTTACAGCTGTTCCTTATGATATGTATGTTTCCGGTAAGGGTCAGGGTGTTTCAAGGCTTCGCCTTTGGGCTTCACGCAAGCCTGAGCTTGATATGAGTCTCTTTAATCAGGGCTCATTTATAAAGGCAATGGAGCAGTCCGCAATGGCAGAGGCTATTTCAAAGGTTCTTTATCCTGCCGATAATTCTCCTGAGGGTAAATCTCTTCGTCTTCGTCAGCAGTATTTCCTTGTTTCTGCTTCCATTCAGGATATTATTCATCGTCATTTAACAAAATACGGTACGGTTGATAATCTTCCCGAAAAGATTGCAATTCATATTAATGATACGCATCCTACAATGGCAATTCCTGAACTTATGCGAATTCTTCTTGATGAATGCGGTTATGATTGGGACAGTGCTTGGAATATTGTTACAAAAACAATTGCTTATACAAACCATACTGTTATGAAGGAAGCTCTTGAATGCTGGAGCGAGGAGCTTTACAGCAGACTTCTTCCTCGTATTTATCAGATTACAAAGGAAATTGACAATCGTTTCCGTGCTTATGTCTGGGCTACAACGCATGATGCAGAAAAAGTTGAAAGAATGGCTATCGTTTCGGGCGGTGTTGTTCGTATGGCAAATCTTTGTGTAGCAGGCTCGCATTCTGTAAATGGTGTTTCTGCTCTGCATTCGGAAATTCTTAAGGAAACAGTATTCAATGATTTCTATACAATTACTCCCGATAAGTTCAAGAATGTAACAAACGGTATTGCGTTCAGAAGATGGATTTGCCAGTCAAATCCGGAACTCACCAAGTTCATAACTGAGCTTATCGGCGACAAGTTTATTACTAAGAGTGATGAGCTTCTTAAGCTTCGTGATTATAAGGATGATAAGCAGGTACTTGAAACTCTTCAGAAAATCAAATACAACAACAAGCTTCGTTTTGCAGATGTTGTGAAGAAGAGAAATGGTATTGAGATTGATCCGAACTCCATTTTTGATGTTCAGGTTAAAAGACTTCATGAATATAAGCGCCAGAGCCTTAATATTCTTAATATTATTGCTGAATATCAGATGCTTAAGGCTAATCCCGGTATAAAATTTGAGCCGAAAACCTATATCTTTGCTTCAAAGGCAGCCCCGGGCTATTATATGGCAAAGAAAACAATTGAGCTTATTGATTCTCTTTCAAAGCTTATCAATAATGATCCTGATATCAAGGGCAGAATTAAGGTTGTATTTATGGAAGAATACAATGTAAGCCTTGCAGAAATGCTTATGCCTGCTGCTGATTTCTCAGAGCAGATTTCTCTTGCAGGTACGGAAGCATCGGGTACGGGTAATATGAAGCTTATGCTCAATGGTGCCGTAACAATCGGTACGCTTGACGGAGCGAATATTGAAATTGCTGATGCGGTAGGCGATGAGAATATTATCATCTTCGGTCTTAAAACACCGGAGGTTCAGCAGCTTCAGCGTGATGGATATTATCCTATGAATTATATTAATAATAATCCTACATTAAAAAATGTTGTTGATTTCATTAATATGGGTGTAAACGGTAAAACCTTTACAGAGATTTCATCAAGTCTTATGAATGTGGATCCTTATATGGCACTTGCTGATTTTGCAGATTATCAGAAAGCGCAGGCATATGCTTCCAAGGTTTATAAGGATAAAGAGAAATTCGCAAGAATGTCTCTTATGAATATCAGCGGTGCAGGTGTGTTCAGTGCAGACCGTTCCATAATGGATTATGCAAATAATATCTGGCATACAAAGCCTGTTCAGTTTGCATCCGAAAAACCTGCTCCAAAGGCAGAGAAAAAGGCCGCACCTAAGGCTGAAAAGAAAGCAGCTAAAAAAACTGCTAAAAAATCAAAATAATTAAATCTGAAAAGGGCGAATGAATTAGGTAAAACTTTTAATTCGCCCTGTTTTATTGAGTGCTATGAAAATTTTTGATTCAAGAAAAACTGAATATAAATCAATTGTTTCGGCTGTTGCAACAGAAGAAGCGGTTAAGCTTCGTATTGTTGTTCCCCGCTCCTTAGGGTGTACAGGTGCAAGCCTTGCCGTGTATAAGGACGGAGAAGAAACCGTCTATTATGGAATGTTTTGGGCAGGAATGTGCGGCGATGATAACGAATATTGGGAACTTCATTTTTCGGCAACGACTTCCGGTCTTTATTTCTATCATTTTGAGCTTGATACACCATGGGGAAAATCCTTTATTAAAAATGTTGGGAACGGATGCGGAGATTTCAGTATAGACGGCAGTGACTTTCAGCAGACTGTTTATGATAAGAATTTCCAAACCCCTGATTTTCTTAAAGGCGGAATCATCTATCAGATTTTCCCTGATCGGTTTTACTGCAGCGGTAAAAAGAAAAATAATGTGCCGGCTACAAGAGTTATGCGGGAATGGGGAGATGAGCCGTTCTGGCATGAAAGTCAGATGAACGGCCTTTGGAATAATGACTATTTCGGCGGCGATTTAAAGGGTATAGAAGAAAAGCTTGATTATATAAAGGAACTCGGTGTTTCCTGTATTTATCTGAATCCTATCTTTGAGGCGAATTCCAATCATAGATATGATACTGCCGATTATGAAAAAATTGATCCTTTGCTCGGAACTGAAAATGATTTGAAGTCCCTTTGCAAAACGGCGGAAGAAAAGGGTATTGGTATTATTCTTGACGGTGTTTTCAGCCATACCGGCTGTGATTCAAAGTATTTTAATCTCTATGGTAATTACAACAGCGTTGGTGCTTATAACAGTAAGGAAAGCCCATATTTTGATTGGTACAAATTTATTGATTATCCGAATGAATATCAAAGCTGGTGGGGGATAAAGCTTCTTCCGGAAATTATAGAGGAAAACGAAAGCTATCGTGATTATATCTGCGGAGAAAACGGTGTTTTAAGAAAATGGCTTTGCTGCGGAATAAGCGGCTGGCGGCTTGATGTGGCCGATGAGCTTCCCGATATTTTTCTTGATGATCTGCGAAAAGCCGTGAAGGCTGAAAATGAAAATGCAATCATTATCGGTGAGGTCTGGGAGGATGCAACAAATAAATTTGCTTATGGAGAAAGAAGACGCTATTTGCTGGGCGAACAGCTTGACAGTGTTATGAATTATCCTTTTGCCGATGCTGTGCTCAATTTTGTTAAATACGGCGGTGCAGAGGGCTTTTTCAATGCGGTTATGGGTATTGTTGAAAACTATCCGCCTTGTGTTTTAAATGTACTTATGAACCATATCGGAACGCATGATACAGAGCGTGCAATAACCCGTCTTGCAGGAGAAAATGCCGACGGCTATGGCAGAGATTGGCAGCATGAGCATAATGTGCTTTCGGCAGCGAATTATAAAAAGGGAATATCCATGATGAAAATGGCAAGCCTAATTCAATATACATTGCCCGGTGTTCCAAGCCTTTATTACGGCGATGAGGTTGGCTTGCAGGGTATGAAGGATCCGTTCAACCGAGCCTGCTTTCCTTGGAACGATATTGATGAAGAGCTTCATAAATGGTATAAAAGGCTCGGCGAAATCCGAAACGGCTGTAAAGCGTTTGTAAATGGCAGCTTTGTTCCTGTTTTCAGCGGATATAATGTGATTGCTTATAAGCGTGTTGCTGATGATAATCAGGTGCTTGTAGCAGTGAATAATTCATCGGAAATGTTCGATGTTTATGTAGGCACGGAATGGGATAATTCCTACAATCTTTTTACCCCTGTTTCAAAGGACGGCTATATCCGCCTTTCGCCAAAAGAATTTACTCTTTTAACAAAATAGTATCAAAACCGAAGGATATTGCCCTTCGGTTTTTCTTATGCTATAATGAACAAAAGAGGTGTTTTTATGACAGAGAAATTTGTTCTGAGTGAGCATTACATACCTGATGGCATTCTGCACGATCAGGATTTATATGAAATCAAATTAGAGAATAATGAATTAACCTTAAGTTTCGATATTAGTTGTTTTGAGGATTATATAGCGAGTGTAGCTGAAAAATACAAAGATTTTACAAAATGCCGCATCAAGTGCAGGTTTGAAGAAGATGCGGATTCTTGTGTTAATGTTGAATTGAAGTCTTGTAGACAGAAAAATGGTGTTTATAAGGTTAAAGTTATGTCCCTTTCTGAATTTGTTGAAATAGCAAATAAAGAGATAGCATACAGAAAGAAAAAAGGCTATTGGTCTTGGGAATATATTGCTACGGGTGTGTCGCCAAATTTTGGGCTTGCACAAATTGATTTATTTATTTGGATTAAATATAAAGGCATAGTATATGACAACTGTAGCTTAAACTTGGATGCAGAAGAAATTGAGTTTATTTGGGAATAAAATCAAGTTAGAAATCGTAGGCAGGGGTTTACTCCTGCCGTTTTTTCTTATCCGTTGATTTTTATAGGTTTTTTCTTGAAAAGAAACGGAATTTTTTGCATATTTTATATATACAATTTAAAATTAATATGCTATACTATTACGGAAATTATAGTGGAGTGTTATATTCACTTGGAATTTTCTTTGAAAGGAAATATATTTTATGGCATACAGAACACATAATTGTAACGAATTGACTTTTGATAATCTGAATGAAAAGGTTTCACTTGCAGGCTGGGTAGATACAATCCGTGATCATGGCGGTGTTGCTTTCATTGATTTGCGTGATGAATATGGTGTAACGCAGGTTGTTGTGAATGACGGTGATCTGATTAATCATCTTAAGAAAGAAAGCGTTATCTCTGTTGAAGGTACTGTTGTTAAGCGTGATGAAGAAACAATTAACAAAAAGATTGCAACAGGCGAGCTTGAGGTTAAGGTGGATAAATTAACGATGCTCGGTGCCTGCACTGAAAATCTTCCTTTTGAGATTTCCGAATCAAAGGAAACAAGAGAGGATGTTCGTTTAACCTACCGCTTCCTTGATTTAAGAAACAAAGCAGTTCACGATAATATTATGTTCAGAAGCAATGTTATTTCATTCCTTCGCCGGAAGATGACAGAGCTTGGCTTTACGGAAATTACAACTCCGATTCTTACCTGTTCTTCTCCTGAGGGTGCAAGAGATTATATTATCCCAAGCCGTAAGCATGAGGGCAAGTTTTATGCGCTTCCTCAGGCTCCTCAGCAGTTTAAACAGCTTCTTATGGTTTCGGGCTTTGATAAGTATTTCCAGATTGCTCCCTGCTTCCGTGATGAGGATGCAAGAGCAGACCGTTCTCCCGGTGAATTCTATCAGCTTGATTTTGAAATGGCTTTTGCAACGCAGGAGGATGTTTTCGCAGTTGCGGAGGCTGTTCTTTATGATACATTTACAAAATTCGGGGGCGGAAAAAGGGTTAGCCCTGCTCCGTTTGTAAGAATTCCGTTTGAAGAGGCAATGCTCAAATATGGTACAGATAAGCCGGATTTAAGAAACCCTCTTATTATTGAGGATTTAACCGAATTTTTCTCAAGAGTTGAATTTAAGGCATTCCAGGGTAAGCCTGTTCGCGGAATTAATGTACCGAACTGTGCAAAGCAGTCCAAGGGCTGGTTTGAAAAAATGCTTAAATTTGCGCTTGAAATCGGTATGAAAGGACTTGGCTATATTGAGGTGCTTGAAGACGGCTCCTTCAAAGGTCCGATTGATAAATTCCTTTCTCCCGAGCAGAGAATTGAGCTTAAAGAAAAGCTTAATCTTAAAACAGATGATACTTTGTTCTTTATTTGTGATACACCGAAGCATGTAAACGATTTCGCCGGTCAGATCAGAACAGAGCTTGCCAACCGTCTTGACTTAATTGATAAGGACAGCTTTGAGCTTTGCTATATTACGGATTTCCCAATGTTTGAAAAAGACGAAAACGGAAATCTGGCATTTACACATAATCCGTTTTCAATGCCGCAGGGCGAGATGGATGCGCTTCTAAATCAGGATCCGCTTACAATCAAGGCATATCAGTATGATATTGTTTGTAATGGTGTAGAGCTTTCTTCAGGTGCCGTTCGTAATCATCGTCCGGATGTTATGGTTAAGGCATTTGAAATGGCGGGCTACAGCGAGGATACTGTTAAAGATAAATTCGGTGCGCTTTATAATGCGTTCCATTACGGTGCTCCGCCTCATGCAGGTATGGCTCCGGGTGTAGACAGAATGATTATGCTTCTTCAGGATGAAGAAAATATCCGAGAGGTTATTGCATTCCCGATGAATTCAAATGCACAGGATATGCTTCTCGGTGCTCCGAATACTGTAACGGAGATGCAGCTTCGAGAAACACATATCAAGCTTCGCAGACCTGCTCCCGAAAAATAATAAACACAACACATAATTAGGGCAGGTTTATCCTGCCCTCGAAAATATTTTTAAGGTGGATTAACAATGCAGATTACTCCCGAATTAATTAAATATCTTGAATCCCTTGCAAGAATAACCCTTTCCGAAGAGGAAGAAAAAAAGGTTGGCAATGAGCTTCAGGATATTCTTACTTATATTGATAAATTAAACGAGCTTGACACAAAGGGTGTTGAAGCAATGAGTCATTCATTCCCGCTTACAAATGTGCTTCGTGCCGATGAGGTTAAGGCTTCAATGAACCCTGATGAAATCGTTGCAAACGCACCTGAAAGCCAGGACGGAGCATTTGTTGTTCCGAAAACAGTTGATTAAGGAGGGCGGACGAAGTGGAAATTTTTGAAATGACCGCTCTTGAAGTGGCTGAAAAAATCAGAAATAAGGAATTTACTGCCGTTGATGCGGTTCATTCAGTTGCAAAGGCAGTTGAGGAAAAGGATAAAACCTATAATTGCTATACCCATTTTGATAAAGAGCTTGCTCTTGAAAAGGCAGAAAAGGCACAGCAGCTTATTGAAAGCGGAGAGGCAACCTCTGTTCTTGCAGGTGTTCCTGTTGCCATTAAGGATAATATCTGCACAAAAGGAGATATAACCTCCTGTTCATCCGGAATTCTTTATAACTTTAAACCGCCTTATGATGCAACTGTTATCAAAAAGCTTGATGCAGCAGGCATAGTTCCCTGCGGTAAAGTAAATATGGATGAGTTCGCAATGGGCTCTACTACGGAAACATCCTTTTATGGTGCAACAAAGAATCCGTGGGATATTACAAAAGTTCCGGGCGGTTCTTCGGGCGGTGCAGCCGCTGCTGTTGCAGCCGATGAAAGCGTTATTGCTCTCGGTTCCGATACAGGCGGTTCAATCCGCCAGCCCTGCTCATTTTGCGGCGTAACCGGCTTAAAGCCAACCTATGGTGCAGTTTCCCGTTATGGTCTTATTGCCTATGCCTCTTCTCTTGATCAGATTGGACCTGTCGGTAAAAATGCTCTTGATGTTGCAGCAATGTTTTCCGTAATCTGCGGCAAGGACGAAAAGGACGCAACCTCTATGAACGGAAATCCATTCAGCCTTGAGGATATTAAAAATGCAAAGGATTTGAAAGGAAAAAAGGTTGGTATTCCAAGCGATTATTTCGGCGAAGGTATTGATGAGGATGTTGCCAAAAGTGTTATGAACGCTGCGGAAGCTCTTAAAGCACTCGGTGCAGAGGTTGAGGAATTCTCAATGCCTATCGTTGAATATGCTATTCCAACTTATTATATTATTGCCTGTGCGGAAGCCTGTTCAAATCTTTCAAGATTTGATGGCATTAAATATGGCTATAAATCGCCTGAAGCGGATAATCTTCGTGATGTTTATTTAAAATCCCGTTCTGAGGGCTTCGGTATGGAGGTTAAAAAGCGTATTATGCTTGGCAACTTTGTGCTTTCAAGCGGATATTTCGATGCATATTATATAAAGGCACTTAAGGCGAAAGGTCTTATTGTTCAGGCGTTTAACGAAGCCTTTGAAAAGTATGATTTTCTTCTCGGTCCTGTTGCTCCTACAACTGCTCTTAAAATGGGTGAGGGCTTGAGCGATCCGCTCGCTATGTATCTTGGTGATATTTATACGGTTATGATTAATATTGCAGGCTTGCCGTCTTTAGCATTACCATGTGGCTTTGATAAAAACAATATGCCTGTTGGTATGCAGCTTATTGGCAGACCGTTTGATGAAAAAACAATTCTTTCAGCAGGTAATGCTTATCAGTCTGAAACAGACTGGCATAAGCAGAAGCCGAATCTTGTTTAAGGAGGAGAAAATATATGGAATATTCAACCGTATGCGGTCTTGAAGTTCATACCGAGCTTGCAACCAAAACAAAAATTTTCTGCTCCTGCTCAACAGAGTTTGGCGGAGAGCCGAATACGCATGTCTGCGAAATCTGCTCAGGTATGCCCGGCACGCTTCCTGTTTTAAACGAAAGGGTGCTTGAATTTGCCGTAAGAACAGGTCTTGCAACAAACTGCGAGATAACAATGTATAATAAATTTGACAGAAAGAATTATTTCTATCCGGATTTGCCGAAGGCTTATCAGATAAGCCAGCTTTATCTTCCGATTTGCAGAAATGGCTATATTGAGATTAATGACAGCATAAACGGCGGAAAGAAAAAGGTTAGAATTCATGAAATTCATATGGAAGAGGATGCGGGCAAGCTTGTTCACGATGAATGGTCTGACTGTACGCTCGTAAACTATAACCGCTGCGGTGTTCCTCTTCTTGAAATCGTTTCCGAGCCTGATATTGCTTCTGCAGATGAAGCCGTTGAATATGTGGAAAAGCTTCGTTCAATTCTTCAGTTCTGCGGTGTGTCCGATTGTAAAATGCAGGAAGGCTCTCTCCGTGCCGATGTTAATGTTTCCGTTATGGAAAAGGGAAGTACTGAATTCGGCACAAGAACAGAAATGAAAAATATAAATTCTTTCAAGGCTATCCATAATGCTATTGAAAGTGAAGCACAGCGTCAGATAGAGCTTATTGAGGATGGCGGAACTGTTGTTCAGGAAACCCGCCGCTGGGATGATTCAAAGGGCTATTCCTATGCAATGCGAAGCAAGGAAGATGCACAGGATTATAAATATTTTCCGGATCCTGATTTGCCTCCTGTTCAGCTTAGTGATGAATATGTTGATGATATCAAAGCAAATCTTCCCGAGCTTCCCGAAGCAAAGAAAGCTCGTTATATGTCTGAATTCGGTTTGTCTGAATATGATATCTCAATGATTTTCACATCTGTTGCATATGTTAAATTGTTTGAAAGAACAGTTGAAATAACGAAAAACCCTAAGGACAGTGCAAACTGGATAATGGGTGAACTCATGAAGATGATGAATGAAAATCAGCTTTTACCTGAAAATATGAGCTTCCGTTTGGATTCTCTCGGAGAGGTTATCAATCTTCTGAATGGCAATAAAATCAGCCGTGATTCAGCTAAAAAGGTTTTCAAGGCTGTTTTTGAACAGGATGTTATCCCTGCCGATTATGTTAAGGAAAACAATATGGAAATGGTTTCCGATACAGGTGCAATCAAATCAGTTATTGATGAAGTGCTTGCGAATAACCAAAAAGCAGTGGATGAATATAAGGGCGGTAAGGAAGCCTCCTTCAATTTCCTTATCGGTCAGTCTATGCGTGCGTTAAGAGGTAAAGCTCCTGCTGCAGAAGTAACAAAGATTTTAAAAGAAATATTAGGATAAAAATAAAGCGCCTTGATTGAAAATATTAAGGCGTTTTTTATTTAAGGAGATAAAACTTATGCAATACAATTGGATTAATGAATTCTTGTTGCGCAAAGCAGGGGTATCAAAAGACCTTCAGGCTGAATGGAATTGGATTCGTTATAAAATAGAGGATAAAATGTTTGCGGCAATTTGCCTGGATGATAATGATAATCCTCACTATATTACACTGAAATTAGAACCTGCTGAGGGTGATTTTTTAAGAAAGCAGTATGAAGATATAATCCCGGGTTACTATATGAATAAAGTGCATTGGAATTCCCTAAAGGCAGATGGAAATGTTCCCGATGATTTGCTGAAGGAAATGCTTGATAAATCCTATAATCTTGTATTAACAGGCTTCAGTAAGAAAAAACAAAAAGAAATTTTAGGATAAAAAAGGAACCGATTTTATAGTCGGTTCCTTTTTTACTATTCAATATAAATGCTGATTTTTTTTAAAGCATTTGCTACTTTTGAATCGGCTTCATTAAAGTCATCTGTAAATGTCTGCAAGCTTCCTGTTGGATTCAGTACTAAATTAGTAAGTTCCAAATAAGCATCATAAAAATCTTTTAATATTATATAAGCTTCCTGATATTTTTTTGGAGGATTAGTTAATTCTTTCATCATAGAATTTACCGAAACAAGATTTTCCTTTATTGAATCAAGCTTTTTACTGAAAGAATAATCGTTAAATAGATTTGATAATGCTTCATTAAAATCATCATAAAACTTGTATCCGTCTGAATCCATTGTGAATTCGTCTGTTAAAGAATCGAATTCTTCAAAAATGGTATTATACCATACATCGTGTATTAGTTTGCCGGCTTCTTCTGCTGAAGTTGTGCCCTCAATCATTAGTGTTGAAATACTGCTCAAGGTTTCGCTATAATTTTTTGTTTTTATTTTTTGTGATAAAGCAACAGAAGCCAAAATGGCAATTACTAAAATAATACAAATAATAATTGTTTTCCTTTTCTTTTTTGTTGTTTTTGATGGCTTTATATTGATAACTTCAATCTGTTGTGGTTGAGATGATTTATTGCTTTTTGTATCAAGTGGACAACCACAATTTAAGCAAAAAGAGTAATCACTTCTTAATTCACTGCCACATTCTCTGCAAATGTTTATTGTTGATGATATTTCGCTTTTTTGTAGAATAATTCCACAGGCTGGGCAGGATATTGCTCTACCACTAATTTCATTCTTACAATTTGGACATCTAATTATCGCCATTTTATTTTTCTCCCCAAAAAAAATTCATCTTGTTACTTAATTATACACGCTTTTTAGAAAATAGTCAACCTAATGGTACACTATCAACAGGCTAATTATATTTTAGGTACATTAATGTTAATATCTAATTGGTGATATTATGATAAAAATGAATGTGCAGAATTTGCTTAATAAAAAAGGGAAAACAAGATATTGGTTAGTTAAAGAAATGCAGACTACTTATAAAACTGTTAATAAGCTTTGCGATAATACTTTAACAGGGCTGCAGTTAGAAACAATTGAAAAGTTGTGTGAAATTCTGGATTGTACCCCTAATGATTTATTTATATTCGATGATTAAACATAAAAAGCCATTGAAATACTTTCAGCAAATCGCTGATTGCATAATCAATGGCTTTTTTGTTATCTGTTATTTTTCAATTTTTAATTCTTCAATTGGTTTAATTCCCAAATCATCAAGAAACTTTTTCATTTCATCAAGTCTTTTTTTATCAAGATCAACCTCCGGCTGATGTGCATCAAGTCCGATTACAACCGGGTTATTCTCTTTTGCAGCAAGCTTCCAGAAGGTTTTATTCGGATAATTTCTTTTATCCCAAAAGCCTAAAAAGTTGCATTCAAGCGGTATATTAAGCTTTTTAAGCTCTTTAAGAAAGCAGCGCATTCTTTCCTCGTAAATCTTTTTGTCACCTGTGTAATTTATTAAATCAGGATGGGCAAAATATAAAAACTCGCCTGTTTTTAATGCTTCCAAGGTCTGCTGAATATATGTATCCAATACTTCAATGCTGGATGTTTTGTGTCCGCTGTAAAATGATTTTTCATCAAATTCATTATTGGTGAAATGCTGTCCCAAAATAAGATAATCATAATTAAAGGGCTTTAAAAATTTCAACAATTTATCAAAAAGTTGTGGATAGTATTCAACTTCAAAGCCAAGACGAATCGTGATTTTATCCCTGTATTCTTCTTGCAATGCTCGGATGCTGTTTACATATTCTTCGGTTTCGCTTGGCTTCATACGAAAATCAGAATAATAATCGGCAGGAAAGAAATAAGGAGTGTGATCCGAAAATCCGATTTCAGTATATCCTGCTTTTATTGCTGCTTCAACATATTCACGGTCCGATCCTTTTGCATGATGGCATCTGTAGGTATGCGTATGAAAATTCTGCATAATTTTCCTCCTGTAAATTACTATTATTATCTCATATTTTTTCAAAAATGCAAACAATAATTACAATTTTTTCGGTAAAGATATAGTAGAGGTGTTTTTGATGAACATAAAAGGAAAAACTGTATTTTTTGAAAATCCGCCGATTGTTATAGGTTCGGCAGGCGTTTGCGGAAAGAAGGAGGGCGAAGGCCCTTTAGCAGGAGATTTTGATGCCATTTTTGAAGATACAACTATGGGTCAGCAGTCATATGAACTTGCTGAATCGGCTATGCTTCACGATGCAATTATCCGTGCATTAACAAATGCGAAAGTCAGTCCGTCAGATGTTAGTTTTATTTTAAGCGGAGATTTGCTGGATCAATGTATGGGCAGTGCGTTTGCAATCAAGGATTTGGAAATCCCGTCTGTCGGGCTATATGGTGCCTGTTCAACAATGGCGCTTTCTATGTGCGTTGGCTCAATGCTTGTAGACGGCGGTGCAAATTATGTTGTTGCCGGAACATCAAGCCATTTCTGCTCGTCTGAAAGGCAGTTTCGATTTCCGCTTGAATATGGAGGTCAAAGACCGCCCAGTGCACAGTGGACAGTAACAGGCGCAGGCTCTGCCGTTATAGCAAAAATAGGCGAGGGCATAAAAATTAAAGCAGTATCAATCGGCACAATCTGCGATATGGGCATAACAGATGCCAATAATATGGGCGCCGCTATGGCACCTGTAGATGATAGAATAAGACCATAAGGTGATACGCAATTTTTCTACACAAAATCTTATGAAAGGAGTTTTTGCAACCTCACCTTAATCAAATTTAAGGAGAACTTATTTAATGAAAGTGCAAAATAATCTTACATATGTTGAAATAGACGGACTCAATTATCCTGATTTCAAAGATGCAAACCAACCTAAACGAGAAATAGGTATATGGGGACACCGCCACGCAAATTATCTGCGTGAATTTCACCCAACAATCTATTATTCAATGCTCTGCAAAATGTCCCTAGCCGATTATCTTGAAACAATAGATAAACAGGCAAAGGAAATGTACGATAAACTTATCAAAGACTTTGCAGAAAAGCAGGGCATAACCGAACAACTCAAAGCAGAAAATCAAATGCTTTGGGTGCAATCAATGAATAACATCACAAACCAAGTCCGAGAAATCATCTTTGATGAATTGATTTTTACCTACAATAAAACAGAATAACCCACAAAATCCCTATTCATTTTCCTGAATAGGGAAATTTTTTTAAAAAAATTAAAACTTTTCGTGTTATCTTTTACTATTTTCGACACTATATAATAGAGAAAAAATATTTATATAACAAGCTTGTTTCTGGGATGCTTTTCATGCTGATATGTGTATAAATCTGCGTAGTAGTGATTGAACTGTGACCGAGCAGTTGTTGGATATATCTTATATCTACATCTTCAAGTAAAAGTATAGCGAACGAATGACGAAACATATTGCTTTATTCACTGCATTCAAGGAGTTGAGCAGAGATAGCAAAATAAATATGTAAAAGCAAAAAAATATATTTTTAAAGGTTCGTTTACAACTGCCAAAAAATTACAGGATTAGTAAATTTTAACAGCATAAAATTACATTATATGCCAACAATAATTGGGGAAAGGCGTGTTGGCAGAATGTTTACGAAATCACAGCTTGATGAATGCCGAAAGGCTGATTTTAACACTTGCAAAATCAATGATTTGCCTGATGTTACAAATCTGAAAATTGATGTTGATGAGCCGATTATCAATCGTGCAAGAAGGTATTTTCAGGATATAAAAAATCCGTATATTTTCCGTGTGGGTGATGTCGGTGTGAAAATCAATTGCTCCGGTGACAAGAATTTATCCGACTCCATAGTGAACATTGTTTCATCTAATTGACAAAATTTACTCATTGAAAATAATATGGCGGTATGTTATAATCTGCTTGTGTAGAAAAATTGCATATTGCCATACGTTCAACTGAACTTATGGAGGTACGCTATGGATAAGTATAAAGAAATTTTGGAGCAGCCTCACAGAAAAAACATCTGGCAGGCTGCTCTTTATATTCGTTTGTCAAAAGAGGACGGAGATAAGCAGGAAAGCTATTCCGTAACATCACAGCGTGAAATTTTAAAGGAATATCTCAAACAGCATCCTGATATTGATTTTTACGATTTTTACATTGACGATGGTTGGAGTGGTACAAATTTTGACCGACCGGGCTTTCAGCGAATGATGGCGGATATTTATGACGGCAAGGTCAACTGTGTAATTGTCAAAGATTTATCTCGTTTCGGCAGAAATTACACAGATGCAGGGCACTATCTTGATGATGTTTTTACTCGCTTACAGGTGCGTTTTATTTCGCTCAATAATGGTGTTGACTCAATTTCAAACAGTATGAATGCTGCAACAAAGTGTATCACAGTAGGTGTGCAGAATGTTATCAATGAGAGTGTTGCTGCAACGACTTCGGTTAATGTTCGTGGTACGCTGAATGTCAGCAGAAAACAGGGCAAGTTCATCGGCTCATTTCCGACTTATGGTTATTTGAAAAATCCTGAGGATCATCATAAACTGATTATTGATGAAGAAACTGCGCCGATTGTTCGGCAAATTTATAAATGGTTTATTGAGGGTAAAAGCATTATTGGTATTACCAAAGAACTTAACAGGCTTGGTATTCTGAATCCCTCTACCTATAAGAAAATGAAAGGCTGGAACTATAAGCATACAAGCGGTCAGAACAATGATGGCTTGTGGTGTGATTCGACAGTTCGCCGTATGCTGTCCAATCAAATGTATATCGGCAATATGGTACAGGGCAAGAACACAACAATCAGCTACAAGATTAAGCAGTGCCGTTCTATTCCAAAGGATGAATGGATCATTGTTGAGAATACGCACGAGCCGATTATTGACAAGGAAACCTTTGATAAGGCTCAGTCACTTTTTAATCGTAATACCCGAACTGCTTCGAAGAAGACTGAGGTTGATTTGTTTGCAGGCTTTGTAAAATGTGCAGACTGTCACAGAGCAATGAGCAAAAAGACCAACAATCATTCCTACGGCACATATAAATATTACCGCTGTGTGACATCAAGAAAAATGGACAGCGGTGCTTGTACGCCTCATTCCATCAGGATTGATAAGCTGGAGCAGACAGTGCTTGTAACGATTCAGACGATGATTGATACGGCTCTTGAACTTGATGAGATTATAGAAAAAATTGATTTGAAAAGCAAGAATGCTGTGCAGTCAAATCTGCTTCAAAAATCTCTTGATAAAAATATTGCCGAGCGTGATAAATATAAAAATATGATGGTGGATTTGTATCCCGATTGGAAAAACGGCACAATCACCAAAGAGGAGTATATGACACTCAAAGAAGGGATAAACGAGCGAATGAAAGCTCTTGATGACAAGATTACGGAACTGCAGAACTCACTTGAAAACAATTCAAACGGCATAATACAAGAGAATGATTTTATTACGCATTTTAAACAGTACGGCAGAATTGAAAAGCTCACAAGACCAATTTTAACGGAACTTGTTGATACAATCCTTGTTCACGAGGGCGGCAATATAACAATCAATTTCAAATTCAAGGATGCTTATGAGCAGGTAATTGAATATATTGAAGAAACAAAGCAAAAGTATCTTGAAGAAATTGCGTAATTATTTTTTATTTATTAAATAAATTTGCTATTTTTTCTGTTTATATCAAATTGTGCATAAATTGTTGCGACTTTCTGAGAAAAAAACAGTATGCTTGGGATGAAAGGAGAGGTAAACATGGAATGGGTAGATAAGATGAATGCCGCACTTGATTATATTGAGGACAATCTGTCCGAGAATATTGATTTTGAAGAAGCGGCTCAAAGAGCATGCTGTTCATCCTATAATTTTCAGAGAATGTTTTCATTTATTACGGACATATCTCTTGCCGAATATATACGAAGGAGGCGTATGAGCGCAGCGGCATTGGATTTGCAGAAGTCTGATGCCAAGGTGATTGATGTGGCAATGAAATACGGATATGAGTCGCCGATTTCTTTTTCAAGAGCTTTTTCAAAGGTTCACGGCATTACACCGAAGGAAGCGAAAAAATCCGGTGCGGCATTGAAAATTTATCCGAAAATCTCTTTTCAGATTTCAATAAAAGGAGAAATACCTATGAATTACAGAATTGAGACCAAACCGGCATTTGATGTTTTCGGTATTGAGACAGTAGCATCATTATCAGGAAATAAGAAATATATTAGCCCTGCACAGCTGTGGCAGAAATCACACAGAAACGGTGATTATGAAAAATTATTTGAGGCGTCAGGTGATTTGCCTGATTTTTTGCCGCAGGATTTATGTAAAATTCATGGTGTGGAAAACTATCGAAAAACTTTTGGCAACACATATTCCTATATGCTGTGTGCCTTTGTTTCGGAAAATTCAAATACTAAGGGGTATAAGATTCGTCATATTCCGTCACAGACCTATGCAATATTCCCTTCGGAAAGGTTTAAATGGGATGAGATTTTCGGTGTTCTTGAAAATCTTCAGAAAAGATTTTATTCTGAATGGCTGCCGACTGCCAAATATGAAAGAATTGACGGTCCTAATTTTGAAATTTACGGAGGAGATAGGGAATACGGTTATATTGAGTTGTGGTATCCAGTTAAACCGATTAAATAATTATTAATGCTTTGAAGTCAATACCAATTCTTTTTAGAAGTGGTATTGACTTTTTTATACGATAAATGAAAAGATAATATAACATATCGGCAAAAATATTTTTATGATTAAATTGTAACGTTGATATTTTGCCGATAAGATGGTATAATAATCTTGGTGATAATATGGAAAAAAAGTATTTAACAAGCTCTCAAATGGCTGAAAAATGGGGCGTTTCCGAGCGAAGCGTTCGTAATTACTGTAATGAGGGCAGAGTTGACGGAGCCGTTCTTATCGGCAAGATTTGGAATATTCCTGAAAATGCAGTTAAACCTGAAAGGTTGAATAAAAAGAAAAGTTCTACTCTTCTTGATATTTTAAAAGAGCAAAAAGAAAATCATCTTACAGGTGGGATTTACCACAAAATTCAGATTGAGCTAACCTATAACTCAAATCATATGGAGGGCAGCAGGCTCACTCACGATCAGACAAGATTTATTTATGAAACGAATACGATTGGCGTAACAGAGCAGACAGTTAATGTTGATGATGTGATTGAAACGGCTAATCATTTCAGGTGCATTGATAAAATCATTGACTGTGCAAATTCGCAGATCAGTGAAAAGCTGATTAAAGAACTGCACTTTATTCTTAAATCAGGAACTGCCGACAGCCGGAAGGATTGGTTTGCTGTTGGTGAGTATAAGAAACTGCCAAATGAGGTTGCAGACAGGGAAACAACATCTCCGGAAAATGTTCATAATGAAATTAAGGCACTGCTTGAAAAGTATAATAGCAAGGACAATAAGACGATAGAAGATATTATTTCTTTTCATGTTGATTTTGAAAGAATACATCCATTTCAGGACGGCAACGGCAGAGTTGGAAGACTGATACTTTTTAAGGAATGTTTGAAGTATAATATTGTTCCTTTTATTATTGATGATGATTTAAAACTGTTTTATTACAGAGTCTTAAAGAATGGTCAAGTGAAAAAGGTTTTTTGATTGATACCTGCCTGACCGCACAGGATAGGTTTAAGAAATATCTGGATTATTTCAGAGTAACATATGATGATTAATTCAATATAATATTATTTAGAATATGCCTATGAAAAAGGTAATGAAAATTCCGATATCGGAATTTTTTTGTGATTTTTTTAAATTAATTCCGAATAGGGAGTATTATGAATATGATAAAACTTATTTAGTATTTAGTTGAAATTGCTGAAGATATTACAGAATGGCAAAAGCCGATTTGATTGAGGAAAGATAATATGTTCAATTTAATTAAAGGTGCTAAAATTAATGGAAATATTGCACTTAAAGAAGAATATGAAATAAATGGAAATCGGATTTATGCAAACATCAGTGTTGAAAATATCCGCAAAGTAATGGAGCAGTTTGTTAAAATAGAGAAGGGTAACAAATTTTGTTTGTTTATTGAAATTCCTGCAAACATTGCCGATGAAAGTATAATCGGAATGAATGAAGAAGGATTTTATCAGTTAGAAAGTAAGCATATGGATGTTTATTATCTGGATAATATTACGGATGAATATATTATCTATTTGCTGGATAAGTTTGGTGATATACTTATCAATGATGGACTTTCTCATTTCGGTGTCTTGTCACAAAGCGGCAGAGAGATTGGAAAGTATAAATATAATGTAATCAAAGCTTATACAAGAGATGATTTGTTGCCATTGATTAATGTGTTCAATTCTCTTGATATACCTGAAACTGATAATCTGATTACTGCGTGGGATTATTTTTCTCAAGATAATGCCGGCGAAAGTGAACGCTATGAAAAAGATGGTAAATCCATTTATGATGTTGTAGAAATATTAAAAGCAGTCGGAATGTATAAATACGAACAGTATGAAGAATAATTGTGATTTGATTATTTAATCTTTTTATGGTAAAGTATGAGTATAAGCAAGCAAAGGAGGTAAAGTTATGATTGATTCAAATGGATATGTAATGTCTGCTGACAGGCAGGTTGTTCGAATTGAAAACGGATTAGTTGTTGATGTTGATAAGCAATTTGCGCCATTGCATTTTATCAATGGCAAAGATTTTACCTCTTGGCTTGAGGGTAGGGCGATTGACTCGCACAGAGCAAATTCCCGCCTGTTGAAAAAAGTGCTGCGTCTTGCAAATCGTGATGATGCAAATACCGCACTTGCTGTAAATGCGGTTACAATTACGGATAATTATTGGTTTAAATCGGATGATGAAAGCTTGACTTGGAATGAAGTTCAGTTCAATGAAAATGTTTTTGATACTCTTGCGCTTAAAGGCGATCCTGATAGCTTTAATCAAAAGCCGTCACGAACTCCTGAACTTACAAATATCGGTAGTTTTGAAAAGTGCTGGCGTTTGCTTGACGGCAAGTGGTGGATGTATAAAAGCGGTAATAATAATCAGATTTTTTCCGAACTCTTTATTTGCAATTTGGGTAAAACACTTGGATTTAATATGGCTGATTATGAATATGATGACGGCTATGTTAAAACAAAGGATTTTACGGATGGCAGGGTGAATTTTGAGCCTGTTTGTTCGGTTATGGGTGATAATGAGGATTATAGTGATAACTTTGATTATTTTATGACCTTGTCAAAAGAGATCGCGGTTGATTATCTTAAAATGCTTTATCTCGATTCTATTTGCTATAATATGGATAGGCATACAAATAATTATGGTTTGCTCCGGGATGTTGAAACAGGCAAATTAATTTCTCTTGCGCCGAATTATGATAATAACATTGCTCTTATTGCGAATGGTTATCCAAGTGATGTGAGCAGGGAAAAGGACGGCATTCTTCGCTTTTTCTTTGAATTTCTTGATAATAACGGCAAGGCAAAAGAACTGTTTCAATCTCTTGAAATACCTGTTATTACAAAAGAAATGATTATTGATTGTATGGATAAAATTCCTGTTAAGATAGACAGCGAGTTTATTATTGATTTTATTTTGAATGGGCAGAGAAAGCTCAAAGAATATATATTATAATGCCTACATTGATTTTTAGTTCCATTAATATTTGAAAAACGCCTCCTATGGTAGAGTGAAAACTACTGTAGGAGGCGTTTTATGTGATAACATCACGGAAAATGATAAATCAAATGAATATAATAATACTGTAAACGGATGAAAGGATTATGCGTATGGATTACATCATTACATTTTTAGAAGGAATCATTTCTTTTATATCACCGTGTATGCTGCCAATGCTGCCGGTATATATTTCCTATTTTGCCGGGCAGAACAAAGATGACGGCAAAAGTCCTAAAATGATAGTTAAGGTTATTGCTTTTGTTGTGGGATTTACGGTTGTGTTTACGGCACTTGGTGTTTTTTCCGGAACACTTGGAAAGCTGCTTTCCGAATATCAAACCATTGTGAATATTGTTTCAGGTGTTATCGTAATATTGTTTGGACTTTCTTATTTAGAGATTTTCCGTATTCCGTTTTTCAAGGGAATGAATAAAAGCTATAAAGTAACAGGAATTGCATCAGCCTTTCTGTTCGGTGCAATCTATTCCGTTAGTTTAACTCCCTGTGTTGGTGCTTTTCTCGGCTCTGCACTGATGCTTGCATCAAGTACAGGCGGTGCTTTAAAAGGTGCAGCATTACTGCTGACATATTCACTTGGACTTGGTATTCCGTTTATATTATCGTCAGTTCTTATGGAAAAACTTTCAGGTGCGTTTACCTTTATTAAAAAGCATTACAAAATAATCAATTTGATTAGCGGTATTGCTTTGATTATCGTGGGAATTTTGATGGCGTTTGGTCTGCTTAATTCAATATTATCAATTACATTGTGAGGTGCATTAAAATGAAAAATAAAGTTTGGTTAATTGTTGCGTGCGTTTTTGCTGCAGTTATGGTGTTGGCTGCAGTTCTTTATCCTAAACTTTCGGAAAAGTATTCTATTGACAGTACTTCGGACAATAAAATTTCCGATGCTGTTATTCAGGCGGATGATTTCACGGTTTACGATTCACAAATGAATGAAGTTAAACTTTCGGATTGTTTCGGAAAACCGATAGTCATAAACTTCTGGGCGTCCTGGTGCGGTCCGTGTAAGTCCGAACTGCCGGCATTTAATTCTCTTTATGAGAAATATAAGGACGATGTTGTGTTTCTTATGATAAATCTTACCGACGGACAGAGTGATACCGAAAGCAGCATCAAACAATTTGTATCTGATAACGGCTACAGTTTCCCTGTGTATTATGATTTGGAATATGATGCCTCCAATACTTATGGTGTGCGTTCTATTCCCGAAACCGTATTTATTCATGCTGACGGCTCACTTTATGATACAAGAGTCGGTGCTATGCGTGAGAACATTTTGGAAAACTATATTAAACAACTGATAGGAGGAGAAAGATGAAAATCAAATTGAATTCTGATATGGAAATAGTTAAAACAGTGAAAGAGGGACTTAAAAAGACAGGCGGTTATTGTCCCTGCCGCATAGAAAAGACGGATGATACAAAGTGTATGTGTAAGGAGTTTAAGGCGCAAATTGCCGATTCAAATTTTGAAGGCTTTTGCCATTGTATGCTCTACTATAAAGAAAAGTAATGTTAACATACAATATTGCAAATTACGCAACAGAAAAGCGATAAGTGACAATATCACAGAACTATGATTAAAAATCGGTTATAATAATGGTATAACAAAACAGAGGAGGATACAAAAATGTCTGTAATTAAAATAAGTAAAGAAAATTTCGCAAGTGAAGTTTTGAATTCCGATAAGCCCGTACTTCTTGATTTCTATGCCGATTGGTGTGGGCCCTGCCGTATGGTAGGTCCGATTGTATCGGAGATTTCGGATGATAGAAGCGATGTTAAAGTCGGCAAAATCAATGTTGATGAGCAGCCGGAGCTTGCAGCACAGTTTCAGGTTATGAGCATTCCGATGCTTGCTGTAATCA